>UBNQ01000006.1 GCA_900466875.1 Hyphomicrobiales bacterium | reverse complement strand
CCGGAAGGCACGGAAATGGTCATGCCGGGCGACAACGTCACGGTTGTTGTTGAGCTGATCGTTCCGATCGCGATGGAAGAAAAGCTGCGCTTCGCTATCCGCGAAGGCGGCCGTACCGTCGGCGCCGGCATCGTCGCTTCGATCATCGAGTAATGAATTTGGGGCAGGGCGGTATCTTCGGATGCCGCCCGCTTCAACTTTTTTTAAGCAAGTGGCGGTTAGCGGCTTGCTTATGACACAAAAACATTGCAAATGGCGCGCAAGCGCTATTTGCGCCTGCTTCGCTTTGGCGATTCAGGAAGTTGCACAAGAATTTAAGGTGGGCCTTCGGGCCTGAAGACTGGAATGGGATGCCTGCTGGAAGCGGTGTCTCCTTCGATCTTTGAAACCGGTGATCCGCCTTAGGTAGAAGAACAACCCGTGCCATTACGTTTGGCGTCGGGAGAACAGAAAACAAGGATAACGTCGAATGAACGGCCAAAATATCCGCATTCGCCTTAAGGCATTCGATCACCGTATTCTCGACGCGTCTACGCGCGAGATCGTGTCGACGGCGAAGCGCACCGGAGCAAGTGTCCGGGGCCCCGTTCCGCTTCCGACCCGCATCGAGAAGTTTACGGTTAACCGGTCCCCCCACATCGACAAGAAGAGCCGCGAGCAGTTCGAGATGCGCACTCATAAGCGCCTTCTCGATATCGTTGACCCGACACCGCAGACGGTGGACGCGCTGATGAAGCTCGACCTCGCCGCCGGCGTCGATGTTGAGATCAAGCTCTGAGAAATCAGAGCTGAGTTGGAAGGATTGAACCGATGCGTTCAGGTGTAATTGCACAGAAGATTGGGATGACCCGCGTCTACAACGACGCCGGCGAGCATATCCCGGTAACCGTATTGCGTCTCGACAACTGCCAGGTCGTTGCCCATCGCACAGAAGAGAAGAACGGCTATGTCGCTCTTCAGCTCGGTGCAGGCGCTGCCAAGGTGAAAAACACCTCCAAGGCTATGCGTGGCAACTTTGCCATCGCAAATGTCGAGCCGAAGTCGAAGCTCGTTGAGTTTCGCGTATCTGAAGACAATTTGATCGAAGTCGGCACCGAGCTGAAGGCTGATCACTTCACGGCCGGTCAGCTGGTCGACGTGACCGGTACCTCGATCGGTAAGGGCTTTGCCGGCGCCATGAAGCGCCACAACTTCGGTGGTCTGCGCGCTACCCACGGTGTTTCCGTGTCGCACCGTTCGCACGGTTCGACTGGTAACAACCAGGATCCGGGCAAGGTCTGGAAGGGCAAGCGTATGGCTGGTCATATGGGTTCGACCCGTATCACCACCCAGAACCTCGAAGTCGTTTCCACCGATGAAGGCCGCGGCCTGATCCTCGTCAAGGGTGCCGTCCCCGGCTCCAAGGGCGCCTGGATCGTTGTTCGCGACGCCGTCAAGTCGGCTGCGAAGTAAGGGAGCCATTATCATGGAATTCAACGTCAAGACCCTCGAGGGAAAAGACGCCGGCAAGGTCTCCCTGTCCGATGCGATCTTCGGCCTCGATCCTCGCGAGGATATCCTCGCCCGTATGGTTCGTTACCAGCTCGCCAAGAAGCAGCAGGGCACGCACCAGACGCTGACGCGCGCAGAAGTTTCGCGCACCGGCGCCAAGATGTTCAAGCAGAAGGGTACGGGCCGCGCTCGTCACCATTCGGCTCGCGCTCCGCAGTTCCGCGGTGGTGGTAAGGCTCATGGCCCGGTTTCCCGCAGCCACGCCTTCGATCTGCCGAAGAAGGTTCGCGCTCTGGCTCTGCGTCACGCGCTTTCTGCCAAGCTGAAGTCTGAAGACCTGATCGTCATCGACGACCTGGTTGCGACCGAAGCAAAGACCAAGGCTCTCGTCGGCACGTTCGCGTCGCTCGGCCTGACCAATGCCCTGGTTATCGGTGGTGCCGAGCTCGACAGCAACTTCAAGCTCGCAGCCCAGAACATCCCGAACATCGATGTTCTGCCGGTTCAGGGCATCAATGTTTACGACATCCTGCGTCGCGGCAAGCTCGTGCTTTCCAAGGCTGCGGTTGAAGCCCTCGAGGAGCGTTTCAAGTGACCGACATTCGCCACTATGATGTGATCGTATCTCCCTCGATCACCGAAAAGTCGACCCTGCTGTCTGAACAGAACAAGGTCGTCTTCAACGTCGCCAAGACTGCTTCGAAGCCTGAAATCAAGGCTGCCGTAGAAGCTCTCTTCGGTGTGAAGGTCACTGACGTCAATACGCTGGTCCGTTTGGGCAAGACGAAGCGCTTCAAGGGCTTCATCGGCAAGCAGAAGGACGTCAAGAAGGCTGTTGTCACCCTGGCCGAAGGTCAGACGATCGACATCACCACCGGTCTCTGAGGTAAAGAAAAATGGCACTTAAAAGCTATAATCCGACGACCCCGAGCCAGCGTCAGCTGGTCATCGTCGACCGCTCGGGCCTGTGGAAGGGTAAGCCTGTCAAGGCACTTACCGAGGGTCTTTCCAAGAGCGGTGGTCGTAACAACAACGGCCGCATCACTGCCCGCTTCATCGGCGGCGGTCACAAGCGTACCTATCGTCTGGTCGACTTCAAGCGTCGCAAGTTCGACGTTGAAGGCACGGTCGAACGTCTGGAATACGACCCGAACCGTTCGGCGTTCATCGCGCTCGTCACCTACACGGACGGCGAACAGGCCTACATCATCGCTCCGCAGCGCCTTGCTGCCGGCGACAAGGTCATCGCTTCCTCGAAGGCTGTCGACGTAAAGCCGGGCAACACCATGCCCCTGCAGTACATTCCGGTTGGTTCGATCGTTCATAACGTCGAAATGAAGCCGGGCAAGGGCGGTCAGATCGCCCGCTCTGCAGGCACCTACGTACAGCTCGTCGGCCGCGATGCCGGCATGGCTATCCTTCGTCTGAACTCTGGCGAGCAGCGCCTCGTCCCGGGTTCGTGCCTCGCCTCCGTTGGCGCCGTTTCCAACCCGGATCACGGCAACATCAACGATGGCAAGGCTGGCCGCACCGTATGGCGCGGCAAGCGTCCGCATAACCGCGGCGTTGTCATGAACCCGGTCGACCACCCGCACGGTGGTGGTGAAGGCCGTACCTCGGGTGGCCGTCATCCGGTTTCGCCTTGGGGCAAGCCCACCAAGGGCAAGCGCACACGTTCGAACAAGTCCACGGACAAGTTCATCATGCGCTCGCGCCACGTGAAGAAGTAAGAGAGGAAGTCGTTCAATGGCTCGTTCAGTATGGAAAGGTCCGTTTGTTGACGGCTATCTTCTCGCCAAGGCTGAGAAGGTACGTGAAGGCGGCCGCAACGAAGTGATCAAGATGTGGAGCCGTCGCTCCACGATCTTGCCGCAGTTCGTCGGTCTGACCTTCGGCGTCTACAATGGCTCGAAGCACATCCCGGTTAATGTCAACGAAGACATGGTCGGTCACAAGTTCGGTGAATTCGCTCCCACCCGGACCTATTACGGTCACGGCGCGGACAAGAAAGCGAAGAGGAAGTAATCATGGCCAAGGCAAAGACCGAACGCCGGCTGAAGGACAACGAAGCACAGGCAATCGCCCGTACGCTTCGCGTCAGCCCGCAGAAGCTGAACCTGGTTGCCGCCATGATCCGCGGCAAGAAGGTGGAACGCGCTCTCGCAGAACTCGAGTTCTCGCGCAAGCGCATCTCCGGCACGGTGAAGAAGACCCTCGAGTCTGCTATCGCCAACGCTGAAAACAACCATGACCTCGACGTCGACAGCCTGATCGTAGCGGAAGCTTACGTCGGCAAGTCGATCACCATGAAGCGTTTCCACGCTCGTGGTCGCGGCCGCGCATCGCGCATCGAAAAGCCGTTCGCGCATCTGACGATCGTCGTCCGCGAAGTCGAGGAAAAAGGGGAGGCCGCATAATGGGCCAGAAAATTAATCCGATCGGTTTCCGCCTCGGCATTAACCGCACCTGGGACAGCCGTTGGTTCGCCGACAACGCCGAATACGGCCAGCTGCTTCACGAAGACCTCAAGATCCGTGCATATCTCATGCAGGAACTGAAGCAGGCCGGTATCGCCAAGGTGGTCATCGAGCGTCCGCACAAGAAGTGCCGCGTCACGATCCACTCGGCTCGCCCGGGCCTGATCATCGGCAAGAAGGGCGCGGACATCGAGAAGCTTCGCAAGAAGATTGCAACGATGACCAACTCCGAAACGCACCTCAACATCGTTGAAGTGCGCAAGCCGGAAGTTGACGCGACGCTGGTTGCCCAGTCGATCGCTCAGCAGCTCGAACGCCGCGTGGCTTTCCGCCGTGCGATGAAGCGCGCTGTTCAGTCCGCAATGCGTCTTGGCGCCGAAGGCATCAAGATCACTTGCGCCGGCCGTCTTGGCGGCGCGGAAATCGCTCGTACCGAATGGTACCGCGAAGGCCGCGTTCCGTTGCACACGCTGCGCGCAGACATCGACTACGGTACGGCTGAAGCCGAAACCGCATTCGGTATTTGCGGCATCAAGGTCTGGATCTTCAAGGGCGAAATCCTTGAGCACGATCCGATGGCTTCCGAACGTCGCGCGCTGGAAGGCGATGCGCAGGGTCCGGCAAGCCGTGACCGTGATCGTGGCGATCGTCGCCGCGAACGCGAAAACGCTTGATTATCGCTGGCGAAAGATAAGCTCGGAGAAGTAAGAAAATGTTGCAGCCAAAGCGTACCAAGTATCGCAAGCAGTTCAAGGGCCGCATCAAGGGCGTCGCAAAAGGCGGCTTTGACCTGGCATTCGGTGAGTTCGGCCTGAAGGCTCAGGAACCGAACCGTGTGAACGCTCGCGAGATCGAAGCGGCTCGCCGCGCGATCACCCGTTACATGAAGCGCGCGGGTCGAGTATGGATCCGCGTCTTCCCTGACGTCCCGGTTACTGCAAAGCCTACGGAAGTCCGTATGGGTAAGGGTAAGGGTTCGGTTGAATACTGGGCTTGCAAGGTCAAGCCTGGTCGTATCATGTTCGAGATCGACGGCGTTTCGGAAGAAATCGCGCGCGAGGCACTTCGCCTCGGTTCTGCCAAGCTCTCGGTCACGACGCGCTTCGTTCAGCGCATCGCAGAGTAAGGAGAAGGCACGATGAAAGCCGAAGACGTACGCGGCCTCAGCGCCGATCAGCTCAAGGACAAGCTTGCGGACCTCAAGAAGGAGCAGTTCAACCTGCGCTTCCAGAAGGCCACCGGCCAGCTCGAAAAGTCCTCGCGCATCACCGAAGTTCGCAAGGACATCGCTCGCGTGAAAACCATTGCCCGCCAGAAGGCGGCAGAAGCCAAGGCCTAAGGAAAAATAATATGCCAAAACGCATTCTGCAGGGCGTTGTCGTTTCCGACAAGAACGAGAAGACCGTTGTTGTCCGCGTCGAGCGCCGTTTCGCTCACCCGCTGCTTCAGAAGACCGTTCGCCGGTCCAAGAAGTACAAGGCGCATGACGAAAACAACCAGTACAAGGTAGGTGATATCGTTTCCATCGAGGAATGCGCACCGATCTCCAAGGACAAGACCTGGACGGTTATTGCTGCCCAGGCTTAAGAAGATCAGGAATTTCCGCCAGGCTATTGCTTCTGGCGGAGAATCCTGTAAGAAGCACGCCACTGGCGTAGAACGCTCGGAAACGGGCGTTCTTTTGCTTTGAGCGCACGGAAGGTCCCTTTCAGGGAAACCACCTTGGCAAGACCCATCCCGCGCACACTGAAAATCTGTTCATAGCCGGCTCCTCGCGCTTCTGTGTGAGGTGCTCCGGTCATTAGAAAAAGGCGACCTGACATGATTCAGATGCAAACAAACCTCGACGTGGCGGATAATTCCGGCGCACGTCGTGTCATGTGCATCAAGGTGCTGGGCGGCTCCAAGCGTAAGTACGCTTCGGTCGGCGACATTATCGTCGTTTCGATCAAGGAAGCTATTCCGCGTGGCCGCGTGAAGAAGGGTGACGTGATGAAGGCGGTTGTTGTGCGTACCGCTAAAGACATCCGTCGCGCCGACGGCAGCGTCATCCGCTTCGACAACAACGCAGCGGTTCTCATCGACAACAAGAAAGAGCCGATCGGCACCCGTATCTTCGGACCGGTTCCGCGCGAACTTCGCGCCAAGAACCATATGAAGATCATCTCGCTGGCTCCAGAAGTACTGTAAGGAGCGGGACCCATGCAGAAGATCAAGAAGGGCGACAACGTCGTCATCCTCGCCGGCAAGGACAAGGGCCGTACCGGTGAAGTTCTCCAGGTTATGCCGAAGGAAGACCGTGCGGTCGTCCGTGGCATCAACATGGTGAAGCGCCATCAGCGTCAGACACAGACGCAGGAAGCTGGCATCATCAACAAGGAAGCATCCATCCATCTGTCGAACCTCGCAGTTGCTGCGAAAGACGGTAAGCCGACCCGCGTTGGCTTCTCTGTCGTCGACGGTAAGAAGGTGCGTGTAGCCAAGCGTACGGGAGATGTCATCGATGGCTGAGGCAAATTACGAGCCGCGGCTCAAGACCGAATACGTCACCCGCATCCGCGCGGCTCTTCAGGAGCAGTTCTCGTTCGCGAACGAGATGATGATCCCGAAGATGGACAAGATCGTCATCAATATGGGCGTGGGTGAGGCAACTGCCGACTCCAAGAAGCCCACGATTGCTGCCGCCGACCTCGCTGCGATCGCTGGCCAGAAGCCGGTTATCACGCGCGCCCGCAACTCGATTGCCGGCTTCAAGGTTCGCGAAGAGATGCCGATCGGTGCGAAGGTAACTCTCCGCGGCGTCCGCATGTATGAATTCATGGATCGCCTGGTCAACATCGCGCTTCCGCGCGTTCGCGACTTTCGCGGCCTGAATCCGAAGTCCTTCGATGGTCGTGGCAACTTCGCCATGGGCCTCAAGGAGCACATTGTGTTCCCGGAAATCAACTACGACAAGGTTGATCAGATGTGGGGCATGGACATCATCGTTTGCACGACGGCTACGAACGACGACGAAGCTCGGGCTCTTCTGAAAGAGTTCAACTTCCCGTTCCGTGCGTAACCGTAACGACGAGCGTTAAAAAGGAACTACGATATGGCGAAGACCAGCGCAGTTGAAAAGAACAAGCGCCGCCGCAAGACGGTCGCCGACCATGCCGCCAAGCGCGCTGCATTGAAGGCAACCATCATGAACCAGGAACTTCCGATCGAAGAACGGTTCAAGGCAACTATCAAGCTCGCTTCCCTGCCGCGCGATGGCTCGAAGACGCGTATCCGCAACCGTTGTGAAGTCACCGGTCGCCCGCGCGCTTTCTATCGCAAGCTCAAGATGTCGCGTATCGCGCTTCGTGAGCTCGGCAACCTCGGCAAGGTGCCGGGTATTGTTAAGTCGAGCTGGTAAGGAGATCGTTCGATGACCATGACTGATCCCTTGGGCGATATGCTCACCCGCATCCGCAACGGCGCAGCCCGCCGCAAGAACTCCGTCACGACGCCGGCTTCGCGCCTGCGCGCTCGTGTCCTGGACGTTCTTCAGGCCGAAGGCTACATCCGCGGTTACACCCAGACCGATTTCGGCAACGGCAAGTCCGAGATTGAAATCGAGCTGAAGTACTACGAAGGCGCATCCGTGATCCGTGAGATCGGCCGCGTTTCCAAGCCGGGCCGCCGAGTTTATGTCTCGGTAAAGTCCATTCCGCAGGTCGCGAACGGCCTCGGCATCACCATCCTTTCGACCCCGAAGGGCGTGATGGCCGATCACCAGGCTCGCGAACAGAACGTAGGCGGCGAGGTTCTTTGCTCGGTCTTCTAAGACTGGGCAAGGATCTCCATAACGGACAGACAGGATAATATAATGTCTCGTATCGGTAAAAGGCCCGTTCCGGTTCCTGCAGGTGTGACGGCTTCGGTCGAAGGCCAGAAGATCACCGCGAAGGGCCCGAAGGGCGAACTTCACTTCGTTGCTAACGACGAAGTGAAGGTTGAGCTGAATGACAACGCCGTTTCGGTGACCCCGGTCAACGATTCCAAGGATGCTCGTTCCAAGTGGGGCATGTCCCGCACGATGGTCGAGAACATCTTCAAGGGCGTTAAGGACGGTTTCGAGCGCAAGCTCGAAATCAACGGCGTTGGTTACCGCGCAGCGCTGCAGGGCAAGAACCTGCAGCTCCAGCTCGGTTTCTCCCACGACGTAGTCTACGAAGCCCCTGAGGGCATCACCATTGCCGTGCCGAAGCCGACGGAAATCGTCGTCACCGGCATCAACAAGCAGCAGGTCGGTCAGGTTGCCGCGGAAATCCGCGAATACCGTGGTCCCGAGCCCTACAAGGGCAAAGGCGTCAAGTACGCTGGGGAACGGATCGTCCGCAAGGAAGGCAAGAAGAAGTAAGGACGCGCGATCATGGCTACCAGAAAAGAAGCACTCACAAAGCGTGCGAGCCGTGTTCGCCGTCAGATCAAGAAGGTCGCAAATGGCCGTCCGCGTCTGTCGGTTCACCGCTCGTCCAAGAACATCTACGTACAGGTCATCGACGACGTGGCCGGCCGCACGCTTGCAGCCGCCTCCACGCTCGACACCGACCTGCGCAAGTCGCTGAAGACCGGCGCGGACGTTGCAGCAGCTGCTGCCGTCGGCAAGCTGGTTGCAGAACGCGCCTCCAAGGCTGGCGTGAAGGAAGTCGTGTTCGATCGCGGCGCCTTCATTTACCACGGCCGTATCAAGGCACTTGCTGAAGCTGCCCGCGAAGGCGGTCTGAGCTTCTAAGATTTTCCGCCCGGATTTGATCCGGGCGGATTTCACCGGACCATGCGGGTTTCAGCGATGAAGCCGATGGTCTTTTCGTTTGCCGTTCCACCCGTAAAAGAAAAAGGACAAGGACAATGGCACAGGAAAGAAAGGGTCGTGACGATCGTCAGGGCCGTGAAGAGCGCGATAGCGAATTCGTCGACAAGTTGGTCGCGATCAACCGCGTTGCCAAGGTCGTCAAGGGCGGCCGTCGTTTCGGTTTTGCTGCTCTCGTCGTCGTCGGCGACCAGAAGGGCCGCGTAGGCTTCGGCCATGGCAAGGCACGTGAAGTGCCGGAAGCCATCCGGAAGGCAACCGAAAGCGCAAAGCGCGATCTGATCTTCGTACCGCTGCGCGACGGCCGTACGCTGCATCACGACGTCAATGGCCGTCACGGCGCCGGCAAGGTTCTGCTGCGCTCCGCCAAGGCTGGTACCGGTATCATCGCCGGTGGCCCGATGCGTGCTGTATTCGAAACGCTGGGCGTTCACGACGTTGTTGCGAAGTCGACCGGTTCGTCGAACCCGTACAACATGATTCGTGCAACGTTCGACGCCCTCAAGCACCAGGTGCACCCGAAGGACATCGCAGCTCAGCGCGGCATGAAGTATGCTACGCTGCAGTCTCGCCGTGCCGCTTCCGGCGTTGCGTCGGAAGAATAAGAGGAGTCTGAACCATGGCTAAGGCTACGAAGAAGACTGAAGCAAAGACGATCACGGTCGAGCAGATCGGTTCGCCTATTCGCCGTCCGGCTGTCCAGCGCGCAACGCTGGTTGGTCTGGGCCTCAACAAGATGCACCGGGTTCGCACGCTGGAAGATACGCCTTCCGTTCGTGGCATGATCCGGGCCGTCCAGCATCTCGTCCGCGTCGTCGACGAGAAGTGAGGGTTTGATCATGAAACTGAATGAGATCAAGGACAACGAAGGTTCGTCCAAGGACCGTATCCGCGTAGGTCGCGGTATCGGTTCCGGCAAGGGCAAGACCGGTGGTCGTGGCGTCAAGGGTCAGAAGGCCCGTTCCGGCGTTGCCATCAACGGCTTCGAAGGCGGTCAGATGCCAATCTACCGTCGCCTGCCGAAGCGCGGCTTCAACAACATCTTCGCATCTGACTACGTCACCGTTTCGGTTGGCCGTATCCAGACCGCGATCGATGCTGGCAAGCTCGACGGCAAGGCAACGGTTGATGCAGCAGCTCTCAAGGCTGCCGGCGTTATCCGTCGCGTAAAGGACGGCGTTCGCGTTCTGTCCGGTGGCGAACTGAAGGCTAAGCTGACGATCGAAGTTGCCGGTGCCTCCAAGGTTGCCGTCGAAAAGATCGAAAAGGCTGGCGGTTCCGTCAAGCTTCTCGCTGCAGCAGAAACTGCCGCAGAGTAAAACGTTTAAAATCGCCCGGCGTGTGCTTCACACCGGGCGATTTTATGTCCATATGTGAGCCTCACGATTTGGCGGCCCCGATGGGCGCCGATCACATGAAAACAGGGTGAGGCACCCGATTGCTCCCGCAATCTCCGCGCCCGGTTTTTTGAACCAGAATTTGCGATTGCTTTCCTGACCAGGCATTTTTCGCCGGGGAGGGTGATCGGGCGGAGAAACGCATGGCGTCTGCAGCGGAACAACTTGCCTCTAATCTCAATTTTTCGACCTTCGCCAAGGCAGAGGATCTCAAGAAGCGGCTGTGGTTTACCCTCGCTGCTCTCCTCGTTTACCGCCTCGGCACGCATATCCCGCTTCCGGGCCTCAACCCTGAAGCTTATGCCCAGGCCTTCCGCGGCCAGGCAGGCGGTATTCTCGGTCTCTTCAACATGTTTGCCGGTGGCGCCGTCGAGCGTATGGCGATCTTCGCGCTCGGCATCATGCCGTATATTTCCGCGTCGATCATCGTGCAGCTGATGACCTCGGTCGTTCCTTCGCTTGAAGCCTTGAAGAAGGAAGGCGAAGCCGGCCGTAAGATCATCAACCAGTACACGCGCTACGGCACGGTGATTCTCGGCACGCTTCAGGCCTACGGCATTGCCGCGGGCCTTGAGAGCGGGCAGGGCATCGTCAACGATCCGGGCTGGTTCTTCCGCCTGTCGACCGTCGTGACGCTTCTCGGCGGCACCATGTTCCTGATGTGGCTGGGTGAGCAGATCACCTCGCGCGGCATCGGCAACGGCATCTCGCTGATCATCTTCGCCGGCATCGCCGCAGGTCTGCCGACCGCTCTGGCCGGCACGCTCGAACTCGGCCGCACCGGTGCTCTGTCGACGGGTCTGATTCTTCTGGTGATTCTCGTCGCAATCGGCGTTATCGCCCTGATCGTCTTCGTCGAGCGCGCCCAGCGTCGGCTTCTGATCCAATATCCGAAGCGACAGGTCGGCAACCGCATGTTCCAGGGCGACACCTCGCACCTGCCGCTCAAGCTCAACACGTCCGGTGTTATTCCGGCGATCTTCGCCTCGTCGCTGCTGTTGCTGCCGGCAACGGCCGCCGGTTTTGCGGGCAATTCCGACCTGCCTGCATGGGCAACTGCCGCCATTGCAGCGCTTGGCCATGGCCAGCCGCTGTTCATGCTGCTCTACGGCTTGCTGATCGCCTTCTTTGCCTTCTTCTACACGGCCATCGTCTTCAATCCGAAGGATACGGCCGACAATCTGAAGAAACACGGTGGTTTCATTCCGGGCATCCGTCCGGGCGAACGGACCGCCGAATATATTGACTACGTATTGACCCGCATCACGGTTATCGGTGCGATCTACCTCGTCTTCGTCTGCATTCTGCCAGAGTTTCTGATCGCCCGCACAGGCGTGCCATTAGCCCTTGGTGGTACTTCGCTTTTGATTGTTGTCAGTGTAACCCTCGATACGGTTGCACAGATCCAGGGACATCTCATTGCGCAGCAGTATGAGGGTCTGATCAAGAAGTCGAAACTGCGCGGAGGAAAGAGGGGACGATGAGACTTATATTCTTGGGGCCACCCGGCGCCGGTAAGGGGACGCAGGCAAAGCTGCTGACTGAGAAATACGGAATTCCGCAGCTTTCCACGGGTGACATGCTTCGTGCCGCCAAGGAAGCAGGAACCGAAATCGGTCTGAAGGCGAAAGCCGTGATGGACGCAGGCCAGCTGGTTTCCGACGATATCGTCAATGCCATCGTCGCTGAGCGTATCGATCTCGACGACTGTTCGAATGGTTTCATTCTGGATGGCTATCCGCGCACCGTGCCCCAGGCCATCGCGCTGGAAAAGATGCTGCAGGAAAAGGGTTGCCCTTTGGATGCAGTCATTGAACTGAAGGTGGACGAGGGGGCTCTGATGGGCCGAATCGAAAACCGCGTGGCCGAAACCATTGCCGCTGGCGGCAAGGTCCGGTCCGACGATATGCCGGAAGCTTTCAAGAAGCGTCTGGTGGAATATCGTGAAAAGACTGCTCCGCTCTCGGCTCACTACGAGCAGACCGGCCAGTTGAAGGCGATCGATGGCATGGCCGACGTAAAGGCCGTGACCGCTGAAATCGAAAAGACCCTGTCGGCTCTTTGAGTTGTCACAGGTCTGTTAAAGAATCTCGGGCTCGGCGGTTGCATTTGACCGCTGATTCCGTTAAACACCGCGCCAACTCGCGACAGATTTAAGCGATTGGCGCGGATTTCCGCAAGGATATCCGGGGCTGGTCGTTTTGAGCTGTCTCGTTTGGTGTTGTTGAACTGGTGGCCTTGATCGGGCTGCTATCATGGAAGAAGTACCGCTTGCCGGATGGCAACCGGAACGAAGGAGAATAGACGTGGCACGTATCGCTGGCGTCAACATCCCGACTGCGAAGCGCGTTGTTATCGCGCTGACCTACATTCACGGGATCGGCCCGAAATTTGCGCAGGAAATCATGGACAAGGTCGGTCTTCCGGCTGAAAAGCGCGTCCATCAGCTGACGGATTCTGAAGTTCTTCAGATCCGCGAAACCATCGACCGCGACTATGCAGTCGAAGGCGATCTTCGTCGCGAAACCGCGATGAACATCAAGCGTCTCATGGACCTCGGTTGCTACCGTGGCCTGCGTCACCGTCGTGGCCTTCCGGTCCGCGGTCAGCGCACCCACACGAATGCCCGCACCCGCAAGGGTCCGGCCAAGGCAATCGCCGGTAAGAAGAAGTAATTTTGGGGCATTAGCCAATAGGCAATGGGCGTAAGCCATGTTGCCTTCTGACTGAAGTCTACTGCCTCTCCAGGTGGAGCCGCTGGCATTACGGCGGTGCAGAGATCAATGAAAGGGACAAAATGGCCAAGGAAGCCACCCGCGTTCGCCGCCGCGAACGCAAGAATATCACGTCGGGCGTTGCTCACGTAAATTCTACATTCAACAACACCATGATCACCATCACCGACGCACAGGGCAATGCTATTGCCTGGTCGTCCGCCGGTGCAAAGGGCTTCAAGGGTTCGCGTAAGTCGACCCCGTTTGCTGCTCAGATCGCTGCTGAAGACTGCGCCAAGAAGGCTCAGGAACACGGCATGAAGTCGCTTGAAGTTGAAGTTTGCGGTCCGGGTTCCGGCCGTGAATCGGCACTTCGCGCTCTCCAGGCTGCCGGTTTCATGATCACTTCCATCCGCGACGTCACACCGATCCCGCACAACGGTTGCCGCCCGCGCAAGAAGCGCCGCGTCTAATGGACGTATTGGGGCTCGCTTTTCAGGCGAGCGCCATCTGAACTCGGTAGTAGCCGCTTTGTCTCCTGCAGGAGCCGAGGCGGCTTTAACCGTATCGCCGGAAGGGTATTTTCCGGTGTTCCTCGTGCTCGGTTGCCACGATTGGATGGTGGCAACGAACGGAAGGTAGTAGGTCATGATCCAGAAGAACTGGCAGGAATTGATTAAGCCGAACAAGGTGGAGTTCACCTCGTCCGGTCGTACTAAGGCAACGCTTGTTGCTGAACCTCTTGAGCGCGGCTTCGGCCTGACGCTCGGCAACGCGCTGCGTCGCGTGCTTCTGTCGTCGCTCCGCGGTGCAGCCGTCACGGCTGTCCAGATCGACGGCGTCCTGCACGAGTTCTCCTCCATCCCGGGCGTCCGGGAAGATGTGACGGACATCGTGCTCAACATCAAGGAAATCGCCATCAAGATGGACGGCGATGACCCGAAGCGCATGGTCGTGCGCAAGCAGGGCCCGGGCGCTGTTACCGCTGGTGACATCCAGACGGTTGGCGACATCGAGATCCTGAACCCCGACCACGTGATCTGCACGCTGGACGAAGGCGCCGAGATCCGTATGGAATTCACGGTCAACAACGGCAAGGGTTATGTCCCGGCCGAGCGTAACCGTGCAGAGGATGCACCGATCGGCTTGATCCCGGTCGACAGCCTCTACTCGCCGGTCAAGAAAGTGTCCTACAAGGTGGAAAACACCCGTGAAGGCCAGGTTCTCGACTACGATAAGCTGACCATGACCATTGAAACCGATGGTTCGGTCACGGGTGAAGACGCCGTAGCCTTCGCCGCCCGCATTCTTCAGGACCAGCTGTCGGTCTTCGTCAACTTCGACGAGCCGCAGAAGGAACAGGAAGAGGAATCCGTCACTGAACTCGCGTTCAACCCGGCGCTCCTCAAGAAGGTCGACGAACTGGAACTTTCCGTCCGTTCGGCCAACTGCCTGAAGAACGACAACATCGTTTATATCGGCGACCTCATCCAGAAGACCGAGGCGGAAATGCTCCGCACTCCGAACTTTGGTCGCAAGTCGCTGAACGAGATCAAGGAAGTACTGGCATCCATGGGCCTCCATCTTGGTATGGAAGTTCCTGCATGGCCGCCGGAAAACATCGAAGATCTCGCTAAGCGTTACGAAGACCAATACTAACAAGTCATACTGCAGGCGAATGCCTGCAAGTGAAGGAGACCAGATATGCGTCACGCAAAAGCCGGCCGCAAGCTTAACCGCACCGCAAGCCACCGTAAGGCTATGTTCACCAACATGGCTGCATCGCTCATCACCCATGAGCAGATCGTAACCACCCTGCCGAAGGCGAAGGAAATTCGCCCGATCGTCGAAAAGCTCGTCACGCTCGGTAAGCGCGGCGATCTGCACGCTCGTCGTCAGGCCGTTTCCCAGGTTCAGGACCAGGACGCCGTTCGCAAGCTGTTCGACGTCATCGCTTCCCGTTACGCAACCCGCAACGGCGGCTACCTGCGTATCATGAAGGCTGGCTACCGTCAGGGCGACAACGCTCCCATGGCTGTCATCGAGTTCGTTGAACGCGACGTCACTGCCAAGGGCGCAGCCGACAAGGCTCGCGTTGCTGCTGAAGCAGAAGCTGCAGAAGCCGCTTAATCGATCCGCGATTGCAAATTTGAAAGGCCGGGTGGAAACGCCCGGCCTTTTTGCTTGGAGAAAGGAAGTGCCATGGCGGCGAACGCAAATCGATCGAGACGCATCGGCCGTGGCCTGAGTGTCCTGATGGTGATTGCCGCAGGTCTGGCGCTTCGCCGGTTCGGTTATGATCTGGGCCTGCCATTCCCCGTGGTCAAATATGGCGGTTCTATTCTTTGGGGCAGCATGGTCTTCCTGCTGGTCGGTATCCTCGCTGGTTCGGCAAGGATTGGCCTTTTCATTATGCTGGCATTGGCCATCGCCGTGACCGTGGAGTTTTCACGGCTCTATCAAACGCCGCAGCTTGACGCTTTCCGGCTGACGACTGCCGGCAAGCTCCTGCTCGGCCGTGTCTTCTCGCTGTGGAATATCCTCGCCTACGCAATCGGCATCGCGGGCGCGGCTGCGGCGGAAATCCGCCTGTTCACTCGGGCACGTGTATCTGCCGCTTGATATGCTTCAGGTGAGCCACGATCGTGAATGTCATGATCACCAGCAGCGACCATGAACTCCACTTTCCCAGATGGACTGCCGACCACGCGCCGAGCTGGTTCGGATAGGCCCATATGCCGAAGAAGGTGGAGATGTTTTCCGCCAGCCAGATGAAGAAGCCGATCAGCACGAAGGCCACAAGCAGCGGCATTTTCCGATCACGGTCGTAAGGACGGAAGATTACGGTGGTGCGGGCGTAAAGTCCGATCGCACAGGCGGCGATATACCAGCGGTAATCCCCGATGAAATGGTGGGTGAAGAAGTTGGCGTAGATGGCGAGCGCCACCAGCGTTGCCATCCAGTAACTCGGGTGATGCTGGATGCGCAGGCCGAACAAACGCCATGCCTGGATGATGTAGCTGCCGACCGCCGCATACATGAAACCGGAAAACAGCGGTACACCGAGAACCTTTGTATAAGCGAAGTCCGGGTAGGACCATGACTGGATGCTGCCGGAAGTCTTGAACACTTCCAGCGCAAAACCGACAATGTGGAACAGGCCTATCGCCTTGGCTTCGTCCCAGGTTTCCAGCCGGCTCCAGATCATGAAGAACTGGATGGCAAGCGCGATGGCGAGCAGCACGTCGTAACGCGGCAGCCCGAAAAGCCCGGCCTTCGGCACCAGAAAGATCGAGACGAAAAAAAGCCCGGCAAACAGACAGGCCCGTGCCTCCTTGATGCCAAAATAAAGAAACTCGATTATGAATCGTGGGAAGCCGCGTAGGTTGCCCCACGGACGTAGATCACAAAGATAGGTATCCAGAACCGAAAGCCGTCCGCCGTTCGCTGCCGTGTCCGTGGTCGTCATATAAGTGTTCCTGATTTTTCGCCGGGAATGGAGCCTGTGAATTGGCCGCTGTCAAGGCAACCGGGAGGATGGGTGTCTGGGATTAAACTCTGTAGACGACATGTCTATGGAGCCTATGATGACTGGCAATGATCGTCAGGGAGGAGCTTGAGATCATGACGGGAAAATCCACAGCGCCGAAACTGTTGTCCGGTGGCAATCCGCAAATTGCCAAGGGATATGGTGACGAGCCTGTCCAGGCCTATATCGCCGCGATGCCTGGATGGAAGAGCGAGATCGGCCGCAGGATTGACGAACTTGTCGGCCGTGTCGTGCCGGGTGTCGCAAAGGCGGTGAAATGGAATACGCCGCTTTACGGGCTGGAAGGACAAGGCTGGTTTCTCGCCATTCATTGCTTCAATAGATTTGTGAAAGTTACCTTCTTCCGCGGTACGTCCCTCGATCCAGTTCCGCCGGAAAGTTCCAGGACGCCTGAAGCGCGCTATTTCCATATTCATGAATCCGACGAATGGAATGAGGCGCAACTGGAGGCCTGGATCCGCCAGGCAAGCCTGCTGCCCGGCGAAAAACTCTAGGACGATATCATTAAGGACGATGCGATCGACAAGACGGCGGCTGCCTCCCAACAGATCGACCAGCGCATTTCGGAACTGGGCGACTGGCGGGGAGATGTGCTAGCGCATATCCGCGCGCTCATCCACCAGGCCATTCCCGACGTCATCGAGACATGGAAATGGCGCGGCGTGCCGGTCTGGGAGAAACACGGTATCCTCTGTACCGGCGAGACCTATAAATCCGTCGTCAAACTGACCTTCGCCAAGGGCGCCTCGATCGATGATCCGTCCCGGCTGTTCAACGCCAGCCTCGACGGAAATGCACGGCGTGCAATCGATCTGAGGGAAGGGGAGAGCGTCGATGGGGAGGCGTTCATCGCGCTCGTCCGGAAGGCGGCGGCGCTGAACGCATCAAGGATAAAGACGAAAAACCGCTCCTGAATATGCACCTGCTGCGCTGGCATTTAGCCCATCGCCGCGCTACCCATTGCAGATAGGTTCCATCAGCATTGAGCAGGAGGCAGCAGACAATGTCGGAAGCAAAAGTGGCGATCGTAACGGCGGGTGGCAGCGGCATGGGAGCGGCCTCCGCAAAGCGGCTTGCTGCCGATGGATACAAGGTCGCGATCCTGTCTTCGTCCGGCAAGGGGGAGGCGCTTGCCCAGGAACTTGGCGGGATTGGCATTACCGGCTCAAACCAGTCGAATGACGATCTGAGGCGGCTTATCGACACGACGATGGATGCATGGGGCCGCGTAGACGTTCTCGTCAACAGCGCCGGCCACGGACCGCGCGCGCAGATCATCGAGATTACCGACGAGCAGTGGCACACGGGCCTCGACGTCTACCTGATGAACGTCATCCGCCCGGTCCGCCTCGTCGCGCCGATCATGCAGGCGCAGAAATCCGGCAGCATCGTCAATATCTCCACGGCCTGGGCCTTCGAACCGTCCGCCATGTTCCCGACCTCGGCCGTCTTTCGCGCCGGTCTCGCCGCATACACCAAGATTTTTGCCGATGCCTATGCGGCCGATAATGTGCGGATGAACAATGTCCTGCCGGGTTGGATCGACAGCCTGCCAGCCACCGAGGAGCGGCGCGAAGGCGTGCCGATGAAGCGTTACGGTACGAGCGACGAGATCGCAGCCACCGTCGCTTTCCTCGCCTCGGAAGGGGCAGGCTATATTACCGGCCAGAACCTCAAGGTCGATGGCGGATTAACGCGCTCGGTGTAAGCCTGTCGCCATTCGGTGACGTCAGCGGGCGGCCTGTGCCGGCTGACGTCGCGCGCGCTTCCAGTTGAGCAAGGGCCGCCGGATAAGGCGGTATGCAACCAGAATCCCGATCAGCGCGATATGGGTGAACGGTCCGGATGTTACCGATTTGACGGCAAGCACATAATGGACCGCTCCGCCGATGGCGATAAGGTAGATCAGCTTGTGCAGCCGGATCCATCCCTGTCCCATCTTTCGGATCGACCAGTTGTTCGATGTCACCGCAAGGGGAATAAGCAGAAGCAAAGCGGCAAACCCGATCGTGATATAGGGACGCTTCGCGATATCTCCGCCGACCGCTGCGAAATTGAGCTGCAGGTCGAGCAGCAGATAAACGGAAAAATGCATCAGCACATAATAGAAGGCCAGAAGCCCGAGCGCCCTTCGGTAGCGCACCCAGTTGATGCCGAAGAGATCGCGCAGGGGCGTGATGGCGAGCGTCGCGATAATCAGCCGCAATGCCCAGATGCCGAGAAGGTGCTCGAACGTCTTTACCGGATTGAACCCGAGCCCGCCGGTTGCTGCCTGGTAGAAATACCAGGCCGCCGGACAGAGCCCGACGACGTAAAGCGCCCAGATACTGGCGGCATGATAACGCCGAGGCAGGGCAGGGATGGCGGCTGCAAGAGAAGCCATGGTCAGTAATTCGCCTTCAGGTCCATGCCGGAATAAAGGCTTGCCACCTCGTTTGCATAACCGTTGAACGGCAGCGTATCCACCCGCTTGGTGCCAAAGAAGCCGCCTTCGCCGATCCGCTGTTCCGTCGCCTGGCTCCAGCGCGGGTGATCGACCGCCGGATTGACGTTGGAGTAAAACCCGTATTCCCGGGCGTTGGAATTTTTCCAGGTTGTCTGCGGCTGTTCTTCCACCAGCTTGATCTTGACGATCGACTTGATGCTTTTGAATCCGTATTTCCACGGAACGACAAGCCGGATCGGCGCACCGTTCTGGTTCGGCAGCGTTTCGCCATAAAGGCCGACCGCCAGAATGGTCAGCGGATGGCGCGCCTCGTCCATTCTGAGGCCTTCGACATAAGGCCAGGGCAGGGGCTGGAAGAGACCACCCTGGCCCGGCATTTCCTCTGGTCGCACGACGGTTTCGAAGGCGACATACTTGGCACTGCCGAGCGGCTCGACCTGATCGAGGATCGCCGACAGCGGAAAGCCGATCCAGGGGACTACCATCGACCAACCCTCGACGCAGCGCATCCGGTAGGTCCGGTCCTCGAGCTTCATCTTCAAGATTTCATCAAGCCCGAATTCCTTCGGCTTGCCGACCATGCCCTCGACTTTCACCGACCAGGGTGTTGGCTTGAAGGCGCCGGAATTCTGCGCCGGGTCTTCCTTGTTGACCCCGAACTCGTAGAAATTGTTGTAGCTGGTGACCGCTTCCTTCGGTGTCAGCTTTTCGCTGAGCTTGTAGGGTCCGGGCACGGTGTTGAGAGGAGCCGCCCAGGCATCGCCGCTGGCAGCGAGACCGAACCCGGCAGCCGCGGCGGCACCGATGAAGCTGCGGCGGGACAGATAGATATTCTTCGGCGTGATCTCCGAAGACGCAATATGCGGCGGACGATAGGCGGGCATGGGATGTCTCCTCGGGCGCGTTGCCGTTCCTGCTCTTATACGTAATCCCAAACCATTCGGTTTCACAGACGCACGATTTCTTGTCGGAACCACGTTTACGTGAGAAAAACGGCATCTTTGCCGCCTGTCCATCTTGGAACCCGTATCGGGGATTCTCATTTGTAGTCTTGAACGAAAATGGAGAATTGCGGGATGGCGACGAAGACCTGGGATACCGCCAGCGGGCGGTTCGTCAAAGACGATCTGGACCATGTCGAGAAGCTGCGGCGTCTGAGGCGGCTGAATGGTATCGCGCGGCTGATGGATACGGCGATCCGCATTCCGGGCACCGGTATCCGCTTCGGTGCCGATTCCATCTTTGGCCTCGTCCCCGTCATCGGCGATGCGGGCGGAGCGATGGTCGGTCTTTACATCATCAACGAGGCGCGGCGCATGGGCGTGCCGCCTGCAAAACTCGTCCAGATGCTGGGCAATCTCGGCGTCGATGCCGTCGTCGGCAGCGTGCCGGTTGCCGGTGATCTCTTCGACCTCTTCTTCAAGTCGCACCGCCGCAATCTCGATGTGATCCTCGATCATTTTGAGCTGCGCCGGGAGGATCTACGTTAGGACATTCCATCGCATCAGGCGAGAACCGTACCGTACCGTACTGATTTTCGGATAACCGGCAGTGACAGTGGCTGGCACTTGAGCTAGGACATTTTTTCAAAAATAGGGCCTTTTGTGTCTCTGCCGAGGAGCGGATAGACTGGAGGGCTTGATCGAGCGAGGAAAGACCCATGCCAGTTTATCGTTCCAGAACCACCACCCACGGCCGTAACATGGCCGGCGCACGCGGCCTTTGGCGCGCCACCGGCATGAAGGATGGCGATTTCGGCAAGCCGATCATCGCGGTCGTCAACTCGTTCACCCAGTTCGTGCCCGGCCATGTGCATCTGAAGGACCTCGGCCAGTTGGTCGCCCGCGAGATCGAGGCTGCCGGCGGTGTCGCCAAGGAGTTCAACACGATCGCCGTCGACGATGGCATCGCCATGGGCCATGACGGCATGCTTTATTCGCTGCCGTCGCGCGAGATCATCGCCGATAGCGTCGAATACATGGTCAACGCCCACTGCGCCGATGCCATGGTCTGCATCTCCAATTGCGACAAGATCACGCCCGGCATGCTGAACGCCGCCATGCGCCTGAACATCCCGGCCGTCTTCGTCTCGGGCGGTCCGATGGAAGCCGGCAAGGTCACGCTGCACGGCAAGAAGGTCGCGCTCGATCTCGTTGATGCCATGGTTGCCGCGGCCGACGACAAGATTTCCGACGAGGACGTAGCCGTCATCGAGCGCTCCGCCTGTCCCACCTGCGGTTCCTGCTCGGGCATGTTCACCGCCAACTCGATGAACTGCCTGACCGAAGCTCTGGGCCTGTCGCTGCCGGGCAACGGTTCCACGCTTGCCACCCATTCGGATCGCAAGCGCCTCTTCGTCGAAGCCGGACATCTGATCGTCGATATTACCCGCCGTTATTACGAGCAGGGGGACGAGACCGTTCTGCCACGCAATGTCGCCTCCAAGCAGGCCTTCGAGAACGCCATGTCGCTCGATATTGCCATGGGCGGGTCCACCAATACGGTCCTGCACATCCTCGCTGCAGCCTATGAAGGCGGTATCGATTTCGGCATGGAAGATATCGATGCATTGTCGCGCAAGGTGCCGTGCCTGTCCAAGGTTGCACCCGCCAAGCAGGACGTCCACATGGAAGACGTCCATCGCGCCGGCGGCATCATGCGCATCCTCGGCGAACTTGATCGTGGTGGCCTGATCAATCGCAATTGTTATACCGTCCACGAGGCGACGCTTGGCGATGCCATCGATCGCTGGGACATCACCCGCACCAATTCCGAGACTGTCCGCGAGTTCTTCAAGGCAGCGCCAGGCGGCGTCCCCACCCAAGTCGCGTTCTCGCAGTCCTCGCGCTGGGATGATCTCGATGCAGATGGCGAAAATGGCGTTATCCGCTCGGTCGAACACCCGTTCTCCAAGGACGGCGGTCTTGCCGTTCTCTACGGCAATATCGCGCTGGACGGCTGCATCGTGAAGACTGCCGGCGTCGACGAATCGATCCTCAAA
Source organism: Hyphomicrobiales bacterium (assembly GCA_900466875.1). Lineage (GTDB taxonomy): Bacteria > Pseudomonadota > Alphaproteobacteria > Rhizobiales > Rhizobiaceae > Neorhizobium. Next base: position 116,095 of record UBNQ01000006.1, on the reverse strand, counting down.
TTCACCGGTCCGGCTGTCGTCTTCGAAAGCCAGGATGCCGCCGTGAAGGGTATTCTCGGCAATGAGGTCAAGGCAGGCGACGTCGTCGTCATTCGTTACGAAGGCCCGAAGGGCGGCCCCGGCATGCAGGAAATGCTCTATCCGACGAGCTACCTGAAGTCGAAGGGTCTTGGAAAGGCCTGCGCGCTGATCACCGACGGCCGCTTCTCCGGCGGCACGTCCGGCCTGTCGATCGGACATGCTTCGCCCGAAGCAGGTCAGGGCGGCGCCATCGGCCTCGTTCAGCCGGGCGATACAATCGAGATCGATATCCCGAACCGGACGATCAACCTGAAGGTCTCCGACGCCGAATTGTCGGCTCGCCGTCATGAGCAGGACGCGCTCGGCTGGAAGCCGGCCGCCCCGCGCAAGCGCAACGTCACGACGGCACTCAAGGCCTACGCCGCCTTCGCCTCGTCCGCCGACAAGGGCGCAGTCAGGATTTTGCCGGAATAAGCGCTGCCGCTGCTGCCGATTTTTCCAAAGCCCCGCCCGGTTTCCTCGGCGGGGCTTTGTCTATTAGGAACGAACTCGGTAGCCTTGCATGCGGGAAGGAAATTCCTTACCGTATGAAAAATTGCGAGGTTCGCTATGATTACGAGCAAACTCACAAGCAAGTCTCAGACGACAATCCCTCAGGCGATCCGCATTGCGCTTAAGCTCCGCGAGGGCGACGAGTTGCTCTATAGTCTGGAGACTGAAGGTCGCGTGGTGATCTCTCGTGTTCCAAGCGCCGGAGATGATCCGTTTGCTGCTTTCGATGAATGGGACAGCGAAGCGGATAGAAAAGCCTATGCCAATCTTTGAGCAGGGCGATATCGTTCGAGTTCCGTTCCCCTACACTGATAGGGCTGCAAGGCAAAGAAGACCCGCACTGGTCGTATCAGCCGGCGGCATCGGCGAGGGAGCCGTGCTTCTCTGGGTTGTCATGATCACCTCGGCAGAAAATCGCCGCTGGGTTGATGATATAGAAATCGAAGATCACCAAGCAGCGGGCTTGCCAGCGCCGTCCGTCATTCGTCCTGTCAAGATCGCCACAGTCGAGGCGCAGCATGTCGAGGTGATCGGCCGTGTGACACGCGGACTCGCGGATCCGACGATTGCAACTCTTCAGGCATTTTTGACCGCCGACCCACCTGTCACAGGGGCCGGCTGAGCCCCTCGAATGCTTCCGTAAGCTGTTTCATGCGCTCGGCATAAGCGGTTGTCAGGCAGCCCACATCGCTGCCGCAGGCCTGGCGCCTTTTCAGCCATGCGCTCTGTTCTTCCCGAAGCGCATCACGCGTACCCATCGCAAGCAGGCTGGTAAGAATGTCGAATGTCGTGACCATTTTCACATCCGCGTCGTTGAGCGCGCGGGTGTCGCAGATGGCCTTTTCATCCGCAGCAAGATCCGTCCGTTCGCAGTCGAAACTTGCGGCGGACGCGGGAAGGGGAAGGGTGCAGGCGACAAGAATGCCGATAACGCCCATGACAGTCAGCTTCGATTTCATATTCCGTACTCCGGCCTCTGCGGTGGAAGCCGGTCAGAAGAAATCCTTCAGGCTCCAGATGAGCAAGATGATGCAGACAAGCCATATGGCAAGGATGAAGACGAAGCCCGATCGGCTGATGAGACGCCCCGACCGCTGCTCCGCAGCGAGCCGGAACTCCGACATCAACTCCCGTGGCACCAGCCGGATCGCGATCAGGATGCCGAGCGGTACGAGGATAAGATCGTCGAGATAGCCGAGAACGGGAATGAAATCGGGAATGAGATCGATCGGAGAAAGCGCATAGGCTGCCACGGCTCCCGCCACCAGCTTGGCCGTCAGCGGCACCCGCCGGTCGCGCGCGGCGAGCCACAGGGCGGTGATGTCGCGCTTGAGGGCCTTTGCCCATGCTTTTGCCGTTTTCAGCATCTTCTTATCTCACGTCTGGCCGCTACCATATAAACGAACGGATGGTCGATTTGTCTGGTGGCCGCCATCTTTCTTTTCCTGGCCCCGGCGCTAAAACTCGATCCGGAAATTCGTAAAGAGGAATCAAATGCCAAGCCTGTTCAAGCGTATGTCGGTCGGTCTTCTCGTTCTGGCCGTTGTTTGTCCCGCAATATCCTATGCGCAGGACGGCAGGACGGTTCCTCAAAGCCGTCAGGAAATGCAGCTGTCCTTCGCGCCGCTCGTCAAGCAGACGGCCGGTGCCGTGGTGAATGTTTATGCCGAGCGGCTGGTCCAGCGTCCGAGCACGTTAACGGGCGATCCCTTTTTCGATCAGTTTTTCGGCCAGCGCATGCCGAACCGTTCGGAAAAGCAGTCCTCTCTCGGTTCCGGCGTAATCCTCTCGCACGAAGGTCTCGTAGTCACCAACAACCACGTCATCCAGGGCGCCGACGACATCAAGATCGCGCTTGCCGATGGTCGTGAGTTCCCCTGCGAACTGGTGCTGAAGGATGAGAGCGTCGACCTTGCGGTACTGCGCATCAAGAGCAAGGAGAATTTTCCGGTTCTCGCCATCGGTGATTCTGACCGCACCGAAGTCGGCGATCTGGTTCTGGCGATCGGCAACCCCTTCGGTGTCGGGCAGACGGTCACCAGCGGCATCGTGTCGGCGCTCGCCCGCAATCAGGTGTCGAGCGGCGATTTCGGCTTCTTCATCCAGACCGATGCCTCCATCAACCCCGGCAATTCCGGTGGTGCCTTGACGAACATGAATGGCGAACTGATCGGCATCAATACCGCGATCTTCTCCCGCGGTGGCGGCTCCAACGGCGTCGGTTTCGCCATACCCGCCAATCTCGTGAAGGCTTTCCTTGTGGCCGCCGAAGAGGGCAAGACAACCTTCGAACGGCCTTATGTCGGCGCGACTTTCGACGCTGTGACCTCCGACGTCGCCGAAGCTCTGGGGCTGAAGGCGGCGCGCGGCGCTTTGGTCGTGCGCACCGTCGAAGGCGGTCCGGCCGACAAGGCGGGCCTGAAGCCCGGCGAAGTGATCACCGCCGTCAATGGCGTTGCGGTGGAGCATCCCGATGCCCTCGGGTACCGGTTGACGACAGCCGGCCTCGGCAAGCAGGCGGATCTCACCGTCCAGACCGGCGACGGCCAGCGGCAGATGAAGCTCCTGCTCAACACTGCACCGGAAACAACGCCGCGTGACGAACGTCTGATGGAAGGGCGTAGCCCGTTCGCCGGCCTGCATGTCGCAAACCTGTCGCCCAGGCTCGCAACGGAACTGCATCTGCCGACCGACAAGAGCGGTGTCGTCGTGACCGAAGTGAGCCGTGGTTCGCCTTCGGCACGCCTCGGCTTTCAGCCGAACGACATCATCGTTTCGATCAACGGCAGCACGGTCAACACCACCAAGACGCTCGAAAACATGCTGGAAGAGGACCCGAGCTTCTGGCGTGTGGAAATCGAACGGGGCGGCCAGCGCATTCGACAATTCTTCCGATGAGCAACGATCTTTTTGCTCCCCGTATTCCGGATGATGTCGCCAGTCGGAGACCGCTTGCGGACAGGCTGCGCCCGACCTCGCTCGGTGAAGTCACCGGCCAGTCGCATCTGACGGGAGAGGATGGCGCACTGCGCCGCATGATCGCGTCGGGCACGCTCGGTTCGATGATCTTCTGGGGGCCTCCGGGCACGGGAAAGACGACAGTTGCCCGGCTCTTGTCCGGCGAAACGGGGCTTGCCTTCGAGCAGATTTCCGCGATTTTTTCCGGCGTTGCCGATTTGAAGAAAGTATTCGAAACGGCCCGCCTGCGCCGCATGGACGGTCGCCAGACGCTTCTTTTCGTCGACGAGATCCATCGGTTCAATCGTGCGCAGCAGGATAGTTTCCTGCCGGTCATGGAGGACGGCACCGTCATCCTCGTCGGTGCGACGACGGAAAATCCGAGCTTCGAGCTCAATGCCGCTCTTCTGTCCCGCGCGCGCGTCCTGACCTTCCGCGCGCATGACGAAGAAAGCCTTGGCGAACTCCTGAACCGGGCCGAGCAGGCCGAGGCCAAGCCGCTGCCGCTCGACGAGGATGCAAGGGCGACGTTGCTGCGCATGGCCGATGGCGACGGTCGCGCGGTGCTGACGCTGGCTGAAGAGGTCTGGCGCGCCGCAAGGGCAGGGGAGGTTTTCGACACGGCCGGCCTGACCGAGATCGTTCAGCGCCGCGCCCCTGTCTATGACAAGGGGCAGGACGGCCACTACAATCTCATTTCCGCCCTGCACAAGTCGGTGCGGGGGTCAGATCCCGATGCCGCGCTCTATTATCTGGCCCGCATGTTCGATGCCGGCGAAGATCCGCTCTATCTCGGCCGACGCCTAGTGCGCATGGCCATCGAGGATATCGGCCTTGCCGATCCGCAGGCGCTAGTCGTCTGCAATGCTGCCAAGGATGCCTACGATTATCTCGGGTCACCGGAAGGTGAGTTGGCGCTCGCCAATGCCTGCGTCTACCTCGCCACAGCGCCGAAATCCAACGCCGTCTATAACGCCTTCAAATCGGCGATGCGTGCCGCAAAGGAAAACGGCTCGCTTCTGCCGCCAAAACATATCCTCAATGCGCCGACCAAGCTGATGAAGCAGGAAGGTTATAACGAAGGCTATCGTTACGACCATGACGAGCCGGACGCCTTTTCCGGCCAGAACTATTTTCCCGAAAAAATGGGGCGGCAGACGTTTTACGAGCCCGTCGAACGTGGTTTCGAGCGGGATATCAGGAAGCGACTGGACTGGTGGGCGAAACTGCGCAGGGAACGTGGCGAACCATGATCGGTCCGATTCAATAAATCCCAGAGAACATAAAAGATGCAGCATTTCCGCGTTTCGGGGGAAACGGCAATGCATCTACAGATGCTGATCGATCCACTGTTCTGCTAGGCTGGTCCATGCCGCATGCGTACCGGACGTGTCCCTGAGCGCGAAACCATGAGGCGCCGCCCCGAATATATGGGCGTCGACGTCACGCTTGGCTTGATGGGCGGATCGGATCAGGTTGAGAACATGGTCCACCGGAACGGATTGGTCATGCAGGGCATAGGCCAGGAATAGCGGAATTTTCGGCATTCCATGCGGCAGCGCCGCAATCCCGATCGGCCAGTCGTTATAGAAGGCCTGTTTTTCGACGGGCGGATAGTCCGGTTTTCCCGCAGGCGACTTGTAGTCCCGGTGATTGGCATTCACCGGCGCATAGGCAATGATCGCACCTTTTGCGGCAAGCGGATGGTCCTGACAGGCCATCACGCCGGCAAGATGCCCCCCCGAGGACAGGCCGACATGAAACAGCGGCAGATGCGGACCTTCACGATGCAGATGGTCGAGGCAGGCGAGCCCATCGGTCAGTGCGATATCCTTGGGATGAAACCCGTCTGCGGATGCCGCGCCGGGGAGGCGATGGGTCACCACATAGGCGTCAACTGACAGCGAGTTCAGCCACAGGGCGACTTCAACGCCTTCCTTGTCATGCATCAGCTTGAGATAACCGCCGCCGGGATAGACAAGCGCCTGTGCTTTCGGCTTCGGCACACGGAAGGCATGTAGTTCCAGCCGCGAGACCGTCTCGAAACTCCGGTCCGGCCATGAGCCGCTGAGCTGGTTGGGGGCATCATCCGACATCGGAATGACGTCTCCGTCCGTCGTGGTCTCCAGATATTGCAATTCCGCCAAAGCAGTCTCCTCCCTGCAGCATGGTCATCACATCCCGGTGATGAAGCGCGCATGGTGTTCACAGAATGGGTTGCGATCAAGATGACGAAGACACGCATCTTGACGCATCGAGCGGACTGCGTATCGCGGCATCCGTATGGTATTGATCAGGAAACCTGCTTTTGCGGGCTTTGCATCGCCGGAACAGGAAGCAGTTTGACGGAGGATTCAGCCAATCCGTGATGGCCTTCCATATCGACGATCAGGTGCCAGTGCCCGTTTTCGGGGATGACCAGCCGAATGGGGGATTTGCGCGTGACCCCGCCGACATATTTGAAATCGAGTCGTTCCGTGAAACGCTGATAGTTTGCCGCATTCATCAGGCGGATATTGTTGACAGCACTCAACGTCACCTCGATCGCGGTTCCCGCGCGCTGTGGCTTGAGATCGTAATGGGTGAAACGGAAATTCGGCCCCGTCATGTCAGTCTCTTTGCTACTCGGTCAGAGTTCGTCGATCTTAGTCCCCGCCGGGTTAAGGATTGGTGGAACCTAACCCTGCCTGACGGGTTATATAGACGAATGGCAAATCCTGGAGCAATTGACACCGATGTCACAGGAATAAGGCCGGCGATGCCCGTCCCCTGTATCGCCTGACAAGAATAAAAGCCGACCTCCAATTCCAACCTCGCCGCGTCCCCTCGGCGAGGTTTTCTTTATGGTGCATCAGCGTCGATTCTCGATGTCGAGCTGACTGGCAAGCGCCAGCACGGTTTCGCAGACCGGTGTGGGCACATCGGCAAGCTTTCCCAGCTCGACCACCATCCCATTCAGGGGAACGATCTCCAACGCCTTGCCGGCAACCAGGTCCTGCAGCATCGAGGTCTTGACCGGGCCGAACCCGTGGGCGCTGGCAAACTGTTCGTCTGCGGAGCGCTGGAAACGGCAGCCGAGTGCCGATCCGACGGCCTGCACTTCGTTCATGATCCTTCGGACCATCAGCGCCAGATCGGGGTTGGCCATCATGTCGACCATCAGCGTCCGGGTCAGCGCGCTGATCGGATTGAATGCGGCGTTGCCCCTGAGCTTTGCCCAGATCTCATCGCGGATGCGTTCTGTCGGCCGAATATCGAGGCCCGCCTTGCCGAGAAGGTCTGCGACGGCCTGTAGATCGGCAGAGATATCGCCGTTGGGTTCTCCGAGAAAGAAATGACCTTTGCCGTTGAGTTTCGTGCATCCGGGCCGGATTACCTCGGCGCCCTGATAGGCGACGCAGCCGATGACGCGTTCGGGGCCGATCTGCGTCCACAATCTGCCGCCGGGGTCGAGCTGCGGCAGTTGCCGCCCCGTAAATCCACTTTCCTGATCCTGATGGAAATACCACCACGGGATGCCGTTGAGGATCATCATCACGCGCGTTTGCGGGTGCAGCAGGTGGGAGATGCCGCCAGCGGCTGCGGACAGTTGATGGCCCTTTAGCCCGGTAATCACCAAATCCTGAGGGGGCAGGCTCGAGGCATCGTCAGTCGCGGCGACGCCGGCAGAGATCGAGGGAAACGCTTGATTGTCATAGACGACGCCGAGCCCTTGGTCGCGGATCGCCGCAAGCTGTGCCCCGCGCGCGATAACCGAGACCTTCACCCCTTCTCCAAGAGCATGCGCAATATGGGCCGCGACTGCGCCGCCAAGTGCCCCTGCGCCATAAATGCAAACCGTCCTGATGCTCATCGTCCCTCGCTGCACGTCGACTGTAGACGGCAAGACTAAAGCAGCGGGGACGGTGATGCGAACGAGTTTTTGTGATCGGTCAATCACCCATCGGGGTGTTGGTTAGTGCGGACGGCTCAACGGCAAAAGCTCGTTGCGTCGCAATTCGTCGATTGCAGTGACCGCTTCATCGAGCGGCCAGCCGGCATTGAGTGCCGCCGAAAGCATCTTAAGCTCGGCCTCCTGCTCAAGCGCAAGGAAGAGCGGTTCGAGCGCCTCCTGAACCGTGAGGACATGGTCTTGGGGTGACACAACAGATTGGTGAGCGTCGTTCGACATGGATGCAGTTCTCCTCTCTGTTTTTTGCACGAACCCTTTCTCAATTTCTTGAGGGAGCAAAAGGTTCCGCTCAAGACGAAATTTATTCTTGTGTGGCTGGTCGAACGTGGAAAACCAGCTTTTTGAAACGCTTTTGCAGCGGCTGATCGAGCCAGATTGTCAGGCACCATGAAATGAGGACGACAAGCGTCACAAGGACGATGCCGGCGAAGGGCATCAGTTCGGGGCTGGTTATGCTGGGAGCGATGACAAGCGCCCAGTCGAGCAGCGGCGTGTGCAGGACATAAACCGCATAGGACGCAGTTCCGAGGAAGCTGGAGACGGCTGCGGTTTTCGGACCGGGCACGATCGCGCTTCCCCAGTAAAGCAGCACCGGCCAGACCAGAAAGACGACGAAGAGGTCGAAAATCCAGCGCCAGTCACGCGGCGTCGGAAATGCGAGCACGACGATCAGCAGTCCGAGGCAAAGCAGCGCTTGGACGGGACGCACCACCGGTATCTTGCGACGGTAACGATAGATCAGCATCCCCACGGAGAATGAGAAAAATACGCGCGCCATGCCGACATACATTTCATGCCATCGAAAGCCCGCATGCAGGCGATCGAACTGTAGCGCCGCAACCACCAGAACCACCGCGCTGACCGCAATCACGATACCCATCTGGCGCAGCGTTGCCCGCACCCCGCGCAACGCATAGGCAAGGTTTGCCACCAGTTCGTTGAACAGCGACCATGCCGGATGGACGAGAAACAGCGCCGCATTGAACGAAATCGTGACCGGCGATGGCAGGAAGAAAAGACCGGTGACGAAGGCAAGTAGTAGTTCGTCGGGAATGACGTATTCATCCGCCATGACCGCCACGCCCGCGAAATACATGTGGACGTAATAGGCGGTGACAAGCGCAAGCGCGATCGCATAAAGCGGATAGAGCCGCAGAAGCCGCGCCTTCATGAACTGCAGCGGCGAGATCCGTCCTTGCGCCAGCGAAGCGCCATAGGCGTGGGCAAGCACGAAGCCGCTCAGCGCGAAAAACAGGTCGACCCCGAGATAGCTGGAGGGCAGGGCCTTGCCCAGAAGGTCCTCCGCATGGCGCTGGATGATGAAGATGGCAGCAATGCCCCTCAGACCGTCGAGCAGCACGAAGCGGTCTCTGGTCGGGCGGTCTTCGGTTTTCATGATGCCTCGGGGCTGATGACTGACAGACGGGGTGTGGTGAACCGGAAGATAGCACTCATCGCGGTCCCGGCCAGATCATCGCCTGTCACCGGCAGTCAAAAATGCCACGCCGCTCGAGCTTGTGCCGGCAAGCGTGGTGATGCTCTCGCGCTGCTCGCGATCTCGTGACGATCCGGCGCATGTCTTTTTGCGGCCCGCCGGTCGCAGTTAATGGAGTGTTTATGAATTCATGAAAATACAGGGCGAACGGTGCGGGATCGCACATGCGGCCAGGGGTAGGGCAAATCCGCATGAACGACCCGAGGCTTCAGAGTCGGATGTATCGCCTGCCCATCCACCAGACGCAGGCTGTGTATGGAGTAATTGTATTATGACGAACAAGCCCTTCGCGCTGGCGCTCGCCGCCATTTTCGTTTCCGGTTCCGCACTTTCGGTATCCGCTGCCGATCTCACCAATTCCTATGAGCCGCCAGCTTACAACGAGCCGTCCGGCCCGTCCTCCGATTGGAGCGGCGCTTACGCCGGTGTGCATGCCGGCACGGCGTCCGACAAGCTGAACCCGTTCTCGAGCTCTTCCGAATTCACCGGTGGTATCCACGGCGGTTACAACACCGAAATCAACGGCGTTGTCGTCGGCGGCGAAGCCGAGCTGTCTCATCTCGGTGATGCGGAAGTGGGCGTGCGCGGCGGCAAGCTGAAGGAACGTTATCGCATCGCAGCCAAGGCCAAGGTCGGTGCGCCGCTCGGCAGCACGCTGGTTTACGGTACTGCCGGTGTGGCTATGACCAGCCTGCGGGACAACGGCGCCGTCGAAGGCCCGGATGGCTGGAAGCCTGGCTGGCTGGTCGGTGCGGGTGTCGAGCAGAAGATCACCGGCAATCTCTCGGGTCGCGTTGAATACAACTACACCCAGACCAGTGATGTCCGCAGCTTCCGCGATGGTTTCGGCACCTCCGAAAAGACGATCGGCGATCACACGATCAAGGCCGGCGTGAACTACAAGTTCTAAAAAATACCGGGCCGAAAGGCTCGCCAGTGACATGACGATGGCGTTGCATATCTTCGGGTATGCGGCGCCATTTTCGTTTGTCGCCAGGTGCAGTCCCGGATCTTGGGCTTCGATACGGCGGACACGTGATCCGACCCTGCCGATATCGATAATGATGGCACCGGCCGTTATCAGCTTTTCTGATTACAGAAATCGAATTTAAGTATAGATTCACTGACGGGCGTATTTCATTCGGATATACGATTTTATGGCCGATTTGTTTCAGTGAAATCGCCTTTCAGTTGACGAACTTCAAGTACGACTAAGTATTGGCCTCTGTTTGTTGTGGATGCATTAATCGATGTCGGTTTTTGTAGCGCCAATGCAGGTGGCCTGCATGATCCCGTCGCATGATGCGAACCGCCCCCAATCCTCCGTCATCTCCAGCAAGCCGATTTAAGTCGAGCTGCGGTCATGGCGCATTTTTGATCCGGTCGATTTCATAGGTAATAATACGATGTTGAAGCATATACGCATCAGAACCAAGATCCTCCTGTCCATTGGCGTATTGGCGCTGATCTCGCTCTGCGGAGTGTCCTACCTCACCTACAAGTTCGATGAGGCGAGTGTCGCCTATAACGAATTTCTCAACACGGAGGCGAAGGCCGCTCTGCTGTCGGCGAGGGCCAGCTCCGGTGTCAATGGCGCGGCTGTCCGCCTCGGGCGCCTTCTTCTTTTCTCGGCCGACGCACCGCAGTTCGAAACGGCGCAAAAGGAGTTCGCTTCGCTCCTCGGCATCGCCGTTGGCCGAATGCAGGAACTCTCGACGCTTGTCCCGAGCACCAAGCCTGCAATGGATAACCTGATGGTCGACATCAATGGCGTTCGGGCGCTGCTTGCTGACGTCGTGATGCTGCGAGAGAGCGACCAGGACGAGGCTGCGATGACCAGAATGGGCGCGCTCGAAGGGCTGACGACACGTATTTCCAAACAGTTCAATGACAGCAACAGCGCCTTGCAGGCGGTACAGACCGCAGGGACGGATCGCCTGGCCACGCTGGTGCATGGCACGATCGTCACCAATATGGTAGCCATGGTCGCCGGCATCGTCCTTGCCCTGATCCTTGCCGCCTACTTCGTACAGCAGGGAATTACCAGGCCGATGCACAGTCTGCGCGAGCAGATGCAACAGCTGGCGCAAGGCGAGACCTCCGGCGAGATCATCGGTCGTGATCGGCGCGACGAGATCGGCGAAATGGCGGCCACTGTCACCGTGTTCCGGGAGAACGCGATCGAGCGTACGCGCCTGGAAGAGCAGACGGAAACCACCAGGAACCTCGCCGAAAGCGAAAGGGAGCGCCAGGAAATCGAAAAGGCGTCCGAGGCCCGTAATGTGCAGTTTGCACTGCAGTCGCTTGGCAACGGCCTGAAGCGGCTCGCCACCGGCGATCTGGTGACGACCATCGATACGCCCTTCGTTGCCGATCTCGATTCCGTCCGTGATGATTTCAACGACTCGCTGAGCAAGGTTCGCGACGCCATGCAGTCAGTCGGGCTCAATGCGCAGGCCATCACCGCCAGTGCCAACGAACTCCTCGCATCGGCCGACGACATGTCCAGCCGGACAGAACAGCAGGCCGCTTCCGTCGAAGAGACGGCCGCCGCGCTGGAAGAGATCACGACCACCGTCAAGGATGCGGCAAGCCGTGCCGAAGAGGCAAGCCAGCTCGTCGCCCGCACACGGGCAGGTGCGGAAAAGTCCGGCGAGATCGTTCGCGATGCCGTCGATGCAATGCATCAGATCGAGCGCTCGTCCTCCGAGATCAGCAATATCATCGGCGTGATCGACGATATTGCCTTCCAGACCAACCTTCTGGCGCTCAATGCCGGGGTCGAGGCGGCGCGCGCCGGTGATGCGGGCAAAGGCTTTGCGGTTGTTGCGCAGGAAGTGCGTGAACTCGCCCAAAGGTCTGCCGCTGCCGCCAAGGAAATCAAGGTTCTGATCAATACCTCCAGCGGTCAGGTGCAGCAAGGCGTCGATCTGGTCGGCGAGACCGGGAAGGCGCTCGATGCGATTGTCACCGAGGTGCACGAGATAAACCGGCACGTTCAGGCGATAGCGGAAGCCTCGCGCGAACAGTCGCTCGGCCTTCAGGAAATCAGCACGGCCGTCAACACGATCGATCAGGGTACCCAGCAGAATGCGGCCATGGTGGAACAGTCGACTGCCGCCAGCCACAGCCTTGCAAAGGATGCCGATGCGTTGATGACGCTGCTCGGTCAGTTCCAGGTCGGTGCCGAACGCCTGCGGTCTGCGCGCCCCGTCGACCGGCATGTGTCGCGTCCGGCAGCTCCTGTGCGCGTTGCCGAGCAGGATGAGCGTCCTCGGATGTCCCCGGCACGGTCGCTGGGGCGCAAGCTCGCCTCCGCATTCGGCGGCGGTTCGGCCTCTGCTGCGGCGGTCAAAGAGACGGAATGGGCTGAGTTTTAAACTTTCGCCGATTTGAAACCTTGTTGGTTTCCACGCTTAAATCACAGGCCTCCGTCCTTGCGGCGAAGGCCTGTGATTGTTTCAGAACATGACTGTGGTCATGTTGGATCGCATTTCATTCCATTGCGTCGGGCATTGTCGATGCAATCGCTTTTGTTGACGTAAGATTCGGTCGAGGCACCGACTATGTCGCCATTCGACGCCGTGCGGCGCCAACGCCACTGGCTGCCGCTCTGATAGATTTCCCAGAAATCCCCATTGTTGTCCTTGCAACTTGGCATGTTGTCCTCCGATGTGTTGCAAGGAGGACGCTAGGCGATTCTATAGGGCTTCTCTACGAATCGGGTGCAATCGAGGGATGTGCTTCTGTGCGGAGAAAGTTGTGTCCTGGGGTCGGCCCAGGCGGGCTTTTCAGCCGCCTGACCAGAACCGGTCGTGATCGAACTCTTCGGCGATCGACAGCGGCAGCGGGCTGGGGCGGCCCGGTTCGGCGGTCAGATCGGTCAGTGTCCGTCCGATGACCACCGGGGCCGCCATGCCGGTGTCGCTGCCCGGTGATGCAAGCGCCCACGAAAGAAGCGTATCCTCGCCGTCGAATTCGTCTTCCACATCGAGGTCTGGTCCGGTGATCGGCAGGGTTGCGATCGAACCCTCCGGCGTGCGCAGCAATTTCATGCCGTCCGGAGGAGAGAGCGCTGCCAGCGGGCTGAAGGCCGGCACGCTGACGGGTGCGGATGTCGGAACCGGTCTTGCCGTGATAATCGGAGCAAGGCCCGATGTCGGCGCAAGCGATGCTGTGCGAACCGGATCGACTTCGACGGCCTTGGTAGGCCGCAGGATCGGCAGTGGCGCGGAAAGAGCCGCAAGGTCGGTGAATGCCGGATCGCCCTTCCGGCCCGCGGCACCGGCTATCACTCTGGGGCTCGTCTGTTCTTCGAGCGCTTCCGCCGCACGGCTTTTGGGTGTCGGTAACATCGCGGTCAGCAAGCCGCTGCCGCTGCGCTTGGCGGTGCCCGTATCTTCATCGTCATCCGGCGCGGTGCTGGCGATCTGGATCGATTGCGATCCGACGCGGCGCTTGTAATCGGCGACGGCCTGATTGTAGCCAGGAAGCGGACGGCCGTCCGCCGGAACGTGCATCGTGCGGCCATTGGGGAAGATGCGCGCCAGTTCCTTGCGCGACATGCGCGGCCAGGCACGCACATTGCCGACATCGAGATGCACGAAAGGAGAGCCGGATGTCGGATAAAAACCGACACCGCCGACCTGTGCCTGCATGGCAAGCTGCCGCAGCGTCGAGATCTTCACACCCGGAATAAAGAAATCCATCGCCTTGCCGAGCGTGTGCTGGCTCTTCTGGGCGACGCCCGAGGAGCGCGAGCGGCCGCGCAGCATGCTGTTGGTCGCAGGCGAGCGATAGGCGGAGACAACGTGGATATAACCTGTCGCGCCGCTGCGCTGGTAAACTTCCCAGACGAGATCGAGCAGGCGAGGGTCCATGCGCGTCGACTGGTTCTTGCGCCAGTCGCGCAGCAATCGGTTGGCCTGGGCAAGCCCCTTCTGGTCGAACCTGCCGTCACGTTTGTAGGTAATCGCCGCCCGCTCGCCCGTATGGGTGAAATGCAGCTTTAGCGTCCGGTCCTCGGCAAACGCCATGGCCGATGTTCCGGCAAATGCCGACAGTGCCAGAACCGCGGCACAAGAGGCCTTCGCCAGGCTGCATGCCGTGTCTGCGGCGAGGCTCAGGAGGGCGCGCATGGCGCCCGGTACAGGAGCATTCGACAGGGACTGGAACACGACACAACTCGCTTTACGCCAAGATCACCACAACCGGAACGAACACAAAATGCCCGGCAACGAAGCCGCGATTATGGTCAATGAAATGCTAATAGGAGGTTGACGAAATATTAGTCGCACAGATCCCACACGCTTTTGTGAAAGCGGACGTGCTGTTCACTCCTTTGCGCCTGTCCTTGCGGGACGATGACGCGCTCGAAAAATGAATATGGTTTGTGGATTTTCCGGCATGGTTCGTGCAGGTTGCAAGCCATGGCGCTGAACCTGGTTACGCCATGTATTATCTGGCTGCGGAGACGACGGACGGGACCACTCGACGGGCGAGGATTAAGTTTGATTCTGAGATTTCTGGCATCGCTCAGCGCAACCGGCGTGTTGCTGGCGTTTCTGTTTTTCGCCGCCTCCCTGACACCCAGCCTCATGCCCCGTTCCTGGCTCATCCAGGGCGTCCTGTCCGGCGCCTGTGCTGCGACGGGCTATGCGCTCGGTGTCTTCATCGGTTGGCTGTGGCGTTATCTGGAGCTTCCCTGGTTTTCGCGACATGCGGCCCCCTTGCGGGCAACGACGCTTCTGTTTGCCATCATCCTGTCCATCGTTTTCCTCTGGCATGCAGTCGAATGGCAGAATTCGATCCGCACGCTCTGGCAGATGGAACCGCAGGAAAGTGCTGATCCCTTTCGTCTGGCAGGGATTGCCGGGGTCACTTTCGTCGTGCTGCTGGCGCTCGGCTGGCTTTTCCAGCTGGCCGCAAGCCGGTTTTCCGATTGGCTCGATGCCATCATGCCGCGCCGGGTGTCCAACGTTGTCGGCCTGACGCTGGCGATTGCGGTTTTCTGGCTGATCGGGCAGGGCCTGCTGGTCAAATGGGCGCTGGATGCGACCGATGCCTCATTCCAGAAGGCCGATGCTCTGATCGAGCCGGACGAGACGCCGCCGAAAAGTCCGGTCATGACCGGCGGTCCCGGATCGCTGGTCGGCTGGGACACGCTCGGTCGGCAGGGCCGGGCTTTCGTCTCGACCGGCCCGAAAGCGGCCGCCATCAGCGATTTCTGGCAAAAGCCGGCGCTTGATCCGGTGCGCGTCTATGTCGGGCTGAACAGTGCCGACACCGTTGAGGAGCGCGCAGCTCTCGCGCTCAGGGAACTTGAACGGCAGGGCGGTTTCGAGCGCTCGCTGCTGGTCGTTGTCGTGCCGACAGGCACCGGCTGGGTCGACCCGGCCGCCATGGATCCGCTCGAATATCTGCATGACGGCGATGTCGCGAGCGTCGCCCTGCAATATTCCTATCTGTCGAGCTGGCTTTCTCTGCTGGTCGAGCCTGAGAACGGGCAGGACGCGGCACGCGCGCTGTTTCAGGCGATCTACGACCACTGGAAAACCCTGCCGAAGGAAACACGCCCAAAACTCTATCTGCATGGCCTCAGCCTCGGCGCGCTGAATTCACAACTCTCCACCGACATCTATGACGTCGTCGCCGATCCGTTTCAGGGTGCCCTGTGGAGCGGCCCGCCATTCCGCAGCGCAAGATGGAATGCGGTCACCGCCATGCGCGAGCCGGGCTCTCCCGCATGGCTGCCCAAATTCCGGGACGGATCGATCGTGCGTTTTGCCAATCAGACAAAAACAGCCTCCGGCGATTTCGCGCCCTGGGGTCCGATCCGCATGATTTATCTGCAATACGCGAGCGACCCCGTAACCTTCTTCGATCCGTCCTCATTTTTCCGCGAGCCCGCATGGCTGAGAGAACCCCGTGGCCCGGATGTCTCGTCGAGCTTCAGCTGGATCCCGGTCGTGACGGGCCTGCAGCTGGCGGTCGACATGGCGATCGCTACCAGCTCGCCGATCGGCCACGGTCATGTCTATGCGCCCGAACACTACATCGATGCCTGGATCCCGCTGACCGACCCGGCCGTCTCGCCAGATGACGTGACCCGCCTCAAGCAGCATTTCCAGTCTATCGCCTATTGAACGTCCCTGTTCCCGAGCGATAGATGTTCCGGATTGGAAACTTAGTGTCCATTCTCTGGTGCAGGGCGACCGGTTCGTGCCTGGCTGAAGCCGTATCAGGGCCTCAGGTCCTTGTTTCCGTTCGTTTTAATTCTTTCCCCTGCAATGATCTGCCTCAAGGAACTCTCCGTCCGACGTACCATGCTGGCCGGTAACGGTTTCGTTGACTGCGCCCAAAACCCTTGCCTTGAGCCGCCTGTCGGTCGATATCCGCGTGGTAGTTTTTCCATTGTTGAACTGGAAGTGACAGACATGACCAAGCGAATTTTTGCCTCCCCCGGCCGTTATATTCAGGGAAGCGGCGTCATTGCCGAACTGGGCGATTATCTTTCCGAAATGGGCACGAAGGCCATCCTGGTATCCGACGATATCGTCTGGGGCCTGATCGGCACGAAGGTCGAAGCAGCCGTTTCCGGCAAGGTCGAGTTCGCCCGCGAAAAATTCAGCGGCGAAGCCTCCACCAACGAGATCAACCGCCTGGTCGAGGTGGCGAAGAAAAGCGGCACGAACCTCGTCGTCGGCATCGGCGGCGGCAAGACGCTGGATACGGTGAAGGCCGTGGCCGACGAGCTGAAGAGCCCCGTCATCATCGTCCCCACCATCGCCTCCACCGACGCGCCCTGCAGCGCACTCTCGGTCATCTATTCCGATGACGGCGTATTCGAAAAATACCGCTTCTACGCCAAGAACCCGGACCTCGTTCTGGTTGATACCTGGATCTGCGCCCAGGCGCCGGTGCGCCTCTTCGCGTCGGGCATCGCCGATGGTCTCGCCACTTACGTCGAGGCGCTCGCTGTCCAGCGCTCCAATTCCAAAACCATGGTCGGCGGCTCCGCCACCATTGCCGGCATGGCGATCGCCGAAGCCTGCGAAAAGACGCTGCTGACCTACGGCCTCAGCGCCTATCAGGCGGTCGAACAGAAGCTGGTGACGCCCGCCGTCGAAGCGGTCGTCGAAGCTGCGACGCTTCTCTCAGGTCTCGGTTTCGAAAACGGCGGTCTGGCCGCAGCCCACGCGATCCACAACGGCTTCACTGCGCTGCACGGCGATATTCACAACCTGACCCACGGCGAAAAGGTCGCCTACGGCACGCTCGCCCACATGATCCTCGAACAGCGCCCCGACGACGAAATCGCCGGTTACATCGAGTTCTACCGCTCGATCCGGATGCCGGTGACGCTGAGAGAACTGCATCTGGAAGGCGTTTCCCGCGAAGACCTGATCAAGGTCGGCCAACTCGCCAACAGCAAGGACGATACGCTGCAGAACCTGCGTTCCGATTTCACGGCGGAAGAAGTGGCGGATGCGATCTTTGCGGTGGATGCGCTGGCGAAGGTTGTTTGAGTTATCGACTACGCCGGGCATCTTCGGGTGCCTGGTTGCCTACTGCACGCAGGGCCTCACCGATTCGCTTTCGTGATCGGGCAGGAAAATACCTGCCGCCCAACCTAAGTTCGATAATGTGCCGGCCGTTCTCAGTGAACAGCCGGCATCTCGATCACTTTTCAGTCGAGATAGAGCTACCACCTGACTTGGACTGTAAGCGGTCCGCAATGGGACCCCATCTGTCCGCGATCTCTTGCGCAAGTGCTTGCAATTGCTTTCGCCTCTGTGCGTAGCGTTTTGGCGCAACATGCACTTCCTGAGCAAAAACGTCAGCGATCAAGCACATACCGATGTCCGCATCGCCTAAATGGCTGAGGCTGTTTTCGGCAAACCAATGAAGCAGCGTTGCGAAAAGTACGCCGCGTTCTGCACTTTCAGCAGAACGCAGTGGCCAGTTTTTCCCAAAGTACGGCTTGGCTACGCCGACGAAGGGGTCTCGGAAACCTGTCTGCCTTCTCTTCAAAACAACTGGCGCTTTTATCCGCACATTAATGCCACCTAGCTCCATACTATTTGGCATATTTCCGGCAAGTTCGACTGTGCAAGTTTTAGGCAAGTGCCAGGACATGGATTTAACATGAGAAATAGCGTCCATCGCATTTAGGAGACGCTGTTCGTGGTGATCCGAATTAGCCTCTCGATGCTGGTAAGTTCTGTCGAGATTATCAAGGCGACTTGGATCGCTGCACAGTGAGACAAGGAACGGGCTGGTTGCCCGCTCGATATCCGGATACATCGTATCCATTATGAATGTAGGTGGCTGAAGAGCATTCTCAATAATAGTCACACGCTTTTGCGGGCTCGCAAATGCATACTCAATCAGCTTGTGAGCGCTTATTACTTTGTCGGTTTTCATTCGTCGGTCCTTTTGCGCTTTGCGCATGGGAGGAGTGCTGCCACCCAACTCGACTCTAAGAAAGACTCCCCATACAATGACCTTGCTACAGGGTAGAGAGCTTCTCTTTGCCCCACGAGAGCGACAGCTTGTTCGTGGTATCCAAAGCCGAGACCGCCAAGTCTCGGCTTTGGCGTTTTTAGGAGTTGCGCAGATGCGCATTCCTTTATGCGTTTCGGTCCCTCATACGGCGAAAGCCCAGGGATATGATCCCCGGGCTTTCTAAAACTTACAACCGAAGTTCCTCGGTGTCTTTCCATTAAGAGCAACCGCTCGTCGCGCCGCAAGTGTCGCACTTCTCGCACGTGCCATTCCGCACCATCGTGAAATTCTGGCACTCGGAGCACATGTTGCCCGTATAACCCTGCATGATCGACTTCATGCGGCGGTCGGCTTCCACTTTCTTGGCTTCTGTCTTTGCGGCGGCAGCGTCGGCTGCAGCCTTGTCGGAGAAGAGGGCGGTGGCGGCCTGCTGGCTTTCGTCGGCGACGGTCTCGTCAGCGATTTCTTCGGCCAATTCCTTGGCGCGCTCTTCGTAATCGCGTTTGAAGGAAACCACTTCCGAGGTCGAGATAGCAACCGTTGGCTCCAGCTTGCGGGCGGCAGAGCCGGCAAACGACGTTACCGTGGCAGAGGCGCGGGCAGGGGCAGCGGTTGCCGCACCCTTCGGTTCGCCGGAAGCGCGGTCGATGCCGGTGTTGGAGACGAGCGTCGGCTTGTAGCCGCGGGTCCAGCCGGTCGAGACCAGGTTGGTCTTGCCTTCCTGAATTCCCTTGCCGAGCGCCGTGTTGGAAAAGTCCGACGTGTCGACGTGAGCAAGGTCATGACGGCCGAGATAGGAAACGGCGAGTTCGCGGAACACGTAATCGAGGATCGACGTGGCGTTCTTGATCGCGTCATTGCCCGTGACGATGCCGGCCGGCTCGAACTTGGTGAAGGTGAAGGCCTCCACATATTCTTCCAGCGGCACGCCGTACTGGAGACCCAGCGAGATGGCGATGGCAAAGTTGTTCATCATCGCACGGAAGGCAGCGCCTTCCTTGTGCATGTCGATGAAGATCTCGCCGATCCGGCCGTCACCGAATTCGCCGGTGCGCAGATAGACCTTGTGACCGCCGACATTGGCCTTCTGGGTGTAACCCTGACGGCGGTTCGGCAGCTTTTCGCGTTCGCGGGTCACACGCTCGATGACGCGTTCGACGATCTTTTCGGTGATCTGAACGGCCTGTGCGGCGATCGGCTGCTGCATCAGTTCTTCGACAGCCTCTTCCGCATCGTCCTCGTCGATCAGCGAGGCGTTGAGCGGCTGGCTGAGCTTGGAACCGTCACGGTAAAGTGCGTTGGCCTTCAGGGCCAGCTTCCACGACAGCATGTAGGCGGCGCCGCAATCTTCCACGGTCGCGTCGTTTGGCATGTTGATCGTCTTGGAGATCGCCCCCGAGATGAACGGCTGGGCAGCCGCCATCATGCGGATATGGCTTTCGACCGAGAGGTAACGCTTGCCGATCTTGCCGCAGGGATTGGCACAATCGAAGACGGCCAGATGTTCGTCTTTCAGGAACGGCGCGCCTTCCAGCGTCATCGCACCGCAGACATGGATATTGGCAGCCTCGATGTCCTTCTTCGAGAAACCGATATGATCGAGCAGGTTGAAGCTCATGTCGGCGAGCTGCTCGTCAGAGACCTTCAGAGTGTTCTTGAGGAAGTCGGTGCCGAGCGTCCACTGATTGAAGACGAACTTGATGTCGAAGGCAGCCTTGGTGGCGCCGTTGATCGCCTCGATCTTCTCGTCAGAAAAGCCCTTGGCCTTCAGCGTGCCGGGATTGATGCCGGGCGCCTGGTTGATGTTACCGTGACCGATGGCGTAGGCCTCGATCTCGGCAATCTGGCTTTCCGAATAACCGAGCGTGCGCAGGGCTTCCGGAACGGCGCCGTTGATGATCTTGAAGTAACCGCCGCCGGCGAGCTTCTTGAACTTCACCAGCGCGAAATCGGGCTCGATGCCGGTCGTGTCGCAATCCATGACGAGGCCGATCGTGCCGGTCGGCGCGATCACGGTCGTCTGGGCGTTGCGGTAGCCGTGCTTTTCACCGAGTTCCAGCGCCCTGTCCCAGGCGGCCTTGGCGTGTGTGGCCAGCGTCTGGTCCGGGTTTTCCGAATGGTAGAGCGGAACCGGGTTGACCGACAGCTGCTCGTAGCCGGTAGCTTCGCCATAGGCTGCGCGGCGATGGTTGCGGATGACGCGCAGCATGCTTTCGCGGTTCGGCGCAAAATTCGGGAATGGGCCGAGTTCGCCGGCCATTTCAGCCGAGGTCGCATAGGAGATACCGGTCATGATCGCGGTCAGCGAACCGGCAATCGCACGGCCTTCCTTCGAGTCGTAGGGGATGCCCGACGACATCAGGAAACCGCCGATGTTTGCATAGCCGAGGCCGAGCGTGCGGTACTGGTAGGAAAGTTCGGCAATTTCCTTCGACGGGAACTGCGCCATCATGACGGAAACTTCAAGCACGACGGTCCACAGGCGAACGGCATGTTCGTAATCTGCGATCGCGATGTTCTTCGTTGCCTTGTCCTTGAACTGGAGAAGGTTGAGCGAAGCAAGGTTGCAGGCCGTGTCGTCGAGGAACATGTATTCCGAGCACGGGTTCGAGCCGCGGATCGGGCCGCCGGCCGGCGACGTGTGCCAGTCGTTCATCGTCGTGTTGAAATGGATGCCCGGATCGGCAGACGCCCATGCGGCATAGGAAATCTGTTCCCACAGATCCTTGGCCTTCAGCGTCTTCATCACGCGGCCGTCCTTGCGGGCGGTCAGGTTCCAGTCGCCGTCGTTTTCGACGGCTTTCAGGAAGTCGTCCTTCAGCGAAACGGAATTGTTCGAGTTCTGGCCCGAAACCGTCAGATAGGCTTCCGAATCCCAGTCCGTGTCATAGGTCTTGAACTGCAGATCCTTGTAACCCTGCTGGGCGAACTGGATGACGCGCTTGACGTAATTTTCCGGAACGAGGTCCTTCTTGGCAGCCTTGATTTCGCGCTTCAGGGCCGGGTTCTTCAACGGGTCGTAGCAATCGTCGCCATCTGCCTCGCAGTTGACGCAGGCCTTCATGATCGCCTTCAGGTGCTTGGCGACGATCTTCGAACCGGTGACGAGGGCGGCAACCTTCTGCTCTTCCTTGACCTTCCAGTTGATGTATTCCTCGATATCCGGATGGTCGATATCAACGACGACCATCTTGGCCGCACGACGGGTCGTGCCGCCGGACTTGATCGCGCCCGCTGCCCGGTCGCCGATTTTCAGGAAGCTCATCAGGCCGCTCGAGCGACCGCCGCCGGACAGCTTTTCGCCTTCGCCGCGCAGATGGGAGAAGTTGGAGCCGGTGCCGGAACCGTATTTGAACAGGCGTGCCTCGCGAACCCACAGGTCCATGATGCCGCCTTCATTGACCAAGTCGTCACCGACGGACTGGATGAAGCAGGCATGCGGCTGCGGATGCTCGTAGGACGACTTCGACTTGGTCAGCTTGCCGGTGAAGGGGTCGACATAGAAATGGCCCTGGCCGGGGCCGTCAATGCCATAGGCCCAGTGCAGGCCGGTGTTGAACCACTGCGGGGAGTTCGGGGCAACGCGCTGGGTGGCGAGCATATAGGCAAGCTCGTCCATGAAGGCGGCCGCATCGTCTTCGGAGGTGAAATAGCCACCCTTCCAGCCCCAATAGGTCCAGGTGCCGGCAAGACGCGAAAATACCTGGCGGGCATCGGTCTCGGGACCGTACTGCTCGTCCTTTGGCAGATCCTTCAGAGCCTTTTCGTCGGCAACCGAACGCCACAGAAAGGAGGGAACATCGTTCTCTTCGACCTTCTTCAGGAACTTCGGAACGCCGGCCTTGCGGAAATACTTCTGGGCCAGAACGTCGGTCGCGACCTGGGAAAACTGCGAGGGGACATCGATATCGGCAAGGCGGAAGACGATGGAGCCATCCGGATTGCGGATCTCGCTGGTCGCCTTGCGGAACTCGATAGTCCCGTAAGCGCCTGTCTCAGGCTTCGTGAAACGACGTTCGATGCGCATTGCCTCTAGTCCCTCATCCTTTGGCGCCCCAAAAGGCGCACGTGTTCGATGCGGCTGCTCTCCATCATGGGCAGCCGGCTGAAATTCCATCCAGACTCATTGGATGTCTATCTGTATATTGTGCTGGATGATGGCTGCCAACACTAAATATAGTATTAACAACATGTTTATGCCAGCTCAATCATCGTCATGGCGGCATTTTTCAAAGCGCACGAAACCCCGTCGCCCGGCTGTTTGTCAAAACACGCCCTGCGCTCGATTGTTTCCATCAAACTCGAAAAAGAACCGGCCTCGTTACTCCCGGTCCAGGTTGCCGCCGCAACATGGGTCCATTCATGCGGCGATGAGCTGATTCGGTCAAGCCGTAGATCGTAGGAGTTTCTAAACCACAAGATATTGTGGCCGCTGCCTGTGGATAACGGGGAATAAAAAACAACGAGGATTCTCAAATGCTTGGCGGCAAGGGCTGAAGCTTGTGCGAGGCTTGCGGAATCCGATTGTGGCACGATCACGGCAGATCGGGTGATCGAGAAGCCCTATTTCAACGGGCGTTTTAGCATCTGACCATACCATATTGAGACATATGGGTAACACGGCTCGCCAAATACAGATCGGCCCGCCATCCTGTGGATGACGGGCCGGCTATTGACATCAAAACGACAGGGCAGGGTACGCGCCAGTGCATATCATGCGGCCTGCGGTTGTGGCCGCTTCTGGTCACGCTCTCAGGTGTTCCACAATCCCGGAAGAGCTTAACCCCGATGACCCTTTGCAATTGGCTCCTGATAGGTAAAGCCCATGTCCCAAGGAAAGTAGATCCAGGTATCCTGGCTGACTTCGGTGACGAAGGTGTCGATCGTCGGCACGCCGGAGGGTTTTGCGTAGACGCAGGCGAAATGCGCCTTCGGCATCATTTCGCGCACTTCCTTGGCTGTCTTGCCGGTATCGGTCAGGTCATCGACCACAAGAATGCCTTCGCCACCATTTTCCATCAGTTCCGGCGAAATGCCCTTGAGCAGCACCGTATCGCCCTGATTGACATAGTCGTGGCGGGTGGCGATGCAGACCGTATCGATCAGGCGGATATTGAGTTCGCGCGAAATGATCGCCGCCGGCACCAGGCCGCCGCGGGTGATGCAGACGATGGCCTTGAATTCCCGGCCGAGGCCGGAGAGGCGCCATGAGAGCGCACGGGTATCGCGGTGAAATTGGTCCCAGGAAACGGGAAATGCTTTTTCGGGAAGAGACATAGGGTTCTGCCAAGTGCGTGAGAGCTTCGTTGGCTCTCGCTAATAGCGGCAGATGCGGCAGGAAAGCAAGCGGGCCTTGATGGAGCATAATCGGATAAGTGGCCAGATATGGCCTCAATCCTTTGCGAAGCGGATGACGCATTGTGCATAACGAGGAATATTTGATGGACGAATTGGAAAAGGCCGCCCGCGGACTGCTCTATGACGCGAATTACGATCCGGCGGTTCTGGAAAAGCGCAAGGCGGCAAAACGCGTCCTGCACCGGCTGAACGCGCTGTCGCCGGATGAAAGCGAAGAACGGGCGGACCTGATCCGCGAGCTGATGGGCCGGATCGGCAGGAATTTCGTCTTCGATGGCGCACTTCACTGCGATTACGGCTTCAACATCGAGATCGGCGACGATTTTTATGCCAACGTCCATCTTGTCATTCTGGATGGCGCAAAGGTCACGATCGGCAACAATGTCTTCATCGCCCCGAATGTCGGCATCTACACCGCCGGCCATCCGCTGGATCCGAAGCGTCGCAACGCAGGCCTCGAATATGCCCTGCCGGTCACGATCGGCAACGATGTCTGGATCGGCGGCGGTGTCTCGATCATGCCGGGCGTGACGATCGGCGACGGCGCGGTGATCGGCGGCGGAGCTGTGGTCACAAAGGATATCCCGCCCAATGTCGTTGCCGCCGGAAATCCCGCGCGCGTCATCCGTGAGATCACCGCAGAAGACGGAACGCGCGAACAGTTCGGGCGAAAATAGGCGTCCCGTTCGAGAAAAGCGGCCGCTGCGGTGTTAGGCCTAGCGCGATAGCAGCGTCAGTGCCGTCATCGAATCGAGCAGGCTGCGCGTCACCCCGCCGAAGAACATCTCCCACCAGCGGGAGTGTCCGTAGCCGCCCATCACGAGCAGATCGATGCTCTTGTCGGCAAGACGGTTCTCGATTGCCGCAGCCGGCGAGGCGCCGCCGCTGTCCTGCGTCGTCAAGGTCACGTCGATGCCGTGGCGGGCAAGTGTCGCGGCAAGCTCGGCCCCGGCAAACTCCCGGTCCCTGTCGCCACGCTCGGGCGGATCGATCACCAGGACTTCGACCGAGGAGGCGAGCTTCAGAAGGGGCAGGGCATCGAACGTGGCACGCGCCGCCTCGCGTGACCCGTTCCAGGCAATCAGCACGCGCTCGATCGGCTTGGGTTGCTTCAGCGTGTAGGGCACGAGCAGCATCGGCCGCCCGCTCTCGAAGAGGAATGTTTCCAGATCGGCGCGATGGTCGGCCTGCGAAGGGCTGCTTTGGTTGGCGACGATCAGGTCCGCCGTCCGGGCAATTTCCTGCACGGAACTGGAAGCGTAACCTGCCGCCAGCATATAGCTGCGCCATTCGGCCGAAAGTCCCTCGCGCGTGGTTTTCTGGCGAAAGATCTGTTCGATCGCCTGTGTTTCCCTCTGCGCGCTTTCCTGCAGGATTTCGATCGCCGTGGGATCGGGAATTTCCATCGGCGCGATCAGCGGCACGGCCGTCAGCGTTTCGGTGTGAACCCCCACGAGATGCGCGGAAAACTGCTCGGCGATCGCCACCGCGAAATCGGTGATCTGGGCTGCGTTCCGCTGCGTGTCGAGAACGGCAAGAACCGTCTTGTAGGACATGGACATCTCCTCATTACCGGCTTCGTTTCGAGCCTTGTTCCAATAAGGTGGTGCTGTCGCGGCACGGGTCAACGGCCGCTCTGCAGCCGTCACGCATCCGCGGTCGGATTGGCCGAAATCCCCTTGCGATCGAGGCCGGCAATCATTGCCGAGACGGCCTCCGCCGCGTCATCCATCGGCTGTTTTTCCCGTGCGCGCACGACGATTTCGGTCGAGAATTTCTTGCCGTCGAAACGCGGATACGAGCCGATGCTGGTCTCCGGATGCGCCTTCTGGATGTCTGCCAGCAGCGTGCCGATATCACCCTCGCCATAGGGGCACGAGACGGCGCGCGACAGCATTTTTGCGCCGCTGCGCAGGTTAGGCAGAACATTGTCGACCATCGCCTGGAAAACCTGCGGCACGCCCGCCATTACATGGACATTGCCGATGGTGAAGCCGGGGGCGGTAGAGACGGGATTGGCGATATGCTTGGCACCTTGCGGCATTCGCGCCATGCGCTGGCGGGCAGGGGTGAATTCCATTTCGCGCCGCTTGTACATGTCGCCAAGCAGGGTCATGGCCTCGGGTTCGTAAATGCACTCGACACCAAAAGCCTTGGAAACCGCATCCGCCGTGATGTCGTCATGCGTTGGACCGATCCCGCCCGAGGTGAAGACATAATCATAGCGCGCTCTCAGCGCATTCAGCGCCTCGACGATCGCGTCCTCTTCGTCGGCGACGATGCGAACCTCCTTGAGATCGATGGCCGACAGCGTCAACATATCGGCCAGATGTCCGATATTCTTGTCCTTGGTCCGCCCCGAAAGAAGTTCGTCGCCGATTGCGAGCATGGCTGCCGTAACGATGATGGGGGAGGCGGAATGATCGGACATGGATGGGCTCGCTTTCTGTGATGGGCGGACGTTAATCTGCCTGTCCGGGAATGCAATCCCACCCACCATGACTTGATAAGGCGCAAATTGAAGAAGGTTAGCCGGAATCGTTCGAAAATAGTAGACAGTCCGTCGCGATCACGCCTGCTGGCAAGTGGTGCCGATGTCCGATAGCTTGCCGCCACACGCTTGTAACAGGACAGATCGATGATCCTGGACTTCTTGAAAAATCTTCTCGTCGGCGCACCTTCTCTAAGCTCCGCAACCGCTTCCACATCCGCAAAGGACATGCAGAAAATGACGAAAGTTCTGGTTCTCTATTATTCCTCCTATGGCCATATCGAAACGATGGCTTATGCGGTCGCCGAAGGCGCGAAATCCACAGGGGCCGAAGTCACCGTGAAGCGCGTTCCGGAACTGGTCCCCGAAGAGGTCGCCAAATCCTCCCACTTCAAGCTCGACCAGGCAGCCGAGATCGCAACTCCCGCCGAACTCGACCAGTATGATGCTATCATCGTCGGTTCCGGCACGCGTTTCGGCACGGTCACCTCGCAGATGCGCAATTTCTGGGATCAGACGGGCGGCCTGTGGGCAGGCGGCAAGCTGGTCGGCAAGGTCGGCTCGGTCTTTACCTCGTCCGCCACCCAGCACGGCGGCCAGGAATCCACCATCCTCGGCTTCATTCCGACCCTGCTGCATCACGGCATGGCCGTCGTCGGCCTTCCCTATGCCTTCCAGGGGCAGATGGGCGTGGAAGCGGTCAAGGGTGGCTCGCCTTACGGCGCCTCCACCATCACCGACGGTGACGGCTCGCGCCAGCCTTCGGAAGTCGAACTGGAAGCCGCAAAATTCCAGGGCGCACACGTCGCCAGGATCGCAGCCAAGCTTTCTGCGTGATCTCGTTTCGCCCTCAAGGCTGATAGGAAAGGGAGCGGCCTTTGCTGCTCCCTTTGCGTTTTGGGCACAGTTATGGTCACAAACAGCCGAACGGTGCCCGCAATTAAACGCAACCTCCTGTCCGGCATAAGCAGGTATGTTGTTATATATCAATGACTTGTTTGATGGTGCGGACGGCGGGGATCGAACCCGCATGACCGAGGCCGAGAGATTTTAAGTCTCTTGCGTCTACCAGTTTCGCCACGTCCGCATGGCTGTTGCTTTTCAGGGAGATAGACGATTCCGTCAAGCTCACCTTTGCAAAACACATCGCAGAGTTTTGCCATACAGGCAATTTTGCTGGTCTCGACCCCCGCATGGTCACCGGATAGACGACAAGCCGAACGAAAACGAGGCCGGCGCCGCTCAGCGCCAGCCTCGCCAGATGACTGTCTCGCAGCTAATCTCAGTCGAGAAGGTCTGCCGGCACCTTGCCGCCGTTCTCGGACAGCTTTTTCATCAGCGCCTTGTGCAGCCACATGTTCATCTTGGCAGAGTCGCCCGTGTCGCCGGTATAACCCAGTTCGTCGGCCAGCTCCTTGCGCTCGGCAAGGCTGGCATCCATGCCGAGTGCCTTCATCAGGTCGACGATGGAGTGGCGCCAGTCGAGTTTCTGGCCGCTCTTCTTGACCGCGGCGTCGAGGATCGGCGCAACGTCGACCGGCCCCGATGCCGGCTGGCTTTGCGCCGGGGCGGCAGATGTTGCGGCCGGAGCAGCAGCCGGAGACGATGCGGGGGCAGCCGGTGCAGCCGACGTGGCTGGTGCGGCCGTGGTGGCGGCGGGCGCCGCGGCCGGATTTTCCGCCGCTGCCGCCGGATGGCCGAAGATCGCATTCTTGATCTTGCTGAAAATGCTCATTGGGTCCTCCTCAAAGTGTGACAGGGGAGAAACTAGGGCGTCCGATGCGCGAGGAAATGGGCATTTGCGCCGAAACGAAGCGAATTCCAGTTGACGGCGCTTTTATGCGAAACGGCTGGATCACAGCAGGTTGACGCGGCACGGGCCGAGGCTATGTCCTCCTCGATAACGAGGAGAAAATTATGGTCAGGAAACTATTCTTCCTTCTGCTGGTGATTTTCGCCGGCTCGGCGGCCCATGCCGAAGGCACGGTGAAGGAGGGCCAGTTCATGGCCAGCCGTATCCTCGGGAAAAACGTCGAATTCACGCTTTACCTGCCGCCCGGTTACGGCCGCGACGAGCGGCGTTATCCGGTGATCTACCTGATGCATGGCGGCGGCGATGGCCAGAACCAGGACTGGTACCGCTTCGGCAATGCCAATCTCGTCTTCGACAGGCTGATCGAAAGCGGCGAGGTGCCGCCCTTCATCGCCGTGACGCCGGAAGGCCGCCGCGACGAGGACAACAAGTTCAACACCTATTACATGAACGATGCGGACGGCGGGTACCTGTGGCAGGACATGTTCGTCAAGGAATTCGTTCCGCATGTGGAAAAGACGTTTCCTGTCGTTCCCGGCAAGAAATCCCGCGGCGTTCTCGGCCTGTCGATGGGCGGTTATGCGGCGATCGCCTTCTCCTTGAAATATCCCGACCTGTTCGCCGGTGCCGCAGCCTTGAGCGCCGCCTTCCGCACCGACCAGCAGATCGTCGACATGGACCAGCCGGGCTATGATCGCCGTTACGGCAAGGCCTGGGGTGTCGGACTGACGGGCCGCGACCGCCTCAATCAGCCCTATTACGCCAACAGCGTCCTCGATCTGGTCGACAAGACGCCGGCGGAAAACATCAAGAAGACCGAACTCTACATCGACTGCGGCTCCTATGACGACTTCTTCGTCGGCAATGCAGAACTGACACTGAAGCTGCAGAAACTCGAAATCCCGCATCGCTTCATGGCTCGGGAAGGCGGTCACGACTGGACCTATTGGCGCACCGGTCTGCCCCAGGCAACGGCGTTCCTCGGCAAGGTCTTCCATAATTGACGGCCGTTTCTCCGTCCCAACCGGAGCGCTCACGTCAGAGGGGAACGGAAAGGCGACAAAACGGACTTGGTCTTCCTCCGCCTGCTGTGGCATAGCGGGGGAAATCTTGATGATCCGTGGATGGTTTAAGTGATGAAAACAGGTGTGGACGATGCCAGGGCGGCGATGCGGACGATCTTTCCGGAGACGCCGCTCCAGTTGAACGAGCATCTGAGCCGCCGTTATGGCGCAGATATCTGGTTGAAGCGCGAGGACCTGTCGCCGGTCCGTTCCTACAAGATCCGCGGTGCCTTCAATTTTCTGCGCAAGGAGATCGCCACCGGCGCGAAGGGCAAGACCTTCGTCTGCGCCTCCGCCGGCAATCACGCGCAGGGCTTCGCTTTCGTCTGCCGGCATTTCGAAGTGCCAGGCGTGGTCTTCATGCCGGTTACGACGCCGCAGCAGAAGATCGACAAGACCCGCATATTCGGCGGCGAATTCATCACCATCAAGCTGATCGGCGACATTTTCGACCAGTGCTATGCGGCCGCCCGCGCCCATGTTGAGGAGATCGGCGGCATGATGGTGCCTCCCTTCGACAGTCTCGACATCATCGAAGGACAGGCGACCGTGGCTGCCGAGATCGCAGCGCAGCTGCCGCAGGGCGTGCGTCCCGACATGGTCATCCTGCCGGTCGGCGGCGGCGGCCTTGCCTCGGGCGTCACAGGGTATCTCAAGGACGTGGTGCCCGCCGACGGTTTTCTCTTCACCGAGCCAACCGGCGCCCCGAGCCTGAAGAAAAGCCTCGAAGCCGGATCGCCGGTCACCCTTCCGAAGGTCGACAATTTTGTCGATGGTGCCGCGGTCGCGCGTATCGGAGATCTCAATTTCGAGGCGCTGAAAGGGTTTTCGTCCGAGCAGGTCCTGCTCATCCCCGAAAACGCCATCTGCGTCACGATGACCGACATGCTGAATGTAGAGGGCGTCGTGCTCGAACCGGCAGGCGGTCTTTCGATCACCGCGCTGTCGCTTCTGGCCCCCGAAAAGATTGCCGGAAAGACCATCGTATGCGTCGTCTCCGGCGGCAATTTCGATTTCGAGCGCCTGCCGGATGTGAAGGAAAGGGCCATGCGTTACGCGGGCCTGAAGAAATACTTCATCCTGCGCTTGCCCCAGCGCCCCGGGGCTTTGCGCGATTTCCTCAACCTCTTGGGCCCGGATGACGACATCGCGCGCTTCGAATATCTGAAGAAATCGGCCCGCAATTTCGGTTCGATCCTGATCGGCATCGAAACCAGGGCGCCGGAAAATTTCGCCGGTCTTTATGAACGCTTCGAAGCGGCGGGCCTCGGTTACGAGGACATCACCGAAAACGAAATCCTCGCCAACCTGATTATCTGATGGGCTGGCGCTCCCGGCCTGAAACGGTTACAGCCGTTTGGGGCGTTTTGGCGCCGGGAGCAATGTGGTAGGCAAAAGTCATGGCATCGTTTTTTTCTTCTCTTCTCTCCGCCTTCTCGGGCAAGGACAAGTCTGCCCAAGGATCCAAGGGGGCTGAGCCTGTTCCTTACAACGATTGCCTGATTTATCCGGCGCCGATCGCCGAAGGTGGCCAGTACCGCCTCGCGGGCCGCATCGAAAAGGAAGTGAATGGCGAAACGCTCGTCCGTCACATCATTCGCGCCGACATGTTCTCCTCCTTGGATGATGCGGTGACCTTCACCGTCCGCAAGGCGGAACAAATCATTGACCAGAACGGCGCTTCGCTCTTTTCAGGCGGTGAAAAGTCCCGCTCGGCCTGATCGGATCAAACCCCGTTCAATCATTGGTGATCGCGGCGGTTGCGATACTCACTCAATATTAAAACCTGCCATCTAGGTTTGCTGGGCATTTATCAATTTTCCAGCGGCTTTTTCGATGAGATCACAGCGGCTTTTGACGCTTGTTGTATGGTTTTTTGTGGCGATGGTTTCATCGGTCCCTTTTGCCTATGCAGACATCCCTTTGTCCGGCGGTCACACGATCTCGTCGGCGGTCGATGATGTTTGGATGATGGTCATCGCGGCCTGCGTCATGATCATGCAGGTCGGCCTGCTTTTCCGTGCGGCCGGTGCCGGGCGGCCCGGAAACGCGCTTCTGGTTGCCAGAATAAATATCTTCGGATTCGTTCTCGCCGTTATTGCTTTCGCTGTCTTGGGTGCGACCCTGGCTTTCGGCCAGTCGCATGCGTTTCCGTTCGGAACCGGGCCGGGGCTCTCCTTGTTGGACAATCTGGCTTCCGGCCAGACGGCGATGATCATTGTCCAACTGATGCTGTGCGGCCTTGCGGTCACCATCTTTTCCGGCGCCGCGGCCGCGCGGATGACGCCGAAGGCTTTCGTCCCCGCCTGCCTGTTTATGGCGGGCCTCGTCTATCCCGTTTTTCTGCACTGGGTTCTCGGAGACCAGCTTTTCGGCAATGTCACCGCATTCCTGGCAAACCTTGATTTCGTCGATCTTGCCGGCGGCGTTTCGATCCATGCGACGGCGGGATGGATCACGCTCGCCGCCTGCATGGTGATCGGCGTGCAGAGACAGGCGAGTGGCCGCAACGTGATTTTCTCCGCTGCGGGAGCTTTGCTTCTCTTCGTCGGGTGGGCGGGGCTGAATGGTGGTATTGCAATCGTCACCGGGGCGAATATGCCCGCCGTCATTGTCAATTCTCTTCTCTCGGGTGGGATGGGAGCCTGTATCGGTTATCTGATCGCGCTGCGAATGGATCGCCAGGTTGTGCCGGAGCGGCTGATCTGCGGCATGTTGGGTGGTCTGGCCACCGCAACTGCTGGCGCTGGCGTTATCGATGTCACCGGTGCGTTGATCCTCGGTGGCATCGGCGGCGCAGTTGCGATTGGCGGCAACCTTTTCGTCTTGCGCGTGCTTAAGATCGATGATCCGATGAGCACGATAGGCATCCATGCCTTTGCCGGCTCGGCCGGTGCCCTGTTGTTGCCGCTCCTTGCCCCGCTTGCGCATCTGCCTGCTGGCGGGCGGCTGGAGCAGCTATGGGTCCAGGTCGTCGGCGTCGGAATCAACTTCTATTGGGCGTTCGGCGCAAGCTATATCCTCTTCCGGATTCTCGATCGCATCATGATCATCCGCAAGGCGGAGGACGTCGAGGCTGATCGTGAAGAGGTGATTGCCGAATGGTCGCGCCAGTATGACGAAGCCGAGCGCGTAGCTGCTTTGGCCAAGGCGACATTCGAGGCGATCATGATCCACCGCAACGGCATCGTGGTCGATGGCAACGAGGAACTTGCCAAACTCGTTGGGCGCCCGCTTCAGGAACTGATTGGCCGCTCCATCTTCGATTTCCTGCGGGACGGCGAGGCGATCCGCGTTTCCGAGATCATCAAGCTCAACGATGATGCCCGCCATGAGATTTCGATCGCCTTGCCGGATGGCGTTCTCGTGCCGGTCGCCGCGCGCGGCCGCGATATCACTTTCCACGGTGAGAAAGCGCGTGTCGGCTGCTTCGTCGATCTGAGGGAGAGAAAAGACGCAGAGAAGCGCATTCGTTATCTCGCGCTGCACGATCCGCTGACCGGTCTGCCCAATCGTGTCCTGTTCACCGAAAGCCTTAACGAGATCATGGCACATACTGGCGACGGCCATGCCTTCGGCGTTGCGATGATCGATCTCGATCGCTTCAAGGATATCAACGACATCCACGGACACCAGGCCGGCGATACGGTGATCCGGGAAGTTGCTGCCAGATTGATGGCGGCAGTTGGTCCCCAGGACATTGTTGCGCGACTCGGAGGCGATGAATTTGCTGCCATTCTAGGCGGCGTATCGACGGAACAGGATCTGGAAGCATTCAGCAGGCGTGTGCTCGTGGCCATGGCTGCGCCGATCGATATCCGCCGCGGCGAGCAGGTCAATGTCACGCTCAGCATCGGCGCTGCGCGATACCCTCAGCACAGCGCCGATAAGGATGCGTTGGTCGGTTGCGCCGACATCGCGCTTCATCACGCCAAGAGTTCCGGTCGAAACGCCTTCCGCCTGTTCCGTTGCGGCATGAACGATCTGATCGAAAAGCGCCGTGCGCTTGAAGGTGATCTGGAAATCGCGTTGCAGCAGGGGCAGTTCGAGCTCTATCTTCAGCCCCGCGTCAACGTCATCGACACCTCGATCAGCGGCTACGAGGCCTTGTTGCGCTGGAGCCATCCGACGAAAGGCATGGTCAGTCCGGCGGATTTCATTCCGGTGGCCGAAGCGTCAGGCAAGATCATCCAGCTTGGAGAGTGGGTGTTGGTCGAGGCGGTGAGGCAGCTCGACCTCATCGAGGGGCACATCAGTGTCAACGTCAGCCCGCTTCAGTTCCGCCATGGAGATTTTGTCGCCAACCTCGCCGGCCTGTTGCAGCGAACCGGCGCCGATCCACGCCGCATCGAACTGGAGATCACCGAGAGCGTGTTGATCGACGATGACAAGCGTGCGGTTCACATCCTCGGCGAGCTGAAACGGATGGGCTTTACCATCGCGCTCGACGATTTCGGCACCGGCTATTCCTCGCTCAGCTACCTCAGCCGCTATCCGTTCGACACCCTCAAGATAGACCGCAGCTTCGTTGCCAATCTCGGGCTTGCTGAAAACGCTCGCATGATCGTGCGGACCATCATTGATCTCGGCACGGGACTCGGCATGAAGGTCGTTGCCGAAGGCGTGGAG
The DNA here is from genome assembly GCA_900466875.1 of Hyphomicrobiales bacterium. Taxonomy (GTDB): domain Bacteria; phylum Pseudomonadota; class Alphaproteobacteria; order Rhizobiales; family Rhizobiaceae; genus Neorhizobium. Next base: position 82,255 of record UBNQ01000006.1, on the reverse strand, counting down.
ACTCCAGAGGAAGCGCTTTTCCTCGCGCATGCAGGCTGCCATGAACTGCAGGGATATCTTCTCGGTCGTCCCGCAAAAATGTCCGATATCCTTCGGCAGATCGATCCTGCGATCGCTGTTCAGCTGAAACACATGCCGCGCAGGTCGCCGGAAATTCGCGACATCGATTTTCAGGGAAATCCAAACGGCTGTCTCGTTGGCTAACTTCCACAAGATCGTACGGGACTTGAGGAAAACTTAACTGAGGCGATCCTAAAAGAGTCTATTCTCAATGGCGCAAGGAGCGCCCATGCAATGGCTTAATCTCGGCCTGTTTCTGGTTGAAGCGGTCGTCTATTTCTCCGTCATGACGGCGTTCCTGCATTTCCGGCGTCCGCTCGGGCTGGGAGTGTTCCTGGCCGCACTCGGCGTCATGCATTTTATGGAAACCTATCTGGCGGCGGTCTTTTATGTCCAGTTGCCGTTCGGAACCGTGTCGCCCGGATCCTCCATCTTTTTCGCCGGCAAGCTGATGATGATCCTGATGCTGTACATCAAGGAGGATGCCGCCACGGTGCGTCAGCCTATCTACGGCCTGTTTCTCGGCAATCTCCTCACCGTCGGCATCGCCCAGATCCTGCAACTGCACGCAGCCGTGTCACTGCCTGGCGGCCGCGTGGCGGATATGGGCTTTCTCGATGAGATGGGCTGGCTCATGGTCTGGGGCACGACGATACTTTACATCGATGCGATTGCGATCATCCTGCTTTACGAACGGCTTGGACGTTTCATCGAAAATATCGTCGTGCGGTTCGCAATCAGCGGTGCCATCATCCTGACCTTTGACCAGGTTGCGTTCTTCTCGGTACTTCACATTCTGCTTGGTGTGCCGCTACCGGTCTTTTTCGGCGGCTGGTACGCAAAGCTGTCTGCCGTGCTCATCTACTCGGGCCTCTTTGCCGTCTATCTGAAGATCGATCAGAATGATCAGTGGTCGGTGTCCTCCCGGCAGATCAAGGACATTTTCCATGATCTCACATTCCGCGAGCGATATCAGGCGCTGCTGGCAAAGGCGGGTGTCGATGGCCTGACCGGCGTGTTCGACAGGGGCCGTTATGAGATGGACGGGCCGGAACTGGTGCGAAAGAGCCTCGCAATGCGCCAGTCGATCAGCATGGTCATCGTCGATGCCGATCATTTCAAGGACGTCAATGACCGTTTCGGGCATCAGCGTGGTGATACCGTGCTGAGAGAACTGGCGGCCTGTCTGAACAGAAGCGCGCGGGCGAGCGATCACCTGTCCCGGTTCGGCGGCGAGGAGTTCGTGCTCCTGATGTCTGATACCGATCACGACAAGGCTCTGGAAGTGGCGGAACGCCTTCGCCAGGATATTGCAGCCAATATAACGCGCCCCGATGGCACGCCCTTGACGGTTTCGGTCGGCGTTGCGACCGCTCCCGAGGATGGCCGCACGCTCGATCTCGTTCTCAGCCGGGCGGATGAGCGGCTCTACCAGGCAAAAAATAACGGCCGTGACAGGGTTCACGGCCGTTATGGAAAGTTCTGAAACTCCGAAAGTCGATCAGGCGGCGAGCGCCAGCTGCTCGGTCCGTTCCTGAGCAGACGCGATTGCCTTCTCGAAAGCTTCCGGACCGAAAGCCGTGCCTTCGACATAGATCACTTCAATATCGGTCATGCCCATGAAGCCGAGAACGGTCTTGAGGTAGGGAACGGCATGGTTCATCGCCATGGCCGGCCCTTCGGAATAGATGCCGGCGGCGGAAAGCACGACATAGACCTTCTTGCCGGTGGCAAGACCCTGCGGACCTTCTGCCGTGTAGCTGAAGGTCAGGCCGGCGCGTGCAACGTTGTCGATCCAGCTCTTCAGCGAGGAGTAGATGTTGAAGTTGATCAGGCCTGTTGCCAGCACGACCGTGTCGGCATCGAGCAGTTCGGCGGTCAGCTTGTCGGACTCGACAACAGCAGCAGCCTCGTCTGCGGTACGGTCGGCAGGCTGCTTCTTGATGGCCGAGGTCGTGACCGTGTCGAGGTGGGCGATCGGGTTTTTGCCCAGGTCGCGATGAGTGACGGTTGCGGCCGAATTTTGCGCCTTCAGCTTGTCGACAAACTCGCTGGCGATCTTGGTGGAGAGCGAGTCTGCGCCGCGTGGGCTCGAGGTGACCAGAAGGATGGAGGACATGGTACCAATTCCTTGATTATGAGGTGGGTCTGTCGACCGCATTGTTGCGCGAGAGATGGGAGGGCTCGCTTCCATGCTGAAATAAGGGTGGACCGCTATCGATAAAACTGGGATAATATCGAAGGTTATTATCGAATATCTGGATAGCTCACATGGACGCCAATCCGACCCTCGACCAGTTGCAGGTCTTCATCGCAGTTGCAGAAACGGGCAGCTTTTCGGCCGCGGCCCGATCGCTCAATCGGGCGCAATCGGTCGTCAGTTACACGATCGGCAATCTCGAGGCGCAGCTCGAAGTCACGCTGTTCGAGCGTAGCGGCGCGCGCCAGCCGAAGCTGACCGAAGCGGGCAGGGCGATGCTGGCCGATGCCCGCCGGATCGTCGCCGACCTGCAGGTCATGCGCTCGCGCGCCAAGGGCATCAGGCAGGGGCTTGAGGCGGAGATCACGCTGGCGATCAGCGTCATGGTTCCGGCCGATGCGCTTGTTGCAGAGCTGAAGGAGTTCCGCACGGAGTTTCCCACCGTCGCGCTCAACCTGAATGTCGGCGAACTCGGCATGGTGATGAACCTCGTCATGAACGGCAAGGCGGATATCGGCATTGGCGGCGCGCTGTTGAAGCAGGACGATTCGCTCATCGCCGAGCGCATCGGCCATGCCTTCCTGCTGCCGGTGGCTGCCGCGGATCATCCGCTTGTCCAGCTCGGGCGGCCGCTGACGCTTGCCGATGTCCGCGAAGAGACGCAATTGGTCGTGACCGACGCGTCGGGCATCACCGCCGGCCGCGATTTCAACGTTCTGTCCTACAAGATATGGCGGGTCAGCGACATCGCCACCAAGCATCATCTCGTCAAGGGCGGGCTTGGATGGGGCGGCCTGCCGGCATCGCTGGTGCGCGAAGACGTGCGCGACGGCAATCTCGTCATCCTCGACATCGAAGCTTATGAACAGGGCGAATATCCGCTTTATGCACTGCGCCGAATGGCAAGCCCGCCCGGTCCGGCCGGCCAGTGGCTGATCGACAGCTTCGCCCGCCGGCTCTCGACCTGCCCGAACAAGGAGCATTTCACGGCCTTGGTTCACGCCGAAAAAGGCCGCTCCGCCTATTCCGAGGCGGCCGAATAGCCGCCGCCAGCCCCAACCACCAGAAACGGCCGGAAAACGCCCGGAGATCTCAAGCCCCGCCTGACAGCGTTACAGCGTAAGGCTGCCGGAAATGCATGTCGCGACGTCGCCGCCGATCCAGATATCGTCGCCCACCTTGTCGACATGCACCCGCCCGGCGCGACCAAGAACGGTTCCCTGCGCCGCGACATAGTGTTCCGGCGCAATGCCGGAGCCGATCAGCCACTGGGCCAGACCGGCATTGAGGCTCCCCGTCACCGGGTCTTCGTAGCCGTTGCGGGTGAAGGCGCGCACTTCGAACTGCGCGTCCTCACCGTCCACCTGCGGATCGAACCGGCCGACCAGTCCGACCCGCGCGCCTGCAAGAATGGAGTAATCCGGCCTGACCGCCAGCACATCGGCACGCGAAGGCAGGCGAATGCCGATCCAGTCCGGCCCGTTCTCGATCCAGTTCGCATCCTCGATCATTGCGGTGGGAATGCCGAGCCCCCTGGCGATCCTGTCGATCAGCGCAGGCTCCACCGCACCGCTGCGCAGAAGCGGCGGCGCGGCAAATGCCAGCCTTTCGCCATCGCGGCGAATGCGCACCAGCCCGGCACCGCATTCCTGCACGATCTCGCCCTCGGGCCCATCCGCCGCCTGGCTCAGCCACACATGCGCACTGCCGAGCGTCGGATGCCCGGCAAACGGCAGTTCCTGCGTCGGCGTGAAAATCCGTACCCGGTAATGCGCTTGCGACGTCGTCGGCGTCATGAGAAAGGTGGTTTCGCTCAGATTGGTCCAGTTGGCGAAGGACTGCATCTGCTTGTCGTCGAGCGCATCCGCGCCGATGACGACCGCAAGCGGATTGCCGCGCATCGGCTGGCTGGAAAAGACATCGATCTGCTGGAAAGAAAATGTGGGCATGGGGATTACAAAACTGCATGGTTGAACAGAGAGGAAGTCATCCCCGGGCTTGTCCCGAGGATCTACGACGGCATCTTATGGCAGACCTCGGGACAAGCCCGAGAATGACGAAAGTGCTCTCACAGGACCAGCCGGAACTTGGCAAACCCGTTTTCACCGTCACCGGCATCCTCGATCTTTGCGCCCTTGATCTCGCCGACAAAGTCGCGCGCCTTCGGGCCGCTCTCGAAGATCGCCGTCGTTCCCGGCAGCGGCTTGAACGACCAGTTGTCATCGGCTGACGGGTTGATCGTGCCCTGATCGACGATATAGCGCACGATCACGTCGCGATTGGTATCCGGTGCGACGAAGATCAGCTTGTCGGCCGCGATCTCCGGGAACTTGCCCCCGCCGCCAGCGCGATAATTATTCGTCACGACAATGAATTTCTGAAGTAGATCAATCGGTTTTCCGTTGAACTTCAAGTCGGTTATGCGGTTGACATCGGCATTGACGAGTTTGCCGTCCTTGTCGAACCGCACCGGCTGCGACAGGTCGATCCGGTAGGTCACGCCGTCGATGACATCGTAATTGTAGGACGGGAACCCATCGTTGATGAGCGCCGCATCCTTTTCGCCGGCCTTGATCTGGTTGAACATGCCGGCCGACATTTCCAGCCAGTTCTTCACCTGCTCGCCGGTGATCAGCACCGCCTGAACCGTATTCGGATAGAGATAGAGGTCGGCGACATTCTTGATCGCGATGTCGCCGGTCGGCACGTCTGTATAATAGTCCGCACCGCCGCGCCCGCCTGCCTTGAACGGTGCTGCCGCCGAGAGCACCGGATAATCCTTGTAGGGACCGTCCTTCAGCATCTGCCTGATATACCAGGTCTGCGCATTGGAAACGATCTGCACCGACGGATCGTCGGCAACCAGCGCGAAATAGGAATAGAGTGGCGCGGATGTCTTGCCGACTGCGCGTCGCACATAGGCAAGCGTCGCCTCATGGTCGGCCTTGGCAGCTGCCAGAACCTCCGGCTTGTCCTTCACGTCGGCAACGACCTTGCGGTTCTCGTCGCGATGATAGATCGGCCGTGCCTCTGACGTGGACGAGATGATCTTCCACCCATTGCCATCCTTTTCCAGCAGCAGGTCGATCAGGCCCATATGCGAGCCCCAGAAACCGGCCATCACCGCCGGTTTGCCCATCAGCGTGCCCTTCTTGGCATCGGCGCCGACGATCCCGTCAAAATCCTTCGGGCCGGGGAAGACGAGATGCTGGTGACCGGTAAAGATCGCATCGATGCCTTCGATGCCGGCGAGATAAAGTGAGGCGTTTTCCATCCGCTCGCTCTGGCCGGAACCGTCGATGCCGGAATGCGACAGCGCGATCACGATATCGGCGCCTTCCTCCTTCATCTGCGGCACCCAGGCTTTTGCCGCATCGACGATGTCGCGGGTCTGCGCCTTGCCCTCGAGGTTCTTGGCATCCCACACCATGATCTGCGGAGGCACGAAGCCGATAAAGCCGACCTTGATCGGTGAACTGGCACCGGACCCGTCGCGGATCTGTTTTTCGATGATCACATAGGGCTTGAAGAGCAGTTCATCCTTTTTGGCATCGGATGCCAGCATGCCCTTGGTAAGATTCGCACAAACATAGGGAAATCCGGCTCCGGCCAGAACCTTGCCCAGAAAATCCAGTCCATAGTTGAACTCGTGGTTTCCAAGCGTCCCAACATCGTAACCGAGCACGTTCATCGCGCTCATGACCGGGTGCTTGTCGCCCTCCTTCATGCCGCGCTCATAGGCGATGTAATCGCCGAGCGGGTTGCCCTGCAGGAAGTCGCCATTGTCGATCAGCATCGTGTTTCCGGCTTCCGCACGGATCGCGTCGATGATCGAGGCGGTGCGCGAGAGGCCCAGCGTGTCGTTCGGCTTGTCGGCGTAATAGTCGTAAGGGAAAACGTGGACATGGATATCCGTCGTTTCCATGATCCTCAGATGCGCCTGATTGGACTGTGCACTGGCCGCGAAAGGATGCAGCGCGACCAGCGCGGAGGAGGCCGCGATCCCGCCGATCACCGAGCGGCGCGACAGCGTCAGAAGCGGATTTATGGATGACATGAGAACTCCCTCGTCTTCATTTGCAGCAGGACACTAAAGCCATTCGCATGGCTGCGCATCACTCAAATGACAGGGGTACACGCGATCACAACCAAAAAATGCAATGCAGTAAAATACAATTAAAGATAGCGTACTCTTCGGGCAGCAACCTTGGGGGTGGATATGTGGAAGATCGCGTTGATCGGAGGAGCCGGTGGGGTGCTACCAACGCTCGTGGACAAGGTGGAGGCGTGGAACGAAGGAGTGGTGATGCTCTGGTTGGGAACGGCTCCGAATGTCTGGATCGCCATCTTGGTGGCGTTAATCCCCATGGTCGTCTATTTCATCATCGGCGCAATTGTCGCCTACGTCTACGAAGACCAAAGCGTGCAAAAGGCTTTGCTGCTTGGCATAGGCGCACCGGCATTCATCGTTGCTTCAGTCAATAACGCGGGCAACCCGCCTGAGCAGATCAAGATAGCATATTCAGGCAGCCTCGGATTTGTTACCTCAGCCTACGCGCAGTCTTCGGGCAGCGGACCGGAAGTCTATCTTGATGTTGGAAAGTTCGTGGGCGGCAAGGGCTGCGAGACATGTACCGTGACATTCTGGGGGGCGGACGGAAAGCCCATTGCCACTGAGCCACTTGCTACGGCTCCATCAGCAACGATAGAGGTGCCCAATACCGCGAAAATTCTGGAGTTTCGCGGCATGGATACCAATCCGGCCCAAGTTGACCTGGGCAAGGTCTATCAGGGATATGCCAGCGGAAACGGCAAGGTGACCTTGGACGTCGATATCAATCGTAGCTATTGGAACGACTTCAATCGCTCGCTGGGGGCGAAAGGGACGCAGCCCTACAATTTTGATGTTCAACTTGCCCGCTAAGGCCTCTGCGATCTATCGCCTCAGGACGGGATTGATGTCCTGGTGGAAGAAACGGAAATAGGCTGCAACCTGGGCTGCCGCATTCGTGTTGGGGCGAAACTGGATGCCGACGCGTCCGTTATGGCTCCATTTGACGATGCCTTCCAGCACGCCCAGTTCTTCGCTGTCGATCCTGACGGGGCTGCCGACGGAAGCGTTGAGCGGCGCGCTGAGATCGAGCGCCAGGCCTGTCGTGGAAATATCGACAACCCGGCCGTTCACGGATTGTCCGTAGTATTTCACTGTTCCGGGGATGCGGGCCTTCCGCCGGGGGGCAGAGCGCACCTTCATATTGAGATTGTTGACCGGCATAACCTTATACCTCCTGTCCTTATACAGGAACCATATCTGGCATGAATTGAAACGCCTTTAGTTTGCGTCACAAAATTCTAGCGGATCAGGTAACGGCTGCTTTACTTCTGATGGAGCCGATCGGGGGGCGGATCACAGCCCGACATTCGGCCTGTCGATGATCTCGCGCAGCGCAAAACTGGAATTGATCTTCACCACATGGGGCAGGGCCGAGAGCCAGTCGCGGTGAATGCGCTCGTAATCCTCCAGGTCCTTGGCCGCAACGCGCAGGATGTAGTCGTATTCCCCCGACATCAGGTAGCAGACCAGCACGTTGGGACAGAGTTTCACCGCCGCTTCGAACTCCGTCAGCGTTTTGGCGAACTGGCCCGACAGCGAGATGTGAACGATCACCATCATCTTGTAGTCGAGCGCGGCATTGGAAAGACGCGCATGATAACCGCTGATCGTGCCGTTCTTTTCCAGAATGTCGAGGCGGCGCGAGCAGGCGGAAGCCGACAGGCCAACCAGTTCGGCAAGGTCCGCATTGGAAATCCGCCCACGCTCCTGCAGAACCCGCATGATCGCACGATCTATGGCATCAAGGCTGCTCATCGGGATTTCTTTCGAAAAGTGGACGCTTCACGCAACAATCCCCGAAAATCGCCGTTTCGGCAATCGCTCTTCGCAAGGACATTCGGTCGCTTTTCTGATGTGCTCGCTCGGTAAAAAATCAACTGGCGATAGCCAATATAAAAGAGAGGAATGCTGCATGCGTGTCGGGTGCCCGAAGGAAATCAAGAACCATGAATATCGTGTCGGCCTCACGCCGGGAGCCGTGCGTGAATATGTAGCTCACGGTCACGACGTCATTATCGAGACGAAAGCCGGAGCCGGAATCGGCGCGGATGACGCTGCCTATCAGGCGGCCGGCGCCAGGGTCGTCGGTTCCGCAAAGGAGATTTTCGAAAAATCCGACATGGTGGTGAAGGTCAAGGAGCCGCAGCCGGCGGAATGGGCGCAGTTGCGCGACGGCCAGATCCTCTACACCTATCTTCATCTCGCGCCGGATCCGGAGCAGACGATAGGCCTGCTTGCCTCCGGCGTCACCGGTGTCGCTTATGAAACCGTGACCGACGAGCGTGGCGGCCTGCCGCTTCTGGCACCCATGTCGGAAGTCGCCGGCAGGCTCGCCATTCAGGCCGGTGCGACGGCACTGCAGAAGGCCAATGGCGGTCGCGGAATCCTGCTCGGCGGCGTGCCGGGCGTATTGCCGGCCAAGGTCACGGTCATCGGTGGTGGCGTGGTCGGCCTTCATGCGGCCCGCATGGCGGCAGGCCTCGGGGCCGATGTGACGATCCTCGACCGGTCGCTGCCGCGACTGCGTCAGCTGGATGATCTTTTCGGCGGCCGTGTCCACACCCGTTATTCGACGATCGATGCGCTGGAGGAGGAGACGTTCTCTGCCGATCTCGTCATCGGCGCAGTCCTCATTCCGGGCGCCGCAGCGCCAAAACTCGTCACCCGCGAAATGCTGACCGGGATGAAGCAGGGGGCCGTCATGGTCGATGTTGCGATCGATCAGGGCGGTTGCTTCGAGACATCGCATGCCACGACCCATTCAGACCCGACCTACGAGGTCGACGGCATCGTCCATTATTGCGTCGCCAACATGCCCGGTGCCGTTCCCGTAACCTCCGCCCATGCGCTCAACAATGCCACGCTCCAACATGGTCTGGCGCTTGCCGATCGCGGCCTGCGCGCCATTGCCGAGGACCGGCATCTGCGCAACGGACTGAACGTGCACAAGGGCAGGGTCACCAACGCGGCCGTTGCCGACGCACTTGGTTACGAAGCTTTCGCCCCTGAAAGCCTGCTGAACGTCGCCTGATCCAGTCGCTTTCATCACTCTGGACGTCGGGTGCATGTCACCCGGCGTTTTTTTGCGCGTAAAATCAATTAGATATTATTTAGATATATCTTAGTTCTTGCGTAAGGTTTCGTTTTGACTATCTTTAGATATATCGAAAGATAGTCTAAGGAGACAGAAATGTTTGGACACAGGTTTGATGGCCGCCATGGATGCGGCGAACGTGGAGGCCGAAAGGCTTTTGAGGAAATCTTTGCCGCGCGTGGCGGACCATTCGGCCGTGGTTTTGGCGGTCCGGGCCGCGGAGGGCGAGGTGGTCCAGGGGGGCCGGGTGGTGGCCACGGTTTTGGCGATGAGGGCGATGGCCGTATCGGCCGGTTCCTGATGCAGGGCGATCTTCGCCTTCTCGTCCTGGCGCTGATCGAGAAGGAGCCGCGCCATGGCTACGAGATCATCAAGCATATCGAGGACATGACCTACGGCTTTTATGCCCCGAGCCCGGGCGTCATCTACCCGACCCTGACCTATCTGGAAGAGGCCGGCTATGTGGTCTCCGAGGCCGATGGCAACAAGAAACGTTACGCGATCACCGAAGAGGGCCGGGCGCATCTCGAAGAAAACCGCAGCTTTGCCTCCACCATTCTGGGCAGGTTGACCGAATTTGCCGAACGCATCAAGCAGCGTCAGGAACGTAACGAACACCACCAGCGCCGGGAAAGAGGTCCGGACCTGCCACGCAGCGTCGACGCGGCACTGCTGAACCTGCGCGAAGTCATCGCCGCCAAACTGGCGACGGATGAAAAAAAGGCCGGCGATCTCGTCAAGCTGCTTCTGCAGGTGGCCGAGGATCTCGATGGTGATGCAAACAAGGATGCAGGTGGCGGCGGGTTGAGCTGAAGTCTTTGCCCCTCACCCAGAGCGCAGCTAGCTGCGCTCCACCTCTCCCCGTAATGACGGGGAGAGGGGACTTGCCACGCTCAACGTCAGCGAGAGGCAGAGACGGCGCGACTTGCGTCCTTCTCCCCGTCAAAAACGGGGAGAAGGGTCCGCAGGACGCAGGCGGATGAGGGGCAGACGCCTCCACCAGCGCGACCCCAAGCGGGGATGAAATCATCCTCCGCCCCAACAATTCCAATCACTTGAAATAATCTTCATCCCCGCCCTCAAAATCCGTGCCTACAATCACCCCGTTCCGCTTCGGCTACACCGGTCCGCATAACCGGCGAGGTGGGACCGGTGACCGGGTGAGCCGCCCTTATGCAGGCGGATCATCCGGGGCTGCGCAGAAAATGGTCTGCCCCCTGACAAAGGGCGTGCGTGTGTCGCACACATACCGGCCGGCAGTCCGAAAGGATGGAAGACCGGCCGCCGCAGACGGACCGGAGTTGCGCGGAAAAACACACCGAACGGGACACGCCGAGTGTCATTTATAAAAATTCAATTCGAGGCACCCGACGTGTCCCGGCCGTCCTCGTCCTCGGGTTTAACCCGAGGATCACCCGAGGAAAAAAACCGCTCAGGCACCAAGGGAGGACTCTGTTCTTGAATTCGTGCCGCATCGTTTCATTCGAACCAAGAGTACTGCATCCGTGACGATCTCAGGCCCTGTCGATCCGGCACTGATAGCAATTGTTGCGCGCCGAGCGCACATGCACATAGGCGATGTCGTCTCGCTCAAACAGGTTTCTCGCCCGTTCCGGAATATCGTCGGTCGGCGTCACCGCGCCGGAGCCATAGACGATCCGGTCGTCGAAACCATAACCGCGAACGATATAGTCCGAACTGGAAAGCACCGGCGGCAAGGCCTCGTCGCAGACATAACGCGGGCAGGGCGTGGCGTGCAGAAAGATAGGCCCAGTCTCGGCATAGGGCTGCAGCGACGGGAAGGGGCGATAGGCGAGCACCAGCAGCTTTTGCCCCGCGTCTATATTCTGCAGGCAGTGACGGCACGGATGGCCGGGACCATCGGAAACCATCGTTTCAGGCCGGCTTCCATAGGCATCGTCACCGCCGTTCCAGAGGCTTTCGGCATGTTCCGTCGGCATGGCATGAAATCGGATCGTCGACATGGGTATCTCCTGAAACTGGAAAAGCCCTGTGATGACGGTGATCCGGCGATGTCGCCACCCGTTTCTTGCCGGCAGTCTTTGCCCCTATCCGTCAAGCGCCTTCAGAAGCTCGGCGTCGGTCATCGGCAGGACCAGCCCGTCGCTGGTGCTGACCGGCGAGAACCCCATCATCTGGTAGAGCTGGATTGCGCGGGGATGATCGAGTGTGTTGGTGGTGACGACGACCTTCGACGGATTGTCCTGCCAGGCCGCATAAAGCGCCTGCAGCAGAAACCACTTGCCGATGCCAAGTCCGATTGCCCGTTCGAACAGACCGAAATAGGAAAGCTCGACCACGTCGTCAGCCTGTTTGGCGAACTCGAAGAAACCCGCGGGCGCGCCATCGACGTAAAGCACGCAGATGGAAACCTGCGGGCTGTGGAGGATCGCGCCAAGCTCTTCGTCGCTCAGCCGAAGGCGTTCATACCAGTGCCAGCGCTTGCCCACCTGTCGATAGAGATAGCGATAGAAATGCAGCGGGATTTCCTGCGTGCGCATGATCGCCGTCTGGACATTGACCGGCACGGGAAGGCTGTTGCGCGGTGCCGCCGTCATTTCGAGCCGGGTGACGCGCAGCTTCAGCGGGAGGGGTTTCTTCGCCATAAAAATTGTTTCCGCCTATCGCGCATCTGCCGGTCCGGCCACGACCGGGGCGTCCTCGCGTCCACCCCACTCGGTCCAGGACCCATCATAAAGCGCATTGTCCTCGTGCCCGAGCGATTCGAGCGCCAGCGTGATGATCGCGGCGGTAATGCCGGATCCGCAGGTGGTAACGACCGGCTGACCGAAATCGATCCCGGCATTCTCGATCGCCTGGCGCAGTTCCGGCAGGCTGCGCAGCTTGCCGTTGAGCGAAAACGTGCCGGAGGGAAGGCTGTGGGCGCCCGGCATATGGCCAGAACGCAGGCCCGGACGGGTCTCGAGCTCCGTTGCCGCAAACCGGCCGGCGCTGCGCGCATCGGCGATCTGGCGGCTGCCATCGACGACGATCGACAGCATTTCGCGGAAATCGATCACCTTGTCGAGACGCAGATCCGTCTTGAACGTGCTCACTTGGGGCGGGGGAACCTCGGTCTCCAGAGGCCGCCCCTCGGCCTTCCAGCCGTCGAGGCCGCCATCGAGCACGAAGACGTTTTGCGCCCCCATGATCCGGAACAGCCACCAGCCGCGCGGCGCGGAAAAAATGCCGGGACCGTCATAAACGACGATACGGTCGGTTTCGCTGATCCCCATCCTGCCGACAGCCTCGGCAAAGACCTCCGGGGCAGGGACCATGTGTGGAAGCCCGGTCGAGTGATTGGCGATCTTGTCGTGATCGAAGCGGATGGCGCCGGGAATATGGCCGGAACGATATTCGGCCTCGGCGTCGCGGCCCTGAGCCGGCAGATAGAAGGAGGCATCGATGACCTTCAGGTCAGGCGCGCCCAGTTCCTTCGCCAGCCAGTCGGACGAAACCACGAATCGGCTCGTCTGGCCCTCAATCGCGTCGCTCATCTCATGTCTCCCTCAAGGCCGTTCAGGCCTGTGCCTCGGGCTCGCCGAACCGGATTCGGAATCGACGATTCTCCTTGCCCTTCTTCTCGATCTTGGCGATGTGGATCGCCCCGATCTCGGATGTTCTCGCGACATGTGTTCCGCCGCAGGGCTGGCTGTCAACGCTGGAATTCTTGCCGATGCAGACCAAGCTGACGCGTCCCAGGCCGACCGGTGGACGGACATTTTTCGACTTCACGATGCCCGGATTGGCCGCAAGCTCCTCGTCGGTGATCCATTGCAGATAGACCGGATGGTCCGCATTGACGAGTTCCATGAGCCTTGCGGTCACGTCATCCTTGTCGATCGTGTCGGTCATGTCGAAATCGACGCGCGATTCGTCTTCGCCGACAGCAGCTCCTGTGATCGGATACTGGCAGACGACCGAAAGCAGATGGCAGGCGGTGTGCATCCGCATCAGATTGAAGCGGCGCGGCCAGTCGATCGAAAGCCTCACCGTCTCGCCGACCAAAGGCTGCGCCTGTCCTTCACGCGGAACGTGAAGGACGATGTCCTTGGTCGCGCCATGCCTTGTCTGCCCAAGCAGGATACGGCTCCCGTCGGCTCTGTCGAGAAAACCGGTATCGCCCGGCTGGCCGCCGGAGGTCGCATAAAAACAGGTGCGATCGAACTCGATCCCACCATCCTCATGCACGGCAGTCACGACGGCCTCTGTCGTGGTCAGATAGAAGTCGTCGCGGTAAAGCAGCTGGGAAGGCATGGGATGCTCTCGGATACTATGTCAGACGGTCTCGAAAGGCACCGGGATGTGCCGCTTCTGCGTCAGCCACGGGGGGATCGGCAGGCCCTTTGACTTCAGGAAGTCGGGATTGAACAGTTTCGACTGATAGCGATTGCCGTAGTCGCAAAGCACGGTGACGATCGTGTGGCCCGGCCCCAGATCCTTGGCCAGACGGACCGCGCCAGCGATATTGATGCCGGAGGATCCGCCGAGGCAAAGGCCTTCCGTCTCCACAAGATCGAAAATATAGGGCAGGGCCTCCGCGTCGGAAATCCGATAGGAAAAGTCCGGGGTGAAACTTTCGAGATTGGCGGTAATCCGCCCCTGGCCGATACCCTCTGTGATCGAATTGCCTTCCGATTTCAGCTCGCCATGGGAGTAATATTCGTAGAGTGCTGCACCATCCGGGTCGGCAATGCCGATTTTGACGCCGGCATTCTTCGCCTTCAGGCCCATGGCCGTGCCGACCAGCGTACCGCCGGAGCCGACCGAGCAGATGAAGCCGTCGACCTTGCCGCCGGTCTGTTCCCAGATTTCCGGCGCTGTGGTCTCGATATGGGCCTGCCTGTTGGCGACATTGTCGAACTGGTTTGCCCAGATTGCACCTGCAGGTTCCGTCTTCGCCAGTTGCTCGGCAAGCCGGCCGGACACCTTCACGTAGTTGTTGGGGTTCTTGTAGGGAACTGCCGGAACCTCGACCAGTTCGGCGCCGAGAAGTTTCAGCGCGTCTTTCTTCTCCTGGCTCTGGGTCTCGGGAATGACGATCACAGTCCTGTATCCGAGCGCCTTGGCGACCAGCGTCAGGCCTATCCCGGTATTGCCGGCTGTCCCCTCGACGATCACGCCGCCGGGTTTCAGAAGCCCTTTGCGCTCTGCATCGCGAATGATGAACAGGGCGGCCCTGTCCTTCACCGATTGGCCGGGGTTGAGAAATTCCGCCTTGCCTAAAATTTCGCAACCGGTCTTCTCCGACGCATCCTTCAGCCGGATGAGCGGGGTATTGCCGATGATGTCGATGACGTTGGGATAGGAAACCATGATCACTCGCCTTTTTTGGCTGATTTAGTCAGCGTCTTTTCCACGGACAAGCACTCCAGCGCAAGAAAATCCGTTCCTGGTCCATAGGACTATGGGAAAAGCTCTGCTGTGTCGCGGTATGGAAAGAAGGCGCTGCGTGTTTTCGATTGTATGAGCAATGAGACATGCGCGCGATTTTGTGATCCAAATAGACGAACCCCCGAAATCTACCATCTTTACGTTGTGTCGATACCCCTCTAGATTTGACAACAGACATGTTGCTGAACCTCGAACGGCTTGATCTGCTTGTTGCTCACTACGTCGCCGGCTGCCTGCCGGAGCCGGCGCATATACTCGTGGGCTCTCATCTGGAGATGCAACCGGCATCGGGTCGGCTGGCCGGCCTGCTGGATGTCTTTGCGGGGCAGACCCTCGATGACACCCAGCCGAACCAGCTCTCGTCGTCCGCGGATCGATTAAAGGCTATCCTGGACTCCCCTCCGGAAATCGAATTGCCGCCTTTGATGGCCGATCATGGCGATTCGCTGCCGCACTTCTTGCGTTCCTATGCAGGGCGAAATCTCGATGATGTGCCGTGGAAAACCAAACTGCCCGGTCTCAAGCAGCACGTGATCGAAAAGTCGTCGGGGATGGAAGCAAGCCTTCTATGGGCAAGACCCGGTAGGGCTCTGCCGCACCACCATCATCGCGGTCTCGAACTTACGCTTGTCTTGCAGGGGCAGTTTCACGACCAAAGAGGAGAATTTTCGGAAGGCGACGTCTCTGTCGCTGACGAGACTATCCTGCATCGCCCCGTGGCCGGTTCTGATCGGCCGTGCCTGTGCTTTTCCGTCCTGCTGGCGCCCATCACGCTGAGCGGCCCGACCTTCCGGATTCTGGGTGACATATTGGGCGTCTAAAGCATGCCGCGCAAAACTGTGCAGCGGTTTTGCGAAAGAGACATGCGATAGAACAAAAAACTAAGCGTTATGGGCGAACCTGAAAAATCGCGACGCGCTTTGGTTGGATACAGAGGCTGGATTTCAGACACAGCAATTTGCGGCCGTCCAGGGGGCGACCGCAACGCAGTTTGGAAAAGGTGAGGCGCCTTACCTCAATTTACGTGGAGCTGTGCTTCGCTCACGGCGTTCTCAAACTGTTGCCGGGCTTCTTCGGGCGTGCGGCGCCCGTCGAGCGCTGCGCGGCAGCAACTCCTTGCCTTGACGAATTGCGGTCCGCGCAGATCCGGCCAGCGATCGGTAAGCACCAGCAATGCCTCGGATGGGCTGCTGACCATCTCGATGCCGTGATTTCCGAATGCGATCTGAACCGGCTTTTGCCAATTACTATGCGGCATGAACGATCCTCCCAGTGCTCAGCCCCGAATAATGAGGAGCGTACACCGCGGGTTCCGTTGCCGCTACGAATATTTTCTCGTTTAGGCTGTGTTTGCTGGGCCAAGTTGCCGCATTTATGAATTTAAGTAGAAACCGCGTTTTCTCCCTGTGGATATTCGAGAGCGTGCCGCTGTCGCCCATTATCCGTCAGGTATCCGATGTCGTACCCGATTTGGCGTTCGGGCGACGCTTGCGGCGCATCCACCAGATCACCATGCGGCGGCGCCTGCGTCGTATAAAGGATATGTCGTTCGACAGGACGACGAAACCGAGCGGCAGCATCCAGAAGCCGAGAACCGGAAGAAATCCGAGCGTACCGCCCACCATCAGGGCGGATCCAAGGCCGATGCGACCGGCGCGCGATCTCGGCATCGGAATGTGCCATGTGCCGAGCACCAGTTTGCCGGTGCGAGGGTCTATGCCGAAATGTCGTTTGTGCGGTGCCGAGACCATCCAGTCAAAAATCCCTTTGAAAATACACGATATCCGGCTGCGAGATGGGGAGGAATTGGGGATTAAACAAGGAAGTTGGTTTTTTTTATAAAAAAGCGCTTGGCAAATCGGAAAAGCATGCGTATTACCCGCCGCACACGCCGCGACGCGGTGTTCCCTGGTAGCTCAGCGGTAGAGCATTCGACTGTTAATCGACAGGTCGCCGGTTCGAATCCGGCCCGGGGAGCCAAATTCAAAGAAGCCTCGTTTTCACGGATCATCCGGAAAACGGGGCTTTTTTATTTCTCCTAGCCTGACCTTATGTATCTGGCATGACACCGGCCTGCTTGGTCTGTCCGGGACGGGTTTTGCAACATGTCTCCCGAAGACGGTCGCGGTTTCGGGATAAAGACATGCATGGAAACAGGAAGCTGAAGCGCGACAGGCGGATTTGAAGATCGCTACGCGCTTTATAACCTCGGAGCTTCTGTCTGTGCCGAGCGTCTTCTCTTGGAGGGCGGCTGATTGCGAGAGCAGCGGAATCTTTCTTCGCTAGAATGCCGCAATGGCACTATCCATCACGCATTGCAGTCATCTTTCCACATCTGTTGCAGCCGTCTTGACTTGCGACAGGAAATATGGAACATATAGTGAACAAGATGGAGGTGCAGATGAATCGTGCCGAAGAAGTCGCAGAACGTGCTCTTGCCGTTGCCGCCGCATCCCGGGCCTTGCGGGAGCGTCACGACAAACAGCGCAGGGAAGTTTACGAGCGGGTACAGATCGCCTCGTTGCGAAAGCCGAATATCCCTAAGGGGATTCAGCTGAGATTGAACCTGCAATAAATCCCGACACAGCCGCGCCATGCCGGGATTGTTCCCTCGCGGCCGGGATCGGCCGGTTTGATCAGCTGAAGAAGGTGGCGAGGCCCTGGCCAGCGCTAAAGGCTGCATAGGCGAGAACGCCGAAATAGACGATGGTGATCACGTTGAAGAAGTGACCTGCCAGAACGACTGCGCCATCCCGTTGCAATATGCCTGCCGAAAGTAGGAGAATGGCGATGCCGGGAAGCGTGTTCGAAAAGGGGATAAGGCCCAATGGAAACATCAGCAGCACGCCGGCAAGCGTGATTGCAAGTCCGTTCAGCCGGTTGACCGTAGCGCCGGTCGTCAGCCCGCGCAGGCGCGGCTTGAGGAAGCGGTCGAGGCGCGACACGATATTGGCACCTTTTCCCAGTGCGGGAAGAAGTTTTTGCGTATCGAGTTGGCGATCCAGGATCTTGCTCGGCAGCCATGGCATCCGGTTCAGCGTGATCGAGATGCTGATCAGGATGATCGCGGCGCCAAAGACGGTGCTGACACCGGGAATCGATACCGGAATGAGAAATGGCAGGGCAGCGATCGCACACACGAGCAGCAATCCCTGTTCGCCGATCTTCTCCATCAGGTCTCGCAGCGATACGGTCGGCCCCTCAATGCCGCTGATCAGATTGCGAAGAGTTTCACTGAGGGATGTGCTGGTATCCTGAAAGTCGAAGTTCGCGTGCAAAACAATGCTCCATTGCCGCCACAGGGGTGGCAATGGATAGCAGCAACAACCCGTCAAGCAAAGTCGCAGCTCCCACTCTGGCGGGAAAATCAGGGTCTGACGCGGTGCGTTTCGACAGGTTTGCTACTTCTGGTGCGTCTCCAGCCAATGGTCGTATAGGCCGCAAACGACGACCGCAGCCAAAACGCCCAGGACAATCGGATTGATGGATGTGAAAAATTCGAAGTAATGCATGCCAGTCTCCTCCTGCTGCATTCGATACCGGGTGCCTTCTCCCACCCAGTATGAGCAGATGGTATCACCAACGCCCAGTTGATGCAAAAAATGCTGCACGCCAAAACGCCGCATGGGCTTTGAGCCATGCAGGTGAAAGCGTTAGGAGAGGACGCGCGTCAGGGAGCGGCGCGCAAGGCGTGCGCCTGGCTCCCTGCTTCTGTGCGGGTCTGGACTGGCGTCGATTGGTTTGGGAAAGGCGGCTTTTGGCCGCTATCTCGATTGGCGGGACGAGTGTCGCTGGAATGTCATATAAAGCATGGCGCGCAAAACCGTGCAGAGGTTTGCGCAAAAGACATGCGATAAATTAAAAATCTAAAGCGTTTGGAGCGAATCCGAAGGATCGCGACACGCTTTAGAAGAGCGCCAGCACCATGTGCAGAACATAGAGTATGGCAGAAAGCGAGATGATGGTCGCGAACGCCGCGAAGGCGTCTGAAAAAGTGAGTTTCATGTCGATCATCGCCGTCATGGCGATCCTTCTAAAATAAAGGACGTTGCGGCAACATCGCCGCTTCCGACATGAATAATGACGGTGCTTTAAAAATGGCCGAATGGAGAGTGTAAATATTGGGTTAAGTCAGGCGGAGTGCTCGAAGCGAAACGCCTGGGGTTCATCCGGCAGAACGTTTGCAACCCATATCGCCACACCTGAGAAACTATTCAGTGTTTCTGTATGTTTATAGTTCTGTCTGAAAGGGATTGGAGGCCTCGCCCGGAATTGAACCGGGGTACGAGGATTTGCAGTCCTCTGCGTCACCACTCCGCCACGAGGCCATCCATGCAGTAGTTTGCGGTGTGTGGTGGGGCGTTTAGAACGAATCGAATTGTCGCGCAAGCGCCTTGAGGGCCGATGCGCATATTTTTCTTGTCGCATCCGGTGTCGCAGAAATTTCATGCAGCCACCTCAGTCTCGCCACGCAACATGGTTAATTTTTAACTTCTTTGCGACAGCCTGGAACCGAAGGCGTGCTTCGCGCTTTTAAGGCCGTCAATGCCCTGAATGGAGGATCGGATCCGTGCTCACCAAATTCGTCAATGCGTTTCGCCCGTCTGTTGCCGACGCTGAAGGAACAGGCACCTATCCGGACGGCTTGTTCGCAGCCGCCATTTCAAACCAGGCAAAATCCGACGAGGCCAGCAACATGCGCTCCTCCTACGGGCAGGATTACATGCTGGCGAAAAAGCTCAACAATCCGTTGCGGGCGCATTCCTGATATCGGACCGGGCGGGTATCCGCTCCGTATCGTAATCCCTTCTTTACCCTATTAAGGGGAGGAGGCGGATAGGCAGGTTTTTTACCGACCCGCCACGCGCCGTCTTGAAACGATTGGCCTGCGCCAGTAATACGGTCGACAGACAGGATGCGAGGGGCAGGATATGATAGATTTCGAAGCCGCCCGGATAAAGATGGTGGAAAACCAGATCCGGACCACAGATGTAACGTCACACTCCGTTCTGCGCGCGTTTTTCGCGGTGCCGCGCGAGGCTTTTGTACCTGAAAAGTCAAAGCTTTTGGCCTATCTCGATGCCGATATCGAACTGGCGCCGGGCCGCTACCTCATGGAAGCCTCCCCCTTGGCCAAGCAGCTCCAAGCTGCCGAGATCACCAGCGACGAACGGGTTCTGGATGTCGGCACCGGAACCGGCTACGTGGCAGCGCTTTTGTCGCGGCTGGCGGGTTCGGTGACCGCGCTCGAAAGTGACCCGGCGCTGGCTGAACAGGCCACCGTCAATCTGAAAGCCCTCGACTGTCGCAACGCGACTGTGGTGACCGGCGATCTCACAAAGGGCTATGCGGCTGACGCGCCCTACGATCTCATTTTCGTCAATGGTGCGGTGGAAGAGGTGCCGGCGCCGCTTCTCGATCAGCTGGCGGAAGGCGGGCGGCTTGTCGCCGTGATCGGTTACGGCAATGCTGCGCAAGCCAAGATACTGCTCAAGGAACATGGTGCGATTTCCGAAAGCTCGCGTTTCAATCTTTCGGTGAAGCCGCTGCCCGGCTTTTCCAAGGTCAAGGAATTCGTGTTCTGACACTGCTCTGACGGACCGTCGGGTGAGGGGCGCTTGGCGCCCCTTTTTCGTTTTTGCCCGTCGGCAGCTGTTGCGAAGAGGACTCAATGGCTGTGCAAAAGCTGTGTATCGCCGCCTTTGCGCAAGCCGGTCACATTGTGTCTTGTCGCCAAGCCCTTACACTAGCCGCAAGTTTACCACCGTCGGATAAGCGGCGGCACTCGGCAACTGCGAGGATGAAATGGCTCAGCCAAATGTAGCGCGTGAACCCTCCATGGAGGAGATATTGGCTTCGATCCGTCGGATCATCGAAAGCAATGATCCCGGTTCGGACGCGGCTGACCTGAACGATACATCGTCTTCATTCGATGACGACGACATCGACAGCTTTGATGAGCCGGGTGCTTTCGTGCCTGATCTCGCCGCCAATGATGCCGGCCTGCCGCGCCAGCCGGAATTTCCCGTCAGATCGGAGCCTGTTGCCGCGCCGGCGATTGCAGAACGCTCCCTGTCGCTTGCCGATGTCGCAGCCCGGGTTCGCGCAGCCTCCGCACGCCACCAGGATATGGCGGTGGCCCGCGCCAATGGCGGATCGGATCTGGTGCGCGATACCGCTTCGGCTGCCGCCGAACCGCTGGCACAGACCACGTTCAAAGAGCCTTCCGCGCCGGTCATTCCTCTGCATCTCCCGGAACTGCGTCCCTCGTTTGCCGATGGCCCAACCGTTCAGCCGGCCGCTCCGGTCGCAATCGAGGCCTCGCGCAGTGATGACGAGCAGGCGCCGCAGCCGCTACGTGCCGTTTCCGTTGAGGATGCAGCTCTGTCGGCGGCTGTAACGCTGGAACCTGTCGAAACTGCGTATGATCCGGCCCCTGAGGAGATCAAGCCGGAAACCCCGCAGGCAGGAACGTCGATTGCCGCCATGGCCGGCCTGCTGTCCGAATCTGCCGGTGCGCAGGTTGCCAAATCCTTCGGCGAACTCGCCGATGTCTTTGATGGCCTGGAGCGTCGTTCGGTGGAAGAGATGGCTCAGGACATGCTGCGCCCGATGCTGCAGGAATGGCTGGACGATAATCTGCCGACGCTGGTCGAACGCCTCGTGCGCGAAGAGATCGAGCGGGTGGCGCGCGGACCTCGCCGATAGGCTGCGCCGGCGAGCGGACAGGCTATAGCATGTCTCCCGAAAGTGGTTGCCGGTTTCGGGATAAAGACATGCGCCAACACAAGGAACTAAAGCACGGCAAGCGAATCTGAAATATCGCGACGTGCTTTAGCGCGCCGTCATTGCGCCGCTTGTGTCATTGCATATGGCCGCTCCGGACACGGGGCGGCTTTTTTATTGACTTGCCACCCCCCACATCTTTAACAACCCTGCATCTCATTCATAAATAAAAAACGGGTCAGGAAATGCTCGAAAAGACCTACGATTCCGCCGCCGTCGAACCGAAGATCGCAAAAGCCTGGGACGATGCGGATGCTTTCCGCGCCGGCGCCAATGCCAAGCCGGGTGCGGAAACCTTCACCATCGTGATCCCGCCGCCGAACGTTACCGGTTCGCTGCATATGGGCCATGCGCTCAACAACACGTTGCAGGACATCATGGTCCGCTTCGAGCGCATGCGCGGCAAGGACGTGTTGTGGCAGCCGGGCATGGACCATGCCGGGATCGCCACCCAGATGGTCGTCGAGCGCAAGCTGGCTGCCGAAAAGCTTCCCGGCCGTCGCGAGATGGGTCGCGAGGCTTTCATTGATAAAGTCTGGGAGTGGAAGGAAGAATCGGGCGGCCTGATCTTCAATCAGCTCAAGCGCCTCGGCGCCTCCTGCGACTGGTCACGCGAGCGGTTTACGATGGACGAGGGGCTCTCCAAGGCCGTGCTCGAAGTTTTCGTCACGCTCTACAAGGAAGGCCTGATCTATCGCGGCAAGCGGCTGGTCAACTGGGATCCGAAGTTCGAGACGGCCATTTCCGATATGGAAGTCGAGAACAAGGAAGTCGACGGCCATATGTGGCACTTCAAGTACCCGCTGGCCGGCGGCGAAACCTATACCTATGTCGAGAAGGATGCAGACGGTAACGTCATCCTGTCGGAAGAACGCGACTATATCTCGATCGCCACCACCCGCCCGGAAACCATGCTGGGTGACGGTGCTGTTGCGGTTCACCCAACCGACGAGCGTTATGCGTCGATCGTCGGAAAACTGTGTGAAATCCCGGTCGGGCCGAAGGAGCATCGCCGCCTGATCCCGATCATCACCGACGAATATCCGGAAAAGGATTTCGGCTCGGGCGCGGTCAAGATCACCGGCGCGCATGATTTCAACGACTATCAGGTCGCCAAGCGCAATGACATCCCGCTCTACCGCCTGATGGATACCAGGGCAGCGATGCGCGACGACGGCGAAGCATATGCCGATTGCGCCGCAAAGGCCCAGGCGATCACCAGATCCGGTGAGTTGCCGAGCGAAAACGATGTCGACGAGATTAATCTCGTTCCCGATGATTATCGCGGTCTCGACCGGCTGGTCGCGCGGGCAAAAATCATCGAGGCGATCAATGCCGAAGGTCTTGCCGTCACCGTCAAGGACGCCGAAGGCAACGACATTCCCTATGTCGAGAACAAGAAGATCATGCAGCCCTTCGGTGACCGCTCCGGCGTCGTCATCGAACCGATGCTGACTGACCAGTGGTTCGTCGACAACAAGGCGCTTGCCGGTCCGGCACTCGATTCGGTTCGCGAAGGTCGCACCAATTTCGTTCCGAAGAACTGGGAAAAGACCTACTTCAACTGGCTGGAAAACATCGAGCCCTGGTGCATTTCGCGCCAGCTCTGGTGGGGTCACCAGATCCCGGCCTGGTATGGCCCGGATGGCCAGTGCTTCGTCGAAAAGGGCGAGGAAGAGGCGCTGGAAGCGGCAATCCAGCATTATCTGGCGCATGAAGGCCCGTGGAAGGCCTGGGTTCAGGAAAAGCTTGAAAACTTCGCACCCGGCGAAATCCTGACGCGCGATGAAGACGTTCTCGACACCTGGTTCTCGTCGGCGCTTTGGCCGTTCTCGACGCTCGGCTGGCCGGACAAGACGCCTGAACTGGAGCGTTATTATCCGACCAACGTGCTTGTCACCGGCTTCGACATCATCCCGTTCTGGGTGGTGCGCATGATGCAGATGGGCCTTCATTTCATGAAGGACGCCGAAGGCAATGGCGTCGAGCCGTTCAACACGATCTATATTCATGCGCTGGTTCGCGACAAGAACGGCAACAAGATGTCGAAGTCCAAGGGCAACGTCATCGACCCGCTCGACCTGATCGACGAATACGGCGCCGATGCGCTACGCTTCACGCTGGCCATCATGGCAGCGCAGGGCAGGGACGTGAAGCTCGATCCGGCCCGCATCGCCGGTTATCGAAACTTCGGCACCAAGCTGTGGAACGCCACGCGTTTCGGCGAGATGAACGGTGTTGCCCGCAATGCGGACTTCAAGCCGGAAGACGCAAAGCTGACCGTCAACCGCTGGATCCTCACCGAATTGTCGAAGACGGTTCTGGAAGTGACGACGGCGATCGAGACCTATCGCTTCAACGAAGCGGCCGGCGGTCTCTATCGTTTCGTCTGGAACCAGGTCTGCGACTGGTATGTCGAACTGCTGAAGCCGGTCTTCATGGGCGAAGACGAAGCCGCAAAGGCCGAAGCCCAGGCCTGCATGGCCTATGTCATGGAAAAGGCTTATGCGCTTCTGCACCCGTTCATGCCGTTCATGACGGAAGAACTGTGGGCGCATACGGCGGAGCGTGATGGTCTGCTGGCGCATGGCGACTGGCCGGCGGCAGAGTTTGCCGACGAAAGCGCGGCAGACGAGATCAACTGGCTGATCGACATCGTGTCCGGCCTCCGCTCGGCACGTTCGGAAATGAACGTCCCGCCGTCCGCCACCGCGCCCTTGATCGTCGTTGGCGCCAATGAGGTGACCGCGGAGCGTCTCGGTCGACACGAGGCCGCGATCAAGCGCCTGGCGCGTGCGGAAAGCATCGAGACGGCAGATGTCGCACCGAAGGGCGCGGCCCAGATCGTCGTCGGCGAAGCGACCGTCTGCCTGCCGCTCGGCAACCTGATCGATCTGGCCGCTGAAAAGGCCCGTATCGAAAAGGCGATCGTCAAGACGGAGCAGGAGATGGAGCGCTTGAACAAAAAGCTCTCCAACGAAAAATTCATCGCCAATGCCGATCCGGAAGTCGTGGCCGCTGACCGGGAGCGTTACGCCGAACTCGAAGTGCAACTTGCGAATCTCAAGATCGCACTGACGCGAATTGCCGAAGCCGGCTGATTCTCAGAGCCGGGCATCAACACCAAATGCCGTATCCAGCGATGGGTGCGGCATTTTTGCGTGCGCTTACATGTCGTCTTGATTTATTGTGCGGCTGCGTAACCGGAGAAAATCCGCTCTGTTGCGCCAGGGACACAGCCGCATATTACCACAAGATAAAATTCTATGGCCGGCTGCGATTCGTCAATTTCGCAGGTAATTTCATCTCTTGTCGGCCGATTCTCTCCTTGTTGCTGAAGAGCTTACGTAAATTTTGAGCGATTGTGCGTTGCAATCGTCCCGACACTCGAAAGTTGTTGTTTAGGATCAACGAACTACAGTGACACCGGTAACTTACCGGGAGTGGGAGATAACATGGTAAGACACTTTATTTCTGGCGGAGTTCTGGCTGCGGCGGCGGTCGGAATGCTGCAGTCGCCGGCGCTCGCAGGGGGGCTTGAGCGCGGCGGTTACAATATCGATCTGTTGTTCGACACGTCGCGGTTTACGGCGGAAGCGACGTCGACGTTCGTCATGCCTGACCGCAAGCTGAAGAATGTGACGGACCAGCCGCTCGGCGGAGGAGGGGACCTCACCGGGTTGCCGACCTCTGCCAATGGGAGCGAAAACTATTGGTCTCCTCGGATTGGCGTGAAAGCCGGGATCGGCGATGCGGCTGATTGCATGTTCGACTATTCCGAACCATGGGGCGCGCATAAAAATCCGGGTCAGAACTGGGCAGGTGCCAACGAGGATATCGAAACGAAGGTCGAGAGCCATAACTATGCACTGACGTGTTCTTATCGTTTCGATGTGGGGCCGGGCCAGCTTCGGTTGATTGGTGGTGGATTCTATCAGGAAGTTTATGGCTTCCAAGAGCGTCTGGTACAGGCCGTGCCACCGGGGGCGCCGATTACCGGTATAGGGCGACTCGATCTTGAAGGGGATGGCTGGGGCTGGCGTGCGGGCGTGGCCTACGAGATTCCCGAATATGCTTTCCGGGCCAGCCTCGTCTACAATAGTGAGGTCAAGCTGAACGATATTACGGGCACGCTCGATCTGAGGCAGGTTCTTCCGGCACTGGGTGGACCCGTTGACGTATACGGTTCGCAGGCAATGCCGGATGTTCTCGAACTGAAGGTCCAGTCTGGTATAGCGCCGGATTGGCTCGCCTTTGGATCTGTTAAGTGGACGGACTGGAGTCAGCTCCAGAAGGTTCCGTTCTTCTGTGATGCACCGGGCGTGCCGCTCTGTGCACTACCTGGCGGTGCGACCACGCTCGATCTCGGTTACCGCGACGGCTGGACGGTCATGGGCGGTATCGGCCACAAGTTCAACGAACAGTGGAGCGGTGCCGTCAGCCTGACCTGGGATCGTGGCACCTCGCAGGGCTTCGGCTCACAGACCGATACCTGGGCTTTGGGCGTTCTCGGATCCTATTCTCCCACGAAAAATCTCGAATTTCGTCTGGCCGGTGTCCTCGGTCTGATGACCGGCGGTTCTTCTCGGACCGTCACGCTCGACGGTGTAACCTACGGTCAGCGCGCCAACTATGACTTCGACGACGATCTCGTCGCGGCCATCTCGACGAGCGTCAAGGTCCGTTTCTGACCTCTGCTCTCTGCAATGCCAAAAGCCCGGTTTCGATCGGGCTTTTTCTTGGCTGGTTATCTATTCGACTGCTAAAATTCTGTGACGATTTCGCAACACTTTTTTGTGACGATCACGCCGCGCATCAAGGCTAGGACTTTTGTCCATTTCCCGCCACAAACGAAGCGCAGCGGTAGGGAAGTAGAGAGCACGGACTGCGGGGGCGGTGTGTGCATGTTGGAGTATCATGGGCGGGTTTTTTCAAGATAAACGGGGCTTTGCTGGCGCGGATGGGCAAATTGCCAATTCGTTTTGCGCTCACGCAACAACCTTGTTCGGGGGTCCAAGTCTTGCCGGAAATGGAACCTACAGTTTCTCTCGCCTATCGGGAGGCGGAATGTCGGGATCGTCTTATCCTGATCTTCCGTATGCACGGCCAATAATGCACGCCTCGGCTCCAAGCCGCGCGCGGGTCGAAAGAAACTGAACCATGCGGAAGTCTAGCACCAGGTCCATGAGAGTATTGCTTCTTGGAATATCGCTGGCGGCATTCTGTGCCGGAAACGCTCTTGCCTTCGACATAAAGGCAGGTGTGTCGAAGGAGTCCGGCCCCTTCGACCTCTTCAAGTTCGGCTTCAAGGCCTACAAGAACGGCCAGAAGGAAGATGCGGTCGAAGCCTATCGGTATGCTGCTGAAAAAGGCCATACCGGTTCGCGCTGGGCGCTGGCCAACATGTATGCCTATGGCGACGGCGTGACCAAGGACGATTACACCGCCTTCAAGATCTATAATGAAATTGCAGCCCAGGGCGTCGAGCCGGGGTCGGAGGACACGGGCTTTTTCGTCAACGCGCTTCTGTCGCTTGCGAGCTATTACAGCCACGGCATTCCGGGCAGCCCGGTCAAGCCCGATCTTTATCAGGCGCGCCAGCTCTATTTCCAGGTGGCCTCGACCTTCGGTGTGGCGGAAGCCCAGTACCAGCTCGCTCGAATGATGCTTTCGGGCGAGGGCGGTGGCTCCAACATCCAGCAGGCCAAGAAGTGGCTCAATCAGGCGCGCAAGACCGGCCATGCCGGCGCCATGGCCGTATTCGGCAATATTCTTTTCCAGGAAGGGCAGGCTGTCCGCGGCCTGGCCTTCATGACGGCGGCGCTGGATCGCTGCATCGCCAAGGATTGCGGCTGGATGGAGCAGCTTCAGGAACAGGCCTTCTCGGTCGCTGACGAGCGCGATCGCCGCGGTGCCGTTGCGATGTCACACCAGCTGGCAGATACCGACGACTGACCCGAACCGCGCTTAAGAGGCTCGTTCGGGTTTCAGTGCTTTGATCACGGATCAGGCTGCGAAATCGAACAGGCCGACCACCGGAACGTGATCCGATGGTTTTTCCCACGCCCGCACATGTTTTTCGATCGAGGTTGCCTTGAGCCGATCTGCGGCCTCCGGTGACAGCAGAAGATGATCGATGCGGATACCATTGTTCTTCGGCCAGGCCCCGGCCTGATAATCCCAGAACGAATAGAGCTTTGTCGCATCGGTCGTTGCGCGTACGGCGTCGATCAGACCGAGATTTTCCAGCCGCCGAAAAGCTGCCCGCGTTTGCGGCAGGAAGAGCGCGTCCGCGGCCCAGACAGCGGGATCGAAGCAGTCATGCGGCTCGGGGATCACATTGTAGTCGCCGGCGAGGATAAGCGGCTCTTCCAGCGCGAGGCAGGCCTGTGCATGACGCCGCAGCCGTTCCATCCAGGCAAGCTTGTAGGGATACTTGACCGGGTCGTCGGCCGGATTGCCGTTGGGCAGGTAGATGGAGGCGACGCGGATGACGCCGCTCGCGACGGAAAACACGCATTCGATGTAACGTGATTGCTCGTCCACGATACCGTCCGGCCCTTCGCCGCCCGGCAGGCCGCGCATCACTTCGTCGGGTTTGACCTTCGAGAGGATCGCGACGCCGTTAAACCCCTTCTGGCCATGAGTTTCCACATGGTAGCCGAGCGATTCGATCTCAAGCCGCGGAAAACCCTCGTCGACCGATTTGATTTCCTGAAGGCAGACGATGTCCGGCGACGAATCGGCAAGCCACTGGCGCAGGTTGTCGATCCGCGCCTTGACGCCGTTGATGTTCCAGGTCGCGATCTTCATGCCGTATCCACCTTCTGTTCCTTGCCGTCTCTTTTAGACGATCGAGCGCAGGAGGGAAGCCGGGTCGGATCGAAATGCCGGTCGCGAGAGAAGGATCAGATGGAGAAGCTCGTGCCGCAGCCGCAGCTTGCCACCGCGTTCGGGTTCTTGATCTGGAACGACTGGCCGAGCAGGTTGTCGACGAAATCGATTTCCGATCCGACCATATAGATCAGCGACATGCTGTCGATCAGCACCTTGGCGTCGCCGTTCTCGATGACCACGTCATCGGCCTCCGGCGCGTCGGCCAGATCGAACTTGTAGGAAAAGCCGGAACAGCCGCCGCCTTCGACGGAGACGCGCAGCGCCTGCTTGCCGGTATCGGCTGCGACGATCTGGGTGATGCGCTTGGCCGCGGCATCGGAGAGGGTTACATTTTCAGTCATTTCGTGTCTCCTGCCGGGGTAAAGGCCCGGTGAGCTGCAGGTCGGGCCTGAACAACTCGAAGATTATTGTCACCGGCTTTGCGCACGGTCCCACTATAGGTATGAAGACGTGAACGGCACGTCAATGGGCCGAGCGGAACGGAATTGCAATGGAAATGCAGGTGAAGGCATGACGATCGATACCAGGACGCTCGGTTTTGGAAGCGGCGAGCGGGCGGTTTATGCATCGGACCCATGGGGCTCCCGGGGCCGGATGTTTCCCGAAGACGGCAGCCTGACGCGCTCCGAGTTCCAGCGCGACCGCGACCGCATCGTCCATACGACCGCCTTTCGCCGATTGAAGCACAAGACGCAGGTCTTCATCAGCCCCGATGGCGATCATTACCGCACCCGTCTGACCCATACGATCGAAGTCGCTCAGATTGCCCGTGCGCTGGCGCGCGCCTTGAAGATCGACGAGGATCTGGCGGAAGGCGTGGCGCTTGTCCACGATTTCGGCCACACGCCCTTCGGCCATACCGGCGAGGACGCGCTCGACGAGATGATGAAGCCCTTCGGCGGCTTCGATCACAATGCCCAGTCGCTGCGCATCGTCACCAAGCTGGAGCGCCGTTATGCGGAATTCGACGGCATCAACCTGACCTGGGAAAGCCTTGAAGGCCTGGTCAAGCACAATGGCCCGCTGATGACGCCGCAGGGTGAGGGGCTGCACGGCCCTGTGCCGCAGCCGATCCGCGATTATTGCGAGCTTCACGATCTCGAACTGGCAAGTTATGCCAGCCTTGAGGCACAGGTCGCGGCGATTTCGGACGACATCGCCTACAATACCCACGATATCGACGACGGTCTGCGCTCCGGCCTCCTGACCTTCGAGATGCTGGAGGATGTGCCGTTCCTGGCGAGGTTGATGCGGCAGGTGCGCGACAAATATCCCGACCTCGAACCGAGCCGCTTCGCCTATGAAGTGACGCGTCGGCAGATCACCCATATGGTCGAGGACGTGATCGGCGTGGCGCAGACCAATCTAGCTTCGGTTCGTCCGCAATGCGCGGCTGATGTGCGCTCGGCCGGCCAGGTGATTGCGACGTTCTCGCTGGAAATGGCCGAAACCGACCGCATGATCAAGAAGCTGCTGTTTGCCCGCATCTATCGCCATCCGGAGATCATGCGCATCCGCGCAGGCGCGTCGAAGATCGTCACCGATCTCTTCGAGGTCTATATGAACGACCCGACGCTGATGCGCAGCCACTATTGGGTCAACCATATTTCCGGGCTAAAACAGGCGGCCAAGGCGCGCCATGTCGCCGATTATCTGGCCGGAATGACCGATACCTATGCCATCCGGGTGCATGGGGAGTTGTTTGACCAGACTCCCGATTTGCGCTAGGCCGACCTCCAAACACCAACGGCCTTTCAAAGGCCCGCTTCGCATTGCGCGTGGATACGAGATATGAACCTTTTTGCTGACTTCGATACAAGAATTAAGAATGCGCTGGAAACAATTGATATTATCAAGGAAAAGCGCAGCGAAGTCGATTTCGGACGACTGACCGTCGAGCCTCCGCGCGACCAGAGCCATGGCGATGTCGCGACCAATGCGGCCATGGTGCTGGCAAAGCCGCTCGGCACCAATCCGCGTGCGCTTGCGGACCTGATTTCGGCGGCACTGCGCAATGATCCGGATGTCAGCGAGGTTTCCGTTGCCGGCCCCGGCTTCATCAACATCCGTCTTTCGACCGGTTACTGGCAGCGTCTGTTGAGCTCTGTCATCAGCGCCGGGACCAATTACGGCCGTTCGACCACAGGTTCCGGCAAGAAGACCAATGTCGAATATGTTTCGGCCAATCCGACCGGCCCGATGCATGTCGGACATTGCCGTGGTGCGGTCGTCGGCGATGCGCTGGCCAATCTTTTGTCCTTTGCCGGCTACGAGGTCGTGAAGGAATATTACATCAACGACGCGGGCGGCCAGATCGACGTGCTGGCGCGCTCGGTCTTCCTGCGTTACCGCGAAGCGCTGGGTGAAGCGATTGGCGAGATTCCGGCTGGGCTTTACCCGGGCGACTATCTCGTCCCGGTCGGCAGGGAATTGGCGGAAGAGTTCGGTCCGCGGCTGCACAACATGCCGGAAGAGGAGTGGATGCCGCTCGTCAAGGATCGTGCCGTTGCGGCGATGATGGTGATGATCCGCGAGGATCTCGAAGCCCTTAACGTGCATCACGACGTATTCTTCTCCGAGCGCACGCTGCATGCCGAAGGCGCCAAGCTGATCCGCGCGGCGATCAACGACCTGACCTTCAAGGGGCATGTCTACAAGGGCAAGCTGCCGCCGCCGAAGGGACAGCTGCCGGAAGACTGGGAGGACCGCGACCAGACGCTGTTCCGCTCGACGGAGGTCGGTGACGATATCGACCGGCCGCTGATCAAGTCCGACGGCGCTTACACCTATTTCGCCGCCGACGTCGCCTACTTCAAGGAGAAGTATGATCGCGGCTTCGACGAGATGATCTATGTGCTCGGCGCCGACCATGGCGGCTACGTCAAGCGGCTCGAGGCCGTTGCCCGCGCCGTATCGGACGGCAAGGCGAAGCTGACGGTGCTTCTGTGCCAGTTGGTGAAGCTTTATCGCGACGGCGAACCGGTCAAGATGTCGAAGCGTTCGGGCGATTTCGTCACCCTGCGCGAAGTCGTCGATGAAGTCGGCCGTGATTCGGTCCGCTTCATGATGCTTTACCGCAAGAATTCCGAGCCGCTGGACTTCGATTTCGCAAAAGTTACTGAACAATCGAAGGATAATCCGGTCTTTTACGTCCAGTATGCGCATGCCCGCTGCATGTCGGTTTTCCGCCAGGCGAAGGACGCCTTTCCGGATCTCGACCTTGATTCGCTCGATCTGGCCGCATCAGCCGGTGGAATCAGCGATCCCAACGAGTTGCAGCTGGTTGCCAAGCTTGCGGAATACCCCCGGATCGTCGAAAGCGCAGCGCTTTCGCAGGAGCCGCATCGCATCGCGTTTTACCTCTACGACCTAGCCAGCTTCTTCCATGCGCATTGGAATAAAGGTAAGGAACAACCGGAATTACGTTTTGTTAACGATAAAAACCGAGAATTGAGTATCGCCAGACTTGGGCTGGTGCGTGCAGTTGCTTCCGTATTGAGGTCTGGCCTCACGATTACGGGCACGGCTGCGCCGGACGAGATGCGCTGAAAACGCCCTCATTTGCCCATATTGCTCTGGCAGAAGCGTAGTAATGTAGGTGAGTGGACGAGGTCATGGCGGATAATAACCTTGCGCGTAGCCGGAATGATGTGCCGGATTTCTTTGCTGACGGTGACCCGTTGGCGGAACTGGCCCGCATTGTCGGATATGAAGATCGGGTTGCTGCAAACCCGGCTCCTTTGGTTGCCGAGCCCGTAGCGGCACGGCGTACCGACCCGGTCTTCAATCTCGAGGACGAACTACTGCGGGAGTTCGAGCGCTACGATGCGCCTCGGCTTGATCCTGCCGATGATGTCGTTGTCGAAGAGTCGTCGATCCCTGCGGTCGACGATGTTCCGGCGGAGCCTGCGTTTGACGGCCGTTACGTCGTTCCCGGGTTCGAGCCGTTGGCTGATGACGATGTACGCCGCGCTCAGGACGAGCCGTTGGAGACGTGGGAGGCAGACGATGCTTCACGCGATCTTTCCGTCTCGAACGATCAGGCTGCAGGTTATTCGGAAGAACGCCGCGAAGACGATTTCTCCTATGAAACGCCTTCGCATGACGAGATTTCCTCGTTCTCGCAGGATGTCGACACCCTTAGCCATCACGTAGAGCCTGTCGAAGAGGTTCCAGCCTCTCCGGTGTTCGCGCAAGCGGAACCCGACATGTCTTTCGACGATTTCGATCTGGCGGCAGAGTTGGAAACGTCCATCGCGTCCGCTGCGGTCGCTGCTCCTGTTGCAGTCGCCGCCCCGATCGTCGAAGCCCGATCGGCGCCACTGGAAGCCGAGCCGTCCATGGCGGATGCAAAGCGCAAGGGGGGGGGATACACGCCCAGCTTCCGCATGCCGCTTGCCAACTTCCAGTCCGGCGCCGGCGTTGCCGCGCATCCGCGGATCGAGCCCAAGGCTGAGCCGCAGATTGAGCCGGCTAACGCAGCGCCTGTCTCGTTTGAAGGGTTGAAGGTTGCCGCGCCGGTTGCGATCGCTGCCGTTCCGACGATGTCCATCCCTTCGATGGATATTCCCATGGCCGGCCCGGCTGAGTCCATCGCTACCAGGGTTTCCATCCCCGCTGTCGAGACCACTCCGACCGCGCAGAGAGATCAGTTCTCCGAGTTGGACGATCTTCTTTCCGGTGTCGATCGCTATTCCGTTCGTCCTCGGGCGGAAACGCTGGCCGTTGACGTTGTGCAGAGCCGCATCGATGATGAGGTTAGGCCGCAGGTGCCTACTCAGCCGCAGGTCTCCTCTGTTGCTCCGGCAGCCCCGCCGGCTCCCGCCGTATCCGCCGATGATTCCGAAGATCCTTTTGCCGACCTCGATTTCGAGCTGGCACTTGACGATCTGGAACTCGACCTGAGCGATATGGTGGTTGAGGAAAACAGCAAGCGCGCTGCGCCTGCTGTGGCGTCAAGCGAATCGCAGGTCTACGCTCCTGCTCCTGCTCCTGCTCCTGCTCCTGCTCCTGCTCCTGCGCCTGTTCCACCAGCTGCGCCGGCACCGGTTATCCCGCAGCCGGTTGCAGCCCCGGTTTATGTCGCAGCGCCCGCATTCGACATGGAGCCAGAGGACGACGTGCCGTTCGATCCGGCTCTTATCGCCGAACCGGAAGAGCAGCCGGAAGTCATCGCCGAGCTCGATGTGCCGGTGCTTTCTGTCGAAGAGAAGGAAGATCAGCCGGTCTATCGCAACGATTTCGATCTGGATATCGACGCGGAGTTGGCTTCTCTGCTGGAAGCGCCGGAGACTGTCGCTCCGGTTCAGCGCGGTGCAGCCGAGCCGCAGGCAGCAGCTGTCGCCTCCACGGCGCCTGCTGCCCAGAAATCCGTTTACGCTGACCTGGATGATTTCGAGCGGGCGCTTGAAGAAGACTTTCGTCGCAGCCTTGCCACGCCGCTTCCGGCCAATGAAGGTTATGCGCCGGCTGAAGACTATCAGCAGAATATCGATTATGGTGAGGGACGTTCGTCCGCGCGCCGCTGGATTGCGCCTCTCGTTGCCGTCGGTGTAGTTGCTGTTTGCGGTGCCGGTGCATTTGCATGGTTCGGCAACTCTGCTTCCGGTGTTGGTGCCAACGGCGAGCCTCTCGTAATTGCCGCCGACAGCGAGCCGGTCAAGGTCGCGCCGGCCAATCCCGGCGGCAAGACCGTCCCCAACCAGGACAAGGCCGTCTACGACCGCGTTGCCGGTGCCGGATCGGAAACGCCCAAGCAGCAGCAGCTGATTTCCAGCAGCGAGGAGCCGGTCGATGTGGTCCAGAAGACCCTGATGCCGGATACGCTTCCGCTGGAAGGCGAAAACGAAATGCAGATGACCGAGGTGTCCGACACCGACGATCCGCGTCTTCTGCCGCAGGATCAGCAGCCGGTCGGCGAACAGCCCGTTACCGTCATGCCGCGCAAGGTCAAGACGATGATCGTCCGCGCCGATGGCAAGCTGGTCGAGCAGGAAGTCGAACCTGCCGCTGCAGAAAAGATTGCCGCCGCTCCGGTGAGAGCAGATGCTCCGGCCCAGAGCGCAGCAGCCTTCCCGACATCGGCTGCTGCCGCGCCCGCTTCCAGCCCTGCTGCCGGTATCGTTCCGGCTTCGGCTCCGGTGGATGCCGCATCGGCCATGCCGGTCGCAGCACAGGCACCGGCCGCGATCGAGCAGCTCGCCGATCCGGCTCCTGCCGCCGCCGTTCGCGCACCGGTTCCCGCTGCCCGTCCGACGGCGCAGCCAGCCAATGCCGTCGCCAGCGCCGGCAACCAGAACAATGCTCGCCCGGCGGCACCTGCCGCTGCAGCCCCGGCCGCCGCACCTGCTGCCCAGAACACGCAGGTCGCATCGCTCGGCGCTGGTGGTTATGTGATCCAGATCGCTTCTCTGCCTTCCGAGGCGGATGCGCAAAGGTCTTACCAGAGCCTGTCGGGCAAGTTCGGCAGTGTGATCGGTGGACGCGGCGTCGATATCAAGGCCGCCGAAATCGCCGGCAAGGGAACCTTCTACCGCGTCCGTATCCCGGCCGG
Organism: Hyphomicrobiales bacterium; assembly: GCA_900466875.1. GTDB lineage: Bacteria > Pseudomonadota > Alphaproteobacteria > Rhizobiales > Rhizobiaceae > Neorhizobium. Next base: position 47,136 of record UBNQ01000006.1, on the reverse strand, counting down.
CAGCAAGGAACAGGCCGTGGCGCTGTGCGAAAAGTATCGCGCAGCAGGCGGCAGCTGCCTCGTGGCCCGGTAAGACGAAATTTTGCCAAAACAGACGGGGCGCATGGCGCCCCGTTTTTCGTTAAAGCAATTCCAGCAAAAGTGGGAACCGGTTTTGCGTCCGGAATTGCGTTGGTACAGGGAGAGGACCGTTTTCGCGTTTCGCAGAAAGGCGAAATTGGTCCAGATCATCATTACATCGGGTAATTTGACATGAGTGTTTCGAAATCCATGATTCTCGGCGCCAGCGGCGCAACGCTGACCGCCGACGAAATCTCGCTCTATCGTGACGAACGCCCCTGGGGCTTTATTCTTTTTGCCCGCAACTGCGTTGAGCTTCCCCAGATCGCCGATCTCGTGGCGTCGATGCGCGATGCCGTCGGTCGGCCGGACGCACCGGTCCTGATCGACCAGGAGGGCGGCCGGGTGCAGCGCATTCGCCCACCGATGATCGAGCGTTATCCCTCGGCCGCCGCGCTGGGCGAAATCTACCGGCAGGACAAAGAGAAGGGCCTGCGTGCGGCCTGGCTTATGTCGCGCCTGCACGCATTCGACCTTATGAAACTCCGCGTCACTGTCGATTGCCTTCCCGTCCTTGACGTCCCGATCGAAGGCGCAAGCAATGTCATTGGGGATCGCGCCTATGGATTTGATCCGAAGGCGGTCGCGGATATGGGCAAGGCTGCGGCCGAAGGGTTGAAGGCCGGCGGCATGCTGCCGATCATGAAACACATGCCGGGTCACGGCCGCGGCATGGCCGATTCCCATCACGAACTGCCGGTCGTCACCGCTTCGCGCGCCGAACTCGAAACCCATGATTTCATCCCCTTCGTTGCACTGAAGGATGAACTGATGGCAATGAGCGCGCATATCGTCTTCACTGCCTATGATGAGCGTGATCCCGCGACCATCTCGCCGGTGGTGATCGAAGAGGTCATTCGCGGTCATATCGGCTTTGATGGCCTGTTGGTCTCTGACGATACCTCCATGAATGCCCTGAAGGGCACGATCGGCGAACGTGCCGCACGAATCATGGGGGGAGGCTGCGATATTGTCTTGCATTGCAACGGCCTGATGGACGAAATGAAGGCCGTGGTGAAGGAAGTGGTGCCGCTGTCGGGCAAGGCTTTGCAGCGCGCCGAGGCGGTCGAGCGCGGCTTTGCAACGCCGGATGCTTCCGACGAACAGGCACTGCGTGCAGAGTTCCATGAGATGATGGCGGTCGCCTGACAAGGCAGCATCGCCAAACGAGAGAGGTGAACTGGTTTGGCGGTGAATTCGGGGCAGGGCGCCATTCCTATGGACAAGCTCTGGCAGGACGTCTCCGAGCGTGCTGCCGATGATCCCGCGCTCGTCATCGACGTTGCCGGTTTCGAAGGTCCGCTCGATTTGCTTCTGCATCTGGCCCGCAGCCAGAAGGTGGACCTGTCCCGCATCTCCGTGCTCGCGCTTGCCGAACAATATCTCCTTTTCGTCGACAGTGCGCGGCGTGTGCGTATCGAGCTGGCGGCTGACTATCTGGTCATGGCGGCCTGGCTCGCCTATCTGAAATCCCGCCTTCTCATCCCCCAGCAGATCAAGGTCGACGATGGTCCGACCGGCGAAGAAATGGCGGCAACCCTTGCGTTTCGTTTGCGGCGGCTTGAGGCGATGCGCGAGGCGGCAAACCAGCTGGTCAATCGCAACCGGCTGGGCCGCGACGTATTTGCCCGCGGTGCGCCGGAACATATCCCGCATCGCGTCCAGTCCGCCTATGACGCCAGCCTCTATGATCTTCTGTCGGCCTACGCCAATCTGAGGCAGCGTACGGCGATTACCCAGGTCACGATCGAGAGACGCAAGGTTTGGTCGCTGGTGGATGCCCGCGAATTGCTGACGCGCATGCTCGGCGAGATCGCCGACTGGACGGCCTTGCAGACCTATCTTCTTCCCTATCTGCCACCGGAGGACCGGGTGACGGCGACCGCGAGCGCCTTTGCGGCATCGCTGGAACTGGTGCGCGAGGGCAAGCTGGAAATCCGCCAGGACGGTGCCTTCCAGCCGATCTACCTGCGCGGCGGCAACCCTGCGCGGTCCCCCTATGTGCCGGGAGGTGGCGAATGATGTCCGATACGGATAAGATCGCGGCAGCCATGGATACTGGGCGAGATGTAGATGACGCACAGGTCGTGGATTTCTCCGACTTCGAAGCCGGGCGCATCGCTGAAGCGCTGATCTTTGCCTCGGCCGAGCCCGTTCCTGAAAGTTTTCTGGCTGACAGGCTGCCGCGTGGAACCGATATTTCGGCGCTCCTGGTGCGGCTTGCCGAGAACTATGCGGGCCGTGGCGTCAATCTCGTGCGGATGGCGGATCGCTGGGCCTTCCGCACCGCCGCCGATCTTTCCTTCGTCATACGCAAGGATGAAAACGAAGTCAGAAAGCTGTCGCGGGCAGCGCTGGAAGTTCTGGCGATCATCGCCTATCACCAGCCCGTCACCCGTGCGGAAATCGAGGATATCCGCGGTGTCCAGACATCCAAGGGCACGCTCGACGTGCTGATGGAAGCCGGCTGGGTTCGTTTTCGCGGACGCAGGCGCTCGCCGGGTCGCCCGGTCACGCTTGGGACCACGACGGATTTCCTCGACCATTTCGGTATCGAGGAACTGCGCGATCTTCCGGGGCTGGAGGAACTGAAGGGCGCCGGCCTGCTGAGCGGCCGTATTCCGCCCGGATTCCATATTCCGATGCCTGGCGCGGACACGGATCTGTCGGACGAAGAGGATCCGATCACCCAGCTCGATCTCGAGGAACTGGGCCTTCTCCCCCCCGGCGGGGCTTCCGATGACTAGGGTACCGTAATCTATCGCACAGCGTGTAGCGGCGACAGCTGATCCCGCATGGCGCTAACGACCGCGTGATTAGCGATGTATCATGTGAATTTGCCGTTTGAAAAAGCACAACAAAGCGCTTACATCGGGGACTAATTCGAATTTGGAGTTGGACTAATGGGTTCTTTCAGTGTGTGGCATTGGCTGATCGTTCTGGTCATCGTGCTCGTCTTGTTCGGGCGTGGTAAAATTCCGGAACTGATGGGCGACGTCGCAAAGGGCATCAAGAGCTTCAAGAAGGGCATGACCGACGAGGACGCTCCGGACACGACCACTGCGAAGACCGTCGACCACAAGGCTGACGAGGCGAAGGAAACCACCCGGTCTTAAAATGACCGGGCAGGGGGCTTCAGGAGCTTCGTTGCATGTTTGATATCGGTTGGACCGAATTGCTCGTCATTGCGGTCGTGCTTATTGTCGTGGTTGGTCCAAAGGACCTGCCGCCGATGATCCGTGCGTTCGGCAAGATGACTGCCAACTTCCGCAAGATGGCCGGCGATTTTCGCACGCAGTTCGATGAGGCGCTGCGCGAAGCGGATATGGACGATGTCCGCAAGACCATTTCGGATGCGCAGAAGCTCAATCCGACCAATGCCCTGCGTGACGCGATCAATCCGCTGAGGCAGATGGGACAGGACATCAAGTCGGACCTGCAGAAGGCGACCCAGATCCCCAACCCGCTCGCCGACAATACGACCGAGCTTTCACCGGCGGATGCCGAAGCGCAGCAGGCGATTGAAGGTGTCGAGCCGGTTTCTGCCGCTCCGGAAGTTCCGACAAGCGTCGAGCCGTCCGCAGCGCCAACCAACGCTCCTGCCATTGCTGCTGCACCGGTGGCATCTGCTGCAGCGCCGGCGACACCAGCGACCGCCGTTGCCGACACGAAAACCACGGCCGCTGCAAAGCCTGTGGCCTCGACGACGCCCGTCGCGGCTGCTCCGACCAAGGTCGAACCGGCTGCTGCAAAGCCCCGTGCCCCACGCAAGGCCGCGGTGAAAGCCGAGGGTGAGGCCACGGCGCGCAGCAGGTCTGCCAAGTCGTCTACCGGTTCTGCGGTAGCCGAAACCGATGCTTCAGCTGTAAAGCCCAAGCGCGCCAAGGCCGCATCCAAGACGGTTGTCGAGACCGCCTCCGTGGCCGTTGAAACGCCGGTTGCCAAGGCGCCCGCCCGCAAGCGCGCGGCCAAAAAGACTGATACCCCGAAGGACGAAGCATGAGCGACTACGAGGACAAGCCGCAGCCGCTTATCGAACACCTGATGGAACTGCGCACCCGGTTGATGTGGTCGATCGGTGCCTTTTTCCTGGCTTTTGTCGGCTGCTTCTTCTTCGCCAAGCAGTTGTTCAACCTCCTGGTCGTGCCCTACAAGTGGGCCGTCGTCTGGGCGGGATTGGACATCAAGAAGTCCGAACTGATCTACACCGCGCCGCAGGAATTCTTCTTCACCCAGGTGAAGGTCGCGATGTTTGGTGCATTGGTCATCGCTTTTCCGGTGATTGCCTCGCAGATCTACAAGTTCGTCGCGCCCGGTCTCTACAAGAACGAACGCTCGGCCTTTCTGCCCTTTCTGATCGCTTCCCCGATCCTGTTCCTTCTGGGCGGTGCGCTGGTCTACTTCTTCTTCACGCCGATGGTGATGTGGTTTTTCCTCGCCATGCAGCAGGCGCCGACCGAAGGTGAAGTCGGCATTTCACTTCTGCCGCGGGTTTCGGAATATCTCAGCCTGATCATGACGCTGGTCCTGTCCTTCGGCCTGGTCTTCCAGTTGCCGGTGGTGACCACGCTTCTCGCGCGTGTCGGCCTTCTCACCAGCGACTGGCTGCGGGAAAAGCGCAAATACGCGATCGTCATCGCATTCATCGTTGCGGCAGTCCTGACGCCGCCGGATCCGATGTCTCAGATCGGTCTTGCTATACCAACCATCATTCTCTACGAGATTTCCATCTATGCCGCGCGACTCGTCGAGCGCAAACGACGTGACGAATCTGAAACCGCAGACTCGTCCTCGGACGTCGCCGAGACCGATAAGGCTTGAGGATTTTCCTGGCCTGACGCGCGCGGCATCTCGCGTTGAAGGCTAGGGATTATGCTTGATATCAAATGGATTCGTGAAAACGAACAGGCGCTCGATGAAGCGCTGGCAAAGCGCGGCGCAGGGCCGATGGCTGCCGAACTCGTGGCGATGGACGAACGTCGCCGCAGTGTGATCCAGAAGCTTCAGGATATGCAGTCCCGCCGCAACGCCGCCTCCAAGGAGATCGGCGCTGCCATGGCGCAGAAGAACCTTGAACTGGCCGAAAGGCTCAAGGCCGAAGTTGCCGAAATCAAGGAAACCATGCCTGCAGCAGAGCAGGAAGAGCGCGAGGCAATTGCCGCGCTCGATGACGCACTGTCGCGTCTGCCCAACATTCCCTTCGATGATGTGCCGGTCGGCAAGGACGAGCACGACAATGTGGTGAAGCATGTTGTCGGTGAAAAGCCGCGCTGGAACCATCCGGCCAAAGAACATTTCGATATCGGTGAAGCGCTCGGCTACATGGATTTCGATCGCGCCTCGAAGCTTTCGGGCGCGCGTTTTACGGTTCTGACCAGCCAGCTCGCCCGTCTGGAACGTGCGCTCGGCCAGTTCATGCTCGACATGCACACGATGGAGCACGGTTATACCGAAGTCTCCTCGCCGCTGATGGTGAAGGCGGAGGCCATGTATGGCACCGGCCAGTTGCCGAAGTTCGAGGAAGATCTGTTCAAGACGACCGACGGCCGTTACCTCATTCCGACGGCCGAGGTGACGCTGACCAATCTCGTTTCGGCCGAAACGCTGGAGCAGGAAAAGCTGCCGCTGCGCTTCACCGCGCTCACGCCATCCTTCCGTTCGGAAGCCGGTTCGGCAGGTCGTGACACGCGCGGCATGCTGCGCCAGCACCAGTTCTGGAAATGCGAACTGGTTTCGATCACCGATGCCGAAAGCGCGATTGCCGAGCATGAGCGCATGACGGAATGCGCCGAGAACGTCCTGAAGCGTCTCGGCCTGCATTTCCGCACCATGACGCTCTGCACCGGCGACATGGGGTTTGGCGCCCGCAAGACCTATGACATCGAAGTCTGGCTGCCGGGACAGGATACCTATCGCGAAATCTCGTCCTGCTCGGTCTGCGGTGATTTCCAGGGCCGTCGCATGAACGCCCGTTACCGCGTCAAGGATGAGAAGGCATTGCGCTTCGTCCACACGCTGAACGGTTCGGGCACTGCTGTTGGCCGCTGCCTCATTGCGGTTCTGGAAAATTACCTCAACGAAGACGGTTCCGTCACAATTCCGGATGCGCTTCTGCCCTACATGGGCGGCCTGACCAGAATCGAAAAGGCCTGAAGGACGTAAGAATGCGCATTCTCCTCACCAACGACGACGGTATCCACGCGGAAGGCCTTGCCGTCCTGGAACGGATAGCAAGAAGCATTTCCGATGATGTCTGGATCGTTGCGCCGGAGACGGACCAGAGCGGTCTTGCGCATTCGCTGACCTTGTCCGAGCCGCTGCGGTTGAGAAAGATCGACGAGAAGCGTTATGCGCTGCGCGGCACGCCGACCGATTGCGTCATCATGGCGATCAGCGAGATCATGGGTGGCAAGCCCGATCTCGTCCTGTCGGGGATCAACGACGGCGCCAACATGGCCGATGATGTCACCTATTCCGGCACGGTTGCGGGCGCGATCGAGGGAACGCTTCAGGGTGTGCGTTCGATCGCGGTCAGCCAGGCGGCGCGCAAGGACGATGGCCGTTTTACGCCATGGGACGTGGCAGAAGCCCATGCCGCCGATCTCATCCGCAAGCTGATGACGGTCGAGCTTCCCGACGGAACCTTCCTCAACGTCAACTTCCCGCATTGCGCGCCGGAAGAGGTTCAGGGCATCGAGGTTACCTCGCAGGGCAAACTCGATTTCGGCCTGATGATCGATGCACGCGAAGACGGCCGCGGCCGGCCCTATTACTGGCTGAAATTCTCGGAGCGGAAGGGCAATTTCCGCGACGGGACGGATATCCAGGCGCTCAAGCAAAACAGGATTTCCGTAACGCCGCTGAAACTGGACCTGACCGATTATTCGGTTCAGGATCGCCTTGCGTCCGCGTTGGGATCGGGAGTCGCCGGTTGAAAACTGGAATGGTCGAGAAAGAAGGGTTTGCGGCACTCGTCCTGCGGCTGCGGGCCGAGGGAATTTCCGATCTTGACCTTCTGACGGCGGTGGAACAGACGCCTCGTTCCCAGTTCGTGCCGGCTCCGCTTGCGGAGGAAGCCTATTCCAGCCGTACCATCCCGATCGACTGCGGCGCCTTCATGGAAGGCGCCGATCTCGCCGTCCGGCTTCTGCACCGCCTGCAGGTGAAGCCCGGTCATCGCGTGCTCGAAATCGGCACAGGCAGTGGCTTTACCGCCGCCGTTATGGGACGCATCGCCGAGCGCGTGACGACCGTCGAGCGCTATCGCACATTGGTCACCGCTGCAAACACCCGGATGGATGCGCTTGGGCTTCGCAATGTCATCATTCGCCAGGCCGATGGCAGCAATGGTCAGCCGGGCGAGGGCACGTTCGATCGCATCCTGGTCACCGCAGCCTTTACCACGCTGCCGCGTTTTTATGCCGAACAGCTGACCCATGGCGGCTCCATGATCGCCCCGCTTATCCTCGATGACGAGACATGTCTGATGACGCGTCTGACCAAGACCGGCAGCCGGTTCGAGCGCGAGGATCTCTTCCCGGCACCTTATCTTCCGCTCGTGCCGCATGTGGCAGCCGCGCTCTGAGCGCGGCGGGCATGGTTAGCAATTTGACAAAATACCGACTTTTGGTGCGGTGCCTTAACCACCCAGTAAGACTAACGGGTTTTAATGATCGTCATGATGGTTGCGTCATGAGTAGGTCGAGTCAATGCGTTTCAAGAGTTCATCCAAGTTCGGTACATCCGTTGTAAAGTTTGCAGCGGCAGCCTTGCTGGCCAGCGCTGCGACCGGTTGCAGTTCGGACGCCACACGTTTTTCCGGACTGTTCGACGGCACGGACAATATGACCACCGCCTCCATTCCGCAGAGGCAGGGTGGCGGTGCATATGGTCAGGCGCCTGTCCCACGGGGCGACATGTCGGCATCCCAGGGTATGCAGCCGCAATACGGCTCGAACAACATGGCCTCGGCTTCGGCCCCGTCCTATCCAGCTTCGGGTGGTTATTCGTCGCCAGCACGTGTCGCGTCTGCGCCGTCCAGCGTCCAGCGTTCCGAGCTTGCTGCTCCGGGCGCGCTTCCGCCGGTATCCGGTTCGGACGTGTCCACGCGCCAGCAGGCTATGGCCCAGCCATTCCCGCAGCAGTCGAATGTCGCTCCGGCTCGCAGCGCCGACACTCTGACGACGGGCACCGTCAAGCCGATGTCCGGCTGGTCGACCGTCAATGCGCCGCGCGTTACACTGAAGCCGGGCGAAACCGCCAAGACTCTGGCGAACCGCTATGGTGTTCCGGAAAAGGAAATTCTGCGGGCCAACGGTGGCGCTCTTGCCGCCGGCCAGTCGATCGTCATTCCGACATTCGGCCCTGCGCGCAACTCCGCCAAGACTGCTGCCGGCGATATCGACCTGCAGAACAACGCGCCGGCACCGGCAAACCAGGCCGAGCAGAAGCTCGCCGTTCTGCCATCGCGTGACAAGTCGCTGGCGGAGCCGGGCAAGATCACGCCTCCGGGCGGCAAGCCGCTTGGCGGCACCTATACCGTCAAGCCCGGCGACACGTTGACCAGGATCGCCCGCGAAACCGGCACGTCTGTCGATGCGCTGAAGGCTGCAAACGGCATGACCGACGGCACCGTCCGTATCGGCCAGACGCTGAAGGTCGCCAATGGAATGACCGATCCTGTCCGTACCGCATCGGTTCCGCAGAAGCCTGCCGAACTTGCGCCGGTCGCGCCGAAGGTCGCCGCTCAGCAGCCGGCTCCGGCTGTAGCCAAGATCGAGCCTGCCGTTGCCGCACCGTCCAAGCCGGCTGTCGCGGAAAAAGCATCGCTGAGCGAAGTGGAAAAGAAGGCCGATGTGGCTTCCGTCGCCCCGCAATCCACCGGCATCGACAAGTACCGCTGGCCGGTCAACGGTGCGGTGATCGCCGGCTACGGATCCAACGTAAACGGCAGCCGTAACGATGGCATCGATATCTCTGTTCCGGAAGGCACACCGATCAAGGCCGCCGAAAACGGCGTCGTCATCTATGCAGGCAACGGCCTGAAGCAGCTCGGCAACACCGTTCTGGTGCGCCATGACGACGGCAAGGTTACCGTCTACGGCCATGCCAGTGCGATCAACGTGACCCGCGGCCAGAAGGTCACCCGTGGCCAGACGCTCGCAGCGTCGGGTATGAGCGGTGACGCACAGCGTCCGCAGGTTCACTTCGAGGTGCGCAAGGACGCGACCCCGGTCAACCCGAATACCTTCCTTGAATAATGTAGTGCGTTTCAAGGGGACAACGAAAAAGCCCGGCAGTGCCGGGCTTTTTTGCGTCTAAGCTTAAGGTGGCGTCAGGCGCGATCCAGCGGCTTGCGCATCCGGCCGGCAAGATCCTGAATATATTGCCAGGCGACTCGGCCCGAGCGCCCGCCGCGCGTGGTTGCCCATTCGAGCGCCTGCGCATGCAGGGTTGCCTGATCCAGACCGAGCTCGAAATGCGTCGCATAACCGTCGATCATCGCCAGATAGTCGTCCTGGCTGCATTTATGGAAACCGAGCCACAGACCGAAGCGATCCGACAACGAGACCTTTTCTTCCACGGCTTCCGACGGGTTGATGGCCGTCGACTGCTCGTTCTCCATCATGTTGCGGGGCAGAAGATGGCGACGGTTGGAGGTCGCATAGAAAAGCACATTGTCCGGTCGCCCTTCGATGCCCCCATCGAGCGCCGCCTTGAGCGACTTGCAGGCCGTGTCGTCGTGGTCGAAGGACAGGTCATCGCAGAACAGGATGACACGCTGATCCGATGATTTGAGGATATCCAGCAGGCCGGGCAGGGAGGCGATGTCCTCGCGATGAACCTCGACGAGCTTGAGGGATGCACCGGTCGCCGAGCGCACATCCTCGTGCACGGACTTGACCAGCGACGATTTGCCCATGCCGCGTGCGCCCCACAGCAGCACGTTGTTTGCCGGATAGCCTTCTGCGAAGCGAAGCGTGTTTTCGTGCAGGATGTCGCGGACATGATCGACGCCGCGGATCAGCGAGAGCGCAATGCGGTTCGGTCGCGGCACGGGCTGAAGCTTGAGGTTTGCCGGCACCCAGACGAAGCAATCGGCGGCATTCCAGTCATTGACGGCAGGCGGCGGCCCCGCAAGGCGTTCGACTGCGTCGGCAAGGCGCCGGATTTCGGCAAGCACCTGTGCGTTGATGTCGTCGCTCATGACGCTTCCCTTTCTTTTCATCCTCTTTTGGGGCCGGTAACACGCTCGTCATTGCATAGAAAGGCGTTAGGCCGTGGATTCGGTACGGCGATGTGCCGCTTTCTGTTGCATTCCGGTCCATCGCAACTATATTCCGGCGGCTTGAACGGGGGCGGGGAGTCTCCGGTAGTTTTAGGAGTTCTCGATGTTCATTACCGAAGCATTCGCCCAGGCGAGTGGCGCAGCAGCCCCCTCGGGCACCGATTCCATCCTGCAGATGGTCATGCTGTTCGCACCCCTGATGGTGGTGTGGTATTTCTTCCTCATCCGTCCGCAGCGCGCCCAGGCCAAGAAGCGCAAGGAAACGCTCGACAACATCCGTCGTGGCGACCAGGTCGTTCTCGGTGGCGGCATCACGGGCAAGGTGAGCAAGGTGATCGACGACAACGAACTCGAAGTCGAGATTGCCGAAGGCATCAAGATCCGCGCACAGCGCGCCTATATCGCCGAAGTGAAGGTCAAGGGCGAGCCGGTCAAGACCGAAGCTGCACCGACCAAGTAAGCGGTACACTCAGCCGGCTTGTCATCAAGCCGGATAGTTGATTGCCCGGATCGCTCCTGCCTGTCTGGCAGAGGCTTGATCCGGGCAAAATCATTCTGGAAGGAAGCGGTCCATGGTGAAAGGCATCGAAATCCGAGACGCCCATTTCCCGGGGCGCGCGCCGATTGATGCCTATGGCAATGGCGGTTTTCGTTTTGCCGACATGTCGCATCGCGGCTCCATCCTCTGCCTGCCCTCGGGTGTTTATGGCTGGGACATGCTGGAGGGCGATGCCTTGACCGCAGCCTCCCTGGAGCGCGTGCTGGCGGATGCATCCGGCATCGAGGTTCTGCTGGTCGGTACCGGCGCAAACCTCAAGCCTATACCTGCCGCGGTAAAAGCCGCACTGAAGGCCAAGGGTATTTCTTCCGACCCGATGAGCACCGGCGCCGCGGTGCGCACGTTCAACATCATGCTTGCCGAATCCCGCGCCGTCGCGGCGGCTCTTATTGCGGTCTGATATGGCCGGCACAGTCTCAGACAATGCTGCGCTCTGCCTCGCCATGCTGCGGGATACGGATCGCGACCGCTATCTGGCCTGCCTTCTATCGCCGGAAGACAAGCGCGGCGCGCTTGCTTCTCTCTACGCATTCAACGCCGAGATTGCCCGTGTTCGCGATGTTGTGCGTGAACCGCTGCCCGGCGAGATCCGGCTGCAATGGTGGCGCGACCTGCTGGAGGGCGTCGCGGAAGGTGACACCGGCGGAAATCCCTTGGCCGCCGGCCTGATTGAGACGGTGGACCGGTATCATCTGCCACGCCAGACGCTGGTTGCGATGACCGAGGCCCGTATATTCGATCTCTACGACGATGCCCTGCCGGACCGCAATGCGTTGGAAGGATATTCGGGCGAGACGGCATCGGCGCTGATCCAGCTGGCTGGCCTCGTTCTTTCGCCGGAAGACGCGATCCAGTCCGTCGATGGGGCCGGACACGCAGGCGTGGCGCAGTCGATAGCCGGCTTGTTGATGCTTCTGCCGATCCATAACCGCAGGCGGCAAATCTATGTGCCGCTCGATATCCTTTCGGCGACCGGCCTCGACCGCGACAGCTTTCTGGCCGGCGAGGACAAGCCGCGCATTTCGGCCGCGATCGAAGCATTTGCCGGTCTTGGGTTGGAACATCTTGAAAAGGCGCGTCGCGCCGGGCCGATCCCGGCTTTGCTGTTTCCCGCTTTCCTACCGGTTGCGCTGGCCGAGCCGGTTCTGAAACGCGCACGAAAAATAGGCTCCGACGTATTGTCGGAGGGGCTGCAGCAGTCGCAATGGCGGCGCCAGATCCGGATGATGAAGGCTGCGATTCTACGCCGCTTCTGAAGCGACATAACACTCGCGCAAGCCTCGCAGGCTAGGCACTATGCAACCAAAAAGCTGCCCCAAAAAAAACCTTCTATGCCTAGGAGAAGCGGTTTGAGTGCCCTTATCATCTGGATGACGATCGTTGCTCTGATTCTCATTCTCGTTTTCTACATCAGGCGGATTGCCCGTAGGAGCGACGAACAGGCGCGCTTCGATCTTGGAACTGCGATCCTGGAATTTGGTCGCGCTTTTCCCGAGGAGGCAATCCGCAGTCTCCACGGCACGACGGATGGCGATGTCTTTGTCCGTTTGCATAACGACAAGACCGGGTTCATGCGCAATCGCCGCAACCACTATGCCTGCCATCTCATCCAGCCGGGACGCGTGAGGATTGTTCCTCTTGCCGATGCAAAAGGGTTTGCGGCGGAGTTTCTCGATGCGCCGATGCTGAACAGTGAATTCGTGTTCGTCAATGAAAAGGAAGCCGCCGAAGTGTCACTCTGGCTGCTCGACAATTACGTCAGCGTCTCCGGCAGGGCCAGCGAGACTGGTGAAGACGGATCCGCCCGGAAGGCCGGCGGCCCGGAAATGGCCGCCGCCGATGGCGATACGCCTACGCCAGACCGAGCCAACTAGCGCAATCCTTCAAGGCCCGCGCCGACAACAGCTGCCGCTTCATGATCGTCTTGTCCTTGCCGCGGAAGCGCTTGACGCCTTCCGGCTTGACGATCGAGCCGGGTTCAAGCTCGGGAAACAGGCCGAAATTGATGTTCATCGGCTGGAACGACCGTTTTCCGGGCTCCTCGTCGTGAATGAGGTGGCCGCCGGTAATGTGGCCGAGAAGCGAGCCGAAGGCCGTGGTGACGGGCGGTGGCGTGAGCGGCTCTCCCTTGCGCTCGGCAGCCGCGAATCGCCCGGCGAGCAGGCCTATCGCAGCACTTTCCACATAACCTTCGCAACCGGTGATCTGGCCGGCAAAACGCAGGCCCGGCCGGCTCTTCAGCGTCAGAGAACGGTCGAGTAGGATCGGCGATTGGATGTAGGTGTTGCGGTGCAGGCCGCCGAGCCGGGCGAATTCGGCATTCTGCAGGCCCGGAATCATCCGGAAAATTTCCGCCTGCGCGCCGTATTTCAGCTTCGTCTGGAAACCGACCATGTTGTAGAGCGTGCCGAGTGCATTGTCCTGGCGAAGCTGGACGACGGCATAGGCCTTGACGGTCGGATTGTGAGAATTTGTGAGGCCCATCGGCTTCATGGGGCCGTGGCGCAGCGTTTCGCGACCGCGCTCCGCCATCACCTCGATCGGCAGGCAGCCGTCGAAATAAGGTGTTCCTTCCCATTCCTTGAAACCGACCGTATCGCCGGCGATCAGTGCATCAACAAAGGCGTCGTACTGATCCTTGTCGAGCGGGCAGTTGATATAGTCTTTGCCCGTGCCGCCGGGGCCGACCTTGTCGTAGCGAGACTGGTACCAGCAGGTATCCATGTCGATCGAATCGCGATGCACGATCGGGGCGATCGCATCGAAGAAGGCAAGCTGGTCTTCACCGGTCTCGGACTGGATGGAGGACGCAAGCGACGGCGACGTGAGAGGGCCAGTGGCGACAACTGCCAGATCCCATTCCTTCGGCGGCAGCCCCTGCACTTCCTCGCGCACGACGGTGATCAGCGGATGGTTCGAGATCGAAGCCGTCACCGCATCTGAAAACCCGTCCCGGTCCACGGCGAGCGCGCCGCCGGCCGGAACCTGGTGTTTGTCGGCCGATGCCATGATCAGCGAATTGGCAAGCCGCATTTCGGCATGGATGACGCCGACGGCATTTGCCGTTGCGTCGTCGGAGCGGAAGGAGTTGGAACACACCAGTTCGGCAAGGCCGTCTGTTTTATGTGCATCGGTCCCGCGTATGCCGCGCATCTCGTGCAGGATGACCGGAATGCCGGCCTGTGCGATCTGCCAGGCCGCCTCGGAACCTGCCAGGCCGCCGCCGATCACGTGAATGGGGGAGTAGGATGTCTCTGTCATGGGGCGCGTCATTATCACGACGCGTTGCCGACAGGAATCAAAAAGGCGGCTGTTTCGAATTCAATTTGGCCCTGAGGTAAGCCAGAATCAAAAAGGCACCTGAGAAGGTGCCTTTGATCATACTTGGGCATTTCTGCCGCTAGACTTGCTCGTTCAGCGGTGGGGTACCGCAATCCGTCGGGATTAACGGAAAGAGCGAGAAGCGACGTTACGGATGTCGTAGCGGGTCAGGCCAATGTCGGAGAGGGCCTGGTTCGACAGGTTGCCAAGCTCGTTCATCGTGCGGCGGTAGCTGATCCAGTTCTTTGCGATGCGGATCGGGTTCATGGTCGTTTCCTCAAATCGTCTTTGTCCGGATGTCTCACTATTGGCTCCGGCGATGTGCTTCTTATACGCCCGAACAATAACAATGTGCAGTGCAAATAATGTGCAACTGCCATGCGTTTGTGCGGTGAATTGTCGCTTTTATGGGCGACGCGCGAAAAATGAGCGTATGCCTCGGCATCGCGGACAAAAGAAGTGCACAAACGAAAAACGCCTCCCGAAGGAGGCGCTTTCGACCGACTGAAGAGTCGAGATTTTATCAGAAGCCGACTGCAGTCCGAGCCACGCGGCGGATGTCGGCGCGGCCGATTCCGAGGTCGCCAAGTTCGCGGTCGGTCATGCGGCCGAGCTCGGAAATGGTTTCGCGGTACTTGCGCCAGTCATTGAATTTCTTTGCGATGCTCATGGTGGGGGTCCTTTGCCCTGTGGGCGTCATCTCCGCCCTCTTCATCTGCTAATCGTTTTAAATTCTATTCTGCACAAAAAACAGCGCTCGTTACGTATGCCACCTATGCGTCTGGTGCATTTCGGTATGAGGCATGCCTGGCTGAGGTGGATGGGAATTGAAGTGCCTGCCGAAACGAACGACGCCCACCGGGGGAGGAGATCCGGTGGGCGTCATATGGGTGACCGGCGAATGGGAGGAGGAGTATCGCCGGTCTGAACGGGATCACGCTTGGGAGGAGGAGTGCGTGGCCCGAATGTCTTGCGGAAGATCCGCCTATGAAGCTGTCGTTTATAAGAAAGACGTCCGCTTCGTTCGTTCACTCGAACCTACAGAAAGACAGGGAAATTGTGCACTGCAAACGTCGAATGGATGGCATGCTTGAATTGCATGGCTATCGGTGTGCTCGAACCCGCGCAGGGACGGCATTCTCAAGGTCTGTCCGAACCGGAACTTGCGTCGCGAATGGCCGGCGGGCAGTCTTCTTTGGTCACTGTCATTTTTCCTTTGCGTGCAGGAAAACGGATGATATAGAGACGCGCGCTCTGGAAGGCCTCCGGCGACGAGGTATTTCGACGCGGTTTGGGGCGCGGGTATGGTGAAATTGGTAGACACGCCAGATTTAGGTTCTGGTGCCGCAAGGCGTGGGAGTTCAAGTCTCTCTACCCGCACCAAGCACCGCTAGGGTGTGGTCTTGAGCCAAAGAATAGGCGAACGACCGGCGCCTTTAATGCCGCGGCTGGTCTCTTTGAAGTTCCGGCGATGTATTGACTGTTGAACGGCTGGAGATGCCGGATAGTCGGGCACCGCCGCCACGATATGAAGGTTTGAAAATGCAGGTTACCGAAACGCTCGCTGAAGGGCTGAAGCGCGAAATCAAAGTTGTCATCCCGAAGCAGGAGATGGAAGCACAGCTGAACGTGCGCCTCGCCGACGCGAAGGATAAGGTCCGCATCAACGGCTTCCGTCCGGGCAAGGTGCCGCTCGCGCATCTTAAGAAGACCTACGGCAAGTCGATCATGGCCGATCTCGTCAACGAGATCATCCGTGACCGTCCGGGCACGATTCTCTCCGAACGCGGCGAGAAGTCGGCGACCCAGCCGTCGATCTCGATGACCGAAGATCAGGACGAAGCTGAAAAGATCCTGTCCGCACAGGCCGATCTTGAGTTCACGCTCTCCTACGAAGTCATTCCGCCGATCGAGCTGAAGTCGACCGACAAGATCACGGTGATCCGTGAAGTCGTCGAGATCGCCGACGAGGAAGTCAACGAGCAGATCGTCAAGATCGCCGAAAGCGCTCGCACCTATGAGACCAAGAAGGGCAAGGCCGCCAATGGCGACCGCGTCACCATGAACTATCTCGGAAAGGTCGACGGCGTTGCCTTCGATGGCGGCGCTGCCGAAGATGCCGAACTGGTTCTCGGTTCCAACCAGTTCATCCCGGGCTTCGAAGACCAGCTGGTCGGCGTCAAGGCCGGCGATGAAAAGGTCATCACGGTTACCTTCCCGGAACAGTATCCGGCTGCAAACCTTGCAGGCAAGGAAGCTACCTTCGACATCACCGTCAAGGACGTTGCTGCTCCGGGCGAAGTTGAAATCAACGACGAACTGGCTTCCAAGCTCGGCATCGAATCCGTCGACCGCTTGAAGGAAATCGTTCGTGGCCAGATCGAGAGCCAGTACGGCAACCTGACCCGTCAGAAGGTCAAGCGTCAAATCCTCGACCAGCTCGACGAAATGTACCAGTTCGACACCCCGCAGGGTCTCGTTGACGCCGAGTTCGACAACATCTGGCGCCAGATCAACACCGATCTCGCCCAGTCCGGCAAGACCTTCGAAGACGAAGACACGACCGAGGAAGAAGCTCGCGCGGAATACCGCAAGCTTGCCGAGCGTCGCGTTCGTCTGGGCCTCGTCCTCTCCGAAATCGGCGAAAAGGCCGGCGTCGAAGTGACCGAAGAAGAACTGCAGCGCGCGCTTTACGCACAGCTTCAGCAGTTCCCGGGCCAGCAGAAGGAAATCCTCGATTTCTTCCGCAACACCCCTGGCGCTTCCAACTCGCTGCGCGCTCCGATCTTCGAAGAGAAGGTCATCGACAAGCTGCTGACGGAAGTGAAGGTCACCGACAAGACCGTCACCAAGGAAGAGCTGATGGCTGACGACGAAGCCGAAGGCGACGACAAGCCGGCCAAGAAGAAGGCCGCGCCGAAGAAGGCAAAGGCTGAAGCTGAGGAAGGCGAAGAAGCCGCTCCGAAGAAGAAGGCTGCTCCGAAGAAGAAGGCCGCTGAAGACAGCGCCGAGTAATCTTCGCAAACAATGATTAGAAAAGCCGGGTCGGAAATGACCCGGCTTTTTGCGTTTTTGGCTGATTGAAAACGGCGTCGAGATCGGAGTTAATGTGATCTATGATTATGTTGATGAGGCGGTCATGGACTTGGTGCATAACGAACGTAGGAAATATCTTGCAAGCGCATTTGACCGTGCATCAACCGCGTGTTTGGCGCTTGGTGTCTTCGGACAGATCGTTCAATCCAACTCCCTCTCGGTGTCTTGGCGATCAATCGTCGAAGTTGGGATTTGGATCATAGGGGCACTGATGCTACATATAGCGGGTAGGCAAGTGCTGGGAGGCTTACGCTGATGACCTCTGCATACTTCTTTTTCTGGTATGTTCTGCCAATTCTGATCGGCTCTTTCGGTTTGGCTGTTGCTGCTTATGTGACACGCAACGACCCTAAACCACCTCGTAACCGGCATCCGGCGGAATGACCGCTCGTAGCGGGATAAAACCCCGCGACATTCCCGCAATCTCGTGACATAAGGCAGGCCGAATTCCCCCAGGAACACCGGCAGCCATGATCCGTATCGAAAATATCAGCAAGTCGAACAGCCATCGCATTCTCTATATCGAGGCCTCGGCTGCGCTCAATCGCGGCGAGAAGATCGGCCTCGTCGGTCCGAACGGTTCCGGCAAGACAACACTGTTCCGCATGATCACCGGCGGCGAAATCCCGGATGAGGGTCAGGTCGCCGTCGAAAAGCACGTCACCATCGGTTATTTCAATCAGGATGTCGGGGAAATGTCGGGCGTCAGCGCCGTCACCGAGGTGATGGACGGAGCAGGGCCGGTGAGCACCGTTGCCGCCGAATTGCGCGAGCTGGAAGCCGCCATGGTCGATCCCGATCGCATCGACGAGATGGACGCCATCATCGAGCGTTACGGCGAGGTTCAGGCGCGCTACGAGGAACTCGATGGTTACGGCCTTGAGAGCCGCGCCCGCGAAGTGCTGGCCGGCCTGTCCTTCAGCGAGGAAATGATGGACGGCGATGTCGGCAAGCTTTCGGGCGGCTGGAAGATGCGCGTGGCGCTTGCCCGCATTCTCCTGATGCGGCCTGACGTGATGCTGCTCGACGAACCATCGAACCATCTCGATCTCGAGAGCCTGATCTGGCTGGAACAGTTTCTGAGAGGATATGACGGCGCATTGCTGATGACGTCGCATGACCGCGAGTTCATGAATCGTATTGTCAACAAGATCATCGAGATCGATGCAGGCTCCCTCAATACCTATGCCGGCGATTACGGTTTCTATGAACAGCAGCGGGCACAGAACGAGAAACAGCAGCAGGCGCAGTTCGAGCGCCAGCAGGCAATGCTTGCAAAGGAAATCAAGTTCATCGAGCGCTTCAAGGCCCGCGCTTCGCACGCAGCCCAGGTGCAGAGCCGGGTGAAGAAGCTCGACAAGATCGAGCGCGTCGAACCGCCGAAGCGCCGCCAGTCGGTGGCCTTCGAATTCCAGGCACCGCCGCGCTCCGGTGAAGATGTGGCAAACCTGAAGGGCGTGCATAAGGCCTATGGCGCGAAAACGATCTACGATGGGCTGGATTTCGCCATCCGCCGCAAGGAGCGCTGGTGCATCATGGGCATCAACGGCGCCGGCAAGTCCACCCTTCTGAAACTGATCGCCGGTTCGGCGGAGCCGGATCAGGGATCGGTTGCGATCGGTGCCAGCGTCAAGATGGGCTATTTCGCCCAGCATGCCATGGATCTGCTCGATGGCGAGCAGACCGTGTTCGAATGGCTTGAATCGGAATTCCCGCGTGCCGGGCAGGGTGCTCTACGCACGCTCGCCGGCTGCTTCGGCTTTTCCGGTGACGACGTCGAGAAGAGGTGCCGTGTCCTTTCCGGTGGGGAAAAGGCGCGCCTCGTCATGGCCGCAATGCTCTTCGATCCGCCGAACTTTCTTGTTCTCGACGAGCCGACCAACCACCTTGATCTCGATACCAAGGAAATGCTGATCAAGGCGCTGTCCGAGTACGAAGGCACGATGCTCTTCGTCAGCCACGATCGTCATTTCCTCTCCGAACTGTCCAACCGTGTTCTGGAAGTCTCGGCCGAAGGTATTCATCGGTATGACGGCGGGTACCGCGAATATGTCGAACGCACAGGCTACGAGGCGCCTGGTCTGGTTGCCTGACATCCTGCTGAATGCGACAGGCAATTGTGATCGGCTGTCTGGCCGATGAGTGGCTTGCCGCATCTTGATCCATAGCGTCTTGCGCCTAGCTAGCCCTCTGGAGGCTGGTAAAGGTAAAACGGCGATGTTGGATTATGGATTTTCAGATACTGCGTTTGCGGGCTTTCGCCCGGCTATCGATTTTGAGCTTTTTGCTTGGCGCCTGCACGATCCCGGCCGATACGTCGCGGGTCGTCAGCGAGAACTCGACGGTGGCGGCAGCGCGGGCTGAAATCGTCGGGCTGGACGAAGACGATGTTCGTATGTGCGCCGGCTTTCCGACGGCAAGCACATCGACTGCCGACGGGGGATCGATCTGGGCCTATCGGCGCGACATGCCGCGCGGAAGCTGGAATGTCGTCAATCCGTCCTTCACCCTTTTCGGCGCGATACCCGCGGTCAACACATCGACAAGCGGTTCATCGGGCGGCAATTGCAGCACGCAGTTCCGATTCGCCGACAGGAAGCTCAGGCAGGTGGAGTTCGCCGGCGACAACAACACCTCGACCGATATCAATGGCCTCTGCGTCAGCATGATCGACAATTGTCTGATCTATGCCCGGAAAAAGAAGGCGCGGTAAGTCCGCATATGTTTGACGAAAAAAGCCGCGCAATGCGCGGCTTTTCAAGTGCTTTAGCTATAGGAATTATCGGCAGACGCGGATCGATTCCATATGCCAGCCGCCATCATAGGCATTGCGAACCTGCTGATCCTCGAACCAGCAGCGCGGGGGAGGTGGTGGTGGCTCGACATAGCGCGGGCCGCTATTGGCCAGAGCGCCGCCGATCAGGCCGCCGACAATGCCGGCCGCGAGGCCACCGGCAATGACCTTTCCCGTATTGTCGTGATGGCGGCGGTGATGGCGATCGCGGTCGCGATCCCAACGGGGCGGTGGCGGTCCACGGTCTTCCCAGCGCGGCGGTGGCCCGTCGCGCCACTGCGCCAGCGCGCTGCCGGCGGGAACCATGGCTGCGCTGGTAAGGATGGCGAAGGACAGTGCAGAAAGAATGATCTTCTTCATCGATGTAATCCCTGGGCACCAGACATTTCCAGTGCTTCGATACCGGACCATGCACCTTTCCGGATTAACGGATCTTGAATGAACCTGCTTCCGCGACCGGAGCGTTTCATCGCCGCCTTGCCGCGCTGTCATTCGTGGATTTCGTAGGATCCCATTTTGCAGAGATCCTGGCTGTCCTCCATGTCCTCATAGCCGGAATCCTCCGTGAATTCGAATCGCAGGTCGTATTTGCAGACCCGGCGTCCGTCCGCGATGGTGATCTTGATACTTTCGCCGGGCTCGAGAACGTCCTTGCCGAAGACATCCTCCTCCCAGTTGTCGACGCCGACCGGTGACGTGTAGAAGCGCTCGAGCACGCCATCCGTCTTGTTGGTCAGCATGAAGGCAAGATCGTCGGCGCGCGCCGTACCTGCCAGCAGCAAAAGCGCTGCGGAAAGGCCCGCAGCCATTCGGGTGATTTTCGACATTGCAGCCTCCCAGCCCATGATCGGGCAAAAGAAAAATTAGCACCCGCTAAAATCGCTGCAATCGAACCTTCGATTCATGATGAATTTTGACTTTGTTCAGACGGATCGCTGCATTTCGCCTGCCGCCTTGTCGTCCTTTTCGGAAGCGCGCTGATAGGCATCTCGAAGGGCGAGGCGCCCGAAATATTGCTCGAAGGCAGGGCGTTTTTCGATCGAGCCGAATTGCAGCCCCCAGCCGACCTGTGATCCGACATAGACATCCGCCGCGCTGAATTTTTCGCCGGCTATGTAGGAATTGCTGCGAACGGCAAGTTCAAGAGCATCCATCACGTCGCCATAGCTGCCATATCCGATCATGCGCTCCTGGCCGGCCGGGACTTCGAAGCCAAGCGCGCGGTTGCTGACGGCGGCTTCCAGCGGACCGGCGGCAAAGAACATCCACCGATAATAGTCGGCGCGGTCAGTCGGCGAGGGCGCCAGGCCTTTCTCAGGAAAGGCATCGGCGAGATAGGCGCAAATGGCGGCGCATTCGGTCACCGTTTTCTTGCCGTGGACGATTGTCGGCACCTTGCCCATCGGATTGACTGACCTGTAGCCTTCGTCCTTCATCGTCGTTCCGAACTGAAGGATCTCCGTGCGGTAGGGAACGCCGGTTTCCTCAAGCATCCAGCGGGCGATGCGCCCACGTGACATCGGGTTGGTGTAAAATACGATTTCGTCTGCCATCCGTTATCCTCCTGTTGCCGCACTTTGTTTTGGAGCGCGCACCGAGACAATCAAGGCTCTGGCGAGGTTTTGGGCAATGAACTCTCGGATTCCCGTGTAGGCTACAGCGGCTTGCGGTACTGGATGAACCCCGGTGCCACGGCTACCCGGTCGTAGAGCCGGCGGGCCGCGTCGTTCTTCTCCTGCGTCAGCCAGTAGAGACGCCCGGCATTCTTGTCGCGGGCAAGCAGCGCCACCTTCTCGATCAATGCTTCGCCGACGCCTCGACCGCGCTGGCTGTCGTCGACATAGAGGTCCTGCAGATAACATGTCGTATCCGGCAGCCAGGTCGAGCGATGGAAGAGCGCATGTACGATGCCGACCAGTCTGCCCTCGTCGAACGCGCCGAGCACATGCATCGGCTCGTCAGGATCCTGAAAGCGCGACCAGGTGATGTCGTATTGCTCTTTCGGCAGTTCCGATTCGTAGAAACCTATATAGGCCTCGAACAATGGCTGCCACGCCTCGCGGTCGGATGGTGCCAGGGGGCGGATTTCGACGGGACGATTGGCGGCCATGCTAAAACCTCCTCGAAAAGAAAACGGCGGGGAAAACCCCGCCGTTCAAATCTAATCCGAAGATTGAGGCTTACGCCATCGCCTTCTGCAGATTTTCGTCGATCTTGTCGAGGAAGGCTGTGGTCGACAGCCACGGCTGATCCGGGCCGATGAGCAATGCCAGGTCCTTGGTCATGAAACCGGCTTCGACGGTATCGATGCAGACCTTTTCGAGCGTCAGTGCGAACTTCGTCAGTTCGGCATTGTCGTCCAGCTTGGCGCGGTGTGCGAGGCCGCGGGTCCAGGCGAAGATCGAAGCAATCGAGTTCGTCGAGGTTTCCTGGCCCTTCTGGTGCTGGCGGTAGTGACGGGTCACCGTGCCGTGTGCGGCTTCGGCTTCGACCGTCTTGCCATCCGGCGTCATCAGAACCGAGGTCATCAGGCCGAGCGAGCCAAAACCCTGCGCAACGATGTCCGACTGCACGTCGCCGTCGTAGTTCTTGCACGCCCAGACGTAGCCGCCGGACCACTTCAGCGCGGAGGCGACCATGTCGTCGATCAGGCGGTGTTCGTACCAGATCTTGGCTTCATCGTACTGCGCCTTGAACTCGGCGTCGAAGATTTCCTGGAACAGGTCCTTGAAGCGACCGTCATAGGCCTTGAGGATCGTGTTCTTGGTCGACAGGTAGCAGGGAACACCACGCTGCAGGGCGTAGTTGAACGAAGCGCGGGCGAAATCGCGGATCGAATCGTCGAGATTGTACATCGCCATGGCAACGCCCGAGGACGGTGCGTCGAAGACGTCGTGCTCGATCGTCTGGCCGTCGTCGCCGACGAACTTGATCGACAGCTTGCCCTTGCCCGGGAACTTGAAATCGGTTGCGCGATACTGGTCGCCGAAAGCGTGACGGCCGACGATGATCGGCTTGGTCCAGCCCGGAACCAGACGCGGCACGTTCTGCATGATGATCGGCTCGCGGAAGATGACGCCGCCGAGAATGTTGCGGATCGTGCCGTTCGGGCTCTTCCACATCTTCTTCAGCTTGAATTCTTCAACGCGGGCTTCATCCGGCGTGATGGTGGCGCACTTGATGCCGACGCCGTGCTTCTTGATGGCATTGGCGGCATCGATCGTCACCTGGTCGTCGGTGGCGTCGCGGTTCTCGACTGAAAGATCGTAATATTCGATGTCGAGATCGAGATAGGGCAGGATCAGTTTGTCCTTGATCAGCTGCCAGATGATGCGGGTCATCTCGTCGCCGTCGAGATCGACGACAGGGTTGGCTACCTTGATCTTCTGCATGGACTTCCTCTTGTCGTGAATGGGCCAGGACGGCCCCGAATGGGTCAACGGGTTGCGCTATAACATCGCAGGCGGAGCGTGCAAAGCCGTGAGACAGGGATTGGGGCCTTTTCTGTGAGATTTCAACGCAGGGCCTTTCCGGCTTTGAAAAACAGCAAGAATGGTCATTGCCAAATAAAGGCCGAGGGGTAATGTCCGCGCAAATCGCCTCAAATACGGATCACCACCATGCGAACTCTGCCGCTCGCTCTTGCTTTGTCGTTTCTGTCCACGGTCTCGCTGGCGGCCGATCCCGCGGATCCGGTCAAGGAGGTGATGAAGATCACCGAGGACAACTGGAACAGCAACGACAGCGACTGGAAATTCATCTTCGATCCGGAACCACTGGCACGGCTGTTCAGCAAGCGTTTCCAGACGGCTTACGCCGATGCGGCCAAGCATCCCGCCTATGAGACGGAAAACAATCAGCCGGGCGATCCGTTCGGTTATGATGTCGTTACCGCCTCGCAGGATGGTTGCCCGCTACAGGATGTCACAATAGCGCCGGGCGTGGCGGCCAATTACAAGACCAGCTTCAAGGTCACGTTCAAGCAATGGACCTGCATCGACGATACCGATCTGAAGGACACCGCCTCGGAAGTGCTTTTCGATGTGATCGACGAAGCCGGCAAGCCGGTGATCGACGACATCCACCGTGTGGCCGATGGCGAAAGCGACAGCGTCATCGAGGAAATGCAGTCCATCGCCAAGGGTGAGTGATGCCCGACGCGATACCGGAGGATCTGGTCTCTTCTGCCTTCCCGGACACGTGCGCCATGCGGATCGACAATGGTGACGTCTAGGCTGCCGCGGATGGCTGCGGCCATGGTTGCCAAAATGGTTGATCGCCTTTTGGCGCATGATCCCGCTCTGTCGCGGGTGAAGATGGGTGCGCGCGTCACGCTCACCATCCTTGCTTCGATCATCACCCTGATCGCCGTCCATCTGGCCTTTGTCCCTCTTCCATCGATTTCCTACGCGCTTGCCATCGTGCTTTCGATCGAAGGCGGCGTCGCGGTGAAGGACAAGACCCCCGGGGAACAACTGACGACGCGCCTGATGGGCTGTGCCGCAAGCCTTTTCTGCATCACGCTTGCGGCCGCACTGGAACCGTACCGGCTTGTCGCCGACCTGACATTTCTGGGCGTGATCTTTGCTGCGAGCCTTGCGCGTGTGTTCGGTGCGCGCGGTTTTGCGGTCGGCATGTTCGCCTTCATTTCCTATTTCATCGGCGCATACCTGCGGCCGACGCTGACTGAGCTGCCGCTCGCGGCACTTGGGCCGCTTTTCGCTGTCGCCTTCGGGCATCTCATTCGCAAATATCTGCTTGTCGATGACTGGCGTCGCGATCTTGCCAAGACATTGAGGGCGATACAGCACCGGGTATCGGATATTCTGCTGCGCCTTGCCCGACTTTCCAGAAGCGGAGCCTTGACGGACAAGGACCGTCTCGAATTGCGGCAGATGGAAGAACAGTTGAAGGACGTGGTCCTGATGGCTGAAGGCCTGCTTCCCCGCAATGCCGACGGCTCTCTTCCGAGCGGGGACAATCCGGTCACTGCGGTTTCCATCGCCATTTTCGACCTTCACCTCGCGGCCGAAAGCGTGATCGTGCAATCGCTCGGAGCCTTGGCGCCCGCATCCCTGTTCGATGCGGTGCTCAACGGTGATGCGACGGCGGCAAGGAAGATCGCAGACGATCAGGATGTCGCGAGCGGCGACGAACGGGCGAAACAAAGCGTTCACGCGCTTTTGTGGCTGCAGCGCGCGTCATCCGCATTGAACGAGGCCGCCAACGACCGGAGTTTTCTACAACTGATGGCCTTCGGTGGATTGCCGCCGGCCGGGCCATCGACCAAGCCGGATTTTTCCTGGAAAAATCCGCTCGTCCGCGCCGCAGTGCAGATCACCATCGCATCCGGCATCGCCATGATTTTCGGGCTGCTTTTATCCCGCGACCGCTGGTTCTGGGCGGTGTTGACCGCATTCCTCGTATTCAACAACACCCGCTCGCGCGGTGATGCGGCCCTGCGGGCAGTCCAGCGATCGGTCGGCACGCTGATCGGCGTTGCCATCGGCCTCGCCTTGGCGACGCTTCTTACCGGTCATATGGCGGCAACCGTCATGCTCGCGGCGGTCTGCGTCTTTCTTGCCTTCTATTTCCTGCAGGTTTCCTACGCGCTTCTCAGCTTTTTCGTCACCATCGTTCTCTGCCTCGTCTACGGCCTGATCGGACAGCTGACATTCGAGGTGCTGCTTTTGCGTCTGGAAGAAACCGTGATCGGTTCGGTCGCCGGCATGTTCGTCGCCTTCGTCATATTTCCCTCCTCGACCCGCTCGACCGTCGAGCTGGCGCTTGCTCGCTGGTACGACGCTCTCGGACAATTGCTGGACGCGGTGAGCAGCGGTGAGGGGCGCTACAGGCTGATCGAATTGTCGAACCGGCTTGATGAGGCCTATCGGGACCTGACGGTTGCCGCGCGCCCGCTGGGCAGTGCATGGTCGCTGGTCACGCGACCGGGGCCGATCCGCCAGACATTGGCGGTGTTTCTGGCCTCGTCCTATTGGGCGCGCATTCTGGCACGGGATTTTGCCAATGCCGAAAGCCAGGACACTCCTGAAGTCCGTCGCGCGATCGACGGCGCCAGGCGAGCGCTCGAGAAGGCGGCGGCGAGGGGAGCGGAATGTTTCTCTTCGCGGACGCCGCGGCACGCGGCAGTCGGAACCAATCCGGCGGCTCCGGGGCAGGGTGTGGCGCATGGGGCGGATATGGTCGCCAATCTGTTGACGCGTCTTTATCCAGCCGCCGCCGACAAGCAAAAGAGCCAATAACCGGCTTGCCGTCGTGGTCCGACGGGTCTATTCCCCGCCTTCAAGAACAAGCGGAAACGAATATGTCGGGCACCAATAGCGAACGTGAACTCATTGCCGAAGGACCGGCGATCATTCTGGTCGAGCCGCAGCTTGGCGAAAATATCGGCATGGTTGCCCGCGCCATGGCCAATTTCGGTCTGGCCGAACTGCGTCTCGTCAACCCGCGTGATGGCTGGCCGAACGAGAAGGCGCGTTCAGCGGCCTCCAAGGCCGATCACGTGATCGATGGCACCAAGGTTTACGATACGCTGGAAGAGGCAATCAGCGACCTCAATTTCGTCTATGCCACGACAGCGCGCGAGCGTTACGGCTTCAAGCCTGTGCGCTCCCCGGTTTTTGCCGCAGCGACCCTGCGTGAAAAGTTCAAGGCAGGTGAGAAAACCGGAATTCTGTTCGGTCGAGAACGCTGGGGCCTGAACAACGAGGAAGTGGCGCTAGCCGATGAGATCGTCACCTTCCCGGTGAACCCGGCCTTTGCATCGCTCAATATCGCCCAGGCTGTGCTGCTGATGTCCTATGACTGGATGAAGTCGGGCATCGACGATCTGGAGGAAACGCGCTTCCAGCCGATCGAGCAGAACCCTTCGACCAAGGAACAGGTGCTCGGCATGTTCGAGCATGTCGAAGAAGCGCTGGACGCCCGCGGTTATTTCCATCCGCCTGAAAAAAAGCCCAAAATGATCGACAACCTGCGCGCAGTCCTGTCGCGGCGGGCCTTTTCCGAGCAGGAGATCAGCGTGTTTCGCGGTGTTATCCGCTCGCTCGACCGCTTCCCGCGGCAATGGCCGGAAAAGATTGTTCCAAGACAGAAAAAGGCCTCAGAGGCAGGGGAGACAGAAGGGAATGACAGCGGCGAATGAGCTGAAGCCCGTCCTGGTATTCGATTCGGGCATCGGCGGACTGACGGTGCTGCGCGAAGCGCGAGTGCTGATGCCGGAACGCGGTTTCGTCTATGTCGCGGACGACGCGGCCTTTCCTTACGGCAGCTGGGAAGAGGGTGCTCTGCAGGAGCGCATCCTCTCGCTGTTCGAAACGCTGCTTGCGGACCATCAACCGGAAATCTGCGTTATCGCCTGCAACACGGCCTTCACGCTGGCCGGTGCTGCACTTCGCGAAAAATTCCCCGACATGACCTTCGTCGGCACGGTGCCGGCGATCAAGCCCGCGGCCGAGCGCACCCGATCGGGGCTCGTCTCGGTTCTCGCGACGCCCGGCACGGTCAAGCGCGCCTACACGCGTGATCTCATCCAGTCTTTCGCCACCCAGTGCCATGTCCGTCTCGTCGGATCCGAAAATCTCGCCCGCATGGCGGAAAGCTATATCCGCGGCGAGGCGATTTCCGATGACGCTGTCGCAGCCGAGATCGCTCCCTGCTTCGTGGAAAAGGATGGCGGAAAGACCGATATCGTCGTGCTTGCCTGCACGCATTATCCGTTCATGGCCAATCTCTTCCGCCGTCTGGCACCCTGGCCGGTCGATTGGCTCGATCCCGCCGAAGCCATTGCCAGACAGGCGCGTCGCAAGACGCCCCTCATCGAAGGCGCCGAACATCCCGAAGGGTTCGACTTTGCCGTTTTCACCTCGGGCAATCCCGATTTCGCCACGCGCCGGCTGATGCAGGGATTTGGTCTGACGGTTTAAAACCGTCCTCAGGGTTCATTCATCCTCGAATATTCGTTCTATCGGCAGAGACAAAAGGCGCGCGATCTTGAAGGCGAGCGGCAGGCTCGGGTCATAACGCCCGTTCTCAAGCGCATTCACCGTCTGCCGCGAGACACCGAGAAGGTTTGCCAGTTCGCCCTGCGACCAGCCCTTTTCGGTGCGGAGTATGCGGATGTGGTTCTTCATCGCTTACCTGTAACGCCTGTTGCCGATGATCGTACCGGCGATCCACAGGATGGCCATCAGCGGCCAGATGAAGAACATCGAAAGCCTATTATAACCTGCGATCTCCAGGAAGCCGTAGCTGAATGTGATGAGCGCCGTCCCGGCAAAGGCAAAACCCATGGCTTCCAGCTGGATGCGCCGCTGCAATTCATCCACGCGTCGCAATTGCCTGAGAACGATCCAGCACATGGCAAACGCGGGGACAATTGGAAGCAGAGCCAGAAACGGGCGAAGCATCGGCGATTCGACATGCGCGAGAAGCGTGATCGATAGGGTCAAAGCGATCGCATAGGCGATCAGGACGACGATGAATTCCTTGAAATAGCGGATATGGCTCATGATGCTCTCCTGTAAAGCGTGCTTTACATTCGCCAATCTGGCGAGGCTGTCAAGCATGCTTTACATCCGGATGATTGACGAGTGAGCTTGAAACTCGAAAAGGATATCTTTCCCAAATGGCGCTTTGGAGCCCGCTCGAACCTGACTGTTGCGGATCTGCAACGATAATCCCCTTGGTTGCAATTTTCGATTGCGAGTGCTTGCGACTCTGAAAGGACCGTGCCATGTTCCGGGCATCCGCAACTCAATTGAAGGGAGCGCAGAGATGAATACATTTTTTGTTTATATGCGCCTCTCCGGCGGATCCATCCGAACCATGCGGGTGAACCACCCGCGCAATGTGCTCGGACTGGCATTCAAGGGCTGATAACGCCCGAAATCCGCCTTTTGGCATCTTCCTCTATCTAAATTCGATCTGACGTGACCGGTCTATTCGTCTGACGGCTTTCTCCGTCTGCAATCCCGCGCACGTCCTTCCAAACCACGAAAGGACCTGGCTGCTGTAGCAGGCCGGGGCGGAAAAACTATGCGTGAAATGCACGTAATGGTTGCCGATGTTCTGTCGGCAGAAATGGACGCTCTTCATCAACGCCATGGTCCATGGCGCCTGATCAGGGCACTTGTCGCAACCCTCGTCAGGCGGTCCATGCCGTCTGCGGGAAATCGCCTGTCCGATCTCGACAACTACCAGCGGCGGGATATCGGCCTGCCCGAGATCACGAACGATCCCGTGCCGTTCGAACGCGCTCGCTACGTCCATGGGAGCCTCCATCTGTGGGGGCCGCGTTGATCGCTTCCCATGCTCAGCTATCTGGCGAGATTGCTCACATGCTCCCATCTTGCAAGCCGCGGTCTTCCGTGGCTTGCTATTCTTAATTCTGTCGGGAAAACGCCCATGTCGCTCGAACACTGGCTTGCATTCGTTGCCGCATCCGCCGTGCTGCTGGCAATTCCGGGACCAACCATCCTTCTCGTTATTTCCTATGCGCTGAGCCACGGCCGCAAGGTGGCAAGCGCGACGGTGGCCGGTGTGGCACTCGGTGACTTTACGGCGATGACGGCCTCCATGCTGGGCCTCGGCGCACTTCTGGCGACATCTGCCATGCTGTTTACCGTGCTGAAATGGGCCGGCGCCGCATATCTCATCTATCTCGGCATCAAGCTCTGGCGCGCGCCGGTGTCGGCGCAGTCGACGGCGGTCGAAGATGCCGATGCGCCGGTCGTCCGGCCATTTCGCGTCTTCCTGCACACCTATGCCGTGACGGCGCTCAACCCGAAAAGCATTGTCTTCTTTGTCGCTTTCCTTCCTCAGTTCCTCGACCTGTCGAAACCTCTGTTTTTCCAGATGGCGGTCTTCGAGGTGACATTCCTGGTTCTGGCGACGATCAATGCCGCGCTCTATGGGCTTCTGGCATCGATGGCCCGCAACACCATTCGCAAACCGAAGGTCCAGCGCATCGTCAATCGCACCGGTGGTTCGCTGATGATCGGCGCAGGCCTTTTGTCGCTCGGTTTCAAGCGTGTCGCGGCCTGATTGAAAATGCCTGATTTTAAAGCCTGTTGATTTTTATCTCTTTCCCGAAGAAACGAATCTCGATCTCTGTTAAGGGGAGGGGTCGGCGCATTGTGTCCTTGCAGGGCGACCGCCGGCAAACCACCAATCTACGGCATACGAGGGCAGCATAGTGCAAGTCGGCATCGATATGGGAACTGTGACCGGCGGAGCGCCGGCCAAGCTCGATATCGAGGAGCTTCTGGCGACGCGTCTGCTCGTCCAGGGCAATTCCGGCTCGGGAAAGTCGCATCTTCTGCGCCGGCTGCTGGAACAGTCTGCCCCCTGGGTGCAGCAGGTCGTCATCGATCCCGAAGGCGATTTCGTCACCCTGTCGGAT
Organism: Hyphomicrobiales bacterium; assembly: GCA_900466875.1. Taxonomy (GTDB): domain Bacteria; phylum Pseudomonadota; class Alphaproteobacteria; order Rhizobiales; family Rhizobiaceae; genus Neorhizobium. The sequence continues at coordinate 16,535 of UBNQ01000006.1, read as the reverse complement.
AAATACGGTCATGTCGTCGTCGATGGCGAACGCACCGAAGCCGAGCTTGCCGGCATCGCCAACCGCATTCGCAAGAACCGCGTCTCCTGTGTTTTGACGCTGGAAGGTCTCGATCTCGAAGAGCAGATGCGTGCGGCCGCAGCCTTCTTGAACGGCATGTTCGATGCCGATCGCGATTACTGGTATCCGGTGCTCGTCGTGGTCGACGAAGCGCAGATGTTTGCCCCCTCCGTCGGCGGCGATGTCTCCGAAGACGCCCGGAAAATGTCGCTCGGCGCGATGACCAACCTGATGTGCCGGGGCCGTAAGCGTGGTCTGGCGGGCGTCATCGCCACTCAGCGTCTGGCAAAGCTTGCCAAGAACGTTGCGGCGGAAGCCTCCAACTTCCTGATGGGCCGCACCTTCCTCGATATCGACATGGCGCGCGCGGCCGATCTGCTCGGCATGGATCGCCGCCAGGCGGAAATGTTCCGTGATCTGAAGCGCGGCAATTTCGTCGCGCTCGGTCCGGCTCTGTCGCGTCGCCCGCTGCCGATCGTCATCGGAAATGTGGAAACGTCTGCGCGCTCCTCCAGCCCCAAGCTGATGCCGTTGCCGGATGCACCGCAGGATGTCGAAGACCTGATTTTTACGCCGGATCCGGAAGAGTTTTCGCGTCCGATCACGGCTGTGCGCCGGCCGACACCTACGCCCCGGCCGACGACGGATATTCTGGCCGAGCTTTCCCGCTCGACGCCTGCCGCGGCCCAGCCAGCGCCGGGAGAATCACGCACGCCGATGCCGGAACTCTCGGAAGACGAGCGCGAGGAGCGCCTGATGGCGGTCATGTCGGAGATACTCGACGATCCGCAATCGGCCTATCGAACCGACAGCGTGCTGTATCAGGATTTTCTCGTGCGCGCCCGCATGCGCCGCTTGCCCGGCCCACCGATCTCGCTCAGTGATTTCCGCCGTCGCACGGCGATAGCCCGTTCCGGCGTCGATGCGACGATGGCAGCAAGCGAGGCTTGGGCGACCGTCCTTTCATTGTCCAACGGTGTTTCCGATGACCTGCAGGGCGTCTTCCTGATGATGGCAAAGGCCGCGCTCGGCACTGAGCCTTGCCCATCCGACGCCCGCATCGCCCGTGCATACGGCACCCACTCCGCGCGCCGCGCCCGACGCCTTCTCGGTTATTTCGAGGAACAGGGGCTGATCGTCGTGCATGCGGATTTCTCCGGCAAGCGCATCGTCGCCTTTCCGGACCTGCAGGCCGAAACCGCCCCCGGAAGCGCCGAGGCGCCGGACGGGGGCGATATCAAGATTGCTGCGGAGTAGTCCAAATATTTATGAGGTAGAGTGCGTTAAGGCCGTCTATTGCGCCTTCGCTGCGGATGCGCTTGTCAAATGTGGCGAGCTTTCCATCCTTCGATCTCGCTAGGCCAAGAAGGTAGATGTCGGTCAAATCATTGGCGTTCGTGATCTGCCTCAAGTCGAAGATAGACGGATTCGAAAAGCTCACGTCGTTCGACCAGAACACGTGACTTCCCTGGTCTTTCAACTCCCCAAGCAAAGCGAGAATATCTTGCGGCCCACCCGGCCTGTTGGGATATCTCGAATTCGACATTACCCGCAGGGCGCCGTTTTCGGTTATCGGACAACTTGACCAGTCATTTTTGCCGTGATTATGAAACCAGGTGGTCGCCACGTCGTGAAAATCGTGGTTTTCATCGAGCAGAGCGATGAGGACGTTAACGTCGAGAAGGTAACTCAAAGTCATCGTCCCGAAGTTCGTTTACGAGTTCAAGGGTAACCGGCTTGCTGCCGGGACATTTCAGGATGACGGGAATACCGTTCTTGTATGCTATAAGCGGACGGTCCTGCAGACCGCGGCGAGCAAATTCCGATATGGCTTGGCCAAGGCTTTTGTCGTCCCGGGCAGCTGCGTTTCTAGCCGCATCAATGATGTCGTCATCTATGTCGATCGTCATTTTCATGATGAGCCGCTCCTTTGTCGTGACTATATAGCGAAACCCGTGCCCGCTCAACGCGTCCCGCTGTTGACAATTCCATGACAGCCGCCTAAAGACCGCCCCAGCACCGGGTGGCAACGCCCGGTGTTTCATTTGACATGTCCCGTGGCACTCTCCGATCGCTGTCGTGAGAAGCCTGTCAGAACTTCCAAAACGAGGTTCAGAGGAGGGCGTGTTTCCTTGATCCGGTTTGGTAACAAACCGGTGTAACTGTTCGAAAGGAAATGCGATGAGCAAGCGCGAATCGTCCAAGTACAAAATTGACCGCCGTATGGGCGAAAACATTTGGGGTCGTCCGAAGTCCCCGGTTAACCGCCGCGAATACGGCCCGGGCCAGCACGGCCAGCGCCGCAAGGGCAAGCTTTCGGACTTCGGTGTGCAGCTGCGCGCCAAGCAGAAGCTGAAGGGCTACTACGGCGATATCCGCGAGAAGCAGTTCCGCGCGATCTACGAAGAAGCCAACCGCCGCAAGGGCGACACCGGTGAAAACCTGATCGGTCTGCTGGAATCGCGTCTGGACGCCATCGTCTACCGCGCCAAGTTCGTACCGACGGTCTTTGCTGCCCGTCAGTTCGTCAACCACGGCCATGTCACGGTCAACGGCGTCAAGGTCAACATCGGTTCCTACCGTTGCAAGGCCGGCGACGTCATCGAAGTTCGCCAGAAGTCGAAGCAGCTCGTTACGGTTCTCGAAGCCGTTTCGCTCGCTGAGCGCGACGTTCCGGATTACCTCGAAGTCGACCACAACAAGATGGTTGCCACCTACGCTCGCGTACCGAGCCTGTCGGATGTACCGTACCCGGTCATCATGGAACCGTCGCTCGTCGTCGAATTCTACTCGCGTTAATCGCGACGAAGATTTGCGAAAATGGCCCCTTCCGGGGCCATTTTTGTATCTTCCGGTCGCAATGCCGTCGCAACAAAAAAAGCCGCTCCTTTCGGGGCGGCTTTTTCGTTCGGTATGGCAGGATCCTATTTCGAGGTTACCTTCTTCTTTTCGACGGTAACCTTCGTCTCCACCGTCGTCGGCGTCGCCGTATCCGTCAAATGAACCGTATCGGAAGGTTTTTCGTTGCTCGGTTTTTCACCCATGCGGTTCCAGGCGTCGAGGCCGGCGATCTTGTAGGCTTCCGCGAGCGTCGGATAGTTGAAGGTGTTTTCGACGAAATACTCGACGGTTCCCTTGAGGTTGAGCACGGCCTGGCCGATGTGAACCAGCTCGGTGGCGCCTTCGCCGACGATATGGACGCCGAGCAGGCGCCGTGTCTTCAGCGAAAAGATCAGTTTCAGCAGGCCGCTGTCGAGGCCCATGATATGGCCGCGCGACGTCTCGCGAAAACGTGCGATCCCGCATTCATAGGGAATGCCGCGCTCCTTCATCTCTTCTTCGGTCAGGCCGCAGGTGGAAATCTCCGGAACGGCGTAGATACCATAGGGGAAATATTTCTGCGGTTCCTTGGCGATCGCGCCGACCGCAACCCGCGCCGCGATCCGCCCCTGTTCCATCGAGGTCGATGCAAGGCTCGGAAAGCCGACCACATCGCCGGCGGCATAGATGCCGGGGACCGACGTCTCGAAGGTTTCGGGATTGACGCGCAACCGGCCCCGGCTGTCCGCCTCAAGCCCTGCTGCAGGCAGGTTGAGCGTGTCGGTTGCGCCGACCCGGCCCGCGGCATACAGCACCATGTCGGCGATGATCCGGCGTCCCGTGTCGACCGAAACGGAGACTTTGCCGTCGGGCAGAATCTCGACCTTTTCTGCCTTCTGGCCGAGAAGCAGTTTCATGTTCCGGTCACGCAACTGGTAGGTGAAGTCTTCGACGATCTCCTTGTCGATGAAATCGAGAAGAGCGGGTTTGGGATCGATCACCGTCACGGCTGCATCCAGCGCGGAAAAGATCGTCGCATATTCGATACCGATGACGCCTGCGCCGATCACCACGATCGAGCGCGGGATGCTGTGGACTTCGAGAAGTTCGTCGCTGTCGAGAACCGTTTTTCCATCGAAGGGAATAGAGGCCGGGCGATAGGGGCGCGTGCCGACGGCCAGCAGGATGCTCTTGCCTGTGACTTGGACGATGTCGTCGTCGTCCTTCAGGATCTGCATCGTGTCCTTCGACACGAAGCTGGCCTTGCCGCGAATATGCTGCACCCGGTTACGGGCAAACTGGTGCTCCAGCACATCCACTTCGTGATCGAGCGTAATCAGAAGGCGTTGGCGCAGGTCTTCGGCGCTGATCTCCTGCTTGACCCGGTAGGAGCGGCCGTAGAAGCCGCGCTCGCGCCAGCCTGAAAGATTGAGCGCGGTCTCGCGGAGCGTTTTCGACGGGATCGTGCCCGTATGGACCGATACGCCCCCGACGCGGCGGCCCTGCTCGACGACGAGCACCTTCTTGTCGAGCTTGGCGGCCTGGATGGCCGCCCGGCGCCCGGCCGGTCCGCTACCAACCACGATGAGGTCGTATTGATGCATGAAATTCTCCGCTCTAAGTTTGCCGGTCTCCGCCAACCGCAACAACAAGACCTAAATCTACATAAGCATTCTGAAATTTTGATTGCAGGGAGGACGTTATCGAGAAAAAATGGCAAATGACAAAAATCGAGGCAAGGCCTAAAATTGACAATGGTCATGGCTCAGGCGTCGACGCATCGCGCCGGGCATTGCCTCGCACCTGAAACGATCCGTGAAACATCCAGCGCCATTACCATCAGTGACGGTTTCGGCAAGCAGACCGGGTGGCGAAAACAGAGCGCCGTTAGCTTTTATCGATTGGTTGTTTTCGTCTCCAGCAGATACCGGACGCGCTCGGCATCCGCATCAGTCGTTGGCGTGAAGATGATGAGGCCGAGATCCGGTCGCCCATCGACCGTGAAGGAGGAATATTCCATCATCAGGTCGCCGGCGATTTCGTGGCGAAGGTGTTTGGTTCCCGTGCCGTAATTCTGGATGTCGTAGTCTTGCCAGATCGACCTGAATTCGGGGCTTTTCCGGCTCAGTTCATCGACCATCGCCTGTAGAGCCTCGGGAGGAGCTGCCTTGATCGCGTCCGCACGGAAAGCTGCCACGGCTGACCGCGCAACCCCTTCCCAGTTGACCAGATGGCCGCGGACACGATCGTTGCAGAAGATCAGCTTCAGGATGTTGCGTTCTTCCGGCCGCAGCAGCGCGTAGTCGGTCATAACCGCGCTTGCGGCCGCGTTCCAGCCGACAACATCCCACAGCGCCGTGCGCAGCACTGCAGGGCTCAAAGTCATGGCATCGAGAACTCGCTGCAATTGCGGTGAGATGGGCTCGAAGGGCAGGCGGCGTATCTCCGGCGGCCGATGTTGTGCGAGCAGGAAAAGATGCTCGCGTTCGGCCGTGGTAAGCGCGAGCGCCAGGGCGAGCCGGTTGAGGACATCTGCCGATGGTGCTCCGCCGCGTCCTTGCTCCAGCCACGTATACCATGTGGCGCTGACATTGGCGCGTTGCGCGACTTCCTCGCGCCGAAGGCCCGGTGTGCGCTGGCGCATGGCCGTGATCCCGAACGCCGCAGGATCGAGCTTGGCGCGACGATCCTTCAGGTAGCGTCCAAGCGGGTTGTCGTCCTGCGCCAACTGGAGCGTCTGTTGCATCGTCTCTACCATGATCGTCAGCCTGTTAGTTCCGATACCGGTATAAGGTCACGGCTTTTAACGCCTGTATCAGGAGCCTATTCGACACCCGTCAATATGCAAGCATGAGGTTTCATATGCGTGTCTTCGTTACGGGTGCAACGGGTTTCGTCGGTTCCGCCGTTATTGGCGAGCTTCTTTCTGCCGGTCATCAGGTTCTCGGCCTGTCGCGCTCGGACGCCGGTGCCGCCTCGCTGCGGGCTGCGGGAGCCGAGGTGCACCGCGGCTCACTGGATGATCTTTCCAGCCTTCGGGCAGGGGCGGCCGCAGCGGATGCCGTTGTTCACATCGGCTTCAACCATGATTTTTCGAAATACAAGGAGAGCTGCGAAGCCGACCGACACATCGTCGCGGCCTTCGCGGATGAGTTCGCCGGTTCGGATCGTCTCCTTCTGGTGACGTCGGCTTCTGGCCTATTGCAGAAAGGCCAATCGTCGACGGAGGATGATCTTCCCAATGTCGATTCATCCGTCATCCCGCGCGTGGCGACCGACGAGGCTGTGGCGGAGGTCACGAAACGAGGCATAAAGGCGTCCCTGGTCCGCCTGCCCCCTTCGGTCCATGGTGTCGGCGACCATGGTTTCGTGCCGATGCTGATTGCAAAGGCGCGCGAGACCGGCATTTCCGCCTATGTCGGGACGGGTGAGAACCGCTGGCCGGCTGTACATCGGTTCGATGCAGCGAGGGTCTATCGCCTTGCCCTGGAGCGGGGTGCGGCAGAGCCGCGCTACCATGCAATTGCCGAGGAAGGCGTGCCGTTCAGGAAAATAGCCGAACTGATCGGTCGCCGCCTGGGTCTGCCGGTTGTCTCACTATCCCACGAGGAGGCCGCGACGCATTTCGGCTGGTTTGCCCATTTTGTCGGCATGGACAGTCCGGCTTCCAGCGCAAAAACGCAGGAATGGCTGAATTGGAACCCGTCCCATCCCGGTTTGCTGCAGGATCTCGATCAGGATTCTTATTTTGAGAATTGACGCTAAGGTGAGGGGTCAGATCAGCCTCAGCCCCTTGAGGCTTGCATGACCATCCTTGCCGATGATGATGTGATCGTGGACGGTGATGCCGAGCGGCTTTGCCGTATCCACGATCGTTTTCGTCATGTCGATATCGGCGCGTGACGGGGTCGGATCGCCACTTGGATGATTGTGGACGAGAATGATGGCCGTGGCGGAGAGTTCCAGCGCTCGCCGCACCACTTCGCGCGGATAGACCGGCGTATGATCGACCGTACCTTTGCCCTGGATTTCGTCGGCAATCAGCGCATTGCGCTTGTCGAGAAAGAGAATGCGAAACTGTTCGCGCGCTTCATAGGCCATCGCAGCATGGCAATAATCGATCACCGATGACCAAGAGGAAAGCACCTGCTTTTCCCGCAGTTCGCTCCGCAATATCCGCTGGCCGACCGTTGCCACCAGTTTCAGGTCGAGAGCCACGTTCTCACCGATCCCTTTTACCTCCTGCAAGAGGCTGACCGGCGCGCCGAAGACACCGGCAAGAGAACCAAAGCGGGCCAGCAGCGCCTTGGCGAGTGGCTTCGTATCCCTGCGCGGGATCGACCGAAACAACAGGAGTTCGAGAATTTCATAATCGGCGAGAGACGTGTCGCCGTGGTCTCGATATTTGTCGCGCAACCGTTCGCGATGCCCGAGATAATGCTCGGCGGCGTCGGGTAGCCGATCCGCCTTCAGGGGCGCCCGTTTTCCAACATGTTCGGCAAAATGACCGCGCTCGTCAGTAAACAGGTCGTCACGCCCCGTCTCCTCGGCTGGTTGATCTGGTCCGTGCGAGGAAAAGGGGCGCTTGTTCATGGATCAGCCTTCGAGCGGCGGAAGTCCGGGACGGTCGAAGCCGCCGGGAGAAAGGGTGAAGATCTCGCAGCCCGTGGCGGTGACGCCGACCGCATGCTCATACTGGGCCGATAGCGACCGGTCGCGGGTCACAGCGGTCCAGCCGTCGGCCAGAACCTTCACATGCGGCTTGCCCAGGTTGATCATCGGCTCGATGGTGAAGATCATCCCTTCCTTCAGTTCCGGCCCTTCGTCGGACCGGCCGTAATGCAGGATGTTCGGCGAATCATGAAACAGCCGCCCGACACCATGGCCGCAGAAATCGCGCACCACCGAGCAGCGTTCCGCCTCGGCATAAGTCTGGATCGCTTCGCCGATCGCGCCGGTGCGTACGCCGGGCTTCACCACCGCAATGCCGCGCAGCAGGCATTCATAGGTCACTTCCAGAAGCCGTTCGGCGGCACGCTTGATCTGGCCGACCGGATACATGCGGCTCGAATCGCCATGCCATCCGTCGAGGATATAGGTGACGTCGATATTGACGATATCACCCTCGCGCAGCGGCTTGTCGTCCGGCATGCCATGGCAGACGACGTGGTTGATCGAGGTGCAGACGGAATATTTGTAACCGCGATAGTTCAGCGTTGCGGGAAGCGCGCCGTGATCCATGCCGAATTCGAAGACGAACCGGTCGATCGCGCTGGTCGTGATGCCCGGCTTGATGATCGAAGCGAGTTCATCGAGGCAGCGCGCGGTCAGAAGACACGCCTTGCGCATGCCGGCGAAATCGTCGGTCGTGTTGTAAAGACGGATTGCACCCGTGTTTTTGGGGGGGGCGGAAACCGCCTCGATATAATTGACCATCATCTTTCTCTCATCGTTCCCCCGTTCATAATGCAGCACGCCCGTCTTCGTCCATGCCGAACAGTAACTGCGACTGCATTCCTTTCGCCGGAGGCGCCATTTCGATCAGGCCCAGCGGCTCTATCCCCTCGGTCGTCACCCTGCATCGCAGCGCATAGGCCTCAACGCCGCGGCTCTGTGCGCGGACGAATGCCGCAGCATAGAAGGGATCGAGGTCGGCGCAGATCGCAAAGCTTTCGCAGTCCGATCGCTGGATCAGGTAGACCATCACCGCCAGGTGGCCGAGCTCGGCCATGTCGCCGAGTTCTTCGAGATGTTTTGCACCGCGCTTGGTCACAGTATCGGGGAATTCGGCCAGACCGGTCTGCCGGCTGAAATGGACGTTTTTCACTTCCACATAGGCATCCGGCAGGTCGCCGTGCTTCAGCAGGAAATCGATCCTCGAATTTCGGCCGTATTTCTGCTCCCGCAGGATCGTCGAGTATCCGGAAAGACTGGGGATCAGGCCGGCGCGGATCGCTTCTTCCGCCAGCCGGTTCGGCATGCCGGTATTGACGCCGACCATTTCGCCCTCGGCCTCGATCATCTCGAAGACATGTCGGTATTTGCGGGTCGGGCTGTCATGTTCCGACAGCCAGATCTTCGATCCGGGTGTCGTCAGCCCGCGCATCGAACCGGTATTCGGGCAGGAGCCGGTGATGGGCGTCCCGTCTTCGAGAACGGCATCGAACAGGAAACGCTTGTAGCGCTGGACCAGCGTGGCGGGAACGAGAGGAGGATGAAATCGCATGAAATATCCGTCAGGCGCGCGCCAGAACATAGGTTCCGGGCGCATCTGCGAGTGGTGACAGGTCGCGGTCGCCGGGAGTGCGGGCGGGTACACGTTGAGGCTCCAGCGCTTCCACCCAGGCCTGCCAATGGGGCCACCAGGAACCGGCGGTCTCCGTGGCATCCTCCAGCCACCCGTCCAGCGTGTCGGCCGGCTTGCCGCTTGTCTCGGCCCTAGCCCAGTAGCGGTATTTTGTCCGGCTGGGCGGATTGACGACGCCGGCAATATGCCCGGAACCGGACAGCACGAATTCGACCGGGCCGCCGAACAGCGCGTTTCCGCGAAAGACCGATCGGGCAGGGGCGATGTGATCTTCCCGCGTAGCCAGATTGTAGATCGGGATGTTGATGTCGCTAAGATCGATGGTGCCGCCGCCGAGCCTCATCTGGCCGGCGGAAAGCGCGTTGTCCAGATAGCAGTTGCGCAGATAATAGGCATGGTTGGCGGCCGCGACCCGCGTCGAATCGGAATTCCAGTAGAGAAGGTCGAAGGGCATCGGATCCTTGCCCTTGAGGTAATTGTTGACGACATAAGGCCAGATGAGTTCCGACGATCGGAGAAGGTTGAAGGCGGCTGCCATCTGCGACGCCGCCAGATAACCGCTCGCCTCCATCTGTTTTTCGATGACGGCAAGCTGTTCCTCGTCGACAAAAACCTTCAACTCTCCGGCCTCGACGAAATCCACCTGCGCGGTCAGGAGCGTGGCAGAGGCGATCCGTGCGTCCTTCGTCTGAGCATGCCAGGCAAGCGCTGCGGCAAGCAGCGTGCCGCCAACGCAATAACCGATGACGTTGGCCTGTTTTTCTCCCGTCGCCTGTTCGGCCGTATCGAGCGCGAAATCGATGCCTTCGCGAATGTAGGCTTCCCAATCCTTCGTCGCATGGTCGCGGTCCGGATTGACCCAGGAGACCACGAACACCGTATGCCCCTGGTCGACACACCACTTGATGAAGCTTTTCTCCGGCGTGAGGTCGAGAATGTAGAACTTGTTGATCCAGGGCGGGATGATGACCAGCGGCCGCTTGAGCACCGTCTCCGTCGAGGGAGCATATTGGATGATCTCGCAAAGCGCGTTGCGGGCAATCACCTTGCCGGGCGTCAAAGCGAGATTGGTCCCAACGGCAAACTGTTTGGCGTCCGTTTGGCGTAGCCGCAAATGTCCGCCGCCGGCAATCACGTCCTCGGTCAGCATGCGCATGCCGGCAACCAGGTTCATCCCGTGGCTTTCCACCGTCTCGCGATAGACTTCAGGATTGGTCACCGCGAAATTGCTGGGTGAAAGGGCGGCCGTGAACTGCCTGACATAGAAACGAGCCTTGTATTTGGTCATTGCGTCGAGCCCGTCTGCCTCCGTGACCAGCCTGTCGGCCCAGGAGGCGCTCGCCTGGTAGACCTGCCGCAGGAAGGAGAAGAACGGGTTGCGATACCAGTCCTCGTCGGCGAAACGCCGATCCTTGTTGGCCGCCATTTCGGCCTCGGCGCTCTTGTCCTCAGCCCCGCCCGCCTGCTGAACGCTGCGCATCCAGATCTCTAAATAGGTCGACATGAGCAGGGTTTGCGCTTCGAGCATCCGCTTTTGGTCGGACATCCAGTATTCGGTAAGCGCCGACATGGTCTTGATGAAATCGCCGATCGGCCCGGCAAAAAGATCGTCCGAGGTCTCGCCGCGTTCACGCGGCCCGATCCATTCGGACGCTGCGTGACCCAGATTCTCAAGCGCCCGCGCAGCATTCATCATCAGGGACTGGGGATCCTTGATTGCGTAGGTTTCGAAGAAACGCGCATCGAAGCCGGGAAATTCCTGTCCGGAATGCCCGTGATCGTCGGACTTTCGCGCCAATCGCAGCCTCCCGTGCATGACCGTTGTTTTCGTTTGTACATCGCCCCCGAAACCGAATACAAGTGCCCGAAAGGATGACGGTGGCGGGTGATCGCCGCCGCTTCAGGATCGGACGGGGTCCGGTTACGATATTGACGGAGATGGGGCAGGCCTATGGGAATTCAAAAGCACGGGATCAGATGCTTGTCGGTCGTGACATCTCTGGCTCTATTGCCGCTGCTGGCTTCCTGCAACAGCCAGAGCTTTGCGCTTGATGACGGCATTCCCAACACCGCGCCTCCGGCCGTGATTTCCCAGTCGAAAGCGGAACGTGCGCCGGGTCCGGTGGTGAAGAAGGATACCGGAACCTATCCGACCTTCGACCGCACGCTGCTCGCCGCCAACGAGCAGATCGAGGACGAGGATTACAACAAATCCGAACCGCGCATGGCAGCTCTTGCCCGCGCCCGCCGTAGCGGCTCGATCAGCGAGGCGGAATATAAAAGGCGGGTCGCCGAATACCGCAAACTGGCCACCGAACACGGCACCGACGCGCTGAACGACATCTCGAAGTAACGTCTGCTCTCTCTTAGCACTTGCCTTTCGTCCGGTTTGGCCGCAAAGCAGGCAGATGCGACACATTGATGTCGCGCAATTGCTGCTTCGTGCCCCATGGGAAGAGAGATGGAAGAGTTTCACAAAGTCCGCAGACTGCCGCCTTACGTTTTCGAACAGGTCAACCGTTTGAAGGCCAGCGCGCGAGCGGGTGGCGCGGACATTATCGATCTCGGCATGGGCAATCCGGACCTTCCGACACCCAAGGCGATCGTCGACAAGCTGTGCGAAGTGGTCCAGGACCCGCGCACTCACCGTTATTCGTCCTCCAAGGGTATTCCCGGCCTGCGCCGTGCCCAGGCCGCCTATTACGCGCGCCGATTCGGCGTGAAGCTCAATCCTGATACTCAGGTCGTGGCGACCCTCGGGTCGAAGGAAGGCTTCGCCAACATGGCGCAGGCGATCACGGCACCGGGCGATGTCATCCTGTGCCCCAACCCGACCTATCCTATCCACGCCTTCGGTTTTCTGATGGCGGGCGGTGTGATCCGGTCTCTGCCGGTCGAACCCGACGACAGCTTTTTCCCGCCGCTGGAGCGCGCGATCAAGCATTCGATCCCCAAGCCGCTGGCGCTGATCATCAACTATCCGTCCAACCCGACCGCCTATGTCGCAACGCTTGATTTCTATAAGGACGTCATCGCGTTCGCCAAGAAGCACGATATCATCGTTCTGTCGGATCTGGCCTATTCGGAAATCTACTTCGACGACAACAATCCGCCGCCATCGGTTCTTGAAGTGCCGGGTGCCATCGACGTCTGCGTCGAGTTCACCTCGATGTCGAAAACCTTCTCCATGCCTGGCTGGCGCATGGGCTTTGCCGTTGGCAACGAGCGCCTGATCGCGGCGCTGACACGTGTGAAATCCTATCTGGATTACGGCGCGTTTACGCCCATTCAGGTGGCCGCAACTCACGCATTGAACGGCGATGGTTCCGATATTGCGGAAGTCCGCAATGTCTACAAGCGCCGCCGTGACGTCATGGTCGATGCTTTCGGCAAGGCAGGTTTCGAAGTGCCGCCGCCGGCTGCGACCATGTTTGCCTGGGCAAAGATCCCGGAAAAGTTCCGCCATCTCGGCTCGCTCGAATTTTCCAAGCTTCTGGTCGAAAAGGCCGATGTCGCCGTTGCTCCGGGTATCGGGTTTGGCGAAATGGGCGATGATTACGTGCGCCTTGCACTCGTCGAGAACGAGCACCGGATCCGTCAGGCGGCCCGTAGCATCAAGAAGTTCTTTTCCACCGCCGACGACACGATGCACAACGTGATTTCGTTGAACTCGCATCGCTAATCTCCGGTCCTCGACCGTAATCAGCCTCAAGCGGCCCGTTCGTGGCCGCTTTTTCAAACATCGGGAATGCGAAATGGCAGACGCCCTCAAAGTCGGCATCGCGGGTCTTGGAACCGTGGGTGCTTCGCTGGTCAAGATCATCCAGACGCGCGCCAATGAACTGGCCGTGACATGTGGACGAGCGATCGAGATCACTGCCATTACCGCCCGTGACCGCAATCGCGACCGCGGCTTTGACATGTCCGGCATGGCCTGGTTCGCAACACCGGAAAAGCTTGCCGCTGAAGCCGATATCGATGTCTTCGTCGAGCTGATGGGCGGCGCTACCGGTGCCGCAGCCGATTCCGTGAAAATAGCGCTGGAACGCGGTCTCCATGTGGTGACGGCCAACAAGGCACTGCTGGCGGCGTCGGGCGTCGAGCTAGCGACGATCGCCGAGGAAAAAGGCGCGCTGCTGAATTTCGAAGCAGCCGTTGCCGGCGGTATCCCGGTCATCAAGGCGCTGCGCGAAAGCTTGACGGGCAACACCGTCTCGCGCGTCTACGGCATCATGAACGGCACCTGCAACTACATCCTGACCAAGATGGAGAAGGAAGGCCTTTCGTTTGCCGAGTGCCTGAAGGAAGCCCAGCGTCTCGGTTATGCAGAGGCCGATCCGGCCTTCGATATCGAGGGCAATGACACCGCCCACAAGCTCGCGATCCTGACGACGCTTGCTTTCGGCACGAAAATCGCGGCCGACGAGATCTATCTCGAAGGCATCACCAATATCTCGATCGACGATATCAGTGCCGCATCCGATCTCGGTTATCGCATCAAGCTCCTGGGCGTTGCCCAGCGCACCGAAAGCGGTATCGAACAGCGCGTTCATCCCACCATGGTGCCGCACGACAGCGTCATCGCGCAGGTCGACGGCGTCACCAATGCGGTCGCGATCGAATCCGATATTCTCGGCGAGCTTCTGATGGTCGGCCCGGGTGCCGGCGGCAATGCCACGGCCTCCGCCGTGCTCGGCGATATTGCCGACATCGCCAAGAGCCAGCCGGGCGCGCAGCGCGTTCCTGTGCTTGGCAAGCCCGCAATCTCGCTTGCTCCCTATCAGAAGGCACGGATGCGTAGCCATGAGGGCGGTTACTTCATCCGGCTGACGGTCGCAGACCGGGCAGGCGTCTTCGCCAGCGTCGCGACCCGGATGGCCGAAAACAGCATCTCGCTGGAATCGATCGTCCAGCGCCCGAAGCCGGCGCAGGCGGACAGCTCGAAGACGATCATCCTTGTGACCCATGCCACCACCGAAGCATCCATCCGCAAGGCGGTCGAGGGGATCAAGCAGGAAACTTATCTCGTCGGTGAGCCGCAGGTGATCCGGATCGAGAGACCCCGCGCGTCCTGAAATCCCGGCTTATTTCAGCATTCCATGAAAATTGTTTCGGGATGACAGTTTGATGACTGGTCGCCCGGAGCAAATCACCCTACACTCTCCTCATTCACCATCGCAGGAGGAGGCGTTTGCGTGATGTCCATTGATCTGAGTGAAGACACTTACGGCCACCCCAAGCTGCGGCGGGGGAGGCACGATAACGTCCCATACCTGAAACTTGTCTATTCTTTCAACGAGGACTTGGTTGGCGAGGATGATGGAGAGCCCGAAAGGGCCGGCTCTTTTGTCGTAGCAATCCTCGCCGTCGCATCTGCGTCGATGTTTGCAGCGGTGTGGTTGTTGATCCACAACTGGCTCTGACGTCTTCTGCTTGAAAGCATTTCCGGTTCGGCACGTCGTCGGCTATGGATAGCCGATGACGACAAAGACCTTTACGGCTCTCACGCCCCCGGAACCTGCAGATCCCGTTCAACGGGCCTTTCTCGGTGTCGAGCGTTCGGCTTCTGGCCAACGCTGGATGTCCAGGCTCGACCAGGCGGCGCAGAACCGTGCGCTGGCAATCGCCCAGATCCACGGAATTCCCGAAATCGTCGCGCGGGTGCTTGCCGGGCGTGGCGTGCAACTGGATGATGCGCCGGCTTTTCTCGATCCGACCATCCGTTCGCTGATGCCTGATCCGTTGACGCTGACGGATTGCGACAAGGCCGCCGCGCGGATTGTGGAGGCGATCCGGAAACGGGAACGCGTCGCGATCTTCGGTGACTATGATGTCGACGGCGCCTCATCCTCGGCGCTTCTTTATCGTTTCCTGAAACATTTCGACATTGATGCCGAGATCTACATTCCGGATCGCGTGTTCGAAGGCTACGGCCCGAATGTCGCCGCCATGGAACAGCTGATCGAGCGTGGTGCGAGCCTGATCGTCACCGTCGACTGCGGTTCGACCAGCCACGAATCTCTGGCTGCCGCGGCGGCAAAGGGATGCGATGTCGTCGTCATCGACCATCACCAGGTGGGGACCGAACTGCCCAAGGCGGTCGCTCTCGTCAATCCGAACCGCGAGGACGATCTGTCGGGGCAGGGGCATCTCTGCGCCGCCGGTGTCGTCTTTCTCGTTCTTGTCGCAACGGCGCGCCTTCTGCGCGAAACCGGGGATCGGCGCGCGGCAAATCTCGATCTTCTTGGATGGATCGATCTCGTCGCGCTCGCGACCGTCTGTGACGTCGTGCCACTCAAGGGGCTGAACCGGGCCTATGTGGTGAAGGGTCTGATCGCCGCTCGCCACATGACCAATTTTGGTCTGGCCGCACTTTTCAAGAAGGCCGGCCTGTCCGGGCCTGTGACGCCGTATCATTTCGGGTTCCTGATCGGCCCGCGCATCAATGCCGGCGGACGAATCAGCGACGCGGCGCTCGGTAGCCGCCTCTTGACCCTCGACGACGGCCCACAGGCGGAAGAGATCGCCGCGCGCCTCGACGAACTCAATCGCGACCGCCAGGCGATGGAAGCGGCAATGCTCGCCGAAGCGGAAGCCGAAGTGCTTGCCGAATATGGGGACGGGGAGGGTGCCAACGTGCTGGTCACCGCCCATGAAGGCTGGCACCCCGGCATTGTCGGCTTGCTGGCGGCGCGGCTGAAGGAAAAGTTCAAGCGTCCGGCCTTTGCCATCGCCTTCGATCCGTCCGGCAAGGGCACCGGATCCGGCCGTTCGATCAACGGTTTCGACATGGGCCATATGGTGCGCGCAGCCGTTGAAGGCGGACTGCTGGTCAAGGGCGGCGGTCACGCGATGGCAGCTGGCCTCACCGTCGAGCGCAGCAAGCTTGGCGCGCTGAGGACGTTTTTCGAGGAAAATGCCGCGTCGCGTGTGCCATCCCTTGTGTCGAACCATTCACTGAAGATCGACGGCGCTCTTTCGGCATCAGGCGCAACGCTGGATCTCTTCGATCAGCTTGAAAAGGCCGGGCCTTACGGCTCGGGTCACCCACAGCCGATTTTCGCCATCCCCTCCCATCGCCTGAAGGATGTGAGGCCCGTGGGAACGGCACATATCAAGATCACGCTGGAAGCCATGGACGGTTCACGCCTTGACGGCATCGCGTTCCGTGCCGCCGATACGCCGCTCGGCGATCTGCTGACAAAGTCGCGTGGTCTCCAGATCCACGCCGCCGGAACCCTGAGCGCCGACTACTGGCAGGGAAGCAGACGAATCCAGTTGCGCCTGCTGGATGCAGCGCCGGCCAAGTGAGCAGCCTTTATTGGGAGGTGGCACGCCCTAGGGGAGT
>UBNQ01000005.1 GCA_900466875.1 Hyphomicrobiales bacterium | reverse complement strand
CAAGGGGGAGGGCTTAACCCAGCCGCACTGCACCAACCCGATTTGGGCAAGGCGCGTGCAGCGAGTTTTCTCCCCCCTTGTGGGGGAGATGGCCGGCAGGCCAGAGGGGGAATCGGCAACATGCAAACGCCGCCATAACCTTTAAGGGCGATCCGTATCGCCCCAATCGAAGCGAAATGGACGGCGGTTCTGCCGTCGCCCATTCCAGCAAGATCGAGGTCACCATGCTCAGTTTTATCCGCAAGCGCGCCTTCGCCAGTCTCATCTCGCTCATCGGGCTGCTGGTCATGGTCTTCTTCCTGTCCCGTCTGACGGGCGACCCGGCATCGCTGTTCCTTCCCGTCGAAGCCTCCGCCGAAATGAAGGCCGAGTTCCGCGCCCTGCACGGGCTGGACCAGCCGCTGCTCGTGCAGTTCGGCCAGTATGTCGGCAATGTCGTGACCGGCGATCTCGGCGAGAGCTTGCGCAAGGCCCGCCCAGCGCTGGATGTCGTGCTCGAAGCCTTCACATGGACGCTCTGGCTCGCCGTCATCACCATGACGTTGGTGACGGTCTGCGCTATCGTCGTCGGCTCGCTCGCTGCCTTCCGCACCGGCGGTTTCTTCGACCGCTTCTCTTCCATGGTGTCGCTGATCGGCGCTTCGGTACCGGATTTCTGGCTCGCCATCGTCGCCATCGTGGTTTTCGCCATACAGCTCTCCTGGCTGCCGACATCCGGAACAGGTACCCTGTCTCATTGGATCCTGCCGATCTGCGTGCTGTTCGTGCGCCCGTTCGGCATCATCGTTCAGGTCGTGCGTGGCTCGATGATCTCGGCGCTCTCCTCCGCTTACGTGAAGACGGCGCGCGCCAAGGGCGTCAAATCCGGCCCGATCATCTTCATCCACGCGCTGCGCAACGCGATGCTGCCGGTCATCACCGTTATCGGCGACCAGGCAGCCAGCCTTCTGAACGGCGCCGTCATCATCGAGACCATTTTCGGCTTCCCCGGCGTCGGCAAACTGATGATCGACTCGATCCTGCAGCGTGACTTCAACGTCGTGCTGGCGGCGATCCTCGTCACCGCTTTCGCCATCTTCCTCATGAACCTCGTGATCGACATGGCCTACGCCCTGCTCGACCCGCGCATCCGCTACTGAGGATCGATATGACCATGGCCATTCAATCCACGCCCACCGCCAAGGAAACAGTTGCCGAGGAGCCGAGCGCCATCGTGCGCATGGCGCGCATGCTCTGGGCCGACAAGTTCGCCCTCTGTGCGGCGATCTTCCTCGTCTTCGTCATCATCATGGCGATCATCGGCCCCACCCTGCTCGATGATCTCGCCACCAAGCAGAACCTGCGCGGCCGCAACCTCGCGCCCTTCATGTTCGACCGCGAATGGTTCATGTGGCTCGGCGCCGATGCGCTTGGCCGTCCGCTCTGGCCGCGCATCATCGTCGCCACCCAGAACACCATCATGGTCGCCGCCGGCGCCGTGCTGATCTCGGCCGTCATCGGCACGCTGCTCGGCCTGATCGCGGGTTTTGCCTCGGAACGCACCAGCCAGATCATCATGCGTCTCGCAGACGTCATCATGTCCTTCCCGTCGCTGCTGGTCGCCGTGATCGTGCTCTACATTCTCGGCTCGTCCATCCTCAACCTGATGCTGGTCCTCTCGATCACCCGTATCCCGGTCTATCTGCGCACCACCCGAGCGGAAGTGCTGGAAATCAAGAGCCGCATGTTCGTGCAGGCCGCCAAGGTCATGGGCGCATCGTCCAAGCGCATCCTGTTCCGTCACATCCTGCCGGTGGTTCTGCCGACGCTGACGACGCTTGCCACACTCGATTTCGCTTATGTGATGCTGGCCGAAAGCGCGCTTTCCTTCCTCGGCATCGGCATCCAGCCGCCGGAAATCACCTGGGGCCTGATGATCTCGCAGGGTCGCCAGTATCTCACCAATGCCTGGTGGCTGTCCTTCTGGCCGGGTCTGGCGATCATCCTCACCACACTCTCGCTCAACCTTCTGTCCAACTGGTTGCGTATCGCGCTCGACCCCGTCCAGCGCTGGCGCCTGGAAATGAAAGGACCGAAAAATGGCTGATCATCTTCTCGAAGTCCGCAACCTCTCGGTCGACTTCCACACCGCCACCGGCACTGTCCACGCCGTGCGCAATATCTCCTATTATCTCGACCGCGGCGAAACACTTGCCATCCTCGGCGAGAGCGGCTCCGGCAAGTCAGTCTCCTCGTCGGCGATCATGAACCTGATCGACATGCCGCCCGGAAAGATCGCCTCGGGCGAAATCTTGCTCGACGGCAAGGATCTGTTCAAGATGAGCGCCGAGGCCCGCCGTGAAGTGAACGGCCGCCGCATCGCCATGATCTTTCAGGACCCCCTCAGCCACCTGAACCCGGTCTACACCGTCGGTTGGCAGATGCGCGAGGCGTTGAAAACGCACGGCATCAGTTCCTCCCAAGCCCAGTCTGAAGCTTTGCGCCTGTTCAAGCGCGTCGCTCTACCCGATCCCGAACGCGCGCTCGACAAATACCCGCACGAATTTTCCGGCGGCCAGCGCCAGCGTGTCATGATCGCCATGGCGCTCGCGCTTAAACCCGACCTCCTGATCGCCGACGAGCCGACCACCGCGCTCGACGTGACGGTGCAGGCGGAAGTGCTGCTTCTCCTCAAGGAATTGCAGCGCGAAACCGGCATGGGTGTGCTGATCATCACCCACGATCTCGGCGTCGTCTCGGAAGTCGCCGACCGCGTCGTCGTCATGGAAAAGGGCCAGCTGGTCGAAAGCGGCACGGTGCGTGACGTCTATCGCAACCCGCAGCACGCCTATACGAAAAAGCTCATCGCTGCTGCTCCGGGCAAGGGTGAGATGCACGAGCCGGAAGCGCAGGGCGAAGCGATCCTTCGCGTCAGGGACGCCCGCAAGCGCTATGGCGGCTTCGAGGCTCTGAAAGGCGTTTCCTTCGATCTCAAGCAGGGAGAAACCGTCGCGGTCGTCGGCGAGAGCGGTTCGGGTAAATCAACTCTGGCCCGCATCCTGCTGCGCCTTGAGGAAGCCGATGGCGGCACTGCGGAGTGGAAGGGTAAGGACCTTTTCACCATGTCGCCGGGCGACCTGTTCAAGCTGCGCCGCGATCTGCAGATGGTATTTCAGGACCCGACGCAGTCGCTCAACCCGCGCATGACGGTCTATCAGCTGATTTCAGAGGCCTGGGTCATCCATCCCGAAATCCTGCCCAAGGCCAAATGGCGCGAACGTGCCGCCGAACTGCTCGATCAGGTCGGCCTGTCGCCGGAACATATGGGCCGTTACCCGCACCAGTTTTCCGGCGGCCAGCGCCAGCGTATCGCCATTGCCCGCGCACTGGCGCTCGAACCGAAACTGATCGTCTGCGATGAGGCCGTCTCGGCGCTCGACGTCTCGGTTCAGGCGCAGGTGATCAAGCTTCTAGACAAGCTGCGTAAGGAGATGGGCATCGCTTTCATCTTCATCGCCCACGACCTGCCTTTGGTGCGTGATTTCGCCGATTACGTGATGGTCATGCAGAAGGGTGAAGTGGTCGAATTCGGCACCGTTACGCAGGTCTTCGACAACCCGCAAAAGCCCTATACGCAGGCGCTTCTCGCCGCCAGCCTCGATCCCGACCCGGACGTGCAGGCCGCAAACCGCAACGCGCGCTTAGCAACCGCATCCTGATTTGATTGATACCGGAGTAGAATGATGACCAAGAAAGCCTTTGTCGCGATCGTGACATGCTTCAATGACGACGAAACGATCAATTACGAAGCCACCCGCGCCCAGGTGCGCCGCCAGGTGGCGGCCGGCAACAACATCATGTGCGCCGGCACCAATGGCGATTTCTCCGCCCTCACCTTTGGCGAAAAGGTAAAACTGCTTGAGGAAGTGGTCGATGAAGTAGGCGGCAAGGTCGATGTCATCGTCAACGCCGGCATGCCCGCCACGTTCGAGACGCTGCAGCTGGCCAAGGAATTCGACCGCATCGGCGTCACCGGCATCGCCGTCATCACGCCCTTCTTCATCGCCTGCACGCAGGACGGCCTGATCCGCCACTTCTCCACGGTCGCGGATGCCGTCAATACGCCGGTCTATCTCTACGACATCCCGGCCCGCACCCAGAACCATATCGAACCGGAAACCGCCCGCAAGCTCGCGACCCACGGCAATATCGCCGGCATCAAGGATAGTGGCGGCGCGCAGGAAACGCTGGCGGCCTATCTGCAGGTCTCGAAAGAGGTCGAAGGTTTCGAAGTCTATTCCGGTCCTGACCATTTGGTTCTGTGGTCGCTGCAGAATGGTGCTGCCGGTTGCATTTCCGGCCTTGGCAACGCCATGCCGGACGTTCTCGCCGGCATCGTCAGTGGCTTCAACTCCGGTAATATTGCTGAAGCAGAGCGTCAGCAGGAAATCTACACCGCGTTCCGCACCGACCTTTACCAGCACGGTTTCCCGCCGGCCATGGTCAAGCGCGCGCTCTACCTGCAGGACGCTTCGGTGGGCGCCAGCCGCCAGCCGGCCTTGCTGCCGAATGCTGAGCAGGACGCCAAGATCGGCGAAACGCTGAAGAAATTTGGCCTGCTGTAAGGGAAGAGCTGATGTCTATTGTCGTCGCAACGACGTCGCCCGGTTTCGGGCGGCACGGTCGGTTGCCGCAATTGCTTGAGGAAACCGGCTGGGAAATCATCCGTTGCACAGATACGGCTCTCCCTGATGGCGGTCTGTCTGAACATATCGGTCGGGCGGACTTCCTTGTTGCCGGGCTGATATCGGTCAATGCGGCGACATTCAGGGACGCTCCAAGGCTCAAGGCGGTGCTCAAGCACGGTGTCGGTGTCGATAATGTCGATATCCCGGCCTGCACGGCGAAGGGATATCCCGTCACCAACACACCGGGCGCGAACTCCAACGCTGTGGCGGAACTCGCCGTGGGCATGATGTTCTCCATGGCCCGCAACATCCCATATGGCCATATTAACGTGATTTCCGGCGGATGGGACCGCAAGCCGGGAACCGAAATTTCCGGCAAGGTGCTCGGCATCGTCGGGCTCGGAAACATCGGCAAGCTTCTGGCCCGCAAGGCAATTGCGCTCGGTATGACCGTGATCGCCTCCGATCTCTATCCCGATCAGGCCTTCATAACCGAGCATGGGATCGAGATCGTCGAACTCGATACGCTGCTTGCCCGCTCGGACTATGTGTCGTTGCATATCTTCGGCGGTACCGGAAACACGGCACTCATCGGAGCGGAAAAGCTCTCGCTGATGAAACCAGGCGCGTGCCTGCTCAATCTCGCGCGTGGCGAGGTCGTCGCCAACGATGCGCTGGCAGAAGCTCTTTCGAAGGGGCAATTGCGCGGGGCTGCCATCGATGCCTTCGTCACCGAGCCGCCGGATGTATCGCATCCGCTTTTCAAGCTCCCGAATGTCGTTTTTACCCCACATAGCGGGGCCGACAGCCTGGAAGCGCTGGAAAACGTCGGCCTCATGGTGATCAGCGACATCAAGGACTTCATCGCCGGTCGCCGGCCGTCCCGCGTTCTCAATCCGGAGGTTTACGACAGATGACCGATCCTCGTTTCTCAAGGGATTCCCTGCTCTCATTCGCCCGCTCGCTTTTCTCCGGCGCCGGTCTTGAAGACGACAAGGCCGCGGCCGTCGCTACCTATCTGGTTGAGGCTGACCTGATGGGCCATTCGACCCATGGCCTGGCGCTTGCCGGCTGGTATCTGCAAGGCATCGCCGACGGCGTCATGACGAAGACCGGGAGCTATGAGACGATCAGCGATCGCGGCGCGTCGGTCTGCTGGAATGGCAACCGCCTTCCGGGCGCGTGGTTGACCTCCGAAGCCGTCAAGCTTGCCGTTGAGAGGGCAGGGGAGTTCGGCACCGCCACCGTCGTTATCGGCAACAGCCACCATATTGGTGCACTGGCCGCTTATTTGTCGATCGCAACCGACAAGGGTCTACTGGTCTCGATCGCGTCCTCGTCGCCTTCAGGTGCGCAGGTCGCGCCTTTCGGCGGGACGAAGGGCGTCTATACCCCGGACCCCGTCGCGCATGGTATCCCGACCCCGGGCGATCCGATTCTGATCGACATCTCGGCTTCGATCACGACCGTCAACATGGCGCAAAGGCTGATCCGCGAGGGCAGGCAATATGAAGCCGACTGGTTGATGGATGCAGACGGCAATCCGTCCCGCGACCCGAAAGTGCTCGAAGCCGGCGGCACCCTTCTGCCGACGGGTGGTATCGACCATGGCCAGAAGGGTTACGGGATGGCGCTGATCGCAGAGGCGATCACCCAGGGTCTTGCCGGTTATGGCCGGGCGGACGCGCCGAAGGGCACGAATGCAGCCGTGACAGTGCAGGTATGGGATCCGGAAGCTTTCGGCGGCAGCCAAGCCTTTCTTCGGCAGACCGGCTGGCTTGCCGATACATGCCGCGCCAATCCGCCCCGACCGGGTGTCAGCAAGGTCAGATTGCCCGGTGAAGCTGCGGCGTCGCGAAAGCGGGCGGCGGTGGAAAGCGGCGTCGTGCTTTATGCAAGCATCATGGATTCACTGCTGCCGCATGCCGAACGCCTTGGTGTCGAGGTTCCCAAGCCGCTGTGACCAACGCTTGCCTTGAGACCGAGCGAAGCTCTTGAGGCAGCCAGTCGAAACCCGAATATTCTGGAGATGATGAATGAACGACAGTCCGTCAGCAGTTTTCGATGCGAAGGCGCTCGCCGATCGTTTGTATTCGTTGCGCATTGCAGGCCGGTCGCAGGCGACAGCTGAATTTTCGGCGCCCGATGATCTTGAGGCCGCGATGCAGGCCCAGAAGGCACTCGCCACGCTGGAAGGTGCGCCGGGCAATGCCTGGAAGGTGGCTATGTCTCCCGACAAGAGCGCTGTCGTTGCGCCGCTGCATCCTTACGTCGAAACGACGCGCGATGCGGAACTGCCTTATCTTCCGGGCATGAAATTCGAGGTAGAGATCGCCCTTCGTCTAGGCCGGGATCTTCCGGTCAAGGCCAATGCCTATTTCCGCGACGAAATCTATGATGCGGTTTCGCAGGCTTATCTCGGGGCGGAACTGCTATCGTCTGCAGTCGAGGAAAGCGGAAAGCTGTCCTTCCCGCTTTATGTGGCGGATCGTATCGGAAATCGTGGATACGCCCTTGGCCCCATCGTTCCGAAAACGCTGATCGATACGGTCGCAGAGGCCGATCTGAAGGTCGTCCAGGATGCGGTCTCGATCTATGAAGGGCCGGCAAAACACCCGGTTGGCGACGTTCTCGCCTGGCTGGTCGCCTATGCCAATGACAGCACCCGTCCTGCCGGTTCACTGGAAGCCGGTACGATTATCACAACCGGTGCTCTCTCCGGTGCGATGCCGTTGTCGGCGCCGGGCACGGTCGAGGTTCAGCTTGCCGGAGAATATCTGCTGAACGTCAAGCTCTCAGGCTGATCGATGGCGCTTCGGCGCCGTCTCCGACCATTCGCCAGGCTGCGATCTCTAATTTCCGGCCACGCCCGCTGCAACAATGTCCAAGGCACAAAGGCCTCCTCGTCCCGTCCTCGCTAAACTCCCGATCACCAAGGAGATTTATAAGTGGAAGACTGCCATCCATCGAGACGGCGGTCTTCCGATCAGGAGGAAGAAAACGAGATGGCATTTCGACTGTGTTTTCCAAAAATCAACATCAGCGGCGCCGGTAGCCTGTCGGAAGTTCCCGGCGAACTTGCAGCACGCGGTCTGAAACGGCCGGTCATCATCACCGACGAGACGCTGGTAAAGTTCGGCCTTGTCGCACCGCTGATTGAGGGTCTGAAAGCCAAGGGCATCGAGGCTGTCGTTTATGATGGTGTGGTTCCCAATCCGACCGTCCCGATCGTCGAAGCCGCCTATAAGGTTTTTGTCGACAACAAGTGCGACGCAATTATTGGCGTAGGCGGTGGCAGCCCGATCGATACCGCCAAGGCCGTCCGCATTCTTTCAGCCAATCCGAGCCCGATCACGCTCTATGAAGGTGTCGGCAAGGTCGTCAAGCCGGGCGCATTCCTTCTTGCCGTCAACACCACGGCAGGTACCGCCGCCGAAGTGACCTCCAATGCGGTCATCACCGATCCGGTCGCGCAGGTGAAGATGGTCATCATCGACGCCAATATCATTCCCGACATCTCGGTCAACGACTCGGCCATGATGACCGGCATCCCGGCCGCCACGACGGCAGCAACCGGCATGGATGCCCTCACCCACGCGATCGAAGCCTATGTGGCCAAGGGAGCGCATGTGCTGACCGACTATGCCGCACTTGAGGCTATCCGCCTGATCTCGGCCTATCTGCCGCGCGCGGTCAAGGACGGCAAGGATCTCGAAGCCCGGGAGATGATGGCCTACGGCCAGTTCATCGCCGGTCTGGCCTTCAACAGCGCCGGTCTCGGCCTCGTCCATGCGATGGCGCATCAGCCGGGTGCGGTAAAGGACCTGCCGCATGGTGTCTGCAACGCCATCCTGATGCCGCTGGTGGAAGAGTTCAACCGTCCTTATGCGGTCGAACGCTTTGCGCGGATTGCGCAAGCCATGGGAGTAGACATCAAGGGCCTGAGCACCGAGGAAGCCTCCAAGGCTGCAATCAAGGCGATCCGTGATCTGTCGACCGCGGTCGGCATCCCCAGCGGCTTTGCCGAACTTGGCGTGACGGAAGATGATTTCCCGCTTTGGGTCCAGAAAGCACAGAAGGACCCTTGCGCTCCGGGCAATCCGGTCGCCGCCACCGATGCGGACATCCTTGATCTCTACAAGAAAGCTCTCTGATTACGATAGGAGCTTGATACCGGTCGACTACGGGAGGCCTGCCTTTTGGCAGGCCTTTCGGTTTTCTTAAGCCTGCGTGCCGATCGAAGCGATGGGATCAGGCGCGGCTCAGGCGCGGCATACGGCGGTATTCGCTTGGCGCCATGCCGGTCATCCTGCTGAAACTGTAGGAAAAGTAGTTGCTGTCGTTG
Organism: Hyphomicrobiales bacterium; assembly: GCA_900466875.1. Lineage (GTDB taxonomy): Bacteria > Pseudomonadota > Alphaproteobacteria > Rhizobiales > Rhizobiaceae > Neorhizobium. The sequence goes on along the minus strand of UBNQ01000005.1, from coordinate 131,947 downwards.
AAGCCGCAGGCAAACGCGATGTCGGTGACACTGTCATTCGTCGCGCGCAAAGCACGCATGGCCTTGCTCAGCCGAAGCTTGACCAGGTAATTATGCGGCGTGGTGGCCGTCGCCTCGCGAAACAGCCGGCTGAAGCTGCGCGAAGAATATCCGAACCGCTGCGCGACACCTTCCAGATCGATATCCTCGGTGCAGTTGTGCCTGAGATAGTTCAATACATGCCCGAGCCGCGCCGCGTTCGGCAGGCCTCGCGCATCGGTGGCGAACTGGGAGCGCGACAGAATGATGGCCAATTGGTTGAACAAGGCCTCCGACATGGCGTCTGAAAGCGGATCGGACCGCCGAGCCTCGTTTTCCAGCGCCTCGATCAGCGGCGTGACCTGAGCGAGCACATCCTCCGTGACCTGCCAGTGTCGTCGTTTTCCCTGTTCGTTGTCAGCCGACTGCCGCATGATGTCGAGAAAATAGTAGCGGCCGGAAGCCCTGTCGGGCCGAAAGAGGATGTTGGTCAGGTAAAGGTTATCCACCTGTTCATAGGCGTGGTGGTCTTCCGCCCTGATGTAAAAAAGCTCTCCGCACGTGATGAAATGCGGTTCATCGTTCAACAGATGCCAGCCATTGCCGGAAAGGACGATCATGACCTCGTGAAAATCGTGATCATGAAGCGGAAACGGCGTCTGCGGAGACCTCTGCTCGACGATGACGGTTTGAGCGTCCGAACGGAAAAATTCCTTGGCCAAGAGCTTCATCGAAATGACACCGCATAATCACGCACTGAACATCAGATAGCGCATTCGAAAAGAACCTTTCCCGATCTGCATCAATGCAGCACTTCGGTGTGCATCAAAACAGGCCCGTGCATCGTTCTAGATGCGCTGACGTCATCTTCGAATAATGACACGTATCAGCAAATCTCCTGTCTGCTTCTTCAAGGCGCCATGCCTCCCGCCACGGCTAAGGTGCTGAAAACGAAGAAGAGAACATGCGTGAAAATGGCTGAAAAAATCGCCGCGGTCGATATTGGCGCCAGCAGTGGCAGGGTCATGCTGGGTGCGCTTGAGGATGGCATTTTGTCGCTGACGGAAGCCCATCGTTTCGAAAACACGCTGCGTTTTGACGATGTCTTTGCGCATCAGTGCTGGGATCTCGATTCGCTTGAAGCCGAAATGCGCAAAGGCCTTGCCATCGCCCTGAAGCAAGGCCCTCTGGTAAGCGTCGGGGTCGATACCTGGGGCGTGGACTATGTTCTCATGGACGAGAACCTGGAGCGGATCGGCCCGGCCGTATCATACCGCGATCATCGCACGGACGGCATGATGGAGACGGTTTTTACGCAACTCTCCCGTCCCGAGATCTATCGCCGCACCGGCATCCAGTTTCTGCAGTTCAACACGCTTTACCAGTTGGCGGCGACGGTTCGCCAGCATCCCGATTGGCTGGCCCGCGCCCGCCATTTCCTGATGATCCCGGACTATCTGCATTTCCGCCTCTGCGGTGTGCTTTCCAACGAATATACGAACGCGACGACGACGCAGCTCTTCAATCTCCATCGCGACGACTGGGACACCGATCTGCTCGAAGCAGCGGGACTGCCGAAAACCGTGATGATGCAGCCGGTCGAGGCGGGTACTGTTCTCGGGGATATGCCTTGCTCGCAAAATGGTAGCCGCATCAAGGTCATCGCTCCGGCCACACACGATACGGGTTCGGCGGTCGCAGCGGCACCGCTTGAGAGCGAGGACGAGGCCTTCATCAGCTCAGGCACATGGTCGCTGATGGGCATCGAGAGCAGGACCCCGTTTGCCGATGAGCACGCATTGGCCGCGAATGTTTCGAACGAGGGCGGTGTCGAGCGACGGTATCGCATCCTGAAGAACATTATGGGCTTCTGGCTGATCCAGCAGGTCCGAAAGGAGCTGGGCTCGCCCGATCATGCCGGCCTTGTGACGGCGGCAAGGGACTGTGCACCCTGGCAGAGCCTGATCAATCCCCAGGATGCCCGCTTTCTCAATCCGGCCGACATGACGGCGGAAATCCAGGCATTCTGCCGGGAGACGGGGCAACAGGTGCCGGAAAGCGCGGGGGCCCTGTCGCGCTGCATTTTCGACAGCCTGGCCCTGTCCTATCGCCAGGTGAAGGAAGAGCTGGAAACGCTCCGCGGGCATCCGGTCAACCGCATCCGTATCGTTGGCGGCGGCAGCCAGAACGCCCTCGTCAACCAGCTTTGTGCCGATGCCTGCGGCATACCGGTGACGGCCGGCCCGGTAGAGACGACGGCGCTTGGAAATGTCTGCGTACAGATGATCGCCTTGGGGCAGCTTTCCAGCCTCGATGAGGCGCGCGCTCTCGTGCGGCGTTCATTCCCTCTAACCGAATATGTTCCCCATCATCGCGTGCCCGAAACGGACTGGAGCCGATTCCAGTCGTTCGCCACGCCGTCTGCTCAGGAAGGACAAGCTTGATGAGCCAATCACGACAGGTCGAAGCCGCCTATACCATGGCGCGTGATGTCTTCGCCGCCGCCGGTATCGAAACCGAGGCTGCGCTCAACCGCCTCGACACGATTTCCATCTCGATGCATTGCTGGCAGGGCGATGACGTTCGCGGTTTTGAAAATCCGGCGGGGGAACTCACCGGCGGCATTCAGGTCAACGGCAATTATCCCGGGCGCGCCTCCACTCCGGCTGAGTTGCGTGCCGATATCGATTTTGCCATGGCGCAGATTCCCGGGCGGCAGCGTCTCAACCTGCATGCCATCTATCTGGAAAGCGATACGCCGGTTGCCCGTGATGCGATCGAAGCCCGGCATTTTCAGAACTGGGTCGACTGGGCCAGGGAGAAGAAGATCGGGCTCGACTTCAACCCGACCTGCTTTTCCCATGCCTTGAGCGCGGACGGGCTGACGCTCAGCCATCCCGACAAGGCTGTACGCGATTTCTGGATTGCGCATTGCAAGGCCAGCCGCAAGGTCAGCGAGCATTTCGGCAAGGAACTCGGCACCCCATCCGTGATGAACATCTGGGTGCCCGACGGCATGAAGGATCTTCCCGCCGACCGGTTTGCGCCGCGCGAGCGTCTCGCCCAGTCGCTGGATGCGATCATTGCCGAAAAGATTTCGCGCGACGTCCACAAGGATGCGGTCGAGAGCAAATTGTTCGGCATTGGGGCCGAAAGCTACACGGTCGGCTCCAGCGAATTCTGCATGGGTTATGCCACCAGCCGCAATACGCTGCTTTGCCTCGATGCCGGTCATTTTCATCCGACCGAGGTCGTCTCCGACAAGCTGTCCTCGGTGCTGCAATTCGTCGATGAGGTCCTGCTGCATGTCTCGCGCCCGGTCCGCTGGGACAGCGACCACGTCGTGCTGTTCGACGATGAACTTCAGGCGATCTCCAACGAACTGATCCGCGGAGATATCCTCGGCAAGGTCAATATCGGCCTCGACTTCTTCGACGCCAGCATCAACCGCGTGGCGGCCTGGGTGATCGGCACGCGCAACATGCGCAAGGCGCTGCTGCGTGCACTGCTCGAGCCAGTAGCCAGGCTGAAACAGGCGGAAGGCGAGCGCGATTTCACGATGCGGCTGGCCATGATGGAAGAAGCCAAATCAATGCCGTGGTCCGCGGTTTGGGATTTCTATTGCCTCAGCAGAAACGTGCCGGTCGGCATCGCCTGGCTGGACGAGGTCAAAAATTATGAACGCAACGTGCTGAGCAAACGAAAGGCCGCATGATCATGACACTGCATACCGCAAATTCCTGGTTCGTAACCGCCATGGTCAAGGCGACCTCGGACATGTGGCTCAAAGGATGGGACGAGCGCAATGGCGGTAATGTCAGCCTGCGCCTGCTGCCGGAAGACGTCGCCCCTTATCTGGCGCAGTGGCCGGCAAACCGCAATGCGCCGATCAGCGATCCCCTGCCGGAACTGGCTGGCCAGTATTACATCGTCACCGGGACGGGCAAATATTTCCGCAATGTCCAGCTTGATCCGGCAGCCAACATGGGTGTCGTCCAAGTGGCGCCGGACGGGGCATCGGTCAAGATCCTGTGGGGCTTTACCGATGGCGGTGCGCCGACGTCAGAACTCGCGTCCCATCTGAAATCTCACGGTGTCCGCCAGAAGGTCAGCAATGGCCGCGACCGTGTCATCATGCATTGCCATGCGACAAACCTTCTGGCGCTGACCTTCGTGCTGGACCTCGATCCGGCCAACGTGACACGTGCTCTCTGGGAATCGAGCACTGAATGCCTGGTCGTCTTCCCGCAGGGTGTTGGCACCATGGGCTGGCTGGTTCCCGGTACGGACACGATCGGTGATGCGACCGCCAAGGAAATGGCCGATCACACGCTGGTGATGTGGCCGTTCCACGGCATCTTCGGCACGGGTGACACACTCGACGAAGCCTTCGGCCTGATCGATACTGCCGAGAAGGCAGCCGAAGTTCTCGTCAAGGTCGTGTCAATGGGCGGCGCTCGCCAGACTATTACGACCCAGAACCTGATCGATCTGGCAGTCCGTTTCGGCGTCGATCCGCTGCCGGAAGCCATGGCAGTCGAGCGCTGGCGCCTGGCTGGCGAATAAGGGAGAAAAGCCGTGGTTGGACAGGTATCAAGGATCCGAAAAGCATTCGTCATGCAGGTCTTTGCCGACAAGCATGACGAATACAAACGTCGCCACGACGAGATCTGGCCGAAACTGGCCGAGACCCTGAAAGACCATGGCGCATCCTCCTATGCGATCTATCTCGACGAAACGCGCAGCCTGCTCTTCGCCTCGGTCGAGATCGAATCGGAGGAGCGCTGGGCGGCTGTTGCGGACACGGAAATCTGCAGGGAATGGTGGGCTTTCATGGCCGATGTCATGGCCAGCAATGCCGACAACAGCCCGGTTTCACAGGAGTTGAAGGAAGTCTTCTATCTGCCCTGACCGGGCGAAACGCGATCCCTCGCTACTACATAATGCCCATGGCCGAGAGGCCAGTGGTCCGTGCACAGGTCATTTCACCCGCCATCGTTGGGATGGCGGGTGAAATCAAAACATTGGGTGAAGTCCCAGGCTTCAGTTCAGCGGGATCGTGCGAAGCCAGCCGTGATCGTCGGCAAGCGCCTGGGTCTGGATGCCGACCAGCTTGTTTCTCAACAGGGTCGTGACCGCTCCCGTCTCGCCGGTGCCGATGGTGAGAGAGCCGCCGCGGTGCTTGAGTTCTCCGATACCGGCGACGACAGCCGCCGTACCGCAGGCGAAGGCTTCTAGGAGACGACCGGAGGCGACATCCGCCTGCAGCTCGTCAAAGGCGTAGGGGCGTTCCTCAACCGCGATATTGTTGTCCTTCGCAAGCGTCAGGACGGAGTTGCGGGTAATGCCGGGAAGGATCGTGCCGAGCGGCGGCGTAACCATCGATCCGTCGTTGAAGACGAAGAAGATGTTCATGCCACCGAGTTCCTCGATCCATTTGCGCTCGGCGGCATCAAGGAACAGGACCTGGTCGCAGCCGTTCTTGCCGGCTTCGGCCTGAGCAACGAGGCTTGCTGCATAATTGCCGCCGCACTTGGCTGCACCCGTGCCACCGACAGCCGCGCGTGTGTAGTCTTCGGAAACCCAGATCTTCACCGGCTTGGCACCGCCCTTGAAATAGGGGCCGACGGGCGATGCGATGACGCAAAAGATATATTCCTTCGATGGCCGGACTCCGAGGAAGGACTCATTGGCAAACATGAAGGGGCGAAGATAGAGGCTGCCGCCGTCGCTTTCCGGTATCCATTTTCTGTCCAAGGCGACCAGCTTCTCGATGGCGGCAAGGAAATCCTCTTCGGGCAATTCCGGCATGGCGAGCCGGCGCGCGGACGCATTGAAGCGTTTCGCGTTCTGATCCGGGCGGAACAGCACGACCTTGCCATCGCCCGCCCGATAAGCCTTCATGCCTTCGAAAATTTCCTGCGCGTAGTGAAGCACGCTGCTGGCCGGATCGAGAGAGAAGGGTGCACGAGCGGTTACCTGCGCCGAATGCCAGCCCTTGTCGGCGCTCCAGTGGATGACGGCCATGTGGTCGCTGAACAGCGTGCCGAAGCCGAGGTTCTGGAAGGCGAGGGCGCGATCTGCTTCGGCCATCGGGTTAGCATTCTTGAGGATTTCGAATTCCAGCATGGGTTCACCTAGATATATGGATCAACCGCCCAAGCGCGGCTGCGTTGGCGCTGTTGAATCACGGAGATGGTGTTTCGGCAAGAGCAAGCAGCCGCCTTGCCTGCTTCAGATGCGGTGTATCGATCATCTTGCCATTGAAATTGAGCACGGCTTTTCCCGGATTTTCGGCGAACGCATCCACGATGGCCTGCGCCTCCGCCAGTTCGTCAGCCGTTGGCGTAAAAGCCGCGTTGATGACCGAAAGCTGTGCGGGGTGGATCGCCATCATGCCGGTGAACCCGTCCCGCCTTGCGCGCCGGGCATAGGCCGCCAGCCCGCCCAGGTCGCGAAAGGCCGGATAGACCGTCTCTATGGCTTCCACGCCGGCTGCATGCGCACCGAACAGTGTCAGCGAGCGCAGCATTTCGTAGGGTGGCGTATAACGTCCGTCCTCCTCCCGCGAACTCACGGCTCCTATCGCGGCCGGCAGGTCTTCCGCACCCCATGTGAGGCCGAGGACCAAGTGTCGGACGTCGCGATAGCTCCCGAGTTCGAAGATTGCCGCCGGCGTTTCCGTGGCAATCGGCAGGATGGGAATGCCCGGCGCGCGTGCCGCCAGTGCTGCCACACTTGCTGCTCCTTCCGCCTTCGGCAGGACGAGGGCATCGGGTTTGGCGTCAAGAACCACTGCCAGATCTTCATCGATCAGGCCGCTGTCGAGCGGATTGACGCGCACGAAAAGCCTGGAGCCCCGTTTGGCGGAGCGAAGGAAATCGGCCGTATTTTTCCGTGCGGCCGGTTTTGCCTGAATCGCGACTGCATCCTCCAGATCGAGGATCAGCGCGTCTGCTTCAAGGCCCAGCGCCTTTTCCATCCGATCAGGCCGGTCACCCGGCACGAAGAGCAGCGAGCGCAGTCTCATTGCGGTCTCCGGTGCAGGAGGGCAGTGCGCAGGCACTGGCAGACAATCTCGTTGCGTTGGTTGATAAGTTCGTGACGGAAGGTGACGATGCCGGCGGCGGGCCGCGAGCGGCTTTCTTTCAGCTCAGTCACTTCGGTTTCCGCCCGCATCGTATCACCGATGAAAACTGGTTTCGGCATGATGAGCTTGTCGTAGCCCAGATTGGCGACAAGCGTGCCAAGCGTGGTTTCGCTGACGGAAAGCCCGACCATCAGCGCGAATATGAAGGTGCCGTTGACGACGATCTGGCCGAACTCGCTCGCCTTTGCCGCTTCGACATCGAGATGCAGCGGCTGCGGATTATGGGTCATGGTGGAAAAAAGGAGGTTGTCCGTTTCGGTAACCGTTCGCCGGATTTCGTGAACAATCCGGTCTCCGACAGTCCAGTCCTCAAAATGGCGTCCGGCCATCAGTTTTCTCCTTCAATGCGTACCAGCAGGGCACCTTCCGTCACCTGTGCGCCGGGGCGTGTCCTGAGTTCTGCAACGATGCCGTCGAAGGGGGCGCTCAATGTCTGCTCCATCTTCATCGCCTCGATGACGACGAGCGGTTGACCTCGCACGACCTTGTCGCCCTGGCTGACCGGGACGGCAATCACGGTTCCGGGCATGGGGGCGATGATCGAACCATCGGCCGGGTTGTACCCGGAACCGGCATGATCGGCGCGGCACGGGCCGAAGGGCCAGGCCTCTCCATCGAGGAAAACGACATCGTTGGTGATGCCGGCGCTCCTCCGTGGCGTGCGGTCGAGATCGACCGAATAAGGCTGGCCGGCGATTTCCACGCTTACCTGCCGGGATCGTTCTGCATTCATGCGGAAGCCGGTGAGTGCGGTCCATGGGCTCTGTGTCTCGACCGGAAGAAGTGCAGCTGCCGCGGCCTGCAATACCCGCTCGTCGGGTTCGGTGGATGGCAGTAGATCGGCCTGATGGCGTTCGATAAAGCCGGTGTCCACCGCGCCTGAGAGGAAATCCGCATGCCGGAGCGTTCGCGCCAGAAAGGCGGCGTTGGTGCGTACCGGCCAGACTTCAACGCCTTCTACGGCTCCTGCCAACACGTTTGCGGCATGCCGCCGGCTCGGGGCATGGCTGATCAGCTTGGCGATCATCGGGTCATAGTGAGCAGTCACTTCGTCGCCCTGCTCGACGCCGCTGTCGATGCGTATGCCGTGCGGAAGATGCAGGTGGTCCAGCCGGCCGATGGAAGGCAGGAAGCCGGTAGACGGATTTTCGGCATAAAGCCGTGCCTCCATCGCCCAGCCATTGATGGAAAGTTCGTCCTGCCTCAGTGGCAGAGGCTCGCCGGATGCGACACGGATCTGCCATTCCACCAGATCCTGCCCGGTGATCGTCTCGGTAACAGGATGCTCCACCTGCAGCCGTGTGTTCATTTCCATGAACCAGATGCGGTCGGGGCGCAGCCCCTCGGACGCATCGGCGATGAACTCCACCGTGCCCGCTCCGACATAATCCACGGCTTTGGCGGCTTGGACGGCGGCGCTGCAGACAGCTCTCCGCGTCGCCTCATCCATGCCGGGAGCTGGGGCCTCCTCGATCACCTTCTGGTGGCGGCGTTGCAAGGAGCAGTCCCGCTCGAAGAGGTGGATGACATTACCAAAGGTATCGCCAAAAACCTGAACCTCGATATGCCGGGGGGACAGGATGTATTTCTCGATCAGCACCCGATCGTCGCCGAATGAGGCGGCAGCTTCGCGTCGGCAGCTTTCGAGTGCTGCAGAAAAATCCGCAGCCGCATCGACCCGGCGCATGCCCTTGCCGCCACCGCCTGCGACGGCTTTGATCAATACAGGATAACCGATCGTATCGGCTTCCCGCTGCAGCCGGGCGGGATTTTGATCCTCGCCGAGATAACCCGGTGTGACAGGCACATTTGCGGCGATCATCCGCTGCTTGGCGGCATCCTTCAGCCCCATGGCGCGGATGGCGGCGGGCGGAGCGCCGACCCATGTCAGCCCATTCGCGATAACAGCCTCTGCAAATTCGGCATTTTCCGACAGAAACCCGTAGCCGGGATGGATCGCCTGAGCGCCTGTCTGGCTGGCCGCGTCAAGAATACGGTCCTGACGGAGATAGCTGTCTCGCGCCGCGGCTGGACCTATTCGTATCGCTTCATCCGCCTCGCGCACAAAGGGCATGGCGGCGTCTGCGTCGGAATATACGGCAATGGTGCGAATGCCGAGCCGGCTTGCAGTGCGTGTGATGCGGCGGGCGATTTCTCCGCGATTGGCGATCAGCAGGCTTTCAATCACCGGTCATCCTCCTCACATCCTAAACAGGCCGAACTGCGCACGTTCGGGTATCGGCGCGTTCAGCACTGCGGAAAAGGCCAGCCCCAGCACGTCGCGGGTCTGGGCGGGGTCGATCACGCCGTCGTCCCACATTCGGGCCGTCGCGTAATAGGGGTTGCCCTCGTCCTCGTATTTCTGCCGGATCGGGGTTTTGAATGCTTCCGCCTCGGCCTCGCTCCATGTCTCGGCATCTCGATGCACGGAGGCGAGGACGGACGCTGCCTGTTCGCCGCCCATGACGGAAATCCGTGCATTGGGCCATGAAAACAGGAAGCGTGGCTGATAGGCGCGACCGCACATGCCGTAATTGCCGGCGCCGAAACTGCCACCGATCAGCACGGTGATCTTTGGAACGGAAGCCGTTGCGACAGCCGTCACCAGCTTTGCGCCATTCTTGGCGATGCCTTCCGCCTCATATCTGCCGCCGACCATGAAGCCGGAGATATTCTGCAGGAAAAGCAGCGGAATTCTGCGCTGGCAGGCAAGCTCGATGAAATGCGCGCCTTTCAGCGCGCTTTCGGAAAACAGCACGCCATTATTCGCCAGAATGGCGACCGGAATGCCCCAGATGCGGGCAAAACCGCAGACGAGCGTCGAACCGTAGAGGGGTTTGAACTCGTGCAGGTCCGATCCGTCGACGATGCGGGCGATCACCTCGCGTACATCATAGGGCGTGCGCACATCCTGCGGCACGACGCCGTAAAGCTCTGAAGCTGCGAGCAGGGGAGGTCTTGGTTCCGCGATTTCGATATCGACCGTCTTCGGCCGGTTGAGGGTCGCCACGATATCCCGGACGATCAGCAGCGCATGCTCGTCATTCTCGGCGACATGATCGACGACGCCGGATTTTCGGCCATGGGTTTCGGCACCGCCGAGTTCCTCGGCGGAAATCACTTCGCCGGTCGCGGCCTTCACCAGCGGCGGGCCGGCGAGGAAGATCGTGCCCTGATTGCGCACGATCACCGTCTCGTCGGACATGGCCGGCACATAGGCTCCGCCCGCCGTGCAGCTTCCCATCACGCAGGCGATCTGCGCGATACCCGCCGCCGACATCTGCGCCTGATTGTAAAAGATCCGGCCGAAATGATCGCGGTCCGGAAAGACTTCCGCCTGATGCGGCAGGTTGGCCCCGCCGGAATCGACCAGATAGATGCAGGGCAGGCGGTTTTCAGACGCGATCTCCTGTGCCCTCAAATGCTTCTTCACCGTCATCGGGAAATAGGCGCCGCCCTTCACCGTCGGGTCATGGGCGACGATCATGCATTCGCGGCCCGATACGCGGCCTATGCCGGCGATCATTCCAGCCCCGGGTGCCTCATCGCCATACATGCCGCCTGCTGCAAGCTGGCCGATTTCCAGAAAAGGCGAGCCGGGATCGAGCAGCCGCTGGACCCGGTCGCGCGGCAACAGTTTTCCGCGTGCGACATGACGCTCGCGATGGTTTTCCGATCCGCCGCGCGCAGCCAGCGCCACTTTTTCCCGCAATTCCCCGGCAAGTGCGCGGTTATGCGCTTCATTGGCCGTGAAGCCTTCGGAATTGCGATCGAGCGTGGTACGGATCTGGGGCATCAGCCGTTGCCTCCCGCACCGATCACTTCACGGCCGATCAGCATCCGGCGCACTTCGTTGGTGCCGGCGCCGATATCGAGCAGCTTGGCGTCGCGCCAGAAACGCTCCACCGGCCAATCCTTCGTGTAACCCGCGCCGCCAAGCGCCTGGATGGCCTGTTCGGCAACCTTTACCGCGCTTTCTGAGGCATAGAGGATAGCACCGGCGGCATCCTGCCTTGTCGTGCGGCCGGCATCGCAGGCGCGGGCGACAGCATAAACATAGGCGCGGGCGGAATTCAACGCCACGACCATATCGGCGACCTTGGCCTGCATCAGCTGGAAACTGCCGATCGGCGCACCGAACTGCTTTCGCTCCCGCAGGTATGGCAACACGACATCGAGGCAGGCCTGCATGATGCCGAGCTGGATGCCGGACAGCACGACCCGCTCGTAATCGAGGCCGGACATCAGCACTTTCACGCCGCCGTTCAGCGGTCCCATGAGATTTTCCTGCGGCACGAAGCAGTCGTCGAAAACGAGTTCGGCGGTCGGCGAGCCGCGCATGCCGACCTTGTCGATCTTCTGGCCGACGGAAAAACCGGCAAAACCCTTCTCGATCAGGAAGGCGGTGATGCCCTTCGATCCGGCGTCAGGTTCCGTCTTGGCATAGACAATGAGGGTCTGCGCATAGGGGGCGTTGGTGATCCAGAATTTCGTGCCGTTGAGGCGAAATCCGCCATCGATCCTTTCTGCCCGCAATCGCATGGAAACGACATCCGAACCTGCACCTGTTTCCGACATGGCAAGGCTGCCGACATGGTCTCCGGAAATCAGGCCGGGCAGATATTTCGCCTTCTGCTCGGGCGTTGCCCAACGTGCGATCTGGTTGATGCAGAGGTTGGAATGCGCCCCGTAGGAGAGGCCGACCGATGCCGAGGCGTGGCTCACCTCCTCGCAGGCGATGACATGTTCCAGATAGCCCAGCCCGAGCCCGCCATCTTCTTCCGCAACCGTGATGCCATGCAGCCCGAGCGCACCCATTTCCGGCCAGAGTTCGATGGGAAAGCGATCCTTCGCATCGATCTCAGTGGCGATCGGCGCAATGCGCTCGCGCGCGAAACGCTGTGTCGTATCGCGGATCGAGCGAGCCATATCCCTAAGGCCAAAATCCATGTCAGTCATCGGGCCTCCTCCCAGATAGCCGTTCCTCGTTCAGATATGCAGGGCGTGCCCCATCGCCTTGAGCGCCGCCTCCTGCAAAGCTTCGCTGCGTGTCGGATGGACATGGATCGTGCCGGCAATATCCTCCAGCCGAGCCCCCATCTCGATTGCCAGCGAAAATGCCGCCGAAAGTTCGGATACGCCTGACCCGACCGCCTGCAGCCCCAGTACGAGATTGGTATCGGCCCGCGCCACGACACGGACGAAGCCGTCCTCGTCCTGCATCGTCATCGCCCTTCCATTGGCGGTGAAGGGGAATTGCCCGACCTTCACCTCATAGCCTTGAGCGCGTGCCTCTGAGGGTGAAAGACCGGCGCTGACGATTTCCGGGTCTGTGAAGCAGATCGAGGGGATGGAGCGCTTGTCCCAGGCCCGCTTTTTCCCTGCAACGATTTCCGCCACCATCTCGCCCTGCGCGATGGCGCGATGCGCGAGCATCGGCTCTCCGGTGACATCGCCGATCGCATAGACGCCACGCATCGAGGTGCGGCAACGATCGTCAATGCGCAGATATGGGCCGGATCGATCGAGGTCGAGGTCTTCAAGCCCGGACCCGACGCTACGCGGGCGGCGACCGACTGCAACGAGGATATGATCTGCCGGCAGTTCCTGCCGTCCATCCGGTCCTTCGACAATGAGCGCATCGCCCTTTTCGGAAAGCCCGATCGCTTTGGTGTTGGTGAAAAACCTGATGCCGCGCTCAGTCAGTCTGCGTGTCACTGGCTTGACCAGATCGGCATCGTAGATCGGCAGGACCTGCGCCGTCGCCTCCACCACGGTCACTTCCGACCCCAGCTTGGCGAAAGCGGTGCCGAGTTCCAGCCCGATATAACCACCGCCGACCACGATGAGCCTGTTCGGCACTTGCCTAAGCGACAACGCTTCGGTCGAGGAGATGACGCGTCCACCGAAGGGCAGGGCTGGAAGTTCGACCGGATCGGAGCCGGTTGCGATCACCACGGTTTCCGCGCGAACGATCTGCTGGCCGGTTTCGGTTTCCACCTCCACCGTCTTGCCGTCACGGAAACGGGCGCGGCCGGAAACGATTTTGACGCGGGCCTTCTGCAACAGGCCGGAGACGCCGTTGGTCAACCGGCCGACAATGCCGTCCTTCCAGATCATGGTTCCAGCAAGATCGATCGACGGTTGATCGACGCGAATGCCCATTGCATTGCGTCCGCCTGCCATCTGCCGTGCTGCATCAAGGACCTCCGCTGCATGGATCAGCGCCTTGGACGGGATGCAGCCGATGGTGAGGCAGGTGCCGCCGGGCTTGGCCGCCTCGACGATGACCGTATCGATGCCGAGCTGGCCGGCGCGGATGGCGCAGGCATAACCGCCGGGGCCGGCGCCGATGACGAGAAGCTTGCAGGAGATCTCTTTCATGGCTCACCCTTCGATGAAGATCAGGGCTGGAGTTTCGAGCAGTGTGCGCAGGCGCTGGATGAAGCTCGCCGCATCAAAACCATCGATGATGCGGTGGTCGAAGCTGGAGGAGAGGTTCATCATTTTGCGCGGCACGAATTGTACGCCATCCCAGAGCGGGCGGGTGGCGATCTTGTTGACGCCGACGATCGCCACTTCCGGATGATTGATGACCGGCGTCGATACGATGCCGCCGAGCGCGCCGAGCGAACTGATGGTGATGGTCGAACCGGTCAGCTCGTCGCGCGTGGCGGTGCCGGACCGGGCGGCCTCCGCCAGCCGGTTCATTTCCGCTGCGCAATCCCAGATGCTGCGTGCTTCTGCGTGCCTTACGACCGGTACGGTGAGGCCCGATGGTGTCTGGGTGGCGATGCCGATATGCACCGCGCCGGACCGGGTCAGCATGCCGGCATCGTCATCGAATGTGGCGTTGATGTCGGGCTGTTCGGTTACCGCCTTGATCATCGCCCGCATCAGGAAGGGAAGGAGGGTCAGTTTCGGCTGGTCGGGCTTGCGCGCGTTGTTCATCGTTGCCCGCAGCTCTTCCAGCGCCGTCACGTCGACCTCTTCCACATAGGTGATGTGCGGAATGCGCGAGGTTGAGAGCGTCATCTTTTCTGCGATGCGGCGGCGAAGGCCGGTGAGCTTGATCTCCTCCTTCGAGGTCTTTCTGGCAAAACCCTGCTGCGGGGCTGGGGCGTCCCTGCCATGGGCAAGGAACTGCTCGACATCATCGCGCAGGATGCGTCCGGCCGGACCGGTTCCGCTTAACTGGCGAAGGTCTATGCCGCTGTCGCGCGCCAAGAGCCGCACCGACGGTGCCGCAAGCGGTTTGTCCATTTCCGCTGATGGGCGCGAGGAGAGAGGCGGTGCCGATGAGGCAACGGGCGTGGCGGGCTTTACTTTTTTTTCGGCTGACTCAACCTGCGGGGGCTTGGGATTTTCAGTCTTGGCCGGCTCCGAAGCGGTGACTTCGTTGCTGCCACCTTCCGTCTCTATCCGGATCAGCGGTGCCCTGACAGCGATCGTGTCGCCGATCTCGCCGCCGAGCCAGATCACCGTTCCGCTGACGGGGGTGGGAATTTCCACCGTCGCCTTGTCGGTCATCACGGCGGCGACCGTCATGTCCTCGCGCACCGGATCGCCGACCTTCACCAGCCATTCGACAAGCTCGGCCTCGGCAACGCCTTCGCCGACATCGGGCATCTTGATGGTGAATTCGCCCATGGCTCAGGCCTCCATGACGTCGGTCAGCGCACGCCCGACGCGGGCGGGGCCGGGAAAATAATCCCATTCCTGCGCATGCGGGTAAGGCGTATCCCAGCCGGCGACACGCATGACCGGGGCTTCGAGATGATAGAAGCAATGTTCCTGCACCAGCGCCACGATCTCCCCGCCGAAACCGGAGGTGAGCGTCGCTTCATGCACGACGACGCAGCGTCCGGTCTTGGAGACCGACTTTACGATCGCATCGAGATCGAGCGGCAGAAGGCTTCTGAGATCGATGACTTCGGCATCGATGCCGGTATCTTCTGCGGCGGCGAGTGCCACATGCACCATCGTGCCATAGGCAATCACGGTGACGGCGGAGCCTTGCCGGCGCACTTCCGCCTTGCCGATCGGGATTGAATAATAGTCATCCGGCACGTCGCCGAGCGCGTGTTTCGACCATGGCGTGACCGGCCGTTCGTGATGCCCGTCGAAGGGTCCGTTATAAAGTCGCTTCGGTTCGAGAAACATCACCGGGTCGGGATCTTCGATCGCAGCAATCAGCAGGCCCTTGGCATCATAGGGATTGGAAGGCACGACGACCTTGAGGCCGCAGACATGGGTAAACAGCGCCTCCGGGCTCTGGCTGTGCGTCTGTCCGCCAAAAATGCCGCCGCCGGTTGGCATGCGCACCACGATCGGGCAGGTGAAATCGCCGTTGGAGCGATAACGAATGCGTGCCGCCTCCTGCGTCAGCTGGTCATAGGCCGGGTACATGTAGTCGGCGAACTGGATTTCGACACAGGGTTTCAGCCCATAGGCCGCCATGCCGATGGCGGTGCCGACAATGCCGGATTCGTTGATCGGCGTGTCGAAACAGCGGGTCTTGCCGTATTTCGCCTGCAGCCCTTGGGTGCAGCGGAAAACGCCGCCGAAATAGCCGACATCCTCGCCGAAGACCACGACATCCTCATCCCGCCCCATCGCGACATCCATGGCGCTTCTCACAGCCTCGATCATCGTCATTCGGGCCATGTCAGTATCCCGCCTTCTGCCGCTGGCGGCGCAGATGCGGCGGCATCTCGGCATAGACGCCATCGAAGATGTCGCGCACGGAGGGCCTGCCGCCGGCATGCATCGTGCCGTGTTCCTCGGCCTTGCGCTGGGCGGCAATCACCTCATCCGTAATTTCGGCTTCCGCCTGCACATGGCGTTCTTCCGACCAGAGGCCGCGCAGAATCAGGTGTTTCTTCAACCGCAAGACCGGATCTCCAAGCGGCCAGGCCTCGGATTCAGTCTTCGGTCGATAGGCGCTCGGGTCATCGGAGGTGGAATGCGCGCCGACCCGGTAGGTGACGTATTCGATCAGTGTGGGGCCGAGATTGCGCCTTGCCCGCTCCGCTGCCCAGCAGGCAACGGCATGCACGGCGAGATAATCATTGCCATCGACCCTCAGCGCGGGAATGCCGAAACCGAGGCCGCGGGCGGCAAAGGTGCCGGAACCGCCGCGGGCGATGCCCTGGAATGTCGAGATGGCCCACTGGTTGTTGACGACGTTGAGGATGACCGGAGCGCGGTAGGTCGAGGCGAAGACCAGCGCCGAATGAAAATCCGATTCCGCCGTCGAACCATCACCGATCCAGGCGGCGGCGATGCGGCTGTCGTTCTTGATCGCTGACGCCATGGCCCAGCCGACGGCCTGCACATATTGCGTGGCGAGATTGCCGGAAATCGTGAAGAAGCCATGCTCCTTCGACGAATACATGATCGGCAGCTGCCGGCCGCGCAACGGGTCGCTTTCGTTGGAATAGATCTGGTTCATCATCTCGACCATCGGATAGTCGTCAGCGATGAGAAGGCCCGCCTGCCGGTAGGTGGGGAAATTCATGTCGCCCTTGTTCAGCGCCTTGCGAAAGGCGCAGCTGACGGCTTCCTCGCCCAGATGCTGCATGTAGAAGGATGTCTTGCCCTGCCGCTGCGCCATCAGCATGCGGGAATCGAAAGCCCGGAGCGTCATCATGTGGCGCAGGCCGGTTCTCAGGTCGTCATCGGACAGGAGATCTGCCCAGGGGCCGACTGCCTCGCCATCCCGGCTCAGCACGCGGATGATCGAATAGGCGAGATCGCGAATGTCTTCGGCTGCCGCATCCACGTTCGGGCGCGGTACGGCACCTGCCCTTGCGATCTTCACATTGGAAAAATCGGGCTGCCCGCCCGGACGCACTGCAGGCTCCGGAACGTGCAGGCTCAGATGACCTGTATCCACCATATTTCCTCCCGATCGACCTGCTTCTCCTCAAAAGCGTGTCGATTAGAAAAGAATGGTATTCGTAGCGCCAATGGCAAGCCATGACAGAAATGCTGTGAATTTTCGGACAGTTTTGCCACAGACGAGCCGGCTACTGGCTCATCTGGCTCTTTCTAAAGGCCTCCGGGCTTAGCCCCATCCATTTCTTGAATGCCCGATAGAAGGCACTCGGTTCCGAATAACCAAGACGGGTGGCGATCTCGCTGATGGTCTCGCCCGTATTGGTCAGCATACCGCAGGCGAGGTCGCGACGGATCTCGTCCTTTATGCCGGCATAACTTTGGCCCTCGTCATGCAGGCGATGGCGAAGCGTCGAAGACGACATGCGCATGTCGGTTGCGAGCGTTGCGAAGCTTGCCCAGTCGGCAGGTTCTCTCTGGTTGAGGCGACGCCTGACCGCCGCAGCCGTTCCGGCGTCATAACGATAGCGCAAAAGGATGTTTGCAGGTGCGCCGCGCAGGAACTGCCGCAGTTGTTGTTCGTTGCGCGAGATCGGCAGGGTCAGCATGGCTGCGTCAAAGCCAAGCCTGCTGACGGATTGCGAAAAACGGATGGGCGCGCCGAAAAAGAGCCGGTGATCGGCGCTCTGTTCCGGCTCGGTACAACGGAAATCGACGAGGCGGATCGGGATGCGTCGCCCCACAAGCCAGCAGATAAGCCCATGCAGGATAATCCAGTAGCTGCGATAGGCAAAGGCGGATCGAGGCTCTTCCTGGTCGCTCAACTGCACCTCCGCAATACCGTCATGAACGACAAGCCGGCCCGTCGGTTCGCCTAACACGAGGTTGAGAAAACGTAGCGCCCGCCGCAATGCCCGTTCGAGCGTCGGGGCATGCAGCACGCAATGGCAGAGAAGGGTAAAACTCCCGCGCTGCATCGGTCGGGCGCCGAGGCCGAAACATTCGTCATCCAGTTCGGCGGCAATCGCCAGCCACAATTGCCCGAAGGTCTGTGCCGAAACCGGCTCGGTGACGACAGGCGGCAGGCCGAGATCTTTAAGCAACGGTTCTGTCGGGCGCCCGCTGCGCCTCAGACTGTCAAGCGCTTCCTCGACAAAGCTCGGGGCGATCATATGTCGTTCGGTCTCGGCCATCCCTCAAGCTCAACTGGCAAAACTGGCCGAAATTATGGATCACTTCCGTCATCGCTTGCAACAGTGAAAGCTTATAAAGTGCCATCTGCCATGCGGGTTGAGGAGCCTGTCGGCAAGGGAGGAATGATAAATGCTGATCCGCGATGCCGGTTTCATCGTCACCGGCGGCTGTTCCGGCCTTGGCGCCGCGACGGTACGCATGCTGGCCGAGGCTGGTGCGCGCGTGATGATCGCCGACCTTGATCGAGACAAGGGGGAGGCGTTCGCGCAGGAGTTTGCAGGGCACGTGTCTTTCGTCCGCACCGACGTCACCAGCGCCGGGGATGGCGAAGCTGCAGTGGCCGCGGCGCTCGAAACCTTCGGAAATCTGCGCGGGTTGATCAATTGCGCCGGCATTGCACCGGCGCAGAAGGTGATCGGCCGCGACGGGCCGCATGAACTCGAAAGTTTTGCCCGGACGATCAATGTCAATCTGGTCGGCTCCTTCAACCTGCTCAGGCTTGCGGCCAATTCGATAAAGGACAGCGAACCCGATGCCGAGGGTGAGCGTGGCGTGATCGTCAATACGGCCTCGATCGCGGCCTTCGACGGGCAGGTCGGGCAGGCTGCCTATGCGGCCTCCAAGGGCGGGATTGCGGCGATGACGCTGCCGATCGCCCGTGAACTGGCGCGTTACGGCATTCGCGTCATGACCATAGCGCCGGGCGTTTTCGAAACGCCGATGATGGCGGCCATGCCGGAGGAAGTGCGTCATGCGCTCGGAAGCAGCGTGCCGTTTCCGCCGCGGCTCGGGAGGCCGTCGGAGTTTGCGGCGCTGGTTCGCCAAATCCTCGAAAACACCATGCTGAACGGCGAAGTCATTCGCCTCGACGGCGCAATCCGGATGGGCGCGCGTTGATGGCGCATCAAGGAGGCAAGATGCAGTTGCAGGATCCCGTCGTTATCGTCGGTTCGGCCCGCACGCCGATCGGCGGCTTTCAAGGCGAATTGAAGGACGCGACCGCAGCAGATCTCGGTGCGGCATCCATTCGCGCCGCCGTCGAGAGAAGTGGCGTGCAGGCGGATGCCATTGAAGAAGTCGTCTTCGGCTGCGTGCTTCCGGCGGGGCAGGGGCAGGCGCCGGCAAGGCAGGCGGCGATCCATGCCGGGCTTCCTTTCGCCGCGGGTGCGACAACGGTCAACAAGATGTGCGGCTCGGGCATGAAGGCTGTGATGATGAGCCATGACCTGATTGCCGCCGGAAGTGCCGCAATTGCTGTTGCTGGCGGCATGGAGAGCATGACAAATGCGCCCTATCTGCTGGATCGGGCGCGAGGCGGTTACAGGTTGGGGCATGGCCGCGTCCTCGACCACATGTTTCTCGACGGGCTTGAGGACGCCTATGACAAGGGTCGGCTGATGGGCACATTTGCCGAGGATTGCGCCGAGGCCTATCAGTTTACCCGCGAGGCGCAGGACCAATATGCCGTCACCTCCCTCAAGCGGGCGCAGAAGGCCATCGCTGAAGGCTGGTTCGACAGCGAGATCGTTCCGGTTACGGTCAAATCCGGCAGAACCGAGCAGATATCGTCTCGGGACGAGCAGCCCGGCAAGGCGAAACTCGACAAGATCCCGACCCTGAAACCGGCTTTTCGCGACGGCGGCACGGTAACGGCTGCCAATTCCAGTTCGATCTCGGATGGTGCTGCGGCACTGGTGCTGATGCGGCGCTCGGAGTCTGAACGTAGGGGACTCGCCCCGCTCGCTACGATCATCGGCCATGCCACGCATTCGCAGGCGCCGGCGCTCTTTGCCACGGCACCGATCGGTGCCTTGCAAAAGCTCTCCGACCGGACGGGCCTGTCGCTTTCCGATGTCGACCTGTTCGAGATCAACGAGGCCTTTGCGGTCGTCGCGATGGCGGCGATGCGGGATCTCGACCTGCCGCATGACAAGGTCAATGTGCATGGCGGTGGCTGTGCGCTCGGCCATCCGATCGGCGCGTCCGGCGCGCGTATTCTGGTGACGCTGATTGCGGCGCTGGTGCGTTATGACCTGAAACGCGGCATGGCAGCGCTTTGCATCGGCGGTGGCGAAGCGACGGCCATCGCCATCGAACGATCCTGACGGGAGGAAATACCGATGATCCTTTCGGAGCTTCAGCAACAGATCCGTGAAATGGCACGCAGTTTTGCCCGCGAGCGCCTGGCGCCGGGTGCTGCAAAACGGGATCGGGAACACCTGTTCCCGCGCGAAGAGTTGCAGGAAATGGGCGCGCTCGGACTGCTCGGCATGCTGGTGCCGGAAGCTTATGGCGGATCGGATACCGGTGTGCTCGCCTATGCGGCGGCTGTCGAGGAGATTGCGGCCGGCGATGGGTCTTGCTCGACGATCATGAGCGTTCACAGTTCGGTCGGTTGCGTGCCGATCTTCAAATTCGGCACCGAAGCGCAAAAGGAGCGTTTCCTGCCGCGTCTCGCATCCGGCGAATGGATCGGCGGTTTTGCGCTGACCGAGCCGCAGGCAGGCTCGGATGCATCTAACCTGAAGACAAGGGCGCGCCGTGATGGCGATCACTATGTGATCGACGGCGCAAAACAGTTCATCACCTCGGGCAAAAACGGGCAGATGATCATCGTCTTCGCCGTCACCGATCCGGATGCCGGCAAGAAGGGCATTACCGCCTTCATCGTCCCGACCGATACGCCCGGCTACGAGGTGATCCGCGTCGAGGAAAAGCTCGGGCTGCACGCGTCCGACACCTGCCAGATCGCTCTCAACGGGATGCGTATTCCGGCGGAGCTCAGGCTGGGCGAAGAAGGTGAGGGCTATCGTATCGCGCTTGCCAATCTGGAAGGCGGCAGAATCGGTATCGCGGCGCAATCCGTCGGCATGGCGCAGGCGGCGTTCGAGGCCGCGCGCGATTACGCCCGGGAAAGAAAAGCCTTCGGCAAGCCGATTGTCGATCACCAGGCCGTCGCCTTCCGCTTGGCCGACATGGCGACGCAGATCGAGGCTGCCCGGCAGCTCGTCTGGCATGCTGCCTCGCTGCGGGAGGCCGGGCTGCCGTGCCTCACCGAAGCCTCGATGGCAAAGCTTTTTGCCTCGGAAATGACGGAGCGCGTCTGTTCCGACGCGATCCAGATACACGGCGGCTACGGCTACATGACCGACTATCCAGTCGAGCGCATTTATCGCGATGCGCGGATCTGCCAGATTTACGAGGGAACGAGCGACGTGCAGCGCCTGGTTATTGCCCGAAATCTCTGAACATTGCCGCAGATCTCTCTCTCCAATCCGTCTTCTCGGGCGCAGTGCTCTCACTATTCGCGCGTCCCATTCGGCTGGTTATGAACATCTCGCTTGCGGCCGGTTCGAACTCCTGCGATAGCTAGACGCTTAAGATGCCTGACAGGTTGTCAATAGCGAGGCGATATTGAAAGACATAACCGCCATGGCCAGAGGGGATGTATCCCACGCATCCAGGATCAGCTCGGATCTGCGCAGACAGCTGACCGGAGGCGCATTTCAAGCCGGAGATCGCCTGCCGAGCGAAAACGCACTTGCCAAGCAGTATTCCGTCAGCCGGACGGTTGTTCGCGAGGCGATTGCAATCCTGCGTGCCGATGGTCTTGTCCAAGCTCGGAAAGGCGCCGGTGTTTTCGCGCTCGAAGCCAAGCGCGAGGAGGAACGTCCGTTCAAGGATCTAAAAACGGAGCGTATCTCGTCCGTTATCGAACTGCTCGAACTGCGAACCGTATTCGAAGTCGAGGCCGCCGCTCTTGCCGCGGCGCGGCGTTCTGCTGCCCAGATCGAAGCGATCCTGGATGCGCATAGCCATATCGGGACCTGTCTTGCAGAGGGAGCGCCCACCCGAGATGCGGATTTCGGCCTTCATCTGGCCATTGCGCAGGCCACGCAAAACCGGCGTTTTCCGGAGTTTCTGCAGCTTATTCGCGCTGGCATCATTCCTCGCGGCGAGCTTCAGGGTGCCGCACCTGGAACCCGGCCGAGAGATTACAATCTTCATTTGCAGGAAGAGCATGCGCGGATCGTCGATGCGATCATCGAGGGTGATGTCGATGCTGCGCGCGAACATATGCGTGCTCACCTGCGCGGAAGCCTTGATCGCTACAAGGTCCTGCTTCGCTCGCGAACCTCGGCCATGGACGAGGCGGCGGCACCGAAATAACATGGTTGTCATACAGGGATGCGGTCATATATGCATGACATGCATTTGTTGTCAGTGAGGTTTCCATGTCTCTGCCTGTTTTCCCCATCGTGTCGCCGGATAAAGGCGTACAGCGCCAGATTCTTTCCGAGGCGCCTGAACTGATGGTCGTGTCATTCCGGTTCGAAACCGGTGCCGCGGGTAAGCTGCACAGCCATCCGCATGTTCAGTCCACCTATGTCGCCCGCGGACGCTTCCGGTTTTTCCGCGGTGAAGAGGCTTATGAGCTCTCCGCAGGCGACAGTCTGGTCATTCCCGGCAATGTCACGCATGGCTGCGAATGCCTTGAACAAGGCGAGTTGATCGACTGCTTCACACCCCGGCGCGACGACTTCCTGTGATCGATGCTTGACAGCATGAATGGCATGTGACAACTTCTATAAAGTTGTCAGACAGGATGGGAGCCTGTCTTCGCCGATGACCGGCGACTGGCAAACGGAGGATTCATGTCGACAAGACGCCTGTCCATGCATGGCGCCGCCGGGCAGATCGGGACTATTCTCGTCACCCTGCTCGGCCTGCTCGTGCTCACCTTCATTATCGGCCGGATGATGCCTGCGGACCCGGTTCGTGCCATTGTCGGTGAAGATGCGACCCGCGAGACCTATGAACAGGTCTTCCGTTCGCTCGGCCTCGATCGCCCGGTTTGGGAACAGTTCATCTACTATCTCGGTGACGTCCTCACCGGCAATTTCGGTACGTCAATCCGCACCGGCCAGCCGGTGATCCAGGACATCCTGCATGTCATGCCGGCAACGATAGAGCTGGCGACATTCGCGATCCTCATCGGTGCAGGCATAGGCGTACCGATGGGCGTCATAGCCGCAGTCAACAAGGATCGCTGGCCCGACCATGTGGTGCGCGTGCTGAGCCTGTTCGGCCATTCGATGCCGATCTTCTGGACCGGCATGATCGCCCTCATCGTGCTGTATGCGAAGCTCGGCCTTGTCGGCGGCAGCGGCCGCATGGACCAGTTCTATATCGGTCTTGTGCCGGAAACGACCGGCTTCCTGCTGATCGACAGCCTGCTTTCGGGGGATTTGGATGTTTTCTGGTCGGCGGTGAACCACCTGATCCTGCCCGCCTCGCTACTCGGCTATTCGTCCTCCGCTTATATAACGCGCATGACGCGCAGTTTCATGCTGGATCAGCTCGGGCAGGAATATATCACCACCGCCCGCGTCAAGGGACTGTCGAAACACCAGACGATATGGCGTCATGCCTTCATCAATATCCGCGTGCAGCTCGTCACCATCGTGGCGCTCGCCTACGGCTCGCTTCTGGAGGGCGCGGTGCTGATTGAAACGGTCTTTGCATGGCCGGGTTTCGGGCAATATCTGACCAGCAACCTGATCATCGGCGACATGAACGCTGTCATGACCTGCGTGTTGATCGTCGGCGTCATCTTTATCGCCCTCAACCTGCTCTCCGACGTACTTTACCGTCTGTTCGATCCGAGGACCCGCTGATGTCAGTCACAACCGCCTCCAAGCTGCGCGTGCCGGCCTCGCTCAACGCCCTGCGCAATATCGTCGTCTTCCTGATGAAGAGCCCAACATCGCTTTTCGGCCTTGTCGTGCTGGCGCTGCTCATCCTTGCTGCCGTCTTCGCGCCGCTCATCGCAACCCACGATCCCTATGCGCAGGATCTGGCCAATACGCTGCAGGCTCCCGGCAACGGCCATTTTTTCGGCACGGATGAGCTCGGCCGCGACATTTTCAGCCGCCTGATCTGGGGCGCGCGCATCACGCTCACGATCATCTTTCTCGTGTCGATCGTTGTCGGACCGATCGGGCTCGCAGTCGGTGCGGCGTCCGGTTATCTGGGCGGCCGTTTCGACACGGTGATGATGCGTATCACCGACATCTTTCTGTCCTTCCCGAGCCTGATCCTGTCGCTCGCCTTCGTGGCGGCGCTCGGCCCGAGCCTCAACAACGCGATCATCGCGATTGCGCTGACGTCGTGGCCGCCGATCGCCCGCCTTGCCCGCGCCGAGGCGATGACCTTCCGCAACGCGGATTACATTGCCGCTGCACGCCTGCAGGGCGCTTCCCCGGCGCGCATCATCGTCAAGTCGATCGTGCCCATGTGTCTGCCGTCGGTCCTGATCCGGCTGACGCTCAACATGGCGACCGTTATCCTTACGGCCGCCGGTCTCGGCTTTCTCGGTCTTGGCGCCCAGCCGCCGCTTCCCGAATGGGGTGCAATGATCGCGACCGGCCGTCGATACATGCTCGACAGCTGGTGGCTCGTCACCTTCCCCGGCGTGGCAATCCTGTGCGTCAGCCTTGCTTTCAACCTACTTGGCGACGGACTGCGCGACGCGCTGGATCCGAAGCAGATGAACCGGAGGTAAGGCCATGAACCGTCCCATCCTCGACGTGAAAAATCTTCACATCCGCTATGGCGGTGCATCCACTGACGCGGTGCGCGGCGTATCCTTCACCCTCGGACGCGAGCGGCTCGGCATTGTCGGCGAGAGCGGTTCGGGAAAATCCACCGTGGGTCGCGCGTTGCTGCGACTGCTCCCCTCCGCCAGGATCAGCGCAGACACGATGCGGTTCGAGGACATCGATCTCCTGTCGCTGACGGAAAAGCAGATGCTCGCCGTGCGCGGGCGGCGCATGTCGATGATCCTCCAGGATCCGAAGTTCTCGCTGAACCCCATCCGCAAGGTTGGAGACCAGGTGGCTGAAACCTATCTGCGCCACTTCAAATGCAGCAGGCAAGAGGCACGTGACAAGGCCATCGCCATGCTGGGAGCCGTCAAGATCAATGATCCGGACCGTGTCTTCGAACAGTATCCGCACGAGATTTCCGGCGGCATGGGGCAGCGCGTGATGATCGCGATGATGCTGCTTGCCGATCCCGATGTCGTCATTGCCGACGAACCGACCTCGGCGCTGGACGTCACGGTGCGGCTGCAGGTGCTGAACATCCTGGACAACCTCGTCCGCGACCGAGGCATCGGCCTGATCATGATCAGCCACGACCTCAACCTGGTGCGCAATTTCTGCGACCGCGTGCTGATCATGTATGCCGGTCGTGTCGTGGAAACGCTTGCCGCCCGCGATCTCGACAAGGCGCAACATCCCTATACGCGGGGCCTTCTGGCCGCCCAGCCGCGCATCGGCGGCGCCCGTGCGCCGCTGGCGGTTCTGGACCGCCGCCCGGAATGGCTGGAGGAGGTTTCCCGATGACCGTATCTGTAGAAACGCGCAATCTTTCCATCTCTTTCGGCCACGGGCCCAATGCGCTCAAGGTGCTGCCGGATGTCTCATTCTCGGTTGCGCCGGGAGAATGCTTCGGCCTCGTCGGTGAAAGCGGCTCGGGAAAATCCACCGTGCTGCGCTGCATCTCCATGCTGACGGATTTCTGGAAGGGAGACGTCCTGATCAACGGCCGGTCGGTGCGCGACATACCGCTGATCGAACGCTGCCGCATCCTGCAAATGGTCTTCCAGGATCCTTACGGTTCACTTCATCCGCGCCAGTCCGTGCGCACCGTGCTTTCGGAGCCGCTGAGGATCCACAAGCTCGACGATCGCGAAGACCGCATGCACAAGGCGCTTTCCGATGTCGGCCTTCCGCTGTCCTTCCTCGATCGCTTTCCGCATCAGCTCTCCGGTGGGCAGCGCCAACGCGTGGCCATCGCACGGGCACTGATCCTTGAGCCTTCCCTCCTGCTGCTTGACGAACCGACATCCGCTCTCGACGTGTCGGTGCAGGCGGAAGTCCTCAACCTGCTGCAGCGGCTGCGCGACGAGCATGGCTTCACTTACATCATGGTGACCCATGATCTGGCGGTGGTCGATCACATGTGCGACCGGTTCGCCGTGATGCTGCGCGGAGAAATCACCGAGATCCTGCCGCGCGAGGCGATATCCGGCGCTCAAGCGACCCATCCCTATTCCCGCGAACTGATCGGCGCGTCTCTGGAATACGAAGGCCACGTGTGAGGCCGCGGCCCGGCTCGATGAACTCCTCCTCCCTGGCCCGGCCTCAGTGCCGGGCTCTTTTTTGCTCTGGAGAAAGAGGCATTCGGCTTCTGGCGGCGGCCGCGTTTAAGGTTGGTTTGCAGAAAAAGTGGTGAGCATAGATAATCTGCGCGAGCAGACATGACTGCCCAATGCGAAAGAGGCGCATGTTGCCATGCGCCTCTCGTCGAAACAGCGGTCCGGAGTGTTAGCGCTGCTTCGTGACCCCTTCGAAACGGGAAAGCCAGGGATTGACGATCATACCGCCGATATCGCTTCGGAATGCGGCCGTATCGACCACTTCCGAGAACGGCTGGAGCGACATGACGATTTTCTCCATGTAGGTCTGGATATCCTCATAGGCCTTGGTCTGCTTTGCCGGGTCGCGCTCCACCAGCGCATCACCGATCATCTTGTTGAGCTTCTCGTCGTAAAAACTCGTGCGCCAACCCTGGTAGTTGGTGAGCTTGGCCTCATCCGAATTGTCCGGATTGTAGGCAAGCGCCCGCAGATTGTTGTCCGGGTGGGGCTGCTGACCGCCGCCGCCACGGCCGACGAGCAGCTCGAACTTGCGCTCGCGCATCGCGCCATAAATCTGATCGCCCGAACCGGTGATCAGTTCGGCCTGGATGCCGGCCTGCCCGAGCGTGTTCTGGATCGCGGTTGCCGCCTTCATGAACGGATCTTCCGACAGGACCCGAAGCGTCGTCTTGAAGCCGTTCGGATAACCGGCCTCCGCCAGCAGCGCCTTGGCCTTTTCCACATCCAGCTTGTAGCCCGGATCCGGCAGCGATCCCATCACTCCGGTGCTGATCTGGCGCTGGCGAATTTTTCCGTAGTAGGGCATGACGGCCTTATCGAGGCCTTCGTAGTCGATCAGGTAACGAAGCGCTTCGCGCACCTTGGGCTTGGCAAAACGCTCATCCTTCATCGATACGCCGAGATAGTAGAAGCCTGAGCCGGGCGTCGACTCGATCTTGATCGCGGCATCGGTTTCGAGTGACTTGAGGTCGGGCGCCTGTAGCGAGTAGGCGACATCGATGTCGCCCTTTTCCAGCATCAGGCGCTGCGACTGGGATTCCGGCAGGTGGCGCATGAGCACGCGCTTCATTGCCGGCGCTTCGCCCCAGTAATCGCCGTTGCGGGTGAGAATGATATATTCGTTGGATTTCCACTGGCCGAGCGTGAACGGACCGGAACCTGCCGAATTGAGCGTCAGCCACCCGGCGCCGAGATCGCCGTCCTTCTCGTTTTCCAGCACGGCCTTGCTGTCGATGATCGAACCCGGCCCGTTCTGGGCGAGCACCATCAGCACCAGGTTCGGGTCGTCCGGCTGTGGCAGGTTCAGGACGAAAGTGCGCTCATCTTCGGCGACGAAAAGCTTGTCGGCTGCTTCCGCCGTAAACCCGCGGGTCTTGAGCAGCGAAGCCTGTGCAAGATTGCGGGTCAGAAGGCGTTTCAGGCTCCAGACCACGTCGCTGGCCGTCACCGGATTGCCGGATGCAAAGGTCGCTTCGCGCAGGTGGAAGCGGATCGACATGCGGTCCTCGGAAACTTCCCAGTGTTCGGCGATGCGCGGTTGGATCGAGCGATCCTTGTCGCTGAGGATAACCAGCGTATCGTAGATGTTGTTAAGCACCTGCACCGTCTCGCGGCCGGTGATGGCCGCCGGATCGAGCGTCAGGATGTTGTTCATCGTGGTCGCCACGACCAGCTGATCTTTCGGCGTTTCCGCAAAGGCTGTCAGGGGAATGGCGCCGAGCAGGAGTGCTCCGACGGCTGCAGTTGCAAAAAAGTGTCGCATGTTTCCTCCATTTGGTGCCGTTTCGCGCGGAATACGGCCCTCCACGATTTTGATCTGCCCGGCAGCTAACCTCCCAAGCCGTGCCGATCACCCAAGAATATTCGCCACCGGGCCTGCAAGCGCCCGGCCCAAAACCTGTGTATCGGCAGCGTCCAGATGAACCCCGTCGATCGACGAGGCGGTTACGACGCTGCCGGCGTCGAAGAAATCGTGCCCGAGCTCCTCGGCAATTCTGCGGTAAAGCGGCGCAAGCCGCTGCGATTCCGAAATGCTCCGTCCGCCGGCTATCTGTCCGTTGCCACCGGCCACGCAAGGCGGAGGCGCAACGATCATCAATCGGGGGCGGGCGGACCGGGGCTTGTAGGGAAATGTCTCGACGATCTCGGCAAGCCGCCGCATGCCGGAAAACGCAGCCTCGGCCCGGCCGCCATGGGCGGGCTTCAGATCATTGGTGCCCAGCATCACAATGACCAGGTCCAGCGGCATATGAACGGCAAGCGCCACCGACAGCGCCCGGGCGCCATTGCGGCAGGCCGGGCCGGTATGGTCGTCGTAACAGGTGGTGCGGCCACCGAGCCCGTCGGACACGACGTCCACATCCAAGCCGAGTTCGGCCTTCAGCACCTCCGGCCAGCGATACTGACGCGGATGGCGCAGACCCGTTTTCGGATCCGCTCCCCAGGTCAGGCTATCGCCAAAGGCCAGAACAGTCTTCATCGCCTATCTCACCCGGTTGTTTTCGATGAAATCGAAATCGATATCCTCACCGAGGCCAGGACGATCGGGAACATGAACGTAGCCGTCGCTGTCCATCGGATCGGAAAGCGACTTCAGATAATCGTGGCCATCGTCATACTCAAGAAAGGGGTGAAGCAGGCCGCGTTCGTACCAGCGGCAATTCTTCACGGCGGCCACGACATGCAGGTTCATCGCCGTGTTGCCATGCACCTCGCATTCGATCCCAAAGGACTCTGCCATGTGAAGCGTCTTCAGGGCGGGCGTGATGCCGCCGACATCGTTGACGCCGGTACGCAGGATATCGCAGGCGCCGGACTTTACCCATTCGGCACGATGCCAGTGCTTGCCGGCTGCGCTTTCCGGGCCGACGACGGGAATATCCAGATTGTCGGCGAGCCATTTGTACGAAGACATGGACTGCTCATCCATCGGCTCCTCGATCCAGTCGAAGCCGAGCTTTTCGAGCCCGCGGCCGAGTTCCAGCGCATCGGTGCGCGAATACCAGTGGAAGGCATCAATCATCAGGCGGATATCGGGGCCGACGGCTTCGCGCACGGCCGCACAGGCCTTGATGTCCATTTTCACATCCGGCGCCCAGCTGACCGGCGGCATCCAGGTATGCAGCTTGATACCCTTGTATCCGCGTTTCACCAGCGTTTCGGCAAATCGCCCGTAATCTTCCGGCGTTGCCAGACCGCCTTCGATCTCGTCGCCGCACATGATGGAGCCATAGGCGGGGACCTTGTCGCGGTAGGCGCCGATCAACTTGTAGACAGGCGTATCGACGGCCCGGCCGGCCAGATCCCACAGCGCGCAATCAACAACAGCCAAGGTGCGGTCGGTCAATTGCGCGGCGGAACCGCGCTGCCAATGGGCAAGATCCTGCCACAGCCGTTCCCGATCGCGGTAGTCCTGGCCGATCAGCACCTTCTTGACGAATTTTTCGATGACGTGAGGGCGAATGATTTCCGGCGCTGTGAAAGAGTGGCCTTCATGGCCATCCTCGGTGCGAATGGTGAGCATCGCCTGCTCGACCTGGTGCGGCGGACCGGGATGTGCGTGGCCGGCGCTATCGGAATGCCGACGAGTGGTCGTACGGAATACCCGGACTTTTACGTCGGTGATGATCATGCTTCCTCCCAAGACTTGCTAACCTGCCTGACAGATTTATGCAGGTATCGACAGATATGTCAAATATGTTCTGAAACCCTGCCGCCGGATGACGGCATTTGTCTATATTCCGCAAGCCGATGCCTCATCTTTGGGTATCTCGCGCTGCGGCGGGAGAAAGGGCAGGTGGGCACAGTCGGTTGCAGCGATGATCGGGTATTTCCATGGCGTCATATGCCAATGATACCGACCGCTTGATCCATCCCGCACCAGATCAGCCTTGACCTGAGTAATCTTGTCATACAGATTTAGGCGAAACATGGGATAGGCTGATTAAGGCTGTTAAAAGGAGATGTTTATGCTGACTGTCGAAACAAGGCACGCGGTGCACCCCGCTCAGGCGAAGGCCATGGACACGGCGGAGCTTCGCGCGCATTTCCTTGCTTCGGACATGTTCCGGGATAACGAGATCCGGCTGATTTACACCCATTACGACCGCTTCATCATGGGGGCGGCTGTTCCCAACGGCGGCAAGCTCGTGCTCGACAAGGTGGAGGAAACCAAGACCCCCTCGCTGCTCGATCGGCGGGAAATGGGCATCGTCAATATCGGAGACGCCGGCACCGTCAGCGCTGCGGGCGAAACGTGGGAGCTGCAGCGCGGCGACGTGCTCTACCTCGGCATGGGCGCCGGTGCTGTGACATTCAGCGGCAAGGGGCGCTTCTACATCACGTCCTGCCCGGCGCACCGTTCCTGCCCCAACCGCCTCATCACCAAGGCGGACAGCAAGGAAGTGAAGCTCGGGGCGAGCGAGACCTCCAACAAGCGTACCATCAACCAGTTCATCCATCCGCTGGTCATGGAAAGCTGCCAGCTCGTGCTCGGCTATACGGAGCTTGAGGAAGGTTCGGTCTGGAACACGATCCCTTCGCATATCCATGATCGCCGCATGGAAGCCTATCTTTATTTCGGCATGGATCCGAAATCCCGCGTTCTGCATCTGATGGGAGAACCACAGGAAACCCGCCACCTTTTCATCAGCAATGAAGAAGGCGCGCTTTCACCGCCCTGGTCGATCCATTCGGGCGCGGGTATCGGCAGCTACACCTTCATCTGGGCGATGGCCGGTGACAATGTCGATTATACCGATATGGACTTCATTCAGCCGGAAGATCTTCTGTAAACAAACCGGTTATGCAAGAGGGCGCGCTGCTGCCCTCTTCGTTGGCCTCGGCATGAGGATGGCCTGATAGGCGGAAGCTGGCGAAGCATCGAAGCACCGCTGAGACAGGCCATTATCGGCATGTCTCAGCGCATCCGTCACGACCGGTCGTCAGGCCAGTTGCAGGTCCAGCTGAGGATAGAGCTTCTTCAAATTCGGCAATGACTTGGATTGCCAAGGGTATTGCGCGGTGCCCTTGATCACGAACTGGACTTCCGGCTTCTTGCGCGCCTCGATCGTGAGTTTTGCCAGCAGATTGATGCCGGAAGAGTTCAGAAACTCGAGGCCGGTCAGATCGAATATCACCCGCTCGTGGTTTTCGTGAAGCGCCGCCACAGCCAGAGAGTAGATCGGCGCGTAGGCTTCCGGTCCGGCCAGTCTTAGAACGCCATCGAAATAGATCGTTCCGTTTTCTGCCCAGATGCGAAAGTTCTCATCCCTGATTTCCATCTGCGCCTCATTCGGTTGAAGTCACTGGTAATGCAAGCGAAGCGGTCGTTGTAAGCTTGACGCGATCTTCGCCGGACGTCTCGAATTCCCATGCCATGCGTGCATCATAGTCGGCGAGAAGTGTCAGGAGGCCCAAGCCGGAACCGCTGGCATTGGAGGCAGCGTTGGCCTCGATTTGCCGAATAAGGAGCTCGACCGGATCGGCTGCCAGCATTTTTGCAAGAAGATGCTGAAACCGTACCGAGGTCTCCATATCGATCTCATTGCATACCCGGATCAGGAAAACATCAACTGCCACGCAGGATTCGATGATGATCTTGCCCGGTTGCCGGAATTTCACCGCGTTCTCGATCAGTTCGTTGCTCAAGTAACCGATGCTGTGATGGATGTTCGCATGCCGCGTTTTCGATGCGGCAAATGACATGGCCATTGTCTCGGCAATGAAATCCGACGTCAATCCCGAGTGTCGCCATCCGAGTTCGAGCGGCCCGTCGCTGAGCGTCAGGCATGCGCCTGATGAAAATCGCGCTTCCGTGAGGTCTGACATTCCCAGGATGGTCTTCGACATGGACTACCTGTGCCGCAATACGAGGAGTGTGATGTCATCGTGAATCTTATGCGAGCCGATATAAGACATCAGCCTGTCGATAATACCCGCGGCGATGCGCTCCGCGCTCTGGTCGTGCAGTCTCACCGCTTCCTCGCAAAGGCGCTCGATGCCGAAAAGCTCGCCATCTGAATTCTCGGCTTCGGTCACGCCGTCGGTGTGCAGGATGATGATGTCATCCTTCTCCATCGGAATTTTTCGCGTGGCGACAAAGGGAGATATGTCGGATTCGAGCCCGATTGGAAGACCTAGATCCATGGTCTCGATCCGCTCCAAAGCGCCATTCGCGCGAACGATGATGACCTCTTCATGCTGGCCCGAGATAAGCATGTCGCGTCCGTCGTAATCCAGGAAAGCAAGGGTCAGATGCTTGTCGATCCTGGTGCGGACGATGTTCTTGAACAGCGCGCTGTTGAGGTCAATGAGGAACTTGACCGGATCGGTCGTACCTGCCTCCTGCAAGGCTCGGGCGACGGATTGGACCATAAGCATGAGGACGCCGCTTTCCAGCCCGTGCCCGGTCACATCGCCGATGCCGATCTTGAAACGTCCGTCCGCTTCGAGAACGTCATAGTAGTCGCCCCCCACCTCGTCGGCGGCGCTCATGTAGGCCGCGATCTCCAGATCCTTAGACGACGCGAGTTCCGAGGCGAGAGGAAGAACCATCATCTGAATTCTTTCGGCCACGGCAAGCTCTGTGCCCAGCCGGCGGTTCTCCCGCTCCAACTGGGCGTTGAGCGCCGATATTTCTTCCTTCGCATCCTCGATTTCGGCTGTTCGCTCTTCCACCAGCTGTTCGAGATTTTCGGTATGGTAGCTGATCTGCTCAGCCATCCGGTTGAAGGCTTCGCTTGCTTCTCCAACCTCGTCGCGGCTGGAGACGGCGACGCGGACCGAATAATCCTGCGCCTGGATCCGCCGAGCGGCGCCTGCAAGCGCGCTGATCCCGCCGGTAATGCGTTTCGAAACCGCCAATACCGCCAGGGTGACGATCATGAGGGACAAGAGGATTGCGAGGATCTGATAGATGACGATGCGGTTCGTCGCATCGGAAATCTTGGCCTGTGCCGCAAAGAGCGACGCATAGATTTCTCGTTCCGGGACGACGATGCCCAGTGACATGGCATCTTTGCGTACCTCGCCCGGCTCCCAGAGATTGACGGGAGGCAGCTTCTTCATGATCACCATGAACGGCACGTCGGCACCGTCCTGATTCAGCGTGAGGTGCCTGATCTCTTCTCCGGGGTCGCTGGTCAAAGCCGCAATCGCGGGTTGCGAGCTGCCGTTGAGGGAGCGTTCCAGGCCGGTGACGCCGGTTCCTTTGGTATCGCTTGCGGAACGCAGACCGATGGTCTTTTCCCCGTTGCCGTTGATAGCGATCACGTTTCCGTCCGACATTGCCAGAAACCCGAACCCGGTCTCGGCAACCTTTACATTCTGCACGGTCTCGGCGAGCTGGTCGAGCGTGATATCCGCGCCGGCGGTTCCCGCAACATTCTTCCGATCGGCACTCCAGAGCGGATGAAAGAAGCTGACGATCTGCTTTCCGGTTATTGCGTCGGTGTAGGGCGCGGTCTGGGTGATGTCATGCAGGACGGGTTTTCTTTTCAGGCCGGTTGCCCAGCTTTGCCAGGTTTCGTAAAGGCCGGGAAAAAAGAAGTCCCAGAAATTGGCTGCGTTATGGCCGGGATAGAGGCGATCGAAAGTCTGTGCCTGGTCGGTATAAGGCGCAGTCCTGAAGATCGGTCGCTCCTTCGGACCGATGAAATACATCTGAAGCTTTGAAGAGCCGCTTCTGAGCAGACTGGGTGCGACAAGGTCGAGCACGGCGCTGGCTTGAATTTCGGCCTGTACGTCGGGGCGCGGTGAGTGGTCGGCATCCAGCAGATAGCCCCAGGCACTGACGACGGATGGGGCGCCGGGGGCATTTTGCGCCCATTGTCCGGCAGGATCGAAGGAAAGCTGTATGCTGCCCGGTGACGTGCCGGATATGGCAGAGCCGATATCCGCCTGTCTTTTCGGATTGTCGATCTGTTCCTGCAACACGCCGGCGAGGACGCCGACATCATTATTCACCTGGCCGAGAAGAAGGGAGACCTGCGCTGCGGTGGAGTTTGCATAGGTGCGAATATAGTCCTGGCTGGCCTGTTCAAGTCCATGGCCGACCTCTTCGGCAGCGTCACGCGATAGACGCTGCACATTCCATAAGGCGAGCCCTCCGCTGATCAGCAGGTCGACAAGAACGGCACCGCCGACGACCAGAATGAACTTGGCGCGAAACGAACCCCATGGCCGGTTACTGGTCGATCTGCTGGCCATCAATATGGTTTCCGCCCTGATGCCGCCCAGATCGGCCACCCCGCATACCCCTTGGGATGAAGGGCTGCGAGAACGTGATCCCTGAATCCCTGCCTGAACCTGCGGATGAAATCCGGCGGATCGCCTCGGCGCACCGCCATCTGTCCGGCATAGACATTTTCCCACGCTTCGATCACATCGGCAAAATCCCGCGGGTCGCCGTCGAGATTGGTCACCATGAAGGACTCGACCTGGATGGCGTCGAAACCGGCATCGTTGAGAAGGCGCCGGCTTTTCGGCCCCATCTCGACATCCATGTCGAAATGGCTGAAAAGTCTGGCGACCTGTTCATAGGTCCAGCGGATCGTTTCCGAATGCGGCTCCCCCAGGCAATGTGAGTTTTTCTCGTTGGTGATGTAGACCCGACCGCCCGGCTTGCAGATTCGGTAGAGTTCACGCAACAGAATATCCGGGCGATTGAAAATCTGCAGCGAGTGGCGGCAGGTGACGAAATCGAACTGATTGTCAGCCAGCAGCATCTGCGACGCATCCCCATAGGTATATTCGATCGAATTGAGACCAAAGTCGGCGGCCACGCGCCTGGCATATTCCAGGCTTTTCCTGGAGTGGTCCAGCGCAACGAGACGGGCCGGGTTGAAGTGCCGCTTGATCAAGGTCGCAAAATCCCCGATCCCGCAACAAATGTCGGCGACGGTCAGTCCCTCCCGCAGGCCGTGCCGGGGGAGTATCTCGCGCTCGTGACGCCAGGTCATTTTTGTCTGGGTGCGAAGGATGGGAATGAAGCTTTCGTCCTCCACGAAAGTCTGTCCCGGATAAAAAGCCGAATCGTAGATCTCGACCGAAAGATTGGGCTGATCGGCCGCCAATGTCTTGAAAAGCGGGGCTGACCAGGTGATCACGCTCGACGTGACGATGACGATCATACGCCCTGGATTTTCCGCGCAAGCGCCTGCCAGCACATTTGCAAGGCAGCGAAATGCGGTCATGTTCATATGGGTGAGGCGTTTTACGTTCACATAGACGGTAGCGCTGCTGCCATCGAGACTGCGCCTGACCAAGTCGGTCACGCCTCTCATCTCATCGGGCGACCGCGGGCGCATCCTGCCTGTCAGCACGATCTCCTGGTTCACGTCGTCGAAATCAGCGGAGAATGACGGTGAGAGCCGGTTCAACGCGTACCCTCCCGCACAAGAAAGTCTGCAATCAGCGTCACGCGATCGTCGCCACGGGTCTCGACGAAAAGATTGACGTCAACGGCCTGTGCAAGGGCAGCCAGATCGTAAGCGGGATGTGGCCGGCTCGGCGCAGCCGCTCTGTCGAACGTCGCCCAGGTCGTGCTGCTGTCCTTGCCGAACGCGAAGGCAACGCAGGCGCGCACGCGCGTCTCACTTTTGAGGAGGTCGATATCGATCCTGCCTACCGGCTCCGTTGAGCGAAAAGCCAGCTCGATGATCTCGTTGATGACGAGCGAGCTGAAGTTGGCGTAGCGCGCGGGATCCTCGTGAGACTGCGCGACGATATTTGCGAGATATTCGGCAATCGTATCGCAAAGGCGAAATTCCGAAGTGAAAAGGCCGGCGTCCAGAGTTAACGCCGTCATGTCCTGAAATGCTTCCTGTTCAAGGCTGGCGTGTTGCATGGTGTTCTCCGCCGGTGGCGCGGAAAGACGCTGGGACATTTCTGTCATAGACGGACATGCTCGTCGGGAGTGCCGGTTCGTCGAGCAAGTGTTTCCATCAGGAACCCTGCGCCTGTCACAAAACCTGTTATTCCAGAGGCTGGGAGAGGCCTGCCGATCGCATGCCCCTGTAGTCGATCGCATCCCAGATCACGAAGCCATTCGGCCTGCTCCATCGTTTCAACACCTTCGGCCGCAACCTCCATGCCCAGATCATGAGCGAGTGTAACGACCGATCGGACAATGGCCTGGCTCTTGGCGTCGGTTTCAAGGTCGGACACGAAGTATTTGTCGATTTTCAACGTATCGAAAGGGAAATTCTTCAGATAGCTCAGGGACGAATATTGCGTTCCGAAATCGTCGAGAGCGATCCTGATGCCAAGCACACTGAGTGTGTTGAGTGTATCGAGGTTGTTGACGGTGCGCTCCAGCAGAACGCTTTCGGTGATCTCGAGTTCAAGACGATCGGAAGCGAGGCCTACGGCGTCCAGTACCTGGGAAATCCGGTCGGTCAGCCCGCTGACAAGGAACTCTGCGGGGGAGAGATTGACAGCGACGATGCAGTCCGACGGCCAGTTCAACGCTTCGCGGCAGGCATTTTCCAGAACCCACCGCCCGATTTCACTCATAAGGCCATCCGTCTCTGCCATTGGGATGAAAACGGCCGGCGGAATTTGTCCGAGCAGCGGATGCTGCCATCGAAGCAGAGCCTCGAAGCCGATCAGCCGCTCGCGTTCGACGATCGGTTGATACTCAAGCGAAAACTGATCCTTTTCCAACGCGATCCGCAAGCTCCGCCGCAGCAATTCCCGTTGCTCGATGATCTGCAGCATCGAGGCATCAAAGGCGCTGGCACGGCCGCGGCCTTCCTTTTTGGCGGCATAAAGCGCGACGTCCGCGGTTTTCATCAGGGTTTCGGAATCGGAGCCATCGGCAGGCGCGATCGAGATGCCGACGCTGAGGCCGACAAACACCGAAATACCGTCGATCGTAAACGACTGCTTGAAGGCTTGGACGAGTGCATCCCCCAGTTCTCTGTTCCGCTCCTGATGATCCGAGCCGCTGGAGATGATTGCAAATTCATCGCCGGCCAGACGGTAGGCCCGCTCTGTGCCGGTGAGACAGTCTTTGATCCGGCCGGCTGCCAGCTGAAGCAGCTTGTCGCCGGCGGCATGGCCCAGAGTATCATTGACCGGCTTGAAATCGTCGAGGTCGAGCTGCATCAGGCAGACAGCATTGCTCTCCCCGGAAATGCCGCGAAGTGCTGCCGACAGATCACTGGCGAATTGTCGCCGGTTTGGCAGCCCGGTCAGCGCGTCATGGGTCGCCTGATGCAGCAATGCTGCGCGTTCTGCCTTGTCGCCGGTCCGGTAGGTCTGAACGACGCCATAAAATTTTCCTATGGCGTGAAGCGTCAGTTCGCGGACCGATCCGTTTTCCAGATCGTGGCTGAGCTGTAGCGGTTGCCTGGGCGTGGTTTGGAAGTGGTTTGTAACGGCCCCGCTATTAAGTTCTGGATAGATATTCCAAAGAAACGGGTTGCTTTCGCCTGAGGCGGATGGCGGGATACCCGTCGTTACGTCCACAAGCTTGAATTGGGCATCGAAGAGCGCAAGTTTGTCAGTCCAGTCATCAGTGGCTTCTGGAGAACGTTGCAAACCGGATTTCGCATTGCTCATTTCTGAGAGAATCCCCTCGTCGTAGATTGCCTACGTTCTCTTGTTTAGCCTGGTGTCGAATGTATATTAGCGGAACCTACTTAAAAATCGACCAATAAAGCTGGTAGGATGCAGGATTTGGTTTGCTGGTTGCACACAGCCGGTTTGGCTTCTGTAATGTCATTGTCGTCGAGTGCTAATTTGGCTGGTTCTCTGAACGCCCAACAGCGCGAAAAATCCTGTAAGGCATTGAAAATTTTGCCATGACATTGCTCCTGTGAGCTTCTGTCGCGCGTGCGTTCCGGATTGTGCTTCCGAGATCAAGATACTGGAGGAGCAACAGCCAGGATGGCGCCGCCACCGGCGGTTATGCCGACTCGTCGTCTCCTTAATTCCGCGAGAAGCAACTGGAATAGTTCCGCGAGCTTGTACCCGAGATCGACGTCGTCAATCCGGCCGCCCAGGAAGACCCGAACTCGCCGATCGCCGGCATGCCGATGCTCGAAGCCTGTAAGGCCAAGCAGGTGTTCGTCTCCAAGCGCGGCCAGGGCACCGGTTGTTCCGGCATCGACAACCCGCTCTTTCACAAGGACAACACACGGATGTTCTACGGCGACGCAAAGAAGTCCGTCTCCGAACTCCTGCTGATGATCAGGTAACACAGGTAAAGCACGTCCGGGATCGCACACACGATCCCGGACGTGCATCAAGGTTCACGGATGGCGTAGATCGTTCAAGCCGCGATGAGCGGAAATTGCCTTGCGTATGGCCGGAACAGTGTCGTTGCCTTCGCGAAACAGGTTGATCACGATCGCGGCAGCCAGCTCGGCTTCCGGGCTTTGTTTCCCGACTTTGGCCTCATCGATCCACTCGCTGAACGCAGTTTCAACAATATAAAGTTCGGTCGGGCCGAACGTCTTTTCCAGAAATGTTTTCATCTGATGCATCTTGTCTCAATCGCGCGGGATGTGGGTAGGTAAGGCACGTTCGTCAAGATGGCTCGTGAGCCTCTTTTCCTGCGCAGCCTCCCGGTTGCGGCTGACCTGACTGTGTTCGAGAGACGGTCGTCGCGGCACATCAATCGAGGGGCTTTTCGGCGGATGGCTCACGACCCGGTCGATGTGCCGTCACCTGTCCCGATGCGGTCGGGCCGCCGGGCCTCACTCACTCATGCGGCCTGCCGCAAAAATGACTGAAACAAGGCCTGCGGCCAACCCGACTGCAACGAGGCAGTTGGGAATGCCGGTATCCAGATTGCGCAGGACCAGACTTAGAACGATAAGTGCCGTGCCAACCGACATCGTCCGGTTGCCGGCTATTTTCAGAATGTCTTTCATGGGTCTCTCTGGGAACGTGATCGGTCATGAGGCTGCCGTCGAAGTCCGGAACGAGGTCCGTCTTCGTTAGGCGGCAACCGCTCTCTGGGAGCTGAGATGGTCGCGGATCGCGGCCCTCAGTTCGCCGACCGTCGAAAAGCGCCGATCGTCGAGATCGATAACGTGAAATTTCACGGCGATAAAACGCAGTTTCCCACTATCCGGAATGGCTATGCCAACTGGCAATCCGCCATGTTCAATGACTTGCTTCTGCATGTCCTTCACTCCAATCTCGCAATATCTCTTCAATGCTTTCGGCCGGAAAGGGCGCGATACACATCGGCATTCGCGAGTGAGGGAGGCATCGGAAAACGGACGAACCCACAAACTGGCTGGTCTTTGCTTGGCCTGCAGTATTGAAGCTTTTCATGGTCCGATTTCCATTCATTCTATGTTGGTGTTTGCAATCTATCGGAGTGTGTTGTGCGCCACGAGGCAAAATAATCTATCTTTCCTGTAGATTTTGGATGCGATTTCGCCGACGCAGCGCGGCCGGCTGCCTATCTTCTCATCGCATTGGGAAGGTGGTGAGGTCAGTTATGATCCAGACGCTTATCATTCCGGGCCTGAACGGCTCTTCTGACGCGCATTGGCAGCGGCACTGGGCACGCGAGCGCCCATATTCATCGGTCGTCGAGCAGGAAGACTGGACATGTCCGGTCCTGACGCATTGGCAGGCGAAGCTGGATGAGGCGCTGTCGAATACCGATGGCGCCTTTCTCGTTGCGCATAGCCTCGGTTGTCTTCTTGCTGCAAGTTATGCCAGCCGTCATCAGGCGGGTCTCGTTCGCGGCGTTCTGATGGTCGCGCCCTGTTCGCTCGAAACGACCCTGAAAATGCATCCCTGCATGATTGACTTCGGAGCCGAACCGCTTGAACGCCTGCCTTTTCCAAGCCTTGTCGTCGGCAGTCTCAATGACCCTTATATGAGCGTCCCGCAGTTGGAACGACATGTGAAAGCCTGGGGCAGTGACCTGGCCACGATCGGCTTTGCAGGACATATCAATGTCATGAGCGGCTTCGGTCGCTGGCCGGAAGGGTATGATTTTTTCGAAAGACTGGTGCGGCGTTCGGGATCGACGGAGCAATGGACAACAGCTGCGGCATCGCATGGCGCCGTAGCCCGCCTGTCGAGCCTTTAGGCGAAAGATTACCGACAATTCACTCACAGCACCTGGGGCTGAGAAGTCATCCGTAGCTGCCGGATTGCTTCGGTCATCTCGCTTCGCGCCGCATCGATGAGATATTCCATTGCATGGCGTGCGGCTTCGGGCTGCCTCATGCGGATAGCGTCCAGTACATTGCGATGGCTGGCAATCGCCTGATCGTGAGACTGGCTGGCACGATTGGTTAGCCGGAAACTTGCAAGCAAGGCCGCCTGGATGGCGCTTGCGAACTGTCGATAGACCCAGTTGCCGCTGGCATTGATGATGGCCGTGTGGAATTCGAGGTCCGCCCGGCTCCATGCCTCGGTATCGCGGGAATTTGCCTCGACCATGTCTTCGAATGCTTTTGAAATCTGGTAAAGCTGGCGCGCATTGGCATTGGTTGCAGCCTGTGCCGCTGCTGCAGGTTCAAGCAACTGACGAGCGTCGATCAACGAGGAGTAAAAGATCTCGTCGGCCCCGACGGACAGCATCACGTCGAGAACGATGGGATCGAGATAGTTCCAGTTTTCCTTCGGCAAGACGGCTGTGCCCGCTCTTGTCCGCGATCGAACCATGCCGAGGGCCGAGAGATATTGCATCGCTTCCCGCAGACTGGTGCGACTGACGCCGAATCGGTCGGTGAGTTCTGCTTCATTCGGCAGGGTGGAATTTTCCGGAAATGTGCCCGACACGATCATTTCGACAAGACAGTGAAGCAGCGCTTCTCTCACGCTTCGCTTTCCGCGTTGGGCAATCGGCGCGCCATGCTCCGTCAACACCCGGGTCATCGTTACATTGGTCAATGGCGGGCCCTCATTATTTCATTCCAATTAGGCTCAGATGCCCCACGCGATTCATAGCATGGATCGCTCGTATTTTTTGATCAAACCCAGAAATAAATCATATTTATATTGACTTGTGTCCTATGAATTTTATCCCTGTACGGGATAGGACTCTAGCCAAGGCTGACGATGTCCGGTGCGGAAGAAATTCCGCAGTCCGGGTTTGTGTCAGCAACAAGCTTGAACCTGTTTTCATATTTGGAGCACTTTGATGAAGATCACCAAGCTGACCACCTATATCGTGCCGCCGCGCTGGCTGTTCTTGAAGATTGAAACCGACGAAGGCATCTCCGGCTGGGGCGAGCCGGTGGTCGAAGGCCGGGCGCTGACCGTCGAGGCTGCGGTGCAGGAAATGGCCGATTACCTGATCGGCAAGAACCCGTTCCTGATCGAGGATCACTGGACGGTTCTTTATCGCGGGGGTTTCTACCGGGGCGGGGCGGTCCATATGTCGGCGCTCGCCGGCATCGATCAAGCGCTCTGGGATATCAAGGGCAAGGCGCTGGGCCAGCCGGTTCACTCGCTGCTCGGTGGCCAGCTCAGGGATAAGATCAAGGTTTACTCCTGGATCGGCGGCGACCGCCCGTCGGACGTTGCCCGCAATGCCAAGGATGTCGTGGCCCGGGGTTTCAAAGCCATCAAGCTCAATGGCTGCGAGGAAATGCAGATCGTCGACACCAATGAAAAGGTGGAGAAGGCGGTCGAGACGATTGCCATCATCCGCGAGGCCGTCGGGCCGCATATCGGCATCGGCGTGGATTTCCACGGTCGTGTTCACAAGCCGATGGCGAAGGTTCTCGCCAAGGAGCTTGAGCCTTACAAGCTGATGTTCATCGAAGAGCCGGTACTTTCGGAAAACCGCGAAACCTTGAAGGAAATCGCCAACCATTGCTCGACCCCGATCGCGCTCGGCGAGCGACTATTTTCCCGTTGGGATTTCAAGCAGGTTCTTTCGGACGGTTATGTCGACATCATCCAGCCGGATCTTTCCCACGCCGGCGGCATTACCGAATGCCGCAAGATCGCAGCCATGGCGGAAGCCTATGATGTGGCGCTGGCGCCCCATTGCCCGCTTGGGCCTATCGCGCTTGCCGCATGCCTGCAGGTCGATGCGATCTCCTACAATGCCTTCATCCAGGAACAGAGCCTCGGCATCCACTATAATCAGGGCAATGATATCCTCGATTACATCTCCAACAAGGACGTCTTCCATTATGCCGACGGTTTCGTCAGCATTCCGCAGGGACCGGGCCTCGGCGTTGAAGTGGATGAAGCCTATGTGATCGAGAGGGCGAAGGAAGGCCATCGTTGGCGCAATCCGATCTGGCGCCATGAAGATGGAAGCTTCGCCGAGTGGTAATATAGCCTTGCCGTCATGGTGAACGGTCTTCTGGGTGAGCAAAACCGAGAAGGCCCTCATGACGCCATGGCCCCGCGAGATAGCTCCATAGATCGAGCCCGGTGATGCGGATGGATCGAGGCTCGAAAGCAGATCTCAAGCTGAAAAACAGCCGATCGGCCTCCGCCCGCGATACCTTGTTCTGGATGGTGATATGCGGCCGGAACTTCTGGAGATCCTGGGGGCCGGGCCAGGAGCCGAAACGGCGAACGAGGTCCGCTCTCAGATCCTGAAGTTCCGGGCTCTCAATCTTGAACGCGACGCCTGCTCCCAGATGTTGGACACCACTTACGGTCGCGAGGAAACCTATTTGCGTTTTCAGCGCGTCGGACACACGTTCGCGAACCGCATCAAGCCGCTGGCCGGGGAGGTGGTGGAAGACGGTGATATGGGCCTTCAGAAAATTGCGGGCGGCAGGAAAGTGTTCCTGCCTGAGACGATTGAAAGGCTCGATATCATCCGGCTCGACATGCGCGGTTATGATCGATGGCGGTAACGTCAACCGGCACCTTTTGTCTGTGTGTCAGGTGACATCTTCCATCCATATCCGGCAAATGTGAGCCAGCGCATATCGCTCTGGCATTATTCAAATTCGATGATGAGCTCGTCCACGGCAAGGCTCTGGCCCGGTGTGACGGCCACGCGTTTGACCAGCCCCTGCTTTTCGGCCTTCAATACGTTCTCCATCTTCATCGCCTCCACCGTGGCAAGTGTCTGGCCGGCCTCCACCCGATCACCTGCGGTGACCGCGATCGAGGTGATGACGCCGGGCATGGGGCAAAGCAGCATTTTCGACGTGTCCGGAGGCAGCTTGAGCGGCATCAGTTTCGCAAGCTCAGCGATCCGGGGCGAACGCGCATGCGCCAGGATATCCATGCCACGCCAGCGCAGCCGAATGGCCGATCCGACCAAATCGACTTTTACCATCAGGCTTTCACCGCCGACGTGAAAGTCGGCAAGGCTTTGTCCCGGAAACCATCCCGTTGCTGCAGACACAGTCTGGTGATCGTCGAAACGCACGAAGGCACCGTCCGCGGACGTATCCAGCGTCACAGGCCCTTCGAACGCGCGTTGTCCGCCGACCGAGAGCGTCACGACCCAATCCTTTGCCACCGCACGGCGGCGTTTGGACAGCGTACCGGAAATCCATGTCGCGCGTTCCTGGATTACCTGGTTGACCAGCACCGCGATGACCGCAAGCTTTCGGGCATCGCCGACATCCGGCTGGACGCCATGAAACCCGTCCGGAAACTCCTCTGCGATGTAAGCCGTGGTGAGATTTCCCGAGCGAAATCTGTCTTGCTGCATGACGGCAGACAGGAAGGGCAGATTATGGCCGATACCTTCCACCTCGAACGCATCCAGCGCCGTGCCCATGGCGTCAATGGCCGCCGCCCGATCTTCGGCCCAGCTGCAGAGCTTTGCGATCATCGGATCGTAATACATCGAAATCTCGCCGCCCTCGAAGACGCCGGTATCATTGCGGATGATTGCGCCGCTGTCCTGAAGTCCTTCGACCGGCGGGCGGTAGCGGGAAAGCCGTCCGATCGAGGGAAGGAAATTGCGATAGGGGTCTTCGGCGTAGAGCCGGCTTTCGATCGCCCAGCCCCGAAGCGCCACGTCTTTTTGCGCAAACGAAAGCTTTTCGCCGGCGGCGATGCGGATCATCTGCTCGACAAGATCTATGCCGGTGACAAGTTCGGTCACCGGATGCTCCACCTGCAGGCGGGTGTTCATTTCGAGGAAGTAGAAGTTCCGATTGCCATCTACGATGAACTCCACCGTGCCGGCGGAGAAGTAACCGACGGCTTTTGCGAGCGCCACGGCCTG
Organism: Hyphomicrobiales bacterium; assembly: GCA_900466875.1. GTDB lineage: Bacteria > Pseudomonadota > Alphaproteobacteria > Rhizobiales > Rhizobiaceae > Neorhizobium. Next base: position 87,379 of record UBNQ01000005.1, on the reverse strand, counting down.
TTCACCCATTGCCTTGCGGGTGGCATCATCCAGGAAGGGTGACGGAGCCTCCTCGATGACCTTCTGGTTCCGTCGCTGGATGGAGCATTCCCGCTCGCCGAGATACAGCGTGTTGTCATGCTGGTCGCCCAGAATCTGAATCTCGATATGGCGCGGCTGGTCGACGAATTTTTCGATGAAGATGCGGTCGTCGCCAAACGAGTTTTTTGCCTCGTTGCGCGAGGACTGGAAACCTTCGCGCGCTTCCGCATCGTTCCAGGCGATCCGCATGCCCTTGCCGCCGCCGCCGGCAGACGCCTTGATCATGACAGGATAACCGATCGAGGACGAGATTTTCACGGCCTCGTCAGCATTCTCGATCAGGCCCATATGCCCGGGCACGGTCGAGACGCCGGCCTCGGCTGCGATCTTCTTTGAGGTGATCTTGTCACCCATCGCCTCGATGGCTTTCACCGGCGGGCCGATGAAAGCGACACCCACTTTTTCCAGTGCGGCGGCAAACGCGGCATTTTCCGACAGAAAGCCATAGCCCGGATGCACGGCATCCGCGCCGGTTCTGGCGATCGCATCGAGGATTCTGTCGATGACGATGTAGGACTGGTTGGAAGGCGCGGGGCCGATATGAACAGCTTCGTCGGCCATCGACACATGCAGGGCGTTCGCGTCGGCATCCGAATAGACGGCAACCGTTGCGATACCCATCTTCTGTGCTGTCTTGATGACCCGGCAGGCAATTTCGCCGCGGTTGGCGATGAGGATCTTCTTGAACATGGTGCCGGCCCCTAAAGCGGTATCGTGTCGTGTTTTTTCCAATGTGTCGTCACCTGCTTGTTGCGCAGCGAGGCGAAGGCGCGGGCGATGCGCCGGCGGGACGAATGCGGCATGATCACTTCGTCAATGAAACCGCGCTCGGCCGCAACGAACGGATTGGCGAAACGCTCCTCGTATTCCTTCGTGCGGGCGGCGATTTTTTCGGGGTCGGAAAGCTCGGAGCGGTAAAGAATTTCGGTTGCACCCTTGGCGCCCATCACCGCGATCTCGGCCGTTGGCCAGGCGTAGTTGATATCGGCACCGATATGTTTCGACGCCATCACGTCATAGGCGCCGCCATAGGCTTTCCGCGTGATCAGCGTCACCATCGGCACGGTCGCTTCCGAATAGGCAAACAGCAGCTTGGCGCCGTGCTTGATGACGCCGCCATATTCCTGCGCAACGCCGGGCAAAAAGCCCGGCACGTCGACCAGCGTCAGGATGGGGATGGAAAAGGCATCGCAGAAACGCACGAAGCGTGCGGCCTTGCGGGAAGAATCTATATCCAGGCAGCCCGCCAGAACCATCGGCTGGTTGGCAACGACGCCGACCGTCTGACCTTCGATGCGGATATATCCGGTAATGATGTTCTTGGCGAACGCCTGCTGGATCTCGAAAAAGTCGCCCTCGTCCGCCAGCGCGGTGATCAGTTCCTTCATGTCGTAGGGTTTGGTTGAACTGTCGGGCACCAGTGTGTCGAGCCGCATCTCGACCCGTGACGGATCGTCGTGAAACGGCCTGACCGGAACCTTGTCGCGATTGTTGAGCGGCAGGAAATCGAAAAGCTGGCGCACCGCTTCCAGCGCCTCGATGTCGTTTTCGAAGGCCGCATCGGCGACGGAAGACTTTTGCGTGTGGGTTGCGGCGCCACCGAGTTCTTCAGCGGTGACGATCTCGTTCGTCACCGTCTTCACCACATCCGGGCCGGTGACGAACATGTAGGAGGAGTCCCGCACCATGAAGATGAAGTCGGTCATGGCCGGCGAGTAGACGGCCCCGCCGGCGCACGGCCCCATGATAACGGAGATCTGCGGAATGACGCCGGAGGCTTCGGCATTGCGGCGAAACACTTCCGCATAACCGGCAAGCGAGGCGACGCCTTCCTGGATACGCGCTCCACCGGAATCATTAAGACCGATCACCGGAGCGCCGACCCGCACCGCCATATCCATGATCTTGCAGATCTTTTGCGCATGCGTTTCCGACAGGGAGCCACCCAGCACGGTGAAGTCCTGGGAGAAGACGTAGACCTGCCGACCGTTGATCGTGCCCCAGCCGGTAATCACGCCATCGCCTGCGACCTTCTGTTCCGCCATGCCGAAATCGACGGCACGATGGGTGACATACATGTCGAATTCTTCGAACGAGCCTTCGTCGAGCAGCACTTCGATCCGCTCGCGGGCCGTCAGCTTGCCTTTGGCATGCTGCGCCTCGATGCGCTTGAGGCCGCCGCCCAACCTCGCCTCGGCGCGGCGTTTTTCGACCTCATTCAAAACCGCGCGCATATTTCCTCCCAAAGAATGTGCGAATGCAGGCATATATAACAATAGCAAAACCGGAGCGAGGGAAAGGCCGGTTTGAGTCGTACGACTTTGAAACACAACGAAAAGGTCGCCGGAAAGCATGGCGATCAGGCAAGGCGTAGCATGCCTGCCGCCCGCCGTTAGTGCCAATCATGTCGATTATGTGGGGCGCCAGACACGAATTATTGCGCGCAGACTTGGGTTGCTAAAGCAGCGCAGTTAATGCAACACCTGACAATATCTCGACACTGCATCTGGGATTAAAGCTGAATGCGCATTCGTTACGGTTTCGTTGGCCTGTTTTTTCTCCTGGCACCGTCGGCCTATTCCTTGGAGCTCGGCACGCCTCCCGTTCTGGCGCCGCAAAAGAGCCAGGCCGAGGCCGCCAACCTGAGTGCTCAATTTCTCGAGCGTTATGCCTACAAGCCGGTTCCGCTCGATGATGCGCTCTCCGCGAAAATCATGGACCGATACCTTAAGTCATTGGATCCGGACCGGGGCTTTTTCCTGCAGGCCGATGTCGACAAGTTCATGGTGAACAAGACCAGAATTGACGATGCCCTCATCAACGAAGACCTGAAGATCCCGTTTTCGATATTCAATATCTACTCGCAGCGCGTCGTCGATCGCATGGTGTTTTCGCGAGGCCTGCTCAAACAGGGCTTCGACTTCAGCGCGCGGGAAAATTATTCTCTGTTGAGGGAAGATGAGCCCTGGCCGCAATCGGAGGCTCAGATCCATGACCTTTGGCGCAAGAGCGTCAAGAGCGACTGGCTGCGGCTGAAACTGGCGGGCCAGGCGGATGATACAATTCGCAATACGCTCGACAAGCGTTACGAGAATATCCAGCAACGCGTCTACACCTACAAGAGTGACGACGTGTTCCAGTCCTTCATGGCTGCCTATACGACCTCCGTTGATCCGCACACGGACTATTTCGGCGCTGCCGCCTCGGCCGATTTCGATATTTCGATGAAGCTTTCGCTGGTCGGTATCGGCGCGGTTCTGCAGGAACGCGACGGTTACACGACCATTCGGGAACTCGTGCCCGGTGGACCGGCGCAGCTATCCGGGAAACTGGCGGTTGGAGATCGTATTATCGGCGTCGGTCAGGGCAAGGACGGCGCGGTCAAGGAAGTCGTGGGCATTCGTCTCGACGAGGTCGTTCAGTTGATCCGCGGCGAGAAGGATTCCGTCGTACGGCTGGATATCCTGCCGGCCGAGACGGCAGCTGAGGGAAGCCACAGGGTGATCAGCCTTGTGCGCGACAAGATCAGCCTGGAAAAACAAGCCGCGAAGAAAACGATCCTGCCCGTCGAGGATCAAGGCGTGGCCCGCAAGATCGGGGTCATTACCCTGCCGGCATTCTACGAGGATTTCGAGGCGCGTCGCAAAGGCGACAAGGACTATCGGAGCGCGAGCCGCGATGTTGCAAAACTTATCGGAGAGCTGAAGCAGGACAAGGTCGACGGGGTTCTGATCGATCTGCGTGACAACGGCGGCGGCTCCTTGAGCGAAGCGATCGAGTTGACCAGTCTGTTCGTCGGGAAAGGTCCGGTTGTCCAACAACGTGATGCTGCTGGCAAAGTCGAGGTGGAAAGCGATGATCTTTCCAAGCCGGCATGGACCGGCCCGGTCGGTGTGCTGATCAATCGCGGCTCGGCCTCGGCGTCCGAGATTTTTGCGGCGGCGATACAGGATTACGGTCGTGGCGTGATTGTCGGTGAGCCCAGTTTCGGCAAAGGCACCGTGCAGACCGTGATCGATCTTGACCAGGCGGCGCGCAACAACAAGCCGAAATACGGACAGTTGAAGCTGACGATCGCGCAGTTCTTCCGTGTCGACGGTGGAACGACGCAGTTGCACGGCGTGACGCCCGACATCAGCTTGCCGGGCCTCCTGGATCCAAAGACTGTTGGCGAGTCGAGCTATGACAACGCGCTTCCATGGGACAAGATCAAGCCTGCGAAATACACGGCGTCGAAAGCGACAGCATCGTTGCTGCCGCAATTGCAGAGCCGCCATGACGCACGCGTGAAAGACGATCCGGATTTTCAGCGTTTCGTGGAAGATGCGGCGGAGTTGAAGGCGCAGCGAGAGAAGCGGTTCATTTCCCTGAATGAGGCTGAACGCCGTGAGGAAATGAATGCGCTTGAACGCCGCCTGAAGGCCCGCGCGCAAAGCGATGACGGTCTGTTGAGCGGAGAAGATGATGGTCTGCAGGCCAACGAGCGCAGCTTGAGCGCAGAGCTTGCGCTTGAGAACGCGCGCAAGAATGCAAAGGATGTCCTGAGAACCGAGGCCGCCGCCATCGTTGCCGATCAAGCCGATCTGCTGTCGCCCGTGCAAAAGGCGGCCAATCAGCCATAGGGAAAGTGGTTGGCGTCAAAATTCAAAAACAGTTGGCTCGAGTCGGCATCAGGTCGAAAGCCGGGTCCCGCGTGACAGCAGATGCACTCTGTCGAAGCATTGAGGGATCACGACGAGTCAGGGGTGCTGTCGTGATGGAAAGGATTTTGGCAAGGTTTCGCCAAGATTTAATCGCGGCCTAGACCCCCGAGCTTTCCTGGATGAGCACTGCCACTGCCTTGCGCAATCAGTATCTTGCCGGCCCGAAGACCGGAATGCGCCCGGCGCATTCAGTTCTTGCCCCATTGGGAAAATCAACGGGAACCCCAGCCAACGGATGAACCGTATCGCCGGAGCTTGAGCCTCGTCCAGCCCGCGCATCGATGCGGATCATCCAATAGATAAAGCAGCAATGCCTTCTGGTTGACTGCGGCAGCATTGTTCTCCGGCAGCGAGTGCAACGAGGCGTGCATCAAAGCCCCTCGATTCTCGGCGATGAACTCATTGCATTTGTCATTTAATCCTACATTCTTGTTGACATATAAGCGTTTTTTAATGGTATAAAGCTTACAACATAAGTGGGCGGAGACATATGTTAGCCATTCTTGCGGACGATTTGACCGGAGCGCTCGACTCGGCGGCCCCTTTTGCCGGGCGCGGTCTGGTTACGGAGGTCGCGCTCGGCCTCGATGCTGTCGTCCGTATCGTTGAGGACCGTCCGGACGTCCTGTCGATCAATCTCAACACACGAGAAATCGCAGCGGACGACGCCCGTGCCATAACTGCCAAGGTCATCGCTCTGCTGCCGGAGGGGACACGGTTTTTCAAGAAGGTCGATTCCCGCCTGAAGGGGAATATTGTTGCTGAACTGGATGCCATACCCTTCGACCGGGCTCTTGTTGCGCCAGCGATCCCGGAATTCCACCGGATCGTCGACGACGGGCATGTCACAGGCTTCGGTGTCGAGACGCCGATCGTGATCACCGACCGCCTCGGCCTACACGCTGCTCGTGCCCGCATTCCGAATACGCGCACTACCGCTGATATGGACGCGGTTTTGGCTGAGGTTGAAAGCGACGGCACCGATCTCCTGATCGGCGCCCGCGGCCTTGCCGAAGCGCTTGCTCGTCGCATGACCGCCAAGACTGAGGCGCAAGCCGCTACCATCCCGCCCGGCCGGATCACCTTTGTGATCGGCTCGCGCGACCCGATCACGCTCATGCAGATAGACGCCCTGCGAGAAGCGCATAGCCTGAATTATCTGCCTGCGCCCAACGGCGATCTGGGCACGGCAAGCGATACGGGATCTGACTTGACGCTGGTGCAGGCGACGCGCGGCGCCGAGGAGATAGATCCGCAGCTTGTTTCGGAAGCTCTGGCAGAGGGATTGAAGCGGAATTTCGCCTATTATGATGGCACGTTGCTTCTCTCCGGCGGTGCAACGGCTGAAGCCGTGCTGCGCAGGCTCGGCCTTTCGCGGCTGCGGCTGCATGGTGAATGCCTGCCGGGTCTCGGCCTCGCCTCGGCAGATGGGCGCTGCATTATTGCCAAATCGGGTGGTTTCGGTCAGCCTGATACGTTGAAACAAATTGCAGATACAGTCCTGCAGAAGGCGGGTTGAGCATGGGGCTGGAAACAGGAACCGCCCGCAAGGGTCTGGCCGACATCGTTTTCGAACGCATGCTGCGCGCTATCAAGTCCGGCGCCTACAAACCGGACGAGCGCCTACCGACCGAGCATGATCTCGCCGCCGAGTTCGAAGTGTCGCGCCCCGTCATCCGCGAAGCGTTGAAGCGCCTGCGCGACCAGAGCCTGATCTATTCCCGCCGTGGTGCCGGCAGTTTCGTCCGCTCGGTAGGCCTGAGAAACCCGCTCGGTTTTGGCCAGCTGGAAAACGTCGCCGACCTTCTGAACTGTTACGAATTCCGCCTGACACTGGAGCCGGCCGCTGCTGCTGCTGCTGCCACCCGTCACGATGCGGAAAGCCTGAAGGCGATCCGCCAGGCGCTGGAACTGCTGCGCGATGCCACCAACCGCCAGTCGCACCGCGAGGACGCCGATTTCCAGTTTCACCTCGCCATCGCGCGTGCCGCGCAGAACAATTATTTCTCCACCGCGATGGAAGCCCTGAAGGACCACATCGCCGTCGGCATGAAATTCCATGGCGCCTCGATCCGCCGCGAGGCTTCGGGTCTGACACGGGTCTTTGCAGAGCATGAGGCGATCGCCACGGCCATTGCCAACCGCAACGAAAATGACGCCCGGCAGCTGATGCTGGAGCACCTGAAAGGGTCACGCGAACGGCTTTTCCAGTCATCGCATAAGTGACCGGCTGACTATTCGGCTTCCTTGCAACGCTGCTTCTATCGGCCGTCAGGCAGGGCGGCCGACCCATGGACATGCCCCGCACATCGCGTATTTCAGATCCATGATTTCGTGCCGCCGTTCTTGTGCACTCTCAATGCGCTTTCGATCATTGGCGTAAGATCGCTGTCTATTCCGGCTGCCAGCTTACGAACCTGGAGATCCGCGCAGAGATAAGCGCTTCGCTCTCATTGTCCGCCGAAACGTGGCAACGAGAGTGGTGCGAGCGTTCGGTTTCCTAATTTGACCAAGGCATACGCCAAGCGCCAGCCCCCAGCATCCTTGTTTAAGACCTCCAATCCTGACGTCTCGTCAGATGGCGGGACTGACGTGTGGTCGCCCATCAAGGCGATTTCGTCCGTGCGACGCGCTTGGTCCGAACTCAAGAACCGAAAATTTCCGTACAGCCTGACGCTGCAACGAAAAGGTTGACGAATTTGACGTTTTTCAATATTATGTAATAGTTCAGTATACTGAACAGTCGATCAAGGGAGGAATGGTCGTGAGTGGACGCGGAGTGGAGCGTGTCTTGGATATGATCGAGTGGTTTGCGGCCTCGCCGGAGGGCGCGAGCCTGTCGGAGATTGCGGCCGCGCTCGCCATGCCCAAGTCGAGCGCTCTTCTGATGTTGCAGTCGCTGACCGAGCGCGGTTACATCCATCGTCTTGGCAGCGGCGAATACCAGCTGCTCAGGCTTCCCGGCGAAGTATCGGCCGACGGCCATAATTATGGCGCGCTGATCGCACTGGTCTCGCCTTATCTTTCGCAGGCCGTTCAGCAGACCGGTGAAAGCGGCTTTATCGCAGTGCTCGAAGGCCAGTCGATCCGCTACCTCAACAAGGTCCTGCCGAAGCGCGAAATTCTTTACGACCGTGACATCGTCCCGACGCGCCCGGCCCACAAGGTAGCAAGCGGCGTCGTGCTTCTGGCCGCCGGCAGCGATGAGGATGTCGAAGCCTATGCCGCTTCCGCCTCTCTGCCCGATGCCGAGCGATCCAAATTGTTCGACGCCGTCGCAAGCGCCCGCTCGTCCGGTTTCTACGTCAACGCCATGGGTGTCGTCGAAGGGGCGGCCGGTGCAGCCGCTTCGATCGTCGGTGCAAACGGCAAGGCGATTGCCGCATTCAATATCTCCGGTCCCCAGGTCCGGTTCATCTCGAATTCCGACCGCATATCCGAAGCGGTCAGGGAAACTGCAGCAGCAATCAGTGAGGAGCTGGCGCGCCGCAGTCGTCGTCTATCCAAAGGGAGGTAAGGAATGAAAATCGTAACGCTTACGGCTGTCGCCGGGCTGTTTGCCGGCATTGCCGGTTTTGCCCAGGCCCAGGAAGTCCCCGCCGGCTACCCGGCCGACTATTCGAAGATCATCGAGGGTTCGCGCTCCGAAAAAGGCCTGATGATCTATTCCAACATGGCCGACAACAACTGGCAGCCGCTCATCAAGGGCTTCAATGCCAAATATCCGTGGGTGAAGATCGAGACAGTCGATCTGGGCTCCGGCACCGTGCATTCCCGCTGGGAAGCCGAAAAGGGATCGAGCGCCCGCACCGCCGACGTTCTCGTCTCCGGCGCCAACGATCGCTGGGCCTCCTATGGCAAGGACGGAGCGATGGAGGACTACAAGAGCCCTGAAATCGCCAATCTGCCGGAATTTGCCCATCCGTATCCGGGCGTGAACGTGCTTTCGACCGATCCGCTCGTGATCACCTACAATGCAGCACTTCTGACGGAAGAGCAGCGGCCCAAGGGCTTTGCTTCGTTGGTGGAAGCCGCGACGGCTGATCCGGACTCTTTCAAGGGCAAGATCACCACCTATGATGCGGCTCGCAACAGCTTCGGTCTCGCCGGCTGGTGGGCCTATATGGACAAGAAAGGTGATGAAGGCTGGGCGGGTCTCCGCAAGATCGGTCCTCTGATCCGTGGCGAAACCTCCGGTGGCCCGATGAACGAGAAGATCGCCACCGGCGAATATCTGATGGGCATTGCCGTTTCCGGCATCACCATCTTCCCGCGCCTCGAGCAACCGGGCGGCGAAATCCTCGGTTTCGCCTTCCCCGATGACGGCACGATCATGATGCTGCGCGGCATGGGTATTCCGAAGGGTGCCGCCAATCCGAATTCGGCAAAACTCTTCATCGACTACGCGCTCAGCCAGGATGGCCAGACGCAGGTCGGCAAGGGCGGTCTCGTTCCCTATCGCGAAGACGTTCCGGAAGACCAGGTTCGCTACACGTTCCAGAAGATCAGCGAGATCGTCGGCAAGGACAATGTGATCACTGCCGGTTTCGACCAGCGCCTGATCACCGAAGCCGGTCCCTTCGTCGAGAAGTGGAACGCGGCAATCGCCGGCAAATAAAGCCGAGCAGAGGGGCCGGCCTCGCTGGCCCTTCCACCAACTCTGACAGGAAAAATCGATGACGGATATCAGCCACCCCGGCGCGGCCGGACGGGGGATAGACCGATCGCGTGCGATCTACTGGGGCGTTGCGGCGCTGACGACGATCCTCGTATTCGGTCCGATCACCCCGATTGTCTTCCAGGCCTTCCTCGACAAGCCGCTTTACGACGATACGGCGGTCGTGACGGTCGGCAATTTCAGTCGCCTGTTCAGCGAACCGGGCATGGCCGGCGTGTTCTTCAACACGCTCTATTTCGGCGCGTTGACGATGATCGTCGCCCAGGTGTTCGGGGCCGTCATGGCCGTGCTCGTCGGGCGCACCAACCTGCCGGGTCGCAAGTGGCTGGGCGAGATCTTCATCTGGCCGCTGTTCGTCTCGAACCTCGTCATCGCGTTTGGCTGGTTCACCATGTACGGCCCGTCGGGCTTCATGACGCTGGCGGCCAAAACCTATCTCGGTGGCGCGCCGTGGAACCTCTACAGCGTCACCGGCATGGGCATCGTCGCGGGCCTCAGCCAGGCGCCGCTCACCTATCTCATGTGTCTGGCGGCCGTCACCAAGGCCGATCCGCTGCTCGAAGATGCGGCGCGCTCGACCGGTGCCGGTCCTTTCCGGGCCTTGTTCTCCGTCACCATCCCGATGATCCGCCCCGCGATCATCTATTCGGCCGTGCTGAATTTCGTCGTCGGCATCGAGATGCTGGCCATCCCGCTTCTGTTCGGTGGTCCGTCCGGCATCCAGACGGTCACGACCTTCCTCTATAACGCCGGCATCAATGCCGCCGTGCGGCCGGAATACGGCATCGTCGGCGCCGCCGCCGTCATCCTGCTGATCGTCGTTGCCTTCCTCGTCTGGCTCCAGGGTTTTCTGATGAAGGGTGCAGGCCGTTTCGTTACCGTGCGTGGCAAGGCGAGCCGTCCTTCGACGCTCGATCTCGGCGCCTGGCGCTGGCCGGCCTTCCTGTTCGTCTTCGCATTCGCCTTCCTGACGATCATCTCGATCTTCGGCGGTATCTTCATGCGCTCGGCAGTGAGTTTCCTCACTCCGCTCATTCCCTTCTGGAAAGTGCTGACGACCGCGAATTTCGAGCATGTTCTCGGATCCGCCAACTATGTGCGCTCGATCGTCAATTCCGTGCTGGTCGCGACCATCGGTGCGGCGATCGGTACGTTCTTCATTCTGGTCATTGCGCTCGTGGCCCGTCGCTCCGACTTCAAGCACAGCCGTTCGCTCGAATATATCGCGCTCTTTCCGCGTGCGCTGCCGGGCATCATCGCCGGTCTCGGCTTCTTCTACGCGGTGATCTGGCTACCCGGTGCAGACGTCATCCGCGGCACGATCGCGGTGCTGATCCTCGCCTTCATGATCCGCTATATCCCGGTCGGTTTCGGTGCCATTGCACCCGCGCTCGCCCAGGTCGGCGAAGAACTCGACCGTGGAGCCCGCATCTCCGGTGCAGACTGGTGGACGACGGTGACGCGCATCATCGTGCCGATCCTGAAGCCTGCTCTGTTCAGCTGCTATGCGCTGCTCTTCATCCATTTCTTCAAGGAATATGTGACGGCGGCCTTCCTCTATCAGCCCGGGTCCGAAATCATCGGCACCACCATGCTGCAGCTTGTCGCCCAAGGCGATAACGGCCCGGTCTCCGCCCTCGCAACCATCCAAGTCGTCATTACCGCCGCGTTCGTCATCCTCGCTCGCCGCGTCATGGGAGCCAAAATCTATGGCTGATCTCGTCCTTCAGAACCTCACCATCAAATACGGCTCGGTTACCGCGGTCGACAATCTCAATATCCATGTTGCGTCAGGCGAATTCCTGACGCTGCTTGGGCCTTCCGGCTGCGGCAAGTCGACCTCGCTGTTTGCGGTCGCCGGCCTCAACCATGCGACATCCGGCACCATTCGCGTCGGCGACCGGGTGCTGTTCGACGGTAACCCGAACAACACGGTGCCGCCGGAAAAGCGCAATATCGGTCTCGTCTTCCAATCCTACGCGCTCTGGCCGCACAAGACGGTCGCGGAAAACCTGTCGTTCCCGTTGGAGCTTCGCAAGATCGGCAGGGCCGAACGTGATGAGCGCATCAAGGAAGCGCTCGGCCTCGTAGAAATGCTGCCCTATGCGGATCGTTATCCGTTCGAACTGTCCGGCGGTCAGCAGCAGCGCGTGGCGCTTGCCCGCGCGCTCGTCTACCGTCCGCCGCTTCTGCTGCTCGACGAACCGTTGTCGAACCTCGACGCGAAACTGCGTGAACGCGCTCGCGTGTGGCTGCGCGAACTGCAGGAACGGCTGAACGTTACGACCATCTACGTGACCCACGATCAGGCCGAGGCGCTTGCCGTTTCCGACCGGATCGCCGTCATGAGCATGGGACGTATGCGCCAGCTCGGCACGCCGCGCGAGATCTACGAGCGCCCGGCAGACAGCTTCGTCGCCGACTTCATCGGCTCTTCCAACTTCTTCGATGGCACGATGATCGAAAGCGGCACGGACAAGGCCCGTATCCGCCTGGCCGACGGCAGCGAGATCGTCACGCCGCCCGGCCCGGCCGGCAAGGACGGTTCCGTCGTCGTCGCCATCCGCCCGGAAAAGATCGAGCTTTCCAGCTCGACCGGCCCGAATACGATGCGGGTGCAGATAGACCAGCGGACCTATCTCGGATCGGTGTGGCAATACGCGGTGCGCTCGGGCTCGATCGAGTTCCGCATCCAGACGCCAGCGGAACTGAAGGAGGATTCGATCCTCGTGCGCATCCCGCAGGAACATTGCGCTGTGTTTCCCGACAAGCCCGGCGCGAATTGAGGTTCTCGATGGCAGAGACAAAGAAAACCGTCCGCTTTCGGCCTGACCAGCAAGGGCCGCTGCACGGCATCCGTGTCGTCGATCTGAGCCGCGTCGTTGCCGGCAACATGCTGTCGCTGCAGCTTGGCGATTTCGGGGCCGACGTAATCAAGGTGGAGCCACCACAGGGCGATGCGCTGCGTGAATGGCGTGATAATGGTCATTCGCTGCACTGGAAGACCTATGGCCGCAACAAGCGCTCGATCGCGCTCAACCTGCGCCAGCCGAAGGCGCTGGAGGCGTTGAAGAAACTGCTCGGAAAAGCGGATGTCTTCATCGAGAATTTTCGCCCCGGTACGCTGGAGGACATGGGGCTTTCGCCCGAAAGCCTGCTGGAGCTCAATCCGCGACTGATCATCGTCCGGATCTCGGGCTTCGGGCAGACCGGGCCCTATGCCAAGCTTCCGGGCTTCGGTACACTGGTCGAGGCGATGAGCGGCTTTGCATCGCGTACCGGCTTCTCCGATCGCGAACCGGTGCTTCCGCCTTTGGCTCTGGCCGACATGATTTCCGGCCTCACCGGCGCCAATGCCGTGATGATGGCGCTGTTTGCCCGCGAACGCGGCGACGCCGGCGGCCAGGTCATCGACCTGTCGCTGCTGGAACCGATCTTCGCCTCGCTCGGACCGGAAGCGTCGATCTACCACGTCACCGGCAAGGTCAAACAGAGGTCCGGCTCCGGCTCCAACACGGTTTCGCCGCGCAATGTCTATCTGTGCAGCGACGGGAAATATGTGGCGCTGTCCGGCTCCACACAGGTCATCGCCATGCGCATCTTCGACATCGTCGGTCGGCCGGAGATGAAAGACGATCCTCGGTTTTCGACCAATATGGAGCGTGTCAGGCATCGCGAGCTGGTGGATGAAGCACTCGGTGCATGGTTCGTCACCCGCACCCGCGACGATGCCTTGGCGGTGATGCGTGCAGCCGGCGCCACCGTCGGCCCGGTCTATGACATCGCCGATATCAGCACCGACCGGCATTTCGCCGAGCGCGAGATCGTCGTGGACGTGGAAGATGCCGATCTCGGCAGCATCCCCCAGCACAATATCTTCCCGCGTTTTTCCGCGACGCCCGGTGTCTTCCGCCATCCGGCTCCGGATGTCGGTGAGCAGACCGAAGCCATTCTGGCGGAGATCGGCATGACCCCGGCAGAACTGGAGGTGAAGGAATGATTTCATCGCTTCTTTACGTACCGGGCAATGCGCCCCGCTTTCTGGAAAAAGCAGGACAACGCGGCGCCGATGTCGTCATCATCGATCTTGAAGATGCCGTGCCGGAAGGGGCAAAGACCGAGGCGCGCGAGGGGTTGGCGAAATGGGTGCCGGAAATCAGGCAATCCGGTTGCCAGGTTTTCGTCCGCGTCAACCAGTCCTATCGCTTGGTCGAGGATTCTGTTGCGGCGACACTCGCCGGCGCCGATGCGCTCTACATCCCGAAAGTGGACAGTGCGGGTATTCTTGTGCGTCTGGCCGAGACGCTTGTACCGCATGAAACGGGCCGATCTCCGATCGGTTTTGTGCCGCTGATCGAGGAGATGAAGGGACTGTTCGACGTTCGCGCTATCGCGCATGGCCCGCGGGTGTTTGCATTGACATCCGGCGGCGAGGATCTGGCAACCGCGATGGGGGCAAAGCCCACACCGGAGGTGCTGCGTTATCCCAAGCTGATGATCCACTATGCCGCCAAGGAGGCAGACATCCTGTCCTTCGGCATGCTGAGGACCACTGTTGATTTTGCCGATAAGGACGCTCTCCGCTCCGCCGCGATCGAGGCGCGCGATTTCGGTTTCGACGGTGCCACCTGCATTCATCCCTCCGTCGTGCCGATCCTCAACGAATGTTTCGCTCCGAGCCCCGAAGAGATCGCCTGGGCACAGAAGGTCGTTTCGGTCAACGCCGGGGAGGCTGCAGCGGGGCGAGGGGCCTTCATGCTGGATGGCAAGTTCATCGATGCACCGATCGTGACGCGTGCCGAAAATCTCCTTCAGCGATTTGAGAAAGGGCGGGCCATATCATGACCTATGACATCATCCAGGGTGCTGAGCACGGCAAGCGTGGCCGCCGCATCCTCGTCAGCCACAACAAGATCGCCGAAAAGGCCATCCGGTTGTTGAACGCACACGATATCGACGTGTTCTTCTCGCCGCCCTACGATCCGTCCGATGTGGTGGCGAAACGTGCAGCGGACTTGAAGATCGACGGGTTGATGGTCCGCCAGGGGCGCATCAATGCGGAGGTCATCGGAGCCTCGCCCAATCTCAAGGTTATCGCCAAGCATGGCGTTGGCGTCGACAATGTCGATATCGCCGCCGCCTCCCGGCTCGGCATTCCGGTGCTCCGGGCGATGGGCTCGAACTCCCGCGCCGTCGCCGAGCACACGATCGCCCTGGCGCTCAGCCTGATCAAGGAGGTGCTGCCGCTCGACCGGGCGGTAAAGGGCGGCGAATGGCCGAAGCCGACTTTTACCGGCAAGGATTTTCTCGGTGCGACGATCGGCCTTGTCGGTTATGGCGGGATCGGCCGCGAGACGGCGCGTATGGCCGAAGCTCTCGGTATGGAAGTTGTGGTCTACGATCCCTTCGCGCCCGGCGCGGCAGAAGCCGACGGCTTTGCTTCGGCAGATGATATCGACGCCATGCTGCCGTCGCTCGACGTGCTGAGCATCCATTGCCCGCTGACCGCCGCAACCCGCGACCTGATCGACGCGCGCCGCCTCGGCCTGATGAAGAAGTCCGCGGTTCTGGTGAACACCGCCCGCGGCGGCATCATCAACGAGGCAGATCTGGCGCAAGCGCTTGCCGCCGGGACGGTAGCGGGTGCCGCACTGGACAGCTTCGCCACGGAACCACCGCCGGCCGACAGCCCGCTCTGGGCTCTGAACACGCTGATCGCCACCCCGCATATCGGCGGCGTCACCTACGGCTCCGCCGATGCGATGGCGGTGATCGCCGCCCAGCACATCATCAGCGTTCTCGACGGCAATGCGCCGGATGAACGCTCGATCGCCCATCCAACCGAACTCTCTGCCTGAGGTATCCATGACTTACGGATTTCGCGTCAAACTGAACTGGGATCGCATCGAGAAGGCACAGGTAGAGGCGTTTCGCAGCCTGCCCGTCGCCAATGTCAGCGATGCCATGTCCCGCATCTGCGCACTCGGCAATAACCTGCGGCCGATGCATCGGTCCGGTAATCTCGCCGGCCCGGCGCTGACGGTGCGCTCGCGCCCCGGCGACAACCTGATGCTGCACAAGGCAATCGACATGGCACAGCCGGGCGACGTGATCGTCATCGATGCCGCCGGTGAAAACGCCAACTCGCTGATGGGCGAACTGATGCTCGCCCATGCTATCCGCCGCGGCGTCGCCGGCTTCGTGATGAACGGCGCGATCCGCGATGCGGAAGCATTCCTCGAGCGCAACGTCCCGGTCTTCGCCACCGGTATCACTCATCGTGGGCCTTATCGGACGGGACCTGGTGAAATCGGCCTGCCGATCGCCATCAACGGCACGGTGATCGAGCCGGGTGACCTGATCCTTGGCGATCTCGACGGCGTCGTTTGCGTTCCGAAGGCGGATGCTGCGGATGTCTTCAAGGCTGCGACGAAGAAGCATGAGGCCGAAACGAAGCAGATGGCCGAGACGGAAGCGGGCACCGTCAATCGCGAATGGGTAGACAAGGCGCTTCGAGACGCCGGGTGCGAGTTCATCGATTGAACGGAATTGGTAATGCTCCACCCGGCATTCGGCCGGGTGGAGCGCATACCGGGTGACGATCAGCCGATCGCCATCAGGCTGGCATTGCCGCCTGCCGCGGTGGTGTTGATCGAGGTCGAAACCTCCTCCAGTAGCCAGTTCAGGCAATAGGCTTCCGCATCCGTGCCGAGTTCCTCGGTCGTTGCCGCCTGAACAAGGACGAGCGGTCCCGGCAGGCCCGCGATCTTCTTCGTTACCTCAATAATCCGCTCGCCTTCACCCTCGATCAGGGCGCCGGCGAACGGTGTGTCCTTGGCCCAGTCCTCGCTCCAGCGGATCCGCGCGGCAACACTGGCCGGCAGGTCCGAAAGCGATGCCTGCAGGCCCGATGCAGCATCGATCGCGACATCGTTGCCGGTGGAGAGCGCCGCGGTGAGCTGGCGGTAGAGGCCGATTTCCGTCTGGGGAACGAGCAGAATTCGACCGCGGGGATGCAGCGCGTAGATGTTGCGTTCGCCCACCGGGCCAGCGAGATCGGTCGAAAGACCAAGCGCCGAAACCGCGCCGGTTTCGCGGGCATCTTGCGCCAGCCGGTTGCGGCCGCGCTGCCCGAGCCAGCGGGCAAAGTCCGTCAGTGCCGGATCGGTATGCACCGAGCTGTGGCGCGGCGGTATGGGTGCCTTGTCGACAAGACGGCCGAGATAAAGCGGTCCGCCGGCTTTCGGGCCGGTGCCAGACAGACCGCGTCCGCCGAACGGCTGTACACCGACAACGGCACCGATGACATTGCGGTTGACGTAGATGTTGCCGACCCGGATGAGGCCGGTCACCTGTGCGATCGTTTCATCGAGGCGCGTGTGCAGGCCGAAAGTCAGGCCGTATCCGGTTCCGTTGATATCCTCGATCAGGCGTTCCAGGTCATCGCGCTTGTAACGCACGACATGCAGGACCGGACCGAAGACTTCGCGCTGCAGATCCTTGAGCGAGCCGATTTCGATGATCGTCGGCGCAACGAACGTGCCGTTTGCCGTCTCCGGTCCGAGCGGCAGTTGCTCGACCTTGCGACCCAATGCGCGCATTGCATCGATATGCTTCTCGATATTGTCTTTGGCTTCGTCGGTGATGACAGGGCCGATATCGACCTTGAGTGCGTCGGTACGGCCGATGGAAAGTTCCTTCAGGGCTCCCTTGAGCATGGTGAGGATGCGGTCGGCGACGTCTTCCTGCAGGCAGAGAACGCGCAGCGCCGAGCAACGCTGGCCGGCGCTGTCGAAGGCGGATGCGATGACATCGAAGACCACTTGTTCGGCGAGCGCCGAGGAGTCCACGATCATCGCATTCTGTCCGCCGGTTTCGGCAATCAGCGGGATCGGCTTGCCGTTGGCCAGAAGACGGCCGGCAAGCTCTGACTGGATAAGGCGGGCAACTTCCGTCGAGCCGGTGAACATCACACCGCTGGTTTGCCGTGAGGCGACCATCGCTGCACCAATGCGCCCATCACCCGGGAGAAGCTGAAGCACGTCTGTGGGAATACCGGCCTCGTGCAGGATGCGGATGCCCTGGGCGGCAATCAGCGGCGTCTCTTCCGCCGGTTTCGCCAGAACCGGATTGCCCGCGACGAGGGCAGCAGTGATCTGGCCGGTGAAGATCGCCAGCGGGAAGTTCCACGGGCTGATGCAAACGATCGGGCCGAGCGGCCGGTGCCCCGGCCCAAGCGTGCGACGCGCCTGTTCGGCGTAATAACGCAGGAAATCGATGGCTTCGCGCACTTCCGCGATGGCGTTCGGCATGGATTTTCCAGCTTCTCGCATGATCAGGCCCAAAAGTTCGGGCATCTCCGCCTGCATGATGTCGGCAGCACGCTCCAAGCATGCGGCCCTTTCGGCGGGGGTGACGGCAGCCCAGCTTGCGGTTGCCGCAGTGGCAATGGACATGGCTTGCTCGACGCCATCTTCCGAAATCTCGGTCACGGTGCCGACGAAATCGCGCCGGTCGCCGGGGTTCAGGACCGGTCTGCTGG
Source organism: Hyphomicrobiales bacterium (assembly GCA_900466875.1). GTDB lineage: Bacteria > Pseudomonadota > Alphaproteobacteria > Rhizobiales > Rhizobiaceae > Neorhizobium. The sequence goes on along the minus strand of UBNQ01000005.1, from coordinate 69,375 downwards.
TGCCTGCGGTTTCGGTGTTGCCGAGTTGCGGGCGGGCAATCCATTCACGGCCTGAAGACCCCTTCAGCGACGCCGAAAGCGCGGTGAGAACCGTCTCGTTCGACAGGTCGAGGCCCGCCGAGTTCCTGCGGCCGGCATAGAGATCCTGAGGCAGGGAAATCTGGTCATGGCGGGCGCCGATCTCGGCCATGCCGCGAACCACATCCGCGGGATCGGCCACCAGTTCATCGATCGAGACATTCTTGTCGCCGATGCGGTTGACGAAAGAGGAGTTCGCGCCGTTTTCCAGAAGGCGGCGCACCAGATACGCAAGCAGCGTCTCATGGGTGCCGACAGGTGCATAGACCCGAGCCGGGCGGCCAAGCTTTGCCGCACCGACGACTTCGTCATAAAGCGGCTCGCCCATGCCGTGCAGGCATTGGAATTCGTAGTTTCCGCTTTTGAAATCCGGGCCGGCGAGGTGATAGATCGTTGCCAGCGTCTGGGCATTGTGGGTGGCAAATTGCGGGAAGACGGCGTCGGTCGCCGCCAGCAGTTTCCGCGCGCAGGCGATATAGGAGACGTCGGTGTGGACCTTGCGGGTGAAGACCGGAAAATCTTCCAGCCCGTCGACCTGCGCGCGCTTGATCTCGGCATCCCAATAGGCGCCCTTGACCAGCCGCACCATGATGCGGCGTTTGTTGCTCCGGGCGAGATCGATGATGAAGTGGAGCACCGCCGGGCAGCGCTTGCCATAAGCCTGTACGACGAAGCCCATGCCGTCCCAGTCGGCAAGATTCGCATCTTCGCAAAGGCTCTGCAAAAGATCGAGCGACAGTTCGAGCCGGTCGGCCTCCTCGGCGTCGATATTCAGGCCGATGTCATATTTCTTCGCGAGCGCCGCCAGCGCCGTCACCTTCGGTAAGAGTTCGGCCATGACGCGGTCGGCCTGGGCGCGGACATAACGCGGGTGTAGCGCGGAGAGCTTGATGGAAATGCCCGGGCCATCATAGATACCGCGGCCGGCGGATGCCTGCCCGATCGCATGGATCGCCGTCTCGTAATGCTTGTAATAACGCTCGGCATCCGCAGCGGTCGTCGCGGCTTCGCCCAACATGTCATAGGAGTAGCGGAACCCGCGTTCCTCTAGCGGCCTTGCGCGCTTCAGCGCCTCGGCGATCGTCTCGCCGGTGACGAACTGCTCGCCCATCATCCGCATCGCCATATCCACGCCGCGGCGGATGACCGGTTCGCCGCAGCGGGCGATCAGCCGGGTCAGTGCTGCCGAAAGGCTGCGCCCGTCCACGGTGTTGGTCAGCTTGCCGGTCACGACGAGGCCCCAGGTTGCGGCATTGACGAACAGCGAACGACCACCACCGACATGGGATTTCCAGTTGCCCTCTGAAATCTTGTCACGGATCAGTGCATCGCGGGTCGCAGTATCTGGAATGCGCAGCAGCGCTTCCGCGAGGCACATGAGCGCCACGCCTTCCTGACTGGACAGCGAATACTCATGCACCAGCCCTTCCACGCCTGTGCCTTTGTGCTTTGCGCGCAGAGCCTTGATCAACTGGCTGGCCGTCATCCGGATGTCGCGGCGGGTCTCCTCCGGCAAAGTGGCCTGTTCGAGAAGTGCGGCGACAGTTTCGCCTTCCGGCTTGCGGTAGGCCGCCGTGATCGCGCGTCGCAACTCGCCCTGTTCGCGCACCGCAGGCGCGAAATTTTCGAATGCCGGGAATAGGTCATCGTTCATATCGGTAGGGCGAGGGTTCGTCATGGGTGTTCCCGGTTGTCGGAGGAGTGTCAACAAGTCGCGGAAGATAACACGCTCTAAATTTTCGAGTTGCCCAGTTTTCAGGCTTGTTCTAATCGTTTTGCCTAAAGATTTCGGGAAATGGCATCAAAAAGATAAGGATTGTTGTGGTGGTTGGTGAATTGGACCAGTTCGATAAGAAGATCATGCAGGAACTTTCTGCAGATGGGCGGTTGTCGGTTACCGAGCTTGCCAGCCGCATAGGTCTCTCCAAAACTCCCTGCCAACTACGTCTGCGTCGCCTCATCGATGAAGGTTACATCGAAGGGTTTCGGGCGATCCTCAGCTCCCAGAAGCTCGGCCTCGACCACATCGCGTTTGTTGAAGTCAAGCTGAGCGACACCCGGGAGGAGGCGCTGAAGAGCTTCAACGATGCGGCGCGAAAAATCAGGGAGATCGAGGGCTGCCACATGATTGCGGGGCGCTTCGATTATCTCCTGAAGGTGCGCACCAGAGATATCAGACGTTATAGAATTGTGCTTGGCGAGAAGATTTCAACCCTTCCCTTCGTGGCAAACACATCGACAAACGTGGTGATGCAAACGGTGAAAGAGGACAGCCCGCAACTGCTGGCCTCGCCGGATTAGCCGGGCAGTGTTGGTAACGTTACGGGGTTCTGCTTCCGTGGGCATATGATTCCCGCTTAAAGATGGTCGATGATGTGTCCGTCCATGGCGTCGATTCCCAGGCACAACACGACCAGGCAGAAAACCAGGACCAGATATTTGGCGGAATGGACACGGAAGAAGCTTTCGTGCTTGTTGTCCAGCGCGCTGCTCAGTGCGGAATTGGCGGCATCGATATTTCCATCGATTGCGCGAGCCAGAATGTCGTTTGCGATATCTCTGTCACTCTTCATGCGAATGATCCCTTACGAAAAGGCTTCCCTGGCAGCTGTTCCTGACGACAAGCTGAAGGCGCGTTACATGGTCATACCGATCAGGGATGACACATTGATGCCAGCCGTTTCGCCTTGTTTACGTATCTGCTCATGCAGCCTCGCCTGGTATCGGCGCAGCTTTATGCGGTTGAGCAGGTTGCTCATCGCAAAAAGTCCTACCGGAGATTTTTCGCCCGTCCCGTCCACGCAAATGATCCTGGGGTGGTTTTCGTGGACATCGCTCCAGACGAAATTGCCAAGATTGCAATCCATGAGGACAATGTGAAAACGTGCTGCATCGCGAAAAAAATCGTTCAGTGCGTCCAGGTGCTTCTGTTCGAAACGGCGCTCCTGAATAAGCCGGCGTAGTGTCGGGGCAAGTGATCCATCCCGCGCCGAGACTCTTTCGACGATCATGCCCAGTCCCTGACTGGTCTGGACGAATCCGAATATCTTGGCGATCGGCAGGTTTTTCTCGCCTGCGAATTTGCGCGCCAGATTGAGAAACTCCTCGAGTTCGCGCCGAAACACCATGTAGGCACCGAATCGCCGCCACTTCTTGAAAAAGAAGAACCTGCTTTTCACCTTGCGATTGCCGCCCGGAGTTTGCGCCGAGGGTTTCACGGTTTTGATCAGGATATCGGGGTACAGCCTGTTTTCGAAGAGGTTTCTCGATGCGCCGTGGCCGGCAAGCCGCCACTGGTCGAGATCCACAAAATCCAGGACAAACTTCGTCATTGCTATTCCATCATCAGGCTGGCCAATCGACGTTGATCGGCTGCGTGGTCTTTGTCGTCTTAAAAGGACACAGGTGTCATCCGCGATGATTTTGGCGCAACAGCCTCCAGTTTTCCAGAGGGATTACAGGAACGTGACCGTACGAAGCGCCTTTCGACGGGCTTGGTGACCCAAATTCGCGTCACTTGCAAAAGCAATAGGGTGCCTGACAGCAACTTCCGGAGGTCATTGTCTGGCCTTTCGTTTTCGCCTAATGTGAAGAAAAGCGAAAGTCGAGGGACGATGCATCTATCCAGCCGGCAGGAAGAGATTCTGGCGCTTGCCAAAACTCAGGGAAAGGTACAGGTCGAGGATCTCGCCAGCCATTTTCAGGTGACGCCGCAGACGATCCGAAAGGATCTCAACGACCTATGCGATGCCAAGGCGCTGAACCGTATCCACGGCGGGGCGGTGTTTCCGAGCGGCAACGAGAATGTCAGATATGATGCCAGACGCTCTATGGCTGCAGTGGAAAAGCTCGCCATCGGTCGCGCCGCTGCCGAAATCATTCCCGACAATTCATCGCTCTTCATCAATATAGGCACGACGACGGAAGCTGTTGGCGAGGCGCTGATAGATCATCGCGAACTGATGGTCATTACGAATAACATCAATGTTGCCAACAGATTGAGAGTTTTCCCGTCGATTGAAGTCGTTATCGCGGGCGGGGTCGTGCGCGGGTCGGACGGCGGTATCGTCGGCGAGGCCGCGGTCGATTTCATTCGCCAGTTCAAGGTCGACTATGCGGTGATCGGTGTCTCCGCGATCGATGCCGATGGCGCGCTTCTGGATTTCGACTTCCGCGAGGTAAAGGTGGCACAGGCGATTATTGCCAATGCGCGCCACGTTATCCTCGTCTCCGACGCCTCGAAATTCGAGCGCACCGCACCAGTTCGCATGGGCCATATCTCGCAGGTGCATACGTTTATCACCGACCGTTGCCTATCGCCGGAAATCCGCAAGATCTGCGCCGAAAGCGAAGTTCGCCTGGTTGAAACAGGTTAAGCAGGCCTCGTTCTTGCTTTCTATCAATCTTCATTTGACATTCGTTTTCCTTTCATTTTAGACTGATGTAAGTTTCGCGGTTGCGCAATATTGTGCAATGCGAAAGTGGGTGAGGCCGCGGTAAAGCAATGTCAGGCGATACGGTTTTCGATCTCTTCGTGATTGGTGGCGGCATCAACGGATGCGGCATCGCGCGGGATGCCGTGGGTCGAGGTTACTCTGTCGCTCTCGCCGAAATGAACGATTTCGCTTCCGGCACGTCCTCCGGCGCCACGAAGCTCATTCACGGCGGCCTGCGTTATCTCGAGCATTATGAATTCCGCCTCGTGCGTGAAGCGCTGATGGAGCGCGAGGTGCTGTGGGCCATGGCTCCGCATGTGATCTGGCCGCTGCGTTTCGTGCTGCCCTATCAGAAGGGCGGGGTTCGCCCGGCCTGGCTGATCCGGCTCGGTCTGTTTCTCTATGACCATCTCGGCGGCCGCAAGCTTCTGCCGGCGACGAAAACCCTCAACCTGAAGACGGATCCGGCCGGAAAGCCATTGAAACCGGTCTTCGGCAAGGCGTTCGAATATTCCGACGGCTGGGTGGATGATGCCCGCATGGTGGTGTTGAACGCCCGTGATGCGGCCAACAAGGGCGCAACGATCATGAGCCGCGCGAAGGTCGTGTCAGCTCGGCGCGAAGGCGGCATCTGGCAGATCGAGGTTCGTGACGAGGCCTCCGGCGTGATGTCGAGCCACAAGGCGCGGATGCTGGTCAATGCCGGCGGCCCCTGGGTGGATCAGGTTCTCTCCGGCGCGATCGGCCGCAACAACGTTCATAATGTCCGACTTGTGCAGGGCAGCCATATCGTCGTCAGGAAGAAGTTCGAGGACAGACGCGCCTATTTCTTCCAGAATCCCGACAACCGCATTTTCTTCGCCATACCCTATGAGCAGGATTTCACCCTGATCGGCACCACGGATCGTGATTTTCCAGGCGATCCGAAGGACGTTAAGATCAGCGCGGAGGAAATCCGCTATCTCTGCAATGCGGCGAGCGAATATTTCGCAGAACCGGTGGCGACCGACGATATCGTATGGACGTATTCGGCGGTTCGTCCGCTTTATGACGATGGTGCGTCCAAGGCCCAGGAAGCGACCCGCGACTATGTATTGAAAGTGGACGAGGCCGATGGCGCGCCGCTGCTCAACGTCTTCGGCGGCAAACTGACCACCTATCGACGGCTTTCTGAACATGCATTGGAGAAGATTGGCGAGGCCATCGGCGAAAAGGGTGGTCCGTGGACGGGCAAGAGCCATCTGCCGGGCGGTGATTTTTCAGTCACCGGTGTGACCGAAGAGGAGCGCCGGTTGATTTCGGCCTATCCGTTCCTGACGCATCGCCACGCGAGCCGGCTTATCAAGTGTTACGGCACCGATGCCAAAGCGATACTGGGAGAGGCAAAGACGATAGAGGGGCTTGGCCAGTATTTCGGCGGCACGCTTTACGAGACCGAAGTCCGCTGGTCCATCGAAAAGGAATGGGCGCAGACGGCTGAGGATGTGCTGTGGCGCCGCACCAAACAGGGATTGTTCCTGACGGCCGAGGAGGTCCGGGGACTGGAGGAGTACATGGCGGGTGTTCGCCGGGCCGCCTGACGCACGAATGGAACCGCTTGTGACCAAAGGGTTGGGAGGCCCGCGGTACAGATGCTGGAATTGCGCAATGTGTCGAAGACGGTGGCTGGCGAATACCATATTCGCCCGACCGACCTGACATTAAAGCGGGGCACGCTCAACGTCCTGCTCGGGCCGACGCTTGCCGGCAAGACGTCGCTGATGCGGCTGATGGCAGGGCTCGACAAGCCGACCGAGGGATCGGTCCATTTCGACGGCGCAAACGTGACCAATGTGCCTGTCCAGAAACGCAATGTCGCGATGGTCTACCAGCAATTCATCAACTATCCAGCGTTGACCGTTTACGAGAATATCGCCTCGCCGATGCGGATTGCCGGCAAGGATGCGGCCACCATCGATCGCGAAGTGCGCCAGGCCGCCGGGCTTCTGAAGCTGACCCCCTATCTCGATCGCACGCCGCTCAATCTTTCGGGCGGCCAGCAGCAGCGCACGGCCTTAGCGCGCGCCATCGTCAAGAACGCCAATCTCGTCCTGCTCGATGAGCCGCTCGCCAATCTCGACTACAAGCTGCGCGAGGAATTGCGCGAGGAACTGCCGAAGATCTTTGCCGCTTCCGGCGCGATCTTCGTCTACGCCACGACAGAGCCGTCCGAGGCGCTTCTGCTCGGGGGCCATACCGCCACACTGCACGAGGGAGCCGTGACGCAGTTCGGCAGGACGGTGGACGTGTATCGTCAGCCTGCCGATCTCGTAACCGCGGAGATTTTTGCCGATCCGCCGCTCAACACCATCGCGCTGATGCGTTCCGGCAATGCCTTCATCCTCGACGGTGAGCCGGTCATTCCCGTGCCGGCACATCTGGCTTCCATACAGGATGGGCCGGTGACATTGGCCTTCCAGCCGCATCATCTGTTCCTGCATTCAGCCAACGGCCACACGACGCCGCTCAAGGCTCGCACGCTGGTCTCGGAAATCGCCGGCTCTGAAAGCTTCATCCATCTCGATTTCGCCGGTCGCCGCTGGGTTATGCTTGCGCATGGCATCCACGATATCGAGCAGGATCAGATCCTCGAGGTGCATCTCGACAGTCGCCACCTGATGGCTTTCGATCAATCGACCGGCAAGGCGCTCGTCGCCGCGCCGCTGGCAGCGTGAGGAGGACGACATGGCACGCATCACGCTCGAACATATCCGCCACGCCTATAGCGACAAGGCCAAGGCCGCCGGGGATTATGCACTGAAGGAAGTGCATCACGAATGGGAGGATGGCGGCGCCTATGCTCTGCTCGGTCCTTCCGGCTGCGGAAAGACGACGCTGCTCAACATCATTTCCGGCCTTCTGCAGCCATCCGACGGTCGTATCCTGTTCGACGGCAAGGACGTGACGCAGCTTTCGACCGAAGAGCGCAATATCGCGCAGGTGTTCCAGTTTCCGGTCGTCTACGACACGATGACCGTGTTCGATAACCTCGCCTTCCCCCTGCGCAACCGCAGGGTGCCGGAAGCCGAGGTCGAAAAGCGGGTCAACGAAATCCTCGAAATGACAGACCTTGCCGGCATGGCGAAACGCCGGGCGCAGCGGCTGACGGCAGACCAGAAGCAGAAAATCTCGCTTGGCCGCGGACTTGTGCGTCCAAGCGTCAACGCCATCCTATTCGACGAGCCGCTGACGGTCATCGATCCGCATATGAAATGGGTTCTGCGGTCGCAGCTGAAGCGGCTGCACCGGCAATCGCGTTTCACCATGGTCTATGTCACCCACGACCAGACGGAAGCGCTGACATTCGCCGACAAGGTCGTCGTCATGCATGACGGCCAGATAGTCCAGATCGGCACGCCGGCCGAGTTGTTCGAGCGGCCGAGCCACACTTTCGTCGGCTACTTCATCGGTTCGCCGGGCATGAACATCCTGCCGGCGACAATCGACGGAGCGACCGCCCGCATCGGCGACCAGACGGTGGAACTTTCCGGCATACCGGCGCTGAAAGGCGGCGGGCGCATCGAACTCGGCATCCGTCCGGAATTCGTGAAATTGCGCCGCGAGGGCATGCCGGTCACGGTCAACAAGGTCGAGGATATCGGCCGACAGAAGATCATTCGCGCCACTTTTTGCGGCCAGCCGCTGTCGATCGTTCTGGCGGAGGACGACGAAATCCCGACCGATGCGAAGGTTTCATTCGAAAAACAGGCCATTGGCATTTTCGCCGATAGCTGGCGTGTTGGGCAGGAGGGCTGAGCCGTGGAAAAGACGTGGAACAACAAGGCCTGGTTTCTGGTCCTGCCGGTTCTGGTACTGGTCGCTTTTTCCGCCGTCATTCCACTGATGACGGTAGTGAACTATTCGGTGCAGGACACGTTTGGAAACAACCAGTTCTTCTGGGCCGGCACCGACTGGTTTGTCGAAATCCTCACCTCGCCCCGCTTTTGGGATGCGCTCTGGCGCAACCTGATTTTTTCCGCTGTGATCCTTGCCATCGAAGTGCCGCTCGGCATCTTGATCGCGCTCAACATGCCCAAACGCGGGATCGGCGTGCCTGTATGCCTCGTGCTGATGGCACTGCCGTTGCTGATCCCGTGGAACGTGGTCGGCACGATCTGGCAGGTCTTTGGTCGCGTCGATATCGGCCTGCTCGGCTATGTGCTGAATTCGCTCGGTATTTCCTATAATTATACGCAGAACCCGACGCATGCTTGGGCGACGGTGATCGTCATGGACGTCTGGCACTGGACAAGCCTCGTCGTGCTTCTGTGCTATGCCGGTCTCGTATCGATCCCCGACGCCTATTATCAGGCAGCCCGCATCGATGGCGCCTCGCGCTGGTCGGTCTTTCGCTTCATCCAGCTACCGAAGATGAAACGCGTACTGCTGATCGCTGTGCTGTTGCGCTTCATGGATAGTTTCATGATCTATACCGAACCCTTCGTCGTCACCGGCGGCGGACCGGGCAATTCCACCACCTTCCTGTCCATCGATCTGGTGAAGATGGCGATCGGCCAGTTCGATCTCGGGCCGGCGGCGGCGATGTCGATCATCTACTTCCTGATCATCCTGCTCCTGTCATGGGTGTTCTACACCGTCATGACCCAGAGCGATGCCGAGCAAGGGTGAGGAGCAAGCCATGAACAACAGCCCCGTCAACAACAGCTCCGGCTCCCGCCTCGGTTTCCTGATCCCGGTGATCTACATCGTCTTCCTGCTGTTGCCGATCTACTGGCTCGTCAACATGAGCTTCAAGACCAATGGCGAGATCCTCGGGCCGCTGACACTGTGGCCAACCAATCCGACGCTGCGAAACTATACCGTCATCTTCACCGATCCGGCCTGGTATAACGGCTACCTGAACTCGATCATCTATGTGGTTATGAACACGGTGATCTCGGTTCTTGCGGCGTTGCCAGCAGCCTATGCCTTCTCGCGCTACCGGTTTCTGGGCGACAAGCACCTGTTCTTCTGGCTGCTGACCAACCGCATGGCGCCGCCAGCGGTCTTCGCGCTGCCCTTCTTCCAGCTCTATTCCGCCTTCGGCCTGATCGACACCCATATCGCGGTCGCGATCGCACACTGCCTGTTCAACGTGCCGCTGGCGGTCTGGATTCTGGAAGGCTTCATGTCCGGCGTGCCGAAGGAGATCGACGAGACGGCCTATATCGACGGATATTCCTTCCCGCGGTTTTTCGTCAAAATCTTCATGCCGCTGATCGCGTCCGGCATCGGCGTCGCCGCCTTCTTCTGCTTCATGTTCTCGTGGGTCGAGCTTCTGATTGCCCGTACCCTGACAACGACCGATGCCAAGCCTATCGCGGCGACCATGACCCGCACGGTGTCCGCTTCGGGCATGGACTGGGGCGTGCTGGCGGCGGCCGGCGTGCTGACCATCATTCCAGGCGCGCTCGTCATCTATTTCGTCCGCAACTACATCGCCAAGGGCTTCGCCCTCGGCCGGGTTTGAGAAAGGAGAGGGATCATGAGCTTTTCGTGGATGGCATGGACACTGCCGACGGCGCTGTTCTTCATCACCATCTTCCTGCTGATCGCGGCCATGGGCGTGTGGGAATTTCTCTCGCCGGGCGGCGGCCCGCGGGTCGGCATCTTGCGGTTCGAGACAACGCGGGGCGACAGGTTGTTCGTCTCGCTGCTCGGATCCGCCTTCATTCACCTCGCATGGCTGGGTCTTGGAGGCCCCAGCCTGTGGTGGGCTCTGGCCCTGTCGGTGGTTTACGCAATCGGCGTATTCCGTTTCGTCTAGGCCATGACAATGCGGCGACGGGAGGAGGTCCGGTCGCCACCGCTTGAAGTAAAGACTTCAGTGACTGCATCGCATCAACCGGGAGGACTAGATATGCGACGGCATCTTATGACGACTACGGCGGTTATGCTGCTGGCAATGACGGGTTCGGCGTTGGCCGATATGGCAGCCGCCAAGAAATTCCTAGATGCGGAAATCGGCGATCAGTCGTCGCTTTCGCGCGCCGAGCAGGAAAAGGAAATTCAGTGGTTCATCGATGCGGCAAAACCCTTTGCCGGCATGGATATCAAGGTCGTTTCCGAAACCATCACCACGCATGAATATGAATCCAAGGTTCTGGCCAAGGCGTTCAGCGAGATCACCGGCATCAAGATCACCCATGACCTGATCGGCGAAGGCGATGTGGTCGAAAAGCTGCAGACACAGATGCAGTCGGGTGAAAACGTCTATGACGCCTATGTCAACGACTCGGACCTGATCGGCACTCATTGGCGCTACCAGCAGGCTCGCTCATTGACTAAGTGGATGGCCAACGAAGGCAAGGACGTGACCAATCCCGGCCTCGACCTTCAGGATTTCATCGGCCTGAAATTCACCACCGCGCCGGACGGCGATCTCTACCAGTTGCCCGACCAGCAGTTCGCCAACCTCTACTGGTTCCGGTACGACTGGTTCAACGACGAAAAGAACAAGGCCGATTTCAAGGCCAAGTATGGCTACGATCTGGGTGTGCCGGTCAACTGGTCAGCCTATGAGGATATCGCCGAGTTCTTCACCGGCCGCGAAGTGAACGGCAAGAAGGTCTATGGCCATATGGACTATGGCAAGAAGGACCCGTCGCTCGGCTGGCGCTTCACCGATGCCTGGTTGTCGATGGCCGGCAATGGTGACAAGGGCCTGCCGAACGGCCTGCCGGTCGACGAATGGGGTATCAAGGTCAACGAAAAGTCCCAACCTGTCGGCTCCTGCGTCGCCCGTGGCGGTGACACCAACGGTCCTGCTGCCGTCTATTCCATCCAGAAATATCTGGATTGGATGAAGGCCTATGCACCCGCTGCCGCAAACGGCATGACCTTCTCCGAATCCGGTCCCGTACCGGGGCAGGGTGAAGTCGCCCAGCAGATGTTCACCTATACGGCCTTCACGGCAGACTTCGTCAAGAAGGGCCTGCCGGTGGTGAACGACGACGGGACGCCGAAATGGCGTTTTGCGCCGAGCCCGCATGGTGTCTACTGGAAGGACGGCATGAAGCTCGGTTACCAGGACGTCGGCTCCTGGACGTTGCTGAAGTCAACGCCGGACGACCGCGCCAAGGCTGCTTGGCTCTACGCCCAGTTCGTCGTGTCGAAGACGGTGGACGTGAAGAAGAGCCATGTCGGCCTGACACTCATCCGCGACTCCTCGATCAACCACAAGAGCTTCACGGATCGCGCACCGAACCTCGGCGGCCTGATCGAGTTCTATCGCTCGCCGGCTCGTGTCCAGTGGTCACCGACTGGTACCAACATCCCTGACTATCCGAAGCTCGCACAGCTGTGGTGGCAGGCGATCGGTGATGCATCCTCCGGTGCCAAGACCGCACAGGCCGCTATGGATTCGCTGTGCGCCGAGCAGGAAAAGGTGCTGCAGCGCCTCGAACGTGCCGGTGTTCAGGGTGAGATGGGCCCGAAACTCGCGGAAGAACACGATCTCGAATATTGGAACAAGGATGCCGTCTCCAGGGGCAACCTTGCGCCGCAGCTGAAGATCGAGAACGAGAAGGAAAAGCCGATCACCGTCAATTACGATGAACTGGTGAAGAGCTGGCAGAAATAATCGCCGGGAAGGCTATATGAGACACCGGGGCGTGCCAGCACGCCCCGGTACCATGAATGTATTGGGGAGTTTGGATTTATGGGTGGGTATATTCTTGCCATCGACCAGGGAACGACATCGAGCCGGGCGATCGTCTTCGATGATGGCATGGCCATCAAGGGTTTTGGTCAGCAGGAATTCACCCAGTTCTTCCCGTCATCCGGCTGGGTCGAGCATGATCCCGAAGAAATCTGGCAAAGCGTTGTTGCGACCGCCCGCACCGCAATCGAAAAGGCCGGCATATCCGCCGCCGATCTCGCCGCGATCGGCATTACCAATCAGCGCGAGACCGTCGTGGTGTGGGATCGCAGCACCGGAAAGCCGCTGCACCCGGCGATCGTCTGGCAGGATCGGCGTACATCCGGACTATGCGAAGAGCTGAAGGGGAGGGGACTGGAAGCGACCTTTACGGAGAAGACCGGCCTTCTGCTCGACCCCTATTTTTCGGGCACGAAACTCGCCTGGCTTCTCTCCAATGTCGAGGGATTGCGCGCCCGCGCCGAACGGGGGGAAGCATGTTTCGGAACGGTCGACAGCTGGTTGATCTATAAGCTCACCGGCGGGCAGGCGCATGTGACGGATGCTACCAATGCCTCGCGTACACTGATCTACAATATCGGCGACAACGGCTGGGACGACGAACTGCTCGGCATACTCGATATTCCAAAGGTGATGCTGCCCGAGGTGAAGGATTGCGCAGCCGATTTCGGCGTCGCGGACAAATCGATCTTCGGCGCAGAAATTCCGATCCTCGGCGTGGCGGGTGACCAGCAGGCGGCCGTCATCGGCAATGCCTGCTTCGAGCCCGGCATGCTGAAATCCACCTATGGAACGGGCTGCTTTGCCCTGCTCAATACCGGCACGGATCGTGTCACCTCGTCCAATCGCCTGCTGACCACCGTTGCCTATCGGCTGGATGGCGTCACCACTTACGCGCTGGAAGGATCGATCTTCATCGCCGGCGCCGCGGTGCAATGGCTGCGTGACGAACTCGGCTTCATCAAGGTCGCATCCGAAGTTGGCGCGCTGGCACGACAGGCCGATCCGAAACAGAGACTCTACATGGTTCCCGCCTTCACCGGGCTCGGAGCACCTTACTGGGATGCCGAAGCCCGCGGCGCGATCTTCGGCCTCACCCGCAGCAGCGGCCCGGCGGAATTCGCCCGCGCGGCGCTGGAAAGCGTCGCCTTCCAGACCCATGATCTGCTCGAGGCGATGAAGAAGGATTGGCAGGGGCACGGCGCGACAACCGTGCTGCGTGTCGATGGCGGCATGGTGGCATCGAACTGGACGATGCAGCGCTTGTCCGACATTCTGGCCGCGCCGGTCGACCGGCCCGAATTGCTGGAGACGACGGCGCTGGGGGCCGCCTGGCTGGCCGGCTGGAAAGCCGGCGTCTGGCCGGACGCCAGGGGATTTTCTGCCCGCTGGAAGCGCGACAAGCGTTTTGAACCGGCAATGCCCGACGACGAGCGGAAGGATGCGATCGCCGGTTGGCAGGACAGCGTTTCGCGCTGCCTCACCAAAACTACTGCCTCCACGTAGCGCCTTCATCGGTCGGGCAGTTCGCTCCAGCGCTGAAGCGCGTGGCCGAGCATGGACACGTCATCGCCGTGCATGTCGGTTGCCGCGAGAAGATGATCGGAGAACAGGCCCGGGCCAAGATCGGTTCGGCGGTCACTGACATGATCGAGGATCGCGCCGGTATGGAGATCGATGCGGATCGTGTCGGAGATCACCCCGTCTGATGAGTTGCCGTGAATGCGCAGGTCGATGAATTCGAGCCCTGCCGGAGGACGGCCGATGACGAGTCCCTGGCGCGTCGGTTTCAGCCAGTCAGGCAACGGCCTTCCATCTGCCAGCGTGACACCGAAGGCAGCATTTTCGACATCTCCCTCCGATGACGGCATGATGTAGAGATAATCATTATAGACCATCGTATCGATCTGGAACCAGGTACTCTCTGCGCCTTCGCGTTCCAGGTGGATGTTCGAGCCGCCCTTGAAGAAACCGGCGGTAAGCTCGTCGATGATGCGCCCGCTCTCGACCCAGTCGCCGATCTGGTTTGCGGCATAGATGACGGCGCCCTGGTCGGGCAGATAGCCCATGCCGTTCAGCGAGCGGATGGAATTGACGACATTGACGATCGGGCCTTGCGCGCTCAGGTCGGCAATTCCGTCGAGATCGTCCATGATCGAAGCCATCGGCGATGGGGAGCCGGCCGAAATGCCGTCCGTGACGGACGGCGGCTGCCAGGGATCGTTCGGCTCGACTGTGACCGGCGGCGGCGGGTCCACTTCCAGCGGTGGGCGCGGCTCCTGCGGGCCTTCGGTCGGATCAACCGTAATTGCGACCGTATAGGTTACGATATTGGTGCCGTCGCTGATCGTGAAGGTAAAGCTGTCGGACCCGTTGTAACCGGATGCCGGGGTGTAGGTGTAGGTCCCATCCGCGTTGATCGTCACAGTGCCGTGTTGCGGGCCGGTCCCGAGACCGTAGGTTATCGCTTGGCCTTCCGGGTCCAGCGCTGGCGGCAGGTTGCCCGAGACCGATGTTCCTTCCGTGACCGAGATCGACGTATCGGAGGAAACCGGCGGGTCGTTGACCGGCTCGACGGTGATGGTGACCGTGTAGGTGGATGTCGATCGGCCGTCGCTCACCGTATAGGTGAACGTATCCGTGCCATTGAAATCGCGTGCCGGAATGTAGGTATAGGTCCCGTCCGCATTGACGGTGACCGCGCCATGGATCGCCGGAGCGCCGAGACCATAGGTCAATCCGTCGCCATCTGCATCGGTTGCGACCGGCAGGCGGCCATTGAACGGCGTATCCTCGAAGGCGATGACATTGGCGTCAGAACCGACCGGCGGCCGGTTCGGTGCTCCGATGGAGACGATGACCGTATAGGTCGAGGTCGCCTGGCCGTCGCTGACGGTGTAGGTGAAGCTGTCGCTGCCGGTATAACCTGCTGCCGGCTGATAGCTGTAGCTGCCGTCCGGGTTGACCGTTACCGTACCGTGGCTTGCCTGGCTGCCAAGCCCGTAGGTCACGGCGTCGCCTTCCGCATCGATGGCTGGCGGCAGGGAGCCGGTGGCCGTCGTGCCGGACGTGACCGAGATCGATGTGTCGGAGGCGGTCGGCGCATCGTTGACCGGGGTAACCGTGACGGTCACGGTATAGGTCGAAGTTGCCGTTCCGTCGCTCACCGTATAGGTAAACGTGTCGGTGCCGCTGAAATTCCGGTTCGGCACATAACGATAGGTGCCGTCCGGGCTGATTGTCACCGTGCCGCGCGACGGGGCGGCGCCAAGGCCATAGGTCAGCGGGCTGCCTTCAGGGTCGCTTGCGACCGGAAGACGGCCGGTTGCCGCCGTATCCTCGGGTGTGGTGATGGAGGCGTTTTCACCGCGCGGTGGGTCGTTGACCGGAACGACGGTGATTGAAATCGTGTAGTCGACCGTCGTGGTGCCGTCGCTCACCCGGTAGGTGAAGCTGTCGGTTCCGCTGAAGTCCGCGGCCGGTACATAGCGGTATGTGCCATCGGCGTTGATCACCACCGCTCCGTGGCTTGCCTGACTGCCGAGGCTGTAGGTCAGCGTGTCGCCATCGGCATCGGCTGCAACCGGTAGGCGGCCATTGAACGTCGTATCTTCGACGACGCTGATACTGCCATTGCTGCCGATGGGGGCATCGTCGA
The DNA here is from genome assembly GCA_900466875.1 of Hyphomicrobiales bacterium. GTDB lineage: Bacteria > Pseudomonadota > Alphaproteobacteria > Rhizobiales > Rhizobiaceae > Neorhizobium. The sequence continues at coordinate 53,504 of UBNQ01000005.1, read as the reverse complement.
CCGGCTGCACGATGATGGTGACCGTATAGCTGACGGTCGCCGTCCCGTCGCGAACGGTGTAGGTGAACGTGTCGGTGCCGTTGAAGTTGGCGTTCGGCACATAGGTGTAGCTGCCATCGGCATTGACGGTGGCGGTGCCATGGTTCGCCTGGGTGCCGAGACCATATGTCAGCGCGTCACCATCCGGATCGATGGCTTCCGGCAATTGTCCCGAAGCTTGGCCATCCTCGTCGATCGTGACGTTCAGGTCGGCGCCTACCGGCGGATCGTTTTCCGCGCCGACGGAAATCGTGATTGTATAGGTCCGTGTCGCGGTGCCATCGGTAACCGTGTAGGCAAAACTGTCCGTGCCGTTGAAGTTGGCGTTGGGCGTGTAGATGTAGGTGCCATCGGCGTTGACGATGAGCGTCCCGTTGGCGGGGTCGCTGCCCTTGCCATAGACCAGGGTGTCACCGTCGACATCGATGGCGATCGGAAGCGTGCCGTCGAGGCGGGTGTCCTCATCGGTCGAGGCCGTGGCGTCACGGCCTTCCGGCGCGTCGTTGACTGCAGCGACCGTGACGGTGACCGTGTAGGTGGTCGTGGAGAAGCCATCGGTGACGGTATAGGTGAACCGGTCGGTGCCGTTGTAGTTGGCGGCCGGTGTGTAGGTGTAGGTCCCGTCCTCGTTGACGGTAACCGATCCGTGTTCCGGCAGCGTCGTCCCAAGGCCGTAGGTGACGGTTTGCCCTTCAGGATCTGTCGCAGGCGGCAGCGCTCCCGTTGCCGGCTGATCTTCGGTCACCGAAATTCGCGTGTCGGACCCGACCGGCGGATCGTTTACCTCGGCAACAGTGACGGTCACCGTGTAGACGGATGAGGCGGTGCCGTCGCTGACGATATAGGTGAAGCTGTCAGTACCGCTGAAATTCGGGTTCGGTGTGTAGGTATAGGTCCCGTCGGCGTTGACGATTACAGCTCCGTTCGTCGCATTTCGGCCGAGCGAATAGGTAACGTCCTGATTTTCAGGATCACTTGCATCCGGAAGCTGACCGCTAAACGCCGTGTCTTCGTTTGTCTCCGCCTCGGCATCGGCCGCAATGGGCGGCTGATTGGCCGGCCCTACTGTAACATTGACCGTATAGGTGTTGGTCGCCGTTCCGTCGCTCACCGTGTAGGTGAAGCTGTCGGGACCGCTCAGGCCCGCAGGCGGCGTATAGCTGTAGCTGCCGTCCTGGTTGACGATAACCACGGCACCGGCGCTTGCGGAGCCGAAGCCATAGGTGACGGGCGAGCCTTCCGGATCGATCGCCGGCGGCAGGTTGCCCGTTGCGGTTACACCATTTGCGACGGAGATCTGCAGGTCGGACCCGACCGGCGCGTCGTTGATCGCATTGACCGTGATCGAGACGGTGTAGGTGGAGGTCGCCACGCTGTCGCTCACCGTATAGGTGAAGCTGTCCGTGCCGTTGTAATTTCTGGCCGGATTGTAGGAATAGGTTCCGTCGGCATTGATCGTCAGGGCACCGTGCAGTGGCTGCGTGCCGATAGCGTAGGTTAGCGGGTCGCCATCCGCATCCGTCGCGACCGGCAGTCGGCCGTTGTAAAGCGTGTCCTCGTCGGTCTCGACTTCATCGTCCTGGCCAACGGGTGGGTCGTTGACCGCGCCGACGACGATGCTGACCGTGTAGCTGACGGTCGTCGTGCCATCCGTGACCGTGTAGTCGAAGCTGTCGGTCCCGGTGAAATTCGCATTCGGCGTATAGGTGTAGCTGCCGTCTTCGTTGACGATGACGGTTCCGTTTGTCGGGTCGCTGCCCTTGCCGTAGGTCAGGGTGTCGCCGTCGATATCCGTTGCCGCCGGAAGCTGGCCGTCATACGGCGTGTCTTCGTTGGTCTCGACCGTGTCATCTCGGCCGATCGGCGCGTCATTTGTCGGCGTGACGGTGATGGTGACGGTATAGGTGCGCAGCACGGTCCCGTCGCCGACAGAATAGGTGAAGCGATCCGTGCCGGTGAAGTCTGCATCCGGTACATAGCTGTAGGTGCCGTCCGCATTGATCGAGACGGTGCCGTTCTGTGCCTGGCCCACCAGGCTATAGCGCAAGGTATCGCCATCAACATCTGTCGCGACCGGCAGGCGGCCGTTGAGCACTGTGTCTTCTGCGGTCGAGACCGCATCGTCCGCGCCGACCGGCGGATCGTTGACCGGACGGACGGTGATCGTCACCGTATAGGTCACGGTCGCGGTGCCATCGGTGACCGTGTAGGTGAATGTATCGGTGCCATTGAAATCGGCAGACGGCACATAGCTGTAGCTGCCATCTCCGTTCACGGTCGCAGTGCCGTTTTCAGCCTGTTCGCCAAGGCCGTAGGTCACCGAATCCCCATCCGGGTCGGAGGCCTGCGGTAATTGACCGGAGGCCGTATCGTCCTCATCGATCGTTACCGCGAAATCTTCGCCGACCGGGGGATCGTTGTCTGCGCCGACGGTGATGGTGATCGTGTAGCTGCGCTCGATCCGGCCATCGCTGACCGTATAGGTGAAGCTGTCGGTGCCGTTGAAATCGGCGTTTGGTGTGTAGGTATAGGTCCCATCCAGATTGATCGCGATCGTACCGTTTTCGGCCTGTTGGCCGAGACTGTAGAACAGCGCATCCCCATCCGGGTCGGTGGCGACCGGAAGACGGCCGCTGAAGGGTGTATCCTCGATAATGCTGATGGCGCCATTCGAACCAGTCGGGGCATCGTTGACTGCGTTGATGGTGATGGTGACGGTGTAGCTGCGCGTCGCTGTTCCATCGGTCACCGTGTAGGTAAACGAGTCCGTTCCGTTGAAATTGGTATTGGGGATGTATGTGTAGCTGCCGTTTGCGTTGACGCTGACGCTGCCATGCGAGGGATCACTCCCCTTGGCATAGACCAGAGTATCGCCATCGGCGTCTGTGGCCGTCGGAAGCTGGCCGTTATATCTCGTGTCCTCGTTGGTCGAGACGGCGTCATCGCGTCCGACCGGCGCATCGTTGACGGAGCTGATGGTGACGCTCACCGTATAGGTGTTGACCGCAGTGCCATCGCTCACCGTGTAGGTGAAGGTATCGGTGCCATTGTAGTTGGCGGCCGGGGTGTAGGTATAGGTTCCGTCCGGATTGACCACGACGGTGCCATGGGCCGGAAGGGTCGAGCCCAGGCCATAGGTAACCGGCTGGTTCTCAGGATCCGTCGCACGCGGCAGGGTTCCGGTTGCCGGCACGTCTTCGGTGATGGCGATGCTGGTATTAGAACCGATAGGCGCGTCGTTCACTTCGGCGACGTTGACGGTCACCGTGTAGACGGACGCGGCAGAACCGTCGCTGACGATATAGGTGAAGCTGTCGGAGCCGCTGAAATTCGGGTTCGGCGTGTAGAGATAGCTGCCGTCCGAATTGACCGTGACCGTGCCGTTTGTCGCATCGCGGCCGAGTGCATAGGTGACGGGTGATCCTTCCGGATCCCTGGCATCGGGAAGAGTACCGGAAAGCGCTTCATCCTCGTTCGTTTCCACCGTCGCATCCGCGGCAACCGGCGGCTGGTTGGCTGGGCCGATCGTGACATTGACCGTGTAAGTCGATGTCGCCGAACCGTCACTGACCGTGAAGGTGAAACTGTCCGGGCCGGCAAGGCCGGCGGGCGGCGTATAGCTGTAGGTGCCGTCAGGATTGACGATGACAATGGCGCCCGGCGTTGCGGACCCGAAGCCATAGGTGACGGTTGAGCCTTCCGGGTCTGTTGCCGGCGGCAGGCTGCCGGTGGCGGTTGCGCCATTTTCGACCGAAATCTGCAGGTCCGAGCCGACCGGTGCGTCATTGACCGCCGTAACCGTGATTGAGACGGTGTAGGTCGAGGTCGCCGTACCGTCGCTGACCGTATAGGCGAAGCTGTCGGCGCCATTGTAGTTGGCAGCAGGGCGATAGGTGTAGCTTCCATTGGCGTTGAGGGTGAGCGTGCCATGCTGCGGCTGGTTGCCAAGCCCGTAAGTGACCGGCGCACCTTCCGGATCGGTGGCAGTCGGCAGTTGGCCGGAGAAGGGTAAGTCCTCGGTGACGGTGATTGCCGCATCCGAACCGACAGGCGCATGGTTTACCGGCGAAACGTCGATGGTCACCGTCGAGGTGGTGGTTCCGCCTTGGCCGTCGGAAATTGTGACGGTGAACGTGTCCGTCCCGTTGAAGTTGCTGCCGGGGGTGTAGGTATAGCGGCCGCTCGCATCGATCGTGACGCGCCCATTGGCAGGCGGGGTGGCGATCACATAGGTGAGCGGATCGCCGTCGGCATCGGAGGCGGCGATCGTGCCGGCCACCGGCGTGTCTTCTGCGGTCGAGATGCGTTCATCTGTGGCGACAGGCGCATCATTGACCGGATCGATCAGGATTGTCGCCGTGCTCGTGGCCGCAAGCGGGCCGCCGGTGCCACTGTTGCCGCCGTCATTTGTGGTCATGGTCAGCGTCACGGAGGCGCTGCTGTCGGCGACTGGACGATAGATCGGCGCGGTTGGGCCTGCAAGCCAAGCATTGATATTGGCGACCGTGCCGGTCAGCGTGATGCTGGCCGTGCCGCTGCCGGCCACCGTGACACCGTTGCCGGTAAAGGCGATCAGCGAGCCTGCATCGACACCGAATGTCACAGTGACCGTCGCATTGCCAGCATCGACATCGGCGATCGCGATGCCGGTGAGGGCCAGGTCGCTATCCTCGGCGCCGGTGAAGCTGCCTGGCAGCGTGTTGACCGGCGCATCGTTGACAGCGCGTACCGTGCCGGCAACGATTGCCTCACGGCTTATCGCGCCATCGGAGACGGTGTAGCTGAATGACGGGCTGCCGTTATAATCCGGTGCCGCAGTGAAGGTCAGCGTGCCATTGGCATTGAGGGTCACGCTTCCGCCCGTGACCGTGACGACACCGCCCGCCGAGATCGTCTGGCCGTTGATGGCAGTGACGGCCAGACTATCGCCATCCGGATCGCCGTCGTTGCCGAGCACGTCGATGATGGCGATGCCGTCCTCGTCGACTGCGAATGTATCATCGGCTGTGACCGGCGGATCGTTGACTGCACCGATATTGATGGTGACGGTGGCGGTGTCGAAGCCGCCGTTTCCATCCGCCACCTGGTAGGTGAAGCTGTCGGTGCCGTTGAAGAAGGCGTTCGGCTGATAAGTGAAGGTGCCGTTGGCATTGAGTGTCAACGTGCCGTTGGCCGGACCATTGACGAGCGAAACGGTCAGCGGGTCTTCATCGGCGTCCGCGCCGCTGCCGTTGTCGGCCAGCACATTGCCGGTCAGCGTATCGCCTTCGTCGATCGAGAATGCATCGTCCTGCGCTTCCGGGACCGGGTTGGTCACCGTCCAGACGAAGTTGCGGGCAACAGACCCGCCATTGCCGTCGCTTGCTGTCATGGTGACGGTGAAGTCGCGTGTGCCGGTCGGGCCGGAAGCCGATGGCGAGATCGTGCCGGTGATCCGGCCGGTCGCCGCATTGAAGCTGAGGCCGGTGGGCAGGCCTGTGACCGTGTAGCTCAGCGTGTCGCCATCGATATCGGAGAACTGGCTGCTGAGATCAAGGTTGATGGCGGCACCGTCCTGATCGGCGCGCGGCGGCAGGGTGGGAGCCGTCGGCGTGTCGTTGACGCCGGTCACGGTAACGGTCAGCGTGGCCGTGTCAAACCCGCCATTGCCGTCGGAGATCGTGTAGGTAATCGAAGTGGAGCGGTTTTCGCCTGTCTGCAGGTCCTGGAAGGCCGTTCCCGGATCGAAGCTGTAGGAGCCATCGGCGCGAATGACGAAACTGCCGCCATTGCTGCCCGCAAGGGCCGCGCCGACGCCGTTCGGGCCGGCGCCGACCTCGGCAATGGTCAACGTATCGCCATCAGCATCGCTATCGCTGCCGATGATGACATTGCCTTCGATCGCGGTGTTCTCGTCGGTGGTCGCCGCGTCATCCACGGCGACGGGCAGGTCGTTGATCGCGTTGACCTGACCTAAAACCGCGGCGGTGGATGTCGTCGTGCCGTCGGAGACAGTATAGGTGAAGCTCAGCGGGCCATTGAAATTCGGTATTGCCACGAAGCTTAACGTACCGTCGGCATTAAGCGTGACGGAACCGCCGGTGACCGCGACGCTGCCGCCCTCGGCAATGGCCTGACCGTTGATTGCGGTGATCGTCAGCGGGTCATTGTCGGCATCCCGATCATTGGCGAGAACATCGAGGCTCGCGCTGCCGTCTTCGTCGATCGTGAACGTGTCATTGCCCAGAGCCGGCGCATCGTTGACCGCCCCGACATTGACGGTGATCGTGTAGCTGACGGTGGCCGTGCCGTCGGAGACGGTATAGGTGAAACTGTCCGTGCCGTTGAAATTCGGATCGGGCGTGTAGGTGAAGGTGCCGTTGGTGTTGACGACGACGCGACCGTTGCCGGGCTGGAGGCCTGCAGCATAAGTCAGCGGCTGGCCTTCCGCATCGCTCGCAGCCGGCAGGGTGCCATTGAGCGGTGTGTCTTCGGTTGCGGCAAACGTCGCATCCGCGCCAGCCGGCGCATCGTTTGTCCCGGTGACATTAACGGTAAAGGTCGCCGTCGATGTACCCCCCTGACCGTCGGAGATCGTATACGTCACGCTGGTCGTACGGCTCTGGCCGGCTGCGAGGTCGTCGAAATCCGTGCCGGGAGCGAATGTATAGCCGCCGCCGGCTGCGATGGTGAAACTGCCGCCGACGGTACCGGCAACGCTCGTGCCCACACCGGCCGCATTGCCGTTGACGGCGGAGACCGAGATCGCATCGCCATCCGGGTCGTTGTCCGGACCGGAGCCGTTATTACCGAAGACCGAACCCGTGGCCGGAGCGTTTTCGCCGGTTGTGATCGCGTCGTTCTGGGCGACCGGCGGCGGGTTTGAGACGGTGATGGTGAAGTCACGGGTGATCGTGCCGCCCGGTTGGCCATCGCTGACGGTCACTGTGACGACATAGATGCCGTCGTTGATTTGCGAGGCATCGCTATCGATCGCACCGCTGATCGTGCCGTCGGCCGCCATCGTCAAACCTTCCGGCAGGCCGGTCTGACTGTAGGTCAGCGTATCGCCATCCGCGTCGGTAAAGAATTGCGAGACGTCGAGCGTGATGTTCTCGGCGTCGTCGTAGATCTGGTCCGGGATCGCGCCGACCGGCGGATCCTCGACATTGGCGACATTGACCGTGACCGTGAAGGTCACGGTCGTGCGGCCATCGCTCACCGTATAGGTGAACCTGTCGACGCCGGAAAAATCGGCGGCCGGAACATAGGTATAGCTGGCATCCGTGCCGATCGTCACCGTGCCGTTGTCCGGCTGGCCAATCACGGCATAGGTCAGTGGATCGCCATCGGCATCCGTCACCGGCAGGAAGCCGCTGGCTGCCGTGTCCTCGGTGGCATCGAGGGTGAAGCTGCCGCCGACGGGAGCATCGTTCTCGCCAGTGACGGTGATGGTCAGCGTCGCTGTCGCTGTGCTGCCCTGGCCATCGGATATCGTGTAAGAAACGCTTGTCGTACGGGTTTTGCCGACCTGCAGATCGTCGAATTCGCTGCCGGGATCGAACGTATAGGTGCCATTGCCGGCAATGACGAACGTGCCGCCGCCGGAACCGGTAATCGCGTCGCCCGGGTCGCCGGTGCCGACGGCCGTTACCGTCAGCGTGTTGCCTTCCGGATCACTGTCATTGCCGAGCACGCTCGGACCGCCCGTGATCGGTGTGTTCTCTCCTGTCGTTGCCGTGTCATTGACGGCAACCGGCGGATCGTTGACCGCACCGACGCTGACGGTGGCAACTGCCTGGGCGGTGGCATTCTGGCTGTCGGTGACGGAGATGGTCAGCGTCCGGTCGCCGGCCGTCAGGTTGTCATTGCGGTTCTCGTACTGGATGGCGCGCAAAAGCGCGCTTGCCGAGGCGTTCGGCATCGGCACGGAAGCGCCGGCGGCATTTTCGAAATGCAGCGCATTGGCGCCGTCATAGCTGAAGAAGAAGGTGGTGCCGCCAAACGCGATCGTGCCGCTCGATGCCGTGCCGAAGACGATGTCGATGGCGCCGTTCAGGTGGATGATCTCGCTGCCGATATCGGCAAAACCGGAAAGGTTGACGTCCAGCGAGACGATGCCGCCCTCGACATCGGCCACGACCGCATCCGGCGTGACGATGCGGATCGGTGCGTCGCCTTCGGCAAACGATGTCTGGTTACCTGTGCCGCCCGTCGCGGTGCCGTTGAGGTCGATAACGGGCACGTCGTTGACGGCCGCGATGTTGAGTGTCACCTCCGCATCGGAGAAGCCGCCATTGCCGTCGCTCAAACGATAGGTGAAACCGGCCGAGCCGTTGAAATTCGGCGTGGGTACGAAGGTCAGGCTGCCGCCTGCGTTGTTGAGCGTGATGTTGCCGCCCGCGACGGCGATGGTCTGGCCGATGGCGATGGTCTGTCCGTCGATCTGGGTAATCGTCAGCGGATCGCCATCCGGGTCGCTGTCGGTCCCGACACTCCCGGTTGCCGTGCCGGCACCGCTGATCGGATTGAAGGTGACCGCCGTATCTTCGGATGTGTTGACCACATCATTGGCCGCATTCGGTGCCGGATTGGTGACGGTGAAAACGAAGCTGTCGGAAACGGACGCAGTGCCATCGCTGGCCGTAACGGTGATCGTGTAAGGGCTCCCCTTGGACGCATCCGCGCCAAGCGTGCCGTGGATCAGCCCGGTATCCGGATCGAACTCCAGTCCCGCAGGCAGGCCGGTGACCGTGATCGTCAGCGCCTGGCCGTCGACATCGCTGAAATAGGGACGCACGTCGAGGCTGAAATCGGAGCCGTCCACCTGGGTGCGATCCGGGATCGGCGTTGCGACCGGGGCGTCATTGACCGGAATGACCGTGACTGTCACGGTCGCGCTGTCGGTGCCGCCATTGCGGTCGCCGATCGTGTAGGTGAAGGATTCCGTGCCGTTGAAATTCGTATTGGGAGTGAAGCGCAGCACTTCACGCCCGGCTTCGTTGAGGATGAGCTGAACCGAGCCATTGGCGGTCATGACGGCCGGCCCGCCAACGGTGAGGTTCACGCCTTCAACGAGTATGACCGTGTCCGTGTCGTTGTCCGGATCGGTGTCGTTGGCGAGAATGTCGATATCGACCGGCGTATCCTCGTTGGTCGAAGCCACATCGTTTTCGGCATTCGGCGCGATATTCTTGATTGTATAGGTGAATTCCTCGAACACCTGGCCGCCGTCCGGATCGGTCGCCGTCACTCTTACAAGATAACCGGTTGCACCGGTCGGGCCAGAAGCGTCAGGATCGATCGTTCCGGAGATGACGCCGGTCAGGCGATCGATCGACAGGCCCGGCGGAAGACCGGTGGCCACGTAGATCAACGCTTCGCCTTCGGGGTCGACGAAGTAGCCGGAGAGATCGAGGCTGATCGTCTCGCCGTCATTGCGTTCCATGCTGGGAATATCGGAGGAAATCGGCGGATCGTTCACCGCGTCGACGGATACGGTGATGATGCCCGTGCTGTAGCCGCCCTGGCCATCGGTGATACGATAGACGATCGTGTCCGTGCCGTTGTAATTGGCATTCGGCGTATAGGTCAGGGTGCCGTCGGCATTGACGACGACCGTGCCGTTTCCGGCAACCGGCGCATGGTTGGGAGAGGTGTCGATGGAAAGCGTGTCGCCATCCGGATCGATATCCGCGCCTGCAGCGCCGCTTGATGTGCCGGCACCGGTAATCGGGTTGAAGGTAACCGGCTGGTCCTCTCCTGTTTCTACAGTATCGTTGCTGGCGACAGGCGCCGGGTTGGTAACGGTGAAGTCAAATGTTTCCGAAACCGTGCCGCCCTTGCCGTCCGAAGCGGTGACGGTGACCGTGTAGACACCGGTGCCGTTGAGGCCGCCCTGGCTGGCACTATTGGCGATGATACCGGTGATCGTGCCGTCCGCAGCCATTGTCAGCCCTTGCGGCAGTCCGCTCTGGCTGAAGGTCAGCGTGTCGTTTTCGTCGATATCCTGGAAGAAGGCGCCCAGATGGAGCGGATGCGTGGTCAGTGACTGGCCGTCGGCGCGGGTATAGTTGGGGATGACATCGGCTGTCGGCGCGTCATTGACGCCGGTGACGGTCACGGTGATCGTCGCAGTATCGACATTGGTCCCGTCGGTCACGCGGTAGGTGATCGTCGTCGTGCGCGGCGGATCGCCGGCCGACATGTCATCGAAATCTACACCGGGATTGAACGTGTATGTACCGTCTGGCCTGATCAGGAATGTGCCGCCATTCGAGCCGGCAATCGCAACGCCGACGTTGCCAGCCGAACCTTCGACCTGATCGACGCTCAATGGATCATTGTCCGGGTCGCTGTCGTTGGTCAGGACGTTGCCGTTGCCAGAGGTGTTTTCGGTCACAGTCAGGCTGTCGTCGAATGCCTTAGGCGGAAGGTTGGTGACATACCAGGTAATGATGCGGACAACCGTCCCGCCATTGCCGTCCAAGGCCATGATCGTTGTTGTGTAAGGGTCGGTGTTCGATGCGTTGGCGGCCAGGATGCCGGTAATCCGGCCTGCGGCATCGATGGAGAGGCCGGGTGGCAGGCCGGTCGCCGAGAATGTCAGCGCATCGCCATCGACATCGCTGAAATAGGGACTGACGTCATAGGTGACCGACTGGCTGTCGCTGTCATACTGATCGGGGATCGGGTTTGCCGTTGGGGCGTCGTTGACCGGATTGACGGTGACCCGCACGGTTGCAGTCGAGACACCGCCGTTTCCGTCCGAGATCGTGTAGACGATCGTGTCGACGCCGTTGAAATTGAGCGCCGGTACATAGGTCAGGGTTCCGTTTGTATTGATGGTGACCGTACCGTTTCCGGCATTGGCGGCGGTAATCGTCAATGGGTCGCCGTCAGGATCGGAATCATTGGCAAGCACATTGATGGTTGTCGAATTGTCCTCGCTGATCGTGATGACATCATTGTTTGCCGTTGGACCAGGATTGGTGACGGTCAGCTGGAAAGTCTGCGCCGGGATGGAGGTCGTACCGTCTGAAGCGACGATGGAAACCGTATAGACACCGTTATTGCCGTCCTGGCTGGCATTCTTGTCGATATTGCCGAAGATCAGGCCCGTTGCCGGATCGTAGTTCAGCCCGGCCGGCAGTCCGGTGATGGTGAAGGTCAGGTTGTCACCATCGGGATCCGTGAAGAAGTCCGCCACGTCATAGGTAAACGACTGGCCGTCGGCGCGGACGCGGTCGGGAATGGGCTGGGTTGGGGTCGGCGCATCGTTGATCGGACGAACCGTGACGGTGACAGTTGCAGTTGACACCCCGCCATTGCCATCATCGATCGTGTAGCTGAAGCTTTCCTGACCGTTGTAATCGGAATTGGGTGTGAAGCGCAGGAACTGGCTTCCATCCGAATTTTCGATCAAACGCACCGAGCCGTTTGTCGTCTGTACCGCAGCGCCGTTGGGCGTCAGCACCGTGTTGTTGACGCGGATGACTTCGGCCGCGTCGCCATCGGGATCGCTGTCATTGTCCAGCACATCGATATCGACAGGCGTGTCCTCGTCGGTCACGGCCGTGTCGTCATTGGCCATGGGCGGAATATTGAGGACCGTGTAGTTGAACTCGACGAAGGTCGAACCGCCATCCGCATCCGTCGCGATCACCCGGACCCTGTAGACCGTCTCGCCACTCGGGCCGGAGGCATCCGCTGCGATCGTTCCGGTAATCGTATTGCCGACAAGCTGGAGGCCGGGCGGCAGCGAGGAACTGGGATCGATCGTGTAGGTGAGTGCGCCGCCTTCCGGATCGGTGAAGAAGGCGCCGACATTCAACGAGTCGGTGGCGCCGTCATTGCGGGTGCGATCGGCGATCGGGCTGCCGACCGGGGCATCGTTGACAGGCGTGATGGTAACCGCCACCGTGCCGGTCGCGGTGCCGCCATTGCCGTCCGAGATGGTGTAGGTGATCGTGTCGGTGCCATTGTAATTGGCGGATGGCAGATAGGAAATCTGGCCGTTGGCGAGGATTGTTACCGATCCGTGCGCGGCCGTTGCCGAAACGATCGAGAGCGGGTCCCCGTCCGGGTCACTGTCATTGGCCAGCACGTTGATGGTGACGGCGGTGTCTTCCAGCGTCGTCGCTGTATCGTTGACGGCGATCGGTACCGGATTGGAGACCGAGAGCGTGAATGTCTGCTGCGTGGTGCCGCCATTGCCATCGGAAACGGTGACGGTGACGGTGTAGATGCCGTTGCTCGCCGGTCCGCCCTGGCTGGCATTCCTGTCGATCGTGCCGGTGATGACGCCGGCAGCGTTGATGCTCAGTCCGCTCGGCAGACCTGTCTGCGCGTAGGTCAGCGTATCGCCATCGCCATCGGCATCGCTGAAGAAGTTCGATACATCGAAATTGATCGTGGCGCCGTCGTTGGCGGAGCGGTCGGGCAGGGTTGTGCCGACCGGGATATCGTTGACGGAAGTGACCGTGACGGTGACCGTATATTCGTTGCGGCCGCCATTCGGATCGGTGACAACAAAGCTGAATGTGTCGGAGCCGTTGAAATTGGCGTTGGGCGTGTAGCTGTAGGTCCCGTTCGGGTTGATCGTGACCGTGCCATTGGCGGGTGTCGTCGTACCGGCGGCAAAGGTGATCGCGTCACCATCGACATCGGTTGCGGTCAGCGTGCCTCCAAGCGGCGTATCTTCCTGCGTCGAGACATTCAGGTTGCCGGAGACCGGTGCGTCGTTGACCGGTGTGACGGTGCCGTTGACGGTCGCCGTCGCAGAGCCTCCGTTGCCGTCGGAGACCGTATAGCTGAAGCTGACCGCGCCATTGAAATTGGCATTCGGGGTGAAGCTCAGGCGACCATCGGCATCGAGGCGTATCGCGCCTCCAGTGATTGTGACCGACTGGCCGGTGGCGATCGCCGTGCCGTTGATGGCAGTTACCGTCAGCGCATCGCCATCCGCATCGGTATCGTTGCTGCGCACGTCGAAGCTGGTTGCCGTGTCTTCCGGCGTGCTGAACGTGTCGCTACCGGCGACCGGCACATCATTGACCGGCGTGACGGTGCCGTTGACGGTTGCGGTCGCCGTGCCGCCATTGCCGTCGGAAATCGTGTAGGTGAAGCTCGGGCTGCCATTGTAGTTTGCGGCCGGATTGAAGGTCAGCGTGCCGTTGGCGTTGAGCGTTACCGTGCCGCCGGTGACGGAGACCGTGGCGCCGGTGACGATTGCGGTGCCGTTGATGCGGGTAATGGTCAGCGTGTCGCCGTCGACATCGCTATCGTTGGCACGCACGTTGATTGTAACCGCCGTGTCTTCCGGCGTGGTGAACGTGTCGTTACCGGCGACCGGAGCATCGTTGACCGGTGTAACGGTTCCGCTGACGGTTGCTGTTACCGTCCCGCCGTTACCGTCGGATATCGTGTAGGTGAAGCTTGGGCTGCCATTGTAGTTGGCAGCAGGATTGAAGGTCAGCGTGCCGTTGGCGTTGACGATGACCGTGCCGCCCACGACCGCCACGCTGTCGCCGGCCGTCACATTGGTGCTGTTGATCCGGGTGATCGTCAGCGTGTCCCCGTCCGGATCGCTGTCATTGCCGAGAACGGAGATCGTGACCGACGTGTCTTCCGCCGTGGTGAAAGCATCAGCGCCTGCGACCGGCGGATCCTGAACCGGGATGACCGTGCCGTTGACGGTGGCGGTCGCGGTGCCGCCCTGTCCATCCGAGATCGTATAGGTAAAGCTCGGGCTACCGTTGTAATTGAGGGCCGGGGTGAAGGTCAGCGTGCCGTTGGCGTTGAGCGTCACCGTGCCGCCGGTGACCATGACCGAGCCGCCCGGCGAGATTGCCATGCCATTGATCTGCGTGACCGTCAGCGGATCGCCATCGACGTCGGAATCATTGCCGCGGACGTCGAATGTCGCGGCGGTATCCTCGTTGGTCGAAAATGTATCATCGACCGCAACCGGTGGATCCTCGACCGGGCTGACTGTGCCGTTGACGGTGGCGACGGTCGAACCGCCCTGTCCGTCGGAAACGGTGTAGGTAAAGCTCGGGCTGCCGTTGTAGTTGGCATTCGGCGTGAAGGTCAGTGTGCCGTTGGCGTTGAGCGAGACCACGCCGCCGGTGACAGTCACCGGATTTCCGCTCGAGATCGCCGTGCCGTTGATGGCCGTGACGCTCAGCGTGCCGCCGTCGACATCACTGTCGTTTGTGCGCACGTCGAAAGTGGCGGCGGTATCCTCGTTGGTGGTGAACGTGTCGTTGACCGCGACCGGCGCATCGTTCTGGCCAGTGACGGTGACCGTCACGGTGGCCGTCGCTGTGCCGCCCTGGCCATCGGAGATCGTGTAGATGACCGATGTCGTGCGGGTCTGGCCGGCCGCCAGATTGTCGAAGCTGGTGCCCGGATTGAAGGCATAGGTGCCATCGGCATTGATGGTAAAGGTGCCGCCGTTCGAGCCGGACACCGCAGCGCCGACCCCGGCCCCGCTGCCGCCGACCGCCGAAACTGTGATCGGATCGCCATCGGGGTCACTGTCATTGGTGAGGACCGAGCCGCTTATCGCGGTATTTTCCGTGGTGGCGAAGGCATCGTTGCCGGCGATCGGCGCGGGATTGGCGATGGCCCAGGTGAAGCTGCGGCTGGCCGTTGCGCCCAAGCCGTCAGTGGCGGTGACTGTGACGGAATAGGGGCCGTTGACGCTGGCACTGCGGTTGATTGTGCCGGTGATGACGCCTGCAGCGCTGATGGAAAGGCCGGGCGGCAGTCCTGTCGCGCTATAGGTGAGGCTGTCGCCGCTATCCGGATCGCTGAAATTGCCGGACACGTTGAGCGAGACCGTCTGGGCGTCATTCGAGCTCTGGCTGGCGATCGGCGTTGAGATCGGCGCGTCGTTGACGCCGGTGACGGTGACGGTGAAGATTGCGGTTGCCACACCGCCATTGCCGTCGGAGACCTGATAGGTCACCGAGCTCGTGCGAGTCTGGCCGGCGGCGAGGTCGACGAAGGCTGTGCCCGGGTTGAAGACGGCCGCGCCATTAGGCCCGATGGTGAAGGTGCCGCCATTGGAGCCGGCAACCGCAATACCGACATTGCCGGCCGCACCATTGACCTGGGAAACCGTCAGCGTGTCGCCGTCGACGTCGGAGTCATTGGTCAGAACGTTTGCCGCGACATTGCTGTTTGCGGCCGCCTGGGCGGTGTCGTTTGCAGCCACAGGTGCATCGTTGACGGCGTTGACTGTGACTGTGACGGTATATTCGACTGAAACCGTGCCATCGCTGACGCGGTAGCGGAACGTGTCCGTGCCGTTGAAATTGGCGGCAGGGGCATAGGTATAGGTGCCATCGGCATTGATGGTGACGACGCCGTGCGATGGGCCGATCGACCCGGCCGAATAGGTCAGCGTATCGCCATCGACATCGGTCGCGACCGGCAATGTGCCGGAAAAGAGCGTGTCCTCATTGGTGCTGATCGAAGCGTTTGCGCCGACTGGTGCATCATTGACCGGCGCAATCGAGATCGTTGCCGTATCAGTGTCGGAAAGCGCGCCGCCGGTGCCGGCATTGCCGCCGTCATTGGTGACCATGGTCAGCGTGACCGCGCCATTGGCGTTGGCGACAGGCGTATAAACCGGGCGCGAAGCGCCGCCGAGGAATGCATTGATATTGGCAACCGTGCCGGTCAGCACGATCGATCCGGTTCCCGAGCCGGATATCGCGACGCTGCCACCTGCGGTGGCTGAAAGCGTGCCGGAGCCGACAGAGAGGGTGACGGTGACATCGCCGGTGCCGGCATCGACGTCGGCGATCGATATGCCGGTCAGGGCGAATGCCGTATCCTCGTTGGTGGCGAAGCCACCCGGAAGCGTATTAACCGGCGCATCGTTGACGGCGGTGACGTTGAGGGTAATCGTGTTCGGGGTCGGGTCGGTATCGACCCCGTCACTGGCGGTGCCGCCGTTGTCGCGGACCTGGAAGGTGAAGGACGCGAGTGCCGCGCCGTTGGCATTGGCGGCGGGCGTGAAGGTGAGGCTGGCAAGGCTTGCGGCGTTGATCACCTGGCCGGCCGTGACCGGTACGCCGGCGAGCGACAGCGTGCCGTTGGCCGGCAGCGTGTTGATGATGACCGCAGAAAGCGTGTTGGCCGGTGAATCGTTCGGGTCGGTGAAACCGAAATCGGCGGCGGTGAACGTGTAGCTTCCATCTTCCGTCAACGTGATCGTCTTGTCGGTGCCGGCGGGTGCATCGTTGACGGGAGTGATTGCGATCGTCGAGGTATCGATATCGGTCAGCGACGGGCCGCCGGTATTGCCGTTGTCATTGGTCGTCATCGTCAGCGTGACGCTGGCGATGGAGTTGGCGGCAGGCGTGAAGCTTGGGCGCGATGTGCCGGAAAGGTAGGCATTGATGGCGGAGACGGTGCCGGAAAGCACGATCTGTCCGGTTCCGCTGCCGCTTGCCGTGACGCCGCCGACTGTGGTGGCGTTAAGGCGTCCGCTATCGACCGAGAGGGTGACCGACACCATTCCCGCGCCGGCATCCGCATCGGCAATCGACAGGCCGATGAGGCCGAGCGCGGTGTCTTCCAGCACCGTGTAGCTCGACGGGATGGTGTTGATCGGCGGCGTGTTGATCGAGGCGACAGCGACGGTGACGGTTCCCGTTTCACTCACGCCACCGGATGTGACCGTGTAGGTGAAGGTGGTCACGCCGTTGTAATCGAGCGTCGGGTTGAAGACGAGCTGGCCGCCGGCGGTCAGCTGAACCGAGCCGTTGGCGACCGTGACCGTGCCGCCGCTGGCGATCGAGGTGCCGTTGATGGCGGTGATGGTGCGGCCCGGGTTGTCGAACGTATCGTTTGCCAGAACCGGAATGGTGACGGAGACATCCTCGTCGGTCGAGATGGAATCGTTGGCGATATCGGCGACAGCCGTGATGGTGACGCCGATCGTATCGGTGTCGGTGAGCGCGCCATCCGAGGTGGTGAGCGTGATCTGGGCTGCACCATTATAATCACGCGTCGGCACATAGATGGCACCGGCAAGCGCGGCATTGATCGCCGCGGTCGTGCCGGAAAACGTCATGGTGGTATCGGCGCTGCCATCGCCTGCCGTAAAGGTCAGTCCGCCGATGCCGGAGAGGGTGAAGGCGCCGTTGCTGACGGTGACTGTCACTGTCAGCGTGCCATTGTCGACATCGGCAACGGAGATCGCATTGCCGGCAGCGGCCGAGAAGGTGATCGTGCCATCCTCGGCGATCGTCTGGGCGCCCGGGACGGTATTGACTGGCGCATCGTTGACCGCAGTGACATTGACCGTAACACTGGCCGTTTCGGTCACGCCGCCCGAGGTGACGGTATAGGTGAAGCTCGTCTGGCCATTGTAGTTGGCGGTCGGGGTGAATGTGATCGTGCCGTCGGCATTCAGGCGCGCGGTGCCGTTGGCGACAGTGACGGTACCGTTGACAGCGATTGCCGTGCCGTTGATCGCCGTGATCGTGTGACCGGTATTTTCAAAACTGTCATTGGCGTCGGCATTGATGGTGATCGCCGTGTCTTCCGGCGTCGTGACCGTGTCATTGGCGATATCGGAGACTGGGGTGACGGTAATTGCAATGCCGTCGTTATCCGTGAGCTGGCCGTCCGATGTGACGACGGTGAGTTGAGCCGGACCATTGTAGTCAGCGGTCGGCGTATAGGAGAGGCCTGCCAGGGCCGCGTTGATCTGTGCGGCGGTGCCCGCAATGGTGACCGTGCCGGTGCCGTTATTGGTGATCGTCGCGCCACCGCCCGCAGTGACGGAGAGCGAGCCGTTCGTCACGCTGACGGTCGTGGTCAGAGCGCCGCCGTCGACATCGCTCACACTGACGCCGCCGATCGCAAGAACCGCATCTTCCGAGGTGGCCTGGGCGCCCGGCACGGTATTGACCGGCGCGTCGTTGACAGGCGTCACGTTGACCGTGACGGTCGCCGTTTCGATCACACCGCCTGACGTGACGGTATAGGTGAACGTGGTCTGGCCATTGTAGTCGGCAGCCGGAGTGAAGTTGAGCGTTCCATCGGCATTGAGGCGCACAGTCCCGTTCGCCACGGCAACGACGCCGTTGGCCACGATCGAGCTGCCATTGATGGCGGTGATCGTGTGACTGGCATTTTCAAAACTGTCATTGGCATTGACGTTGATCGTTGCACTGACGTCTTCGTTTGTCGTCGCCGTGTCGTTGGAAATGTCGGCGACGGGGGTGATGGTGATCGTGCGGCTGTCGGTATCGGTCAACTGCCCGTCGCTGCTCACCATGGTCAGCGTGACTGCACCATTGAAGTCAGCGACCGGGGTATAGACCGGTTGGCTGGCGCCGGCCGCCAGATAGGCGTTGATGCTGGCAAGCGTGCCGGTGAGAGTGATCGTGCCGGTGCCCGAACCCGAAACCGTGACGCCCGAGCCACCGGCGGCGGCGATCGTGCCGGAATTGACGGAGAGCGATACCGTCATCGTGCCGGTGCCTGCATCCGGATCGGTAAGCGCCAGGCCGTTCAGGGACAGGGTGCCGTCTTCGGCCATCGTATAGCCAGCCGGAAGCGTGTTCATCGGCGGATCGTTGACCGGGATCACCGAGACGGTTGCGACCGCCGTATTGGAATTGAGCCCGCCATCATTGACGAAGACGCTGATCGCGCGCGCCGTCGAGCCCGGATCATCGGAGCTGGAGGAGTAACGAATCTGCTGCAGCGCCGTCTGGTAGTCGGCCTTGCTGGCGGAGCCGGTGAGAGTCAGCGTATAGGTCGCGGCGTTGTAGCTGAAGGCGATGCCGCTCGGCAGGGGGCCGGCAATCGACAGCGTATCGCCGGCCTGGGCGTTGGAGATGACGACCGTGGCGGATGCCATATTGGCATTATCGACATCGGCGACCAGCACATCCGTATCGACGATCGCGATACCGGCGCCGTTTTCCGTATAGCTCGTCGTGAAACCGGTTCCGGCGCCCGATGCATCGAGATCGAGGATCGGTGCATCATTGACCGGGGTGACCGTGATCGTGCTGGTATCGACATCGGTCAGCGTGCCGCCGGAGCCGGTATTGCCACCATCATTGGTGGTCATGGTCAGCGTCACCGTGCCGTTGAAATCGGCGGCCGGGATGAAGGTCGGGCGCGATGCGCCGGAGAGGAACGTATTGATATTGACAAGCGTGCCGGTGAGCGTGATCGTACCGCCGCCCGAGCCTGAAACGGTCACGCCGCTTGCCGCGCTTGCGGTGACGATGCCGGAATTGACGCCGAGCGTAACCGTCATCGTGCCGGTTGCGGCATCGACGTCGGAAATCTGGATGCCGGTGAGACCGACCGACGTATCCTCGTTGGTGGAATAGCTGGCCGGCAGCGTGTTGAGCGGTGCGTCGTTGACGGCGGTAATGGTGATCGGGCGGGTGTCGACATCGGTCAGCGTGCCGCCGGTACCGGTATTGCCGCCGTCACTGGTGGTCATGGTCAGCGTTACGCCACCGTTTGCATTGGCGACCGGCACATAAACCGGCGCCGCTGCGGACGCGAGATAGGCGTTGATATTGGCAAGCGTGCCGGTGAGCGTGATGGTGCCTCCGCCCGAGCCGAAAACCGTGACGCTGCCGCCGGACGTAGCGGTGATCGCGCCGGCCGTGACCGAAAGCTGGACCGTCATCGCGCCGGTGCCGGCATCCACGTCGGCGATCGACAGGCCTGTCAGCGCGAGGCTTGTGTCCTCGTTGGTTGCCCAGCCCGAGGCGGGAAGCGTGTTGACCGGCGCGTCATTGACGGCGGTGACATTGACGGTGATGGTTGCCGTTTCTGTCACACCACCGGACGTGACCGTATAGGTGAAGCTCGTCTGGCCGTTGAAATTGGCAGTCGGCGTATAGGTAATCGTGCCGTCCGCATTGAAGGTCACGGTGCCCTGGCCGGCGGGCGGCTGTGTGACGGAGGTAACGGCGCGGCCGGAATTCTTGAACGTATCTGCCGTTGCACCATTCGTACCGGTGATGACGTTGAAGCTGATGGCCGTGTCTTCGGTGGTCGTCACCGTGTCTGGCGTGATATCGGCAACGGGAGTGACGGTGATCGCGACCGTATCCGTATCGGAGAGCGATCCGTCTGACGTCACGATCGTCAATGTGTCCGAACCGTTATAGTCGGAATTTCCCTGGTAACGCAGCGAGGCGAGCACACTGTTCACTTGCGCCTGGGTGCCGGCGATCGTCACCGTCCCGGTTCCTGATCCGGTCACCGTTCCGGCACTCGCCGAGGGAGAAAGGATACCGTTCACCACGGTGAGCGTGACGGTCACTTTGGCGCTGTCGACATCGTTGACAGACAGGCCGGTGATTGCCGTCAGCACGTCTTCCGAAACGGTGACAGGGCCGGGCAGGGTGTTGATCGGTGCATCGTTGACGGCGATGACGTTGATGGTCGCAATTGCCGTGTTGGAATTGGCAGCCCCGTCATTGGTGGTAACATTGATCGTGCGCGCGATGGTCGAGGGATTGTCGGACGTGGTCGAATAGCGCACCGCCTGCAGCGCTGTCTGGTAATCCGCCTTGGTGGCCGAACCGGTGAGCGTCAGGGTGAAGGTGGCGGCGTTGTAGCTGGCGTTGATCCCGATCGGCAGGCCGCCCGCGGCCAGAACATCGCCGGCCTGTCCGTTCGCAATGACGACCGTGAGCGAGGTCATATTGGTGTTGTCGACGTCGGTAATCAGGCTGGCCGCGCCGGTAATCGCGGCACCGGCGCCTTTCTCCGTATAGCTGGTCGAGTAACCGGTGCCTGTCGAGGACGTGTCGAGATCGAGGATCGGCGCATCATTGACCGCGGCGATCGCAATCGTCCTCGTATCGGAGGCGAAAAGGGGACCGCCAGATCCGGTATTGCCGTTATCGGCGGTCGTCATCCTGAGGACGACCGAGCCGTTGGCGTCTGCAACAGGGGCGTAGATCGGTGCCGCGGCGGAAGCAAGATAGGCGTTGATATTGGCAAGCGTGCCGGTCAGCACGATCGTGCTGGAACCCGAGCCGGTCACGGTGACACCGCCGCCGGATGTCGCGGCAATCGTGCCGGAGGCGACATTCAGGGTCACCGACATGGAGCCGGTCGCGGCATCGGGATCGGTGATGGAAAGCCCGGTCAGCGCGACATTGGTGTCCTCGTTGGTGGACCATCCGCCAGCGGGCAGGGTGTTGACCGGAGCATCGTTGACTGCAGTCAACGCGAGCGTCGTTACCGCCGTGTTGGAAGCAAGCGCGCCGTCGTTGACGGTCACACTGATCGTCCGGCCAGTGGCGGTTCCGCCATTTGTCGGGTTGTCTGATGTCGAGGAATAGAGGATTTGCGCCAGTGCCGCCTGATAGGCCGCCTTGGTGGCAGACCCGCTTAATGTCAGCGTGTAGGTGGTGGCATTGTAGCTTGCGGTAATGCCGCCCGGCAGCGTGCCGGTGGCCGCCAGCACGTCGCCGGACTGGCCATTGGTGATGACGATCGTCGCCGAGGCCATATTGGTATTGTCGACGTCGACGACCGTATTATTGCCATTGGCGATTGCCACTCCCGCGGCATTTTCCGTGTAACCGATCGAATAACCGGAACCGGCGCTGGAACCGTCGAGGTCTAGCACCGGCGCGTCGTTGACGGCGTTGATGGTGATGTTGCGCGTATCGATATCGGTCAGCGGGCCGCCGGTGCCGGTATTGCCGTTGTCGTTTGTCGTCATGGTCAGCACGACGGTGCCATTGGCATCGGCGGCGGGGACATAGAGTGGCACGGAAGACGCAAGATAGGCATTGATGCTGGCAAGCGTGCCGGTAATCGAAACGGTCGCTGTGGTCGAGCCGGTTATTGTGACGCCTGCACCGGCCGCGGCTGTGATAGTGCCGGTCGCTACGTTGAGGGTGACAGTCAAATTGCCGGTACCGGCGTCGATATCGGCGATCGACAGGCCGGCCAGCGCCACGCTGGTATCCTCGTTGGTCGTCCAGCCGACCGCAGGCAGCGTATTGACCGGCGCGTCGTCGACCGCGACGACATTGATCGTCGAAGTGGCGACAGCGGAGGTGAGGCCTCCATCATTGACGGTGACGTTGATCGTGCGGGCCGTCGTGTTCGGGTTCTCGCTGGTGTTGGAGAAGGTGATGCCGCGGATCGCGCTGGCGTAGTCGGCCGATGCCGCGGTTCCCGACAGCCTGATTGTGATCTGGCCGGCGACCGAAGTGTCGACTGTGCCGGTGATGCCGCTCGGAAGGGTCCCGAACGTCATCAGGTCACCCGCTTGGGCATTGGTCAGGACAACAGTGGCCGACCGCATCGTCGTGCTGTCATTGTCGCGGACATCCGCGGTAGTGCTGCCGATCGATACGGCGGCGCCATTTTCCGTATAGGTCGTCGTGTAGTTGAGCCCGGGTGTTGCATCGACGGCCGTAACCGCGCTGATATTGTCGATGAATATATCGTCGCTGCCGCCCAGCAGCGTGCCGGCAGGGGGATTGGCAAAGGTGAAAACGAGATTGCCCGTTGCTGCCACCGATGATGGCAGGTCGATGATTATCGGTGTCCGGGTCCAGCTTCCCGCAGTCGAACCGGTCACTGTCGCAGGCGATCCGGTCGCACCGTTGAGATAGGTTATCGTCGCCGTATTCGATGCCGACCCGCCGGTCACCCCCGTCGTGATGCGGGCGTAGACGACGCCGCCGACGGAGACATCAAGAGTGGAGGGAATGGTATTGTCGAGCAGAAGCGTATTGCTCCAGCCCATCTCGAAGGTCAGCCGTGCCGCCCCGGAGGCCGCAAGGCCGCTGTTCCACCCGCTGATCCCGGTCTGCGTCAATGTCGCCGATGTCACGGCATCCGATTGCCAGGCATAACCGCCGTTGGTGATGACGCCGGCACCGACGCCAGTGCTTGCGGTCCACCCGGCACCGCCGGGAGCGCCGCCGTTGGTGATGATCTGCTGGGCGTTCTGACCGGAGTTCAGGTCGACTACGGGTGGAGCGGCAAGGTAGCCGAAATCTGCAAGCAGATTGCTCCCGCCGACAAGCGCAAGGGCAACCGAACGGGTCGCCCCTCCTGTCGTCGACAGGGCACCGGACATGACGTTGCTGGTATCGGTTACCCGCACGACATACTGACCCGGCAGAACCCCGGTGAAGAGATAGTTGCCGTTGGCGTCGGTGGTGTCCGTTGCCAGAAGCCGGTCGCCGGTGTCCACCGTGCCGTTGCCGTTTATGTCGTCGATCAACTGAACCGTGACATTCCCGATCCCTGCCTCACCGGCCTCGTTTGTCCCGTTGTTATTGTTGTCGTCGAAAATCCGGTCGCCGATCGAACCCGTCGGGGGGACCCACCGGGCACCATCGGCAACCTGGCCGATCGCCGTCGAGCCGTTGGTCGTGATGGTGATCGCCGAGCCGATTGCCGCACCCGTCGTCGCGTTGATCTGCTGGATCGAGGACCCGACGAGATAGGTGTTGCCGTTGAGGTCGCCGCCGCCCTGGGCAAGCGTGGTTCCGCTCGGGTTGGTCAGTGCCGCGCCGAAGATCGCACCGGTCGACAGATTGTAGCGGGTAATCGTCGCCGCAGCGCCGTTGATGCTGAGCAGGTAGCTATTGGTCGAGTCGATGGCGAAATCGCCCCAATCGTTCGATCCGGTGACGGCAGCACCGAAAGCAGAGGCCGATGCAATCGTGCGGCCATTGGAGCCAAAGGTGATGCGGTAGATCTGGTCGTCACTGCCGGTAACATTCTCGACACCGAGATAGAGAGCGCCCTGATAGAAGGTTGCAGCACCGCCCCCGACGCCGGCCGTGCCGGTGGTTATGCTCGACCCTGCAGCGTTGTCGGTAAGATCGCTGTCGATCAGGATATGCGTGTTGCTGCGAAAGTCATAGGCGAACAGGGCACGGTTGGCGGTCACCGCATTGCTGTCGGCATAATAGATCAGGCCGTTATCCTGATCGACGGCAAGCGAATTCAAGGTCGCGCTCAGGCTGACGCCGCCGATCGTGGCGGGGGCCGTTGTGATTGCCGTCGCCTTGCCGGTGACGACATCGACGCTGTAGATCGTGCGTCCGGAGACAACCAGAAGAGCGCCGTTGCCGACGGATGCCTGAACGTTCAGAAGTTCGGCATAGTCGCGCTGCGCATCGAGCGTGGGCAATACGGCTGCGGCCACATCGCCCGAGCGGTATTCGAGGTCCCAGTCGCCGCCCAGTGCCGCATTGCCGGTTGAATCATCTGACGCCGCAATATCGGCACCGGTCATGTAGCTCATCATGCGGGCAGCATTCTGGCCGAGCTCGCCGCGGGCGAAGTCGCAGCCATAGATCAGGATGTCGGCATCGCCGGTGAGCGAGCTTTTCAAGCTCTGCAGCTCGTCGGCATATTCGCCGGCCATGGATTCGATCGTCAGCTCGGCCGAGCCGAGATACAGTCTGCCTTCGTCGCCATGCGAAATGATGTGGATCTGTTCCACATTGTTCATGTGGGAAAGTGCTTCGGCGAGTTGTTCGACGCCGTCGCGGCCCTGTTGCAGGACGATGACCTCGAAGTCACCGTCTATGCCCTGAAGCAGGCTCTCATAGTCCGGAACGGAGCTGTCGACGACGACGACCTGCTTTACAATTTCATCTACTGGTTGTGTCGCGGCGGATCCTGCTTCCGGCACGGCTGACAGCGCTTTCGTCAGCGCATCACTGTCGCGGTCGCCTGCGTCCTGGTGGTGGGCCGCATCCGAAGCCTCGCCGGTCTCGGCTGCATGGTCGTCCTGGGCTTGATCTACGGTGGCGGCACCGGCCGCATCGAACGCAATTCGCTGCTCGAGCTCCATCAGCATCGACGTCAGCCGATCCTGCCCCCCCTTCTTCGACTTCTTCTTTTTCTCATGTGCCGAAGACGCTTTTTTAGGGCGCGTGAAGTGCTCGTTCATTCTTGTGTCTCCCGCTTCAAGACCCCAGACGAACCGTGCGGACAGATGCCCGACCTTATGAAAACAGATCGGAAAACGGTCGTCGGATTAACGAGTTCCCAGAATTAGGATTGGCTTGTTTACAAATCACTAATTGCCTCGAACAAATTTTAGATTTGCGTAATATAAATAAAAAAACGTACAAATTCGAGATATCTAGCAAGCGATTTTCATTTTGCGCATCCGACAGCTGAAAAATCCAATGCGGCACACGTGCATTGACCCTAATGTATTAGGTGCTTGTTAATCATATTCGTAAATCATTAATCAGCCCTGGGTTTCCGATCGCCTTTTTGCCCCATGTCAGGGTTGAAGAGGAATGAAAGGTCGGAAACGTGCGTTCCCTGTCCTGCTTTTCGCTGGGGGCTTCGTTGCAGTGATTTACGAGGTGACACAGTGAAGTTCCCGTTTATTTGGACTGTGCCGGCCGTCTTGCTTGCAAGCGGTTGCGCGGTAAAGACGGAACCGTTCACCCCCGAGGCGAACGCGACTTTTGCACATGAAAAGCTTTTGAGGGTGACAGCTAATCAGGAGCCGATCGTCGGCTCAATCGATCTCTACCAGGCGATGGCGAGAGCGCTTAAATACAACCTTGACACGAAAGTCGAAATTATGCAAGCCGCGCTGAAAATGCG
Source organism: Hyphomicrobiales bacterium (assembly GCA_900466875.1). Classification (GTDB taxonomy): domain Bacteria; phylum Pseudomonadota; class Alphaproteobacteria; order Rhizobiales; family Rhizobiaceae; genus Neorhizobium. Next base: position 27,863 of record UBNQ01000005.1, on the reverse strand, counting down.
CGAAGCCGATCTCGTGACCTATAGTGCCTTGCCCAAAGTCGTTGCCGGTGCGGGATATGCCGGGCGTAACGAGGCCGATGCATCGACGCCTTCGACGCGCGACGACAATATCCAGACCGCGGACCTGACCTTCTCGTGGAACATCCTCGATTTCGGCCTTTCCTACGTTCGCGCCAAGCAGGCGGCCGACGAGGCGCTGATCCAGGAGGAGATGAAGCGTCGCATCGTCAACAAGGTGATCGAGGACGTCCGCACAGCCTATTGGCGGGCGGTCAGCTATCAGCGCCTCGTCGGGCGCATGCGGTCACTCGAGGTGCGTGTCGCCAGGGCGCTGCGCGATACCCGCGGCCTGTCATCGGGCGGCGAAAGCTCGCCTCTGGTGGCGCTCACCTATGAGCGGGAGCTGATCGAGGTGAAGCGCGAAGTCGAAACGCTGGAAGGCGAGCTGAAGGTTGCCAAGAGCCAGCTTGCGGCGCTGATGAATGTCACGCCGGGAACCGATTTCACCGTGACGGTGCCCAAGCGGGCTTCGACCAAGCTTGCCGTGCCGGACAGCATGCCGGAAATGTTCCGTATTGCGGTAGAGAACCGGCCGGAAATGCGCGAGGTGGCCTATCGTACGCGGATCAACGAGAAGGAGGTCAATGCCGCACTTCTCGACATCCTGCCGGGCTTCAATGTCTATGCCGGTACGAACTACGATTCCAACGAGTTCATCGCCACCAATGACTGGCTATCCTGGGGCGCCAAGATCAGTTTCAATGCGATGAAGCTGGCGAGCCTGCCCGCCGTTACCGACAAGATCGAAGCGCAGAAGGAAGTGCTGGACGCCCGGGCGCTCTCGGTTGCCATGGCGATCATGACGCAGGTCCATATCAGCCGCGTGCGCTATGCCCATCTCAACAAGTCCTACGGCACGGCCGCAGCGCTTTCCAACGTTTCCCACCGTATCCTGAAACAGGTGCGCGACGAGACGAGCGCCCAGCGGACCAGCGAGCAGATCCTCATACGCGAGGAGATGAACGCACTTCTGGCCGATGCCAAGCTCGATATGGCCTATGCGGACCTGCAGAACGCCTATGCCAATATCTACGCCTCGCTCGGCGTCGACCCGTTCCCGGTCGGGCTTTCGACCGGTTCCAGCGTCGAGCAGATGGCGATGCAGCTGCGCACCATGTGGACCGATACGGGCGGCCCGGCAAAGGTCGAGGTGATCGCAGCCAAATAGCGGCGATCCGGAATAACAGCGTAAGGGAGTACGACGTGCAGACATTGAACGTACCGGGTCTTGTCCTTGCACTCGTGGTCACTGCGTCGGGCACCGCTCCGGTGCATGCGCAGGACAGTGGCGAGACGCTCCGTGGCATCGTCAAGGCCGTGAACCAGGCCATGATCGGTTCGGATCTGATCTTTCCGATCGCGTCTCTGCCTTTTCGCGAAGGGCAGAATTTCGCCAAGGGCGACATTCTCGCAGCCTTCGACTGCCGCGATCTCGAAGCGCAGGTGAAGTCTGCCGAAGCAATGCTGCGGGCTGAAATGATCACGCATGAAAACAACGTCCGGCTGGCACGCTCCAAGGCGGTCGGCACGTTCGAGGTCAGCCTGTCCAAGGCGAAGACCGACCAGGCGGCGGCTGAGCTGGAGGCCTATCAGAGCAAGATGTCCCGCTGCGTCATCCGGGCGCCTTACGATGGCCGGATCGCCTTCATGCGCGCCCACGAACACGAGACACCTGAGCCGAACCAGCCGCTGATGCAGATCGTCAGCGAAGGTGATCTCGAGATCGAGACGCTTCTTCCGTCCAATTGGCTCAAATGGCTGAGGCCCGGAACGCGCTTCGGAATCATTATCGATGAGACGGGCGAAAAGAGAGAGGCGGAGGTCTCGCGTATCGCAGCCGTCGTCGATCCGGTCAGCCAGACGGTGAAGGTGACAGGTCGCTTTACCGGCAACACCAAGGGCATCCTGCCGGGCATGAGTGGCCCGACCGAATTCAACCCCGCATCGGGGGGGTAGGCGATGGAACAGAATATCAAAGCCACGCTTCGCCCGCCGCAGGCCGCCGCCGCGGATGCGGGTTCTGCTGCATCCAAGGGCTATGAGTTGCTTCTACGAGTAGAGGCGGAGGCGCGGCAGGCGCAGACGGTGAGCGAGCTCGCCTTCCTCATCGCCAACGAAACGATCCGCATCGCCAAGTGCCGGCAGGTGTTTGCGCTCGCCGGAAAGGCGGAAAACCTGATGGTCAAGGCCGTCACCTCGATTGGCAGCGTGGACCGCAACTCGCCGCGTATCCGCTGGATCGAGGCGATGGTGCAATCGCTGAGGAGCGAAAAGGGGCTCGGAGCGACCTGCGATTTCGTTCTGCCCGCCTTTTGCCCACCGGACGATGGTGAGCACTTGAACTACCCCTATCGCTTTATCGCCTGGCTGCCGCTCAAGCTGCGTGACGGCACGGTGTTCGGCGGCATGGTTTTGGCGCGGGAAGTGCCCTGGACCGAACCGGATCTGCTGATCGCCCGCCGGCTGTCCGGCGCCTATTCGCACGCCTGGTCAGCCCTTGTCGGCGAACGCCGGCTGAAGCGGCGTATCAAGGTGAAGCCGCTGCTTGCAGCTGCCGCGGTGGCAACGATTGCGCTCGGATTTTATCCCGTGCCGATGATGGTGCTGGCGCCGGTCGAGGTGGCGCCGATTTCGCCGCGCATCATCGCGGCCCCGATGGACGGCGTCATCGACAGCATTGCGGTCAATCCCGACCAGGTGGTGAAACTAGGTGAGCCGCTGCTGAAAATGTCGGACGTGATGCTGCGCAACGAGCTGGCCGTGGCCGAGCAGGATGTGCGCGTCGCCGAAGCCAAGCTCATGCAGGTGACGCAGGGCGCGGTGTCCGACCCGAAGCTGCGCGCGGACCTCGCCATTACCCGCAGCGAACTGACCGTTGCTGCCGCCAAACGCAACTATGCGCGCGACATGCTGCAACGTTCGGACGTGCGTGCCCCGGCCGATGGCATCGCCATTTATACCGATAGACGCGATTGGATCGGGCGGCCGGTGACGACCGGCGAGCGGATCATGGAAGTGGCCGATCCCGACCGCATGCAGCTTCGCATCGATGTGCCTGTGGCGGATGCGATTGCGGTCTCCAAAGGGGCGAAGGTCAGGGCCTTTCTCGATTCCGATCCTCTGAACCCGGCCAGTGCCAAGGTGGTGGCAGCCTCCTTCGAGGCAAGGATGATTGAGGGCGACGTGCTGGCCTATCGCATCTATGCGGCGCTGGACGGCGAGCAACCCGGCATGCGGCTTGGTATACGCGGAACGGCGCAGATCAGCGGCGAGAAGGTCGCGCTCGCCTATTACCTGTTCCGCAAGCCGATTTCCGTCATCCGCCAGCGGTTCGGCCTATGAGCGGCCAGCCGCAGATTGCCCAACCCCAGATCGGGCAGCCTCAGGACGCACCGCTGCCGGCCCTGCGTCAGGATCTACAGATCATGCGGGTCGGCGCAAGTTACTCCGGCGCGCCGACCTGGGTGGTTTTCGACCCGATCCGCAATCGCTTTTTCCGCATTACCTACGAGATGTTTCAGGTGCTGAGCTTCTGGAATATCAGCAGGACGGTCGGTGCTCTCTTGCGCACCGTCAACGCGAAGTTCACCGAGCGCATGTCCGTCGATGACATCGGAACCATCGTGCGCATGCTGGAGCACAATCTGCTTCTGGTGCAGCCGACGCGAGGAGCCTGGCGAGCGCTGCACCAGAAGGCGCAGCCGCGCCATTCGTGGTTCATGCGGCTCATTCACAATTATCTGTTCTTCAAGATCCCACTGGTGCGACCTGAGCGGTTCATCCGGGCGACCTGGCCTTATGTGGCGTTTCTGTTCAGCAAGCCGTTCTGGTGGATCTTCGCTTTTGCCGGATTGATCGGGCTCTATCTCGTATCCCGACAGTGGGATGCGTTCATTGGCACGTTTCCTTTCGTTTTCTCGCTGGAAGGGGCGGCGATCTCGATCCTGTCGGTGATCTTCATCAAGTGCTTGCACGAACTGGGGCACGCCTATGTGGCGCATCGGTTCGACTGCCGCATCCCGACCATGGGCGTCGCCTTCATGGTCATGGTGCCGCTGCTCTATACCGATGTCAGCGATGCATGGAAGCTGAAGTCGCGCCGGCAAAGGCTGCGGATCGATTCCGCCGGAATGCTGGTGGAACTGACGGTCGCAGCCTATGCGCTGCTGGCCTGGGCCTTCGTGCCGGACGGGCCTTTGCGTAGCGCCGTCTTCGTGCTCGCGGCAACCGGCGTGGTGTTGAGCCTGATCGTCAACCTCAACCCGTTCATGCGTTTCGATGGTTATTACATCCTGGCCGACCTGCTCGGGATCGAGAATCTGCAGCCGCGCAGTTTCCGGCACATGCGCTGGCGCTTGCGGGAATTTCTCTTCAGACCGGGATATCCGGCACCGGAAGTCTTTCCGCCGCGGCTGGACGTGATCCTTACCGTCTATGCTGTCGCCACCGCGATCTACCGGTTGATCCTCTATCTCGGCATCGCGGTGCTCGTTTATCACTTCACCATCAAGCTGCTCGGCATCCTGCTTTTCGTCGTCGAGATCGGCTTTTTCATCATCCGCCCCGTCATCATGGAAGTGAAGGAATGGTGGGCCATGCGCAGCGATATTATCAAGACACGCCGGACCTATGTGACGGTCTCGATCGTCGGACTGCTGGTTGCGCTGGCTTTCCTTCCGCTTTCGACCCGCGTCAGTGCACCTGCCGTCATTTATCCGCAGCAGTTCGTGCGTCTCTATCCGCAGGAGCCGGGACTTGTCGAACGGCTGGATATATCCGCGGGGCAGACAGTGAAGGCTGGCGACGTATTGTTCGTCATCGATGCGCCGCAGATCACCGAGGAATTGAAGATTGCCGATGTCGAGATCGAGCTTGCCCGTTCGCGCCTTGCACGGGTCGGCGCGAATGCGGACGATCTTGCCCAGCGCAGTATCATCGAGAGCGAGCTTGGCAGTTCTAGCGCCCGCAGGCAGGGGCTGGAAGAGCGCAGATCGGCGCTGATCGTGAAAGCGCCGTTCGACGGCACCATCACCGAGATCAATCCCGAAATACTGGCCGGACAATGGGTCGGCCGCAGCGAGCAGATCGCCTTTCTTTCGGCGGGCTCCGGGTCCGTCGCAAGGGGGTATGTGGCCGGCAATGACAGTTCCCGGCTTGCTGTTGACGCCTCCGGCTGGTTTGTCCCGGATGACATTTCCCAGCCGAAAATTCCGATCAGACTTGCCGCCATAGCGGAAGCGGGCGCACGGGAGATAGACGTTCCGCAGCTCTCATCGCGCTATCATGGGGCGGTTGCAGTCCATGCGGTCAATGAAGGAAGGAGGCAGAGACTGGTGCCTGTCTCTGCCCAATATGCCGTGGTGGCAAGCGTCGATAGCGCCTCCCTTTTCCCATCGCGATCGGTGCAAGGTGTGATGCTGATCGATGCCAAAGGCGTAAGTTTTGCCGAACGCGCGTGGCGGCGTGTTCTCATGGTTCTTTTCCGTGAAGCTGGTTTCTAGGACGCTTTACACTTAGTGAGATCCCGGTTTGCGGAGGGAGGAAGTTGTCCTGCGCTTGTGTTGCATCCGTGGGTTACGCCCGCCGGCGGCCAATCCAGAGAGTCGCCGTCGCTCCTCTTGAGATCACCCGTTCGTGACGACGAAAGCCGCCTTTTTGAACGATCCGCCGTCTTGCTCAACGGCGACCGGCGCCTAACTTTAGCTTCTGGACACTCACCGAAAGCATGCTTCCATGGATTTGCATACCAGTCGGATGCCCCCCGCCGAGACGACTCCCGGCGAAGGCCTCGAGCGTGACCGCTTGCATCCGGGAGGCGCAGAGCTGCATGGCAGCTTCCGATATGCGGGATTGCCGCTCACCGTGCGTCGCATCATCGTGCTTGCGCTCAATGTGGGGACGATCGCAGCGCTGGGATTTGGGCTGTTTCGCATCCTTTCACCCGGTGGGATCGATGTCTTTGAAGCCATCATGCTGCTGGGTTTCCTGCTGGCCATGCCCTGGACGGTTCTGGGCTTCTGGAATGCTGTCATAGGTTTGCTGCTTCAGCATGGGCCGGGAGATCCAGCGCGCAGCATCTATCCGTTCTACCCGCAGGGTGAGCGCAGCCGGCCGAAGGTGCTTTCGTCAAGGACGGCGCTGACATTGTTCCTGAGAAACGAAGATCCGCTTCCGGCACTGGCGCGGCTGGAGGCGATGGCCGGCAGTTTGAAGGCGACGGGCCTCGAGCGCCATTTTCGGATTTTCGTTCTCAGCGACACATCCGACGAGGCGGTGGCGCGCGCGGAGATTATCGGTTTCGAGCGGTTTTTGGAAGCGATTAACCTGCCCGCTGAAAGCCGTCCCGTTTATCGGCGGCGGGAGGTCAATACCGGCTACAAGGCCGGCAATATCCATGATTTCCTCGATGAGTACGGCAGTGACTACGATTTTTTTCTGCCGCTCGATTCCGACAGCGTCATGTCCGGCGATGCAATCATAAGGCTCGTTGCGGCGATGGAGGCAAGGCCGGAAATCGGCATTCTGCAGTCGCTGGTGGTGGGCATTCCTGCAACCAGCGGCTTTGCGCGGATGTTCCAGTTCGGCATGCGGCACGGCATGCGCACCTTCACCATGGGGGCGGCATGGTGGAATGCGGATTGTGGTCCCTACTGGGGGCACAACGCCCTGATCCGTACCGCGGCATTCCGGGCCCACTGTTGTCTGCCGGTTTTGCCGGGTTCACCGCCGCTCGGCGGATATGTGCTGAGCCACGACCAGCTGGAAGCCGCCTATATGCGTCGCGGCGGTTACGAGGTTCGGGTGCTGCCGATCGAAACGCAGAGTTTCGAGGCCAACCCGCCGACATTCCCCGACTTTGCCAAGCGAGACCTGCGCTGGTGCCAGGGAAACATGCAGTATTGGCGTTTTCTGTTCGAGCCCGGGCTGAAGATGCTCAGCCGGTTTCAGGTCCTGCAGGCGATATTGATGTATGTCGCGCCGCCAGCCTGGATTGCCGCAACCTTCGCCGCCGCCTGGAAGGCCATGTCGGCGAGTTTCGATCCGACTTATCTGCAGCTCGGCCTTTCCCTTTTCGCCGCGATCTTTTTCATGTCCATCGCGCCCAAGCTTGCCGGCATGCTTGATGTCTGTCTGACCAGGGGTGCGGTCCGCAGCTATGGAGGCCCCTTTCGTTTCGGTTTTTCCGCATTGGTCGAAGTCGTCGCCTCGATGCTGATGGCGCCGATCATTGCGGTCTATGTCTCAGTTTTTCTTCTCGGTCTGCCGTTCGGACGGTGCGTGACATGGAGCGGGCAGAACCGCGAGCAGCTCGGCGTGTCCTGGTCATCCGCCTTCAAGTCCATGGGCTTGCAGACGGTCATCGGCATGACCCTCGCCATCGGTCTTTTGTGGGGAGCAGGGATTACGGCTCTGCTCTGGACCTTGCCTATGGTGGTCGGCCTTTGCCTGTCCATTCCCTTCACCGTGTTTACGGCCTCCACGAGCTTTGGTCGCTGGACCACACATTTCGGCTTGTTTGCCATTCCCGAAGAGGCGCGAATGCCGCGTGTCCTGAGCCCGCTCGTGCCGCATGCCGCCCGTCGCTGGCGCCGCCACGCGGCCGTTCAGGAGAACCGGGACCCCGCTATTCCTTCGCGGGTATTGGCGGATAACCCCACATGACGACATCGCGCGCATTGTGGCTGACGGGAAAACGGCAGGTCGAACTGAAGCAGGCTGTATTGGCGCCTCTCTCCGACGGCGAACTCACTGTCGAAAGCCACTTCGGCGCCATCAGCAGGGGCACGGAGGCGCTCGTCGCCGAGGGATCGGTGCCCGTGAGCGAGCGCGAAAACATGCGTGCACCGCTGCAGGACGGCGAATTCCCGTTTCCCGTCAAATACGGTTACGCTGTCGTAGGTACCGTCAAGGCAGGAATTGGACGGCCGGAAGGTCAGACCGTGTTCTGCCTTCATCCGCATCAGGACCGGTTCAATGTACCGGCGGTGATGGCGATCCCGGTTCCGCAGGATGTGCCGGCCGCGCGTGCCGTGCTTGCCGCGAACATGGAAACGGCGCTGAACGGCATCTGGGATGCAGGCATACTGGCCGGCGACAAGGTGACCGTCGTCGGCGGCGGGCTTGTCGGACTGCTGGCCGCATTCCTCTCGGCGAAAATTCCGGGAACGCGGGTGACGCTGGTCGACGTCAATCCCGATCGCCGCGCGCTTGCCGACACGTTCGGTTGCCGCTTCGCCTTGCCCGATGAGGCGGAAACGTCGGCCTGTGATAGCGATGTGGTTATCCACGCATCGGCGACGTCCGAAGGCATTGCGACGGCCATTGCTGTCGCGGGCTTCGAGGCAAGGATCGTCGAGATGTCGTGGTACGGAGAGGGGACATCCGTGGTCCCCCTCGGTGGACGGTTTCACAGCCACCGCCTGTCGATCGTCGGTTCGCAGGTCGGCCACGTGCCGGCGGCAAGAAGATCCAGATGGCCCCTTTCGAGGCGGCTTGAAACAGCGCTCTCTCTTCTGGCGGATGATTGTCTCGACGATCTGATTTCCGGCGAGACGGCTTTCGATGATCTCGCCGACCGCTATATCCGGATCCTCTCTGATCCGGATACGTTGTGCCACCGTATCCGTTATATCTGACACCGGAGAATCCCCAGACGATGTTTGCTGTCGAAGTACGCGACCACATGATGATTGCCCACAGCCTGCCGCGCGAGGTTTTTGGTCCTGCCCAGGCGATGCATGGGGCGACGTTCGTTGTCGATGCGGCCTTCATGACCGAGGATCTCGACGAGAACGGCCTTGGTGTCGATATCGGTCTGGCGACGACGGTGCTGAAGCAGGCCGTTGCGCCGCTCAACTATCAGAACCTCGACGAGCTGGATGTATTTCGCGGGAAGGTGACCACCACAGAGGTGCTGGCCAAACACATTTTCGACGACCTGCGCCACCGCATCGAGGCCGGCGAACTCGGGCCGGGCGGTGCGCGTATCCGGCGCCTGAAGATCACGCTGCATGAGAGCCATGTGGCGCGGGCGTGGTACGAGGCGGCGATTTGAGCGACGTGGCGCATCTCGTCTTTGCCATTCCCGGAGACATAGAGATCCGCAGCGGCGGTTATGGCTATGACCGGCGGATGATCGGGGAGCTGTGCAGGTTGGGCTGGCAGGTGGACCATTTGCGATTGCCCGATGGGTTTCCTGATCCCGATAGGGACGAGCTCGAAACAACGGCAATGCAATTTTCCGGACTTCCCGACGGTAGCCTTGTTCTTGTCGACGGTCTGGCATTTGGCGCTATGCCCGATATTGCTCGGCGGGAAGCTTCAAGGCTGAGACTGGTTGCCCTTGTTCACCATCCGCTGGCACTGGAGACGGGAATTCTGCAAGAACGGGCGCAGGAACTTTGCCGAAGCGAAGCTGCGGCGCTGGCCTGTGTTCGTGGTATTGTCGTGACAAGCCCTGAGACGGCCCGTACGTTGGCCTCTGATTTCGGCGTCCGGCAGGATGCGATCTGTGTGGCGATCCCGGGCACGGAACGCGCCGAACCGTCGCGAGGCAGTGCCGACGGTGAACCCCCGATGATCCTTGCCGTCGGCTCTCTCACGCCGCGCAAGGACCATGCAACGCTTGTGGCCGCTCTCGCGCAGCTGCGCGACCGAGCGTGGCGTTGCCGTATCGTGGGCAGCGACGGAATGGATCTGGAATCGGCTTCCACTCTGCGTCGGCAGATCGCCGATCATGGGCTGGGCGACAGGATTGTCGTGACCGGCGCTCTCGATGATATCGACGCCGAATACGACCGGGCCGATATTTTCGCCTTGGCAAGCCGTTACGAAGGTTTCGGCATGGTGTTTGCCGAGGCGATGGCGCGAGGACTGCCGATCGTCGGCTGCCGTGGCGGCGCGGTCCCTGATCTGGTCCCACCTGCAGCTGGGATGCTTGTGGAACCCGGCGATATCGATCGCTTTGCGGCGGCTTTGACGACGCTGCTCGATGATCCCCAAGCGCGACGGGACTATGCAGCCGGCGCGCGCGCCGCGGGTCTGAAACTGCCGGATTGGCCTGCGAGCGCGCAGATCCTGGCCGATTTCCTGGAAGGCATCCGATGAGTGGTTTCGACAAGCTTTGGCTCGATCTGCGAGAGGCAGCCGATCATGCAGCGCGTGATCGCGACATGCGAAAGGATGTGATCGATCATGTGGCGGCAGTGAGAGCGGATGCGCTTGTTGTCGATCTGGGCGCCGGCACGGGATCGACATTTCGCGCGCTTTCGCCGGAGGCCCTGAACTGGCGCTGGCGGTTCGTCGATAACGACCCGCTGCTGCTTGCAGAAGGGCAGGTCCGGCATGGTGCTTCCGCGCGGATCGAATGTGTCGAAGCGCATTTGGGCGACCTTTCAGCGGACATGTTCTCGGGAGCACGGCTTGTCACCGGCTCGGCCCTGTTCGATCTTGTTTCGGAAAAATTTCTGGCAAGGTTGATCGCGCAGATCGTTCAGACAGATGTCAGCCTCTACGCCGCGCTGAGCTATGACGGGGTCTGCCGTTGGGATGATCATCATCCCATGGACGAGGCGATTGTCGCGGCGTTCAACAACCATCAGCGGCGGGACAAGGGATTTGGCGCGGCTCTCGGCCCGACAGCCGCACCGACGCTGCGCCGGCTGCTGGAAGATCACGGCTTCCACGTTTCGATGGCACCGAGCCCGTGGCAGCTCGGTCCGATACATGCGGAACTGCAACGGCAGTTCGTTTCCGGCATGGCGACCGCGGCGATGGAGACCGGGCTTGTCGGGGAAGAGGATGTAAACGACTGGCGGTTGGCAAGACTGGAGCGGGCGGAAAGCTCGGACTGCTTTGTCGGGCACTGGGATCTGTTTGCAGCGCGTTGAGACTGTCGACGCCATCATCGCCTACTGAGCGAACGTCGTTTCACGTCGCATAGAGTAGGAAGGCGGCTTGGGCGCCGCCTTCCTGTTCCCGAAAAATGTCAGAGGGCTTCGACGCAGAGCGCGATGCCCATGCCGCCGCCGATGCAAAGCGTTGCGAGGCCCTTCTTTGCGTTGCGGGCTTTCAGCGCATGCAGCAGCGTGACGAGCACGCGCGCGCCTGACGCGCCGATCGGGTGGCCGATGGCGATTGCACCGCCATTGACATTGACCTTGGCCGGATCCCAGCCGAAATCTTTGTTGACCGACAGCGCCTGCGCCGCAAAGGCTTCGTTGGCCTCGATCAGATCGAGATCGTTGATGCTCCAGCCGGCCCGTTCCAGCGCTTTGCGCGAGGCCGGGATCGGCCCCGTTCCCATGATCGCCGCATCGACGCCCATCGTTGCAAACGAGGCGATCCGCGCAAGCGGCGTGAGGCCGCGACGGGCAGCTTCGTCCTCGCGCATCAGCACGACGGCGGCTGCCCCGTCATTCAGACCTGATGCATTGCCGGCCGTCACCGTGCCGTCCTTCTTGAAAGCGGGTTTGAGGCCGCCAAGTGCCTCGAGCGTCGTGGCACGCGGGTTCTCGTCGGTATCGACGATGATATCGCCCTTGCGGGTCCTGATCGTCACCGGAACGATTTCCTGTTTGAACCGCCCGTCTGCGATTGCGGCGGCCGCCTTCGTCTGCGAGGCGAGTGCAAAGGCATCCTGTTCCTCGCGGGTGAGATTGTATTTCTCGGCGACGTTTTCAGCGGTGATGCCCATGTGGTAGTCGTTGAAGGCGTCCCACAGGCCGTCGCGGATCATCGTGTCGACGAATTCGGCCGGGCCCATCTTGATGCCGGTGCGCAGGACTGCAGCATGCGGGGCAAGGCTCATGTTCTCCTGGCCACCGGCCACGACGACATCGGCATCGCCGGCCAGGATCGACTGGGCGCCGAGGGCAACCGCACGAAGACCCGAACCGCAGACCTGGTTGATGGTCAGCGCTGTGGCGCTCATCGGAATGCCGGCCGCAACGGCTGCCTGGCGGGCAGTGTTCTGGCCCTGGCCGGCACTCAGCACATGGCCGAGCACGACGTCGGACACGGCCGACGCTTCGACCCCACCGCGTGCGAGAGCCTCGCGGATGACGATCGAGCCCAGCTCGCTTGCGGGAAGGGTGGACAAGCCACCCATGAACTTGCCGATCGCCGTACGGGCGGCGGAGACGATTACGATATTGGTCATGCTTTTTCCGATCCTGCCGCCTGACCCATCGACCGTCCGGTCCGGATCCGCGGTGAAAGAGAGATGGTGGCGCAGAGGAGAGCCGCGCCTCGACATTCCGGTGGCTCGACAGGAGCCAGAAGAGAGAGAGAACGAAGGGAGCGGGAGGGGCGACGGAGGAGGATACGCACCTCCCGCAAACCGACAGGTCAGGCTGCGATGCCCATCACGCCTGGAGCCTTCGGTATCAGCAGTTTCGCTTCGGATGCGGCGATGACTTCATCGACCGTGACGCCCGGAGCGGTTTCGAGAAGCACAAGCCCCTCGTCGGTCGGCTGGATCACCGCCAGTTCCGTGACCACCAGGTCGACGCGGCGAACCGAGGTCAAAGGCAGGGTGCACTTCCGGATGATCTTCGGAGCACCCTTGGCCGTGTGGGTCATGGCGACGATGACGCGCTTGGCGCCGGAGACCAGATCCATCGCGCCGCCCATGCCGGGCACCATCTTGCCGGGCACCATCCAGTTGGCGAGCTGGCCTTCCTCGTCGACCTGCAGGCCGCCGAGAACGGTAACATCGAGATGACCGCCGCGGATCAGCGCAAAGGACATGGCGCTATCGAAGGCGCAGGCGCCGGGCAGGGCGCCGATCGGTGAGCCGCCGGCATCGGTCAGGTCGGCGCCGGCCAGAGCCGGGTCGGGCAGGGCGCTCATGCCGATAATGCCGTTTTCCGACTGGAACGAGATGCCGGCATCGGACGGCAGGTAGTTGGCGACCATGGTCGGCAGGCCGATGCCTAGATTGACCAGCGAGCCGCGCTTCAGTTCCAGCGCCACGCGCCGGGCGATGATTTCCTTGTCGTTCATTTCTCGGCTCCCTTCACAACGATCACGTCGACGAGCACATGCGGAGTGACGACGGCATCGGGTTCGATACAGCCGATCGGCACGATCTCGCCGGGTTCGGCAATCACCAGGTCGGCAGCAAGCGCCATCAGCGGGTTGAAGTTGCGCGAGGTCAGCGAATAGCGCAGGTTGCCGGAATAATCGGCGCTGCGCGCGGAAATCAGGGCGATATCGGCCTTGATCGCCTCTTCGACCAGATAGGTAACGCCGTTGAGCTCGACGGTCTGCTTACCCTCGGCCGCCGTGGTGCCGACGCCTGTCGGCGTCAACACGCCGCCAAGACCCGAACCACCGGCGCGCACGCGCTCCGCCAGCGTCCCTTGCGGAACCAGATCGACCTCGAGCTCGCCTGCGATCATCAGCTTCTGGGTCTGCGGATTGGTGCCGATATGGCTGGCAATCACCTTCTTCACGAGGCCGGCATCAATCAGTTTGCCGATACCGACACCGGGGCGGGCGGTGTCATTGGCGATCACCGTCAGGTTCTTCTTACCCTGCCGCACCAGCTCATCGATCAGGAGAGGCGGTGTTCCGGCTCCCATGAAGCCGCCGATCATCAGCACGGCCCCATCCGGGATCCGTTCCACGGCCGCCGCAACTGTACCTACTTTTGACATGGATCTTTCCTTTCGGGAGAGGCATGGGCAGCCTGTAGCAAGACCGGCTGTCCATGCCGTCAGCACCTTAGTTCTTGGCCGGAACGTCCATCGCAAGAAGCGCGGAAGCCAGGCACTTGCCGTGTGCGTCCAAGGCTAGCGAGCGTGTAACGCCGCCGCCGAGCGCATCCTGCATGACGAAGTTGAGCGCGCCGAGCGTCGGAATTTCGTAACGGACGACCTCGCCGTTGACGATGCCCTTGAAGTGCGCCTTGACCCGCTCCGGCGTGACGTATTCGCGGACGCGCTCGTAATCCTTCTGGTCGTAAACGATGACCGAGATGTTGGAGATGTTGCCCTTGTCGCCTGTGCGGGAGTGGGCGATGTCGAAGAGTTTCATGGTCTTAAGCCTCCAGATATTCGATGACGGGAATGACCTTGTCGCGCGGGAAGAGCGCGGACAGCATTGCCACCACCTGCTTGGCCGATTTCGTTGCACCGCCGCCGCTGGCAGGGCCGTTGGTGTAAAGCGTCTCGACTTCGTTGCCGATGCGCACGGCTTCCTTCAGGCTGTCGCAGCGGCCGGTGACCCGAACACGCACTTCGGTCGGTTCCGGAGCCGGAGCAAGAACTTCGGAGTGGATCGAGTTCACGCCGATAAGGTCGAAGCGAAGCTCGCTGGCCTTGACGCCGGTGATCTTCAGTCTTTCCTTGACGATTTCGAGTGCAAGCTGGCCTCTGGCGAGAGCGCCGGGGCCGGCATAAGACATCTGGCCCTCACCCATGTAACCGTCCTTGTAGCCGACTGAAACCTTGAGGGTATCGGTACGGGGGCGGCCGGTGACACCGGTGACGCGGATGCGGTTCGGCGCAATTTCGGTGAAGGTGATTTGCGAGAAATCGGCCGTGACATCCGGCGTCAGATAGGTCTTGGGATCATGGACCTCATAGAGGATTTGTTCCTTGCAGGTGTGCTCGGTGACCTTGCCACCGGAACCTTCGACCTTGGTAATGACGATGGCGCCATCTTCGGAGACTTCCGCGATGGGAAAACCGAGGCGAGCGAGATCGGCGACATCCTTCTTGCCGGGTTCGGCATAATAACCGCCCGTGACCTGACCGCCGCATTCCAGCAGGTGGCCGACGGCCGTGCCCTTGCCGATCTTGTCCCAATCGTCCTGCGACCAGCCGAATTCATGGATCTGAGGAGCCAGGAACATGGACGGATCGGCAACGCGGCCGGTAATGATGATGTCGGCGCCGTTGGCGAGCGCCTCCACCATCGGGGCAGCGCCTACATAGGCGTTGGCTGACACAAGCACGTCGGCCATGCTGGAAGCCGGCGCACCGGTTTCGAGGATCTTGGTGTCACTGACCTTCAGCGCATCGACAACGTCGTCACCGGAGATTGCTGCGATCTTGAGCTTGCCAAGACCAAGCCGGGTGGCGATCTCACGAACCTTGGCGGCTCCGGCCTGCGGGTTGGCAGCGCCCATGTTGGTGATGATCTTGATACCGTTCTTCTTGCAGATCGGCAGAACCGCTTCGAAACGTTCGGCCAGCAGCGCGTCGTAGCCCTTGGTCGGGTCATTCAGCTTGGCGTTCTGGGCAATTGCGATCGTACGCTCTGCCAGGCACTCGAAAACGAGATAGTTGATGTTACCTTTTTCGGCGAGTTCTACCGCCGGTTCGATGCGATCGCCGGAATATCCGGCTCCGGATCCGATGCGAATAGTGCGCATAATTGTAACTCCTTATTTCAAATCAGGCGGGCGCGGCTCATCCGAACGGGGATGGGATGACACCCAGGATCACTGCGGTAATGGTCATCAGGACCGTGGCAGCGAAGAGGAATGGAATTGCCAGTTTCTGGTGTTCACCGAGGCTGACGCCGGTAAGGCCCATGATCAGGAAGGTGGCTGGCGTCAGCGGGCTGACGGGGAAGCCGGTGGTCATCTGACCAAGGATAGAGGCCTGTGCGACGTGGATCGGATCACCACCGAAGCTGTGATAGACATTTGCCAGAACCGGCATGACACCGAAGTAGTAGGAGTCGGGGTCGAACAGCAGGCTGAGCGGCATCGACAGAATGCCGGTGATGAAGGGAATGGCCTGTGCATGGTCTGCCGGGACATAGGTTGCTCCGGCTGCGGCCATGGCCTTGATCATGCCCGTTCCGCCCATGATGCCGGTGAAGGCGCCTGCGGCGAAGAGGATGGAAGCCATCATCAGCGCGGCCTTGGCATGCGCATCGACGCGAGCCTTCTGGTCCTTGACTTGCGGATAATTGATCATCAGCGCAAGCACTGTGCCGATCATGAACATCGGTGCGGCATCGACATAACCCGAGATCATTGTGCCGAGGATGGCGAGCGCCAGCAGAATGTTGACCCAGAAGAGATGCGGGCGACGAATTTCCTTCTCGGCATCGGTCAGTTCGCGCTTGTAGGCACCTTCCGAACCATTGCCTGCGGCGGCGACCGTGGCGTTAGACCCAAGGCCGAGGCGGCGTTCTTCACGCTTGCCCATGTACCATGAAACGGCGAAGACAAAGATCAAACCGACGATCTGCACGGCAAAGAGTGGCGTGAAGATAGACGATACCGGCACGTTCAATGCAGCCGAGGCGCGCAGGACCGGACCGGTCCAGGGCAGGAAGTTCACGCCTGCTGCCAAGGCAACGACGAGTGCCAGGATGCGACGCTGCATGCCAAGACGGTCATACAAAGGCAGCATAGCCGGTATGGTGACGAGGAAGGTGACTGCGCCGGAGCCATCGAGATGGATGATCAGGGCAAGCAGTGCGGAACCGACGACGATACGGGTCGGCTTCAGTCCGACAGCCTTCAAGATACGGTCGATGATCGGGTCCATCATGCCGGCGTCGGTCAATACGCCGAAGAAGACGATGGCAAAGACGAACATCGCTGCTGTCGGCGCGATGTTCTTGACGCCGCTGACGATGAATGTCGCGGTTTCAGCCCCGAATCCACCAATCAGCGATGCGATGATCGGGATCACGATGAGGGCAACCAGTGGCGACAGCTTGTTTGTCAATATCACTATCAACAATACAAGGATTGTTATTAACCCAAGAATAGCTAGCATAATTTGCTCTCTCCCCAGTAATGCTCCAGAAAATGGAGCAATTTCTTGTGCCGTTAAAAAATATTTCTTCGGAGGAGCTCCTTTTGTTTTTGATAAGCACAATTGATCGAATGCAATTTCGATGTGAGATTGCCTCAAGTTATTGATCTGAATTTGCTTTTCACTTCTAAGGAAGCGCCTGCAGACTTTGTGGCAGAGATGTGACGTTTAAAGAATTGAATTTATCGGATCACTGTAATTATCAAACGTAATGACTGAGGTTGGTTTTCAAAAACCACTTATTATCAATCAGTTATCTGTGTCATTGAGGTCGGTGTGCAAATTTGCGCGCCAACGTCCTGACGTTTTGCCGCATATTCGGGCTCATCGCGCTTGTGCTCGAACCAGATGGGGCGTTTGTTGACAAACGAACCATGATTTGAAGGGTAGCCGCACTCCGCAATGCGAATATAAGCGAACGCCTCGCGGCCATATCGCTTGGGAGGCCGGCTCGCCGCCACCGTCGGCTCCGACCGCCTGGAGGTCAGAGTCCGGCAAATCCGGTGCGGTTCCCGGCGAAAATTTGCGATCGAATAAAGGCAGAGGTCCTCGTGCATGCTGTGGGGATTGGTCACGTTCCCTATTTGCAGGCCATGCCATAAGCGGCCGCAGCTCGAAAGGGATTTGACCCCAGGTGGGCGAAACTCTGAGGCTGTTCAGCTTTCCTGCCTGCAGTCTCATCCAAAATAGCACCTCTCTACGCCCATAATCTGATCGTCTTCATGCCAGATCGGTGGAAATTTCCGGAGGTGGGAATTTATTTTTCAAAGCCAAGACAACTGGCTTCACGTGCTAACTGTATCGATGATGATGAATTATACGGCACGATCCAGCGGGTTTTTGCGTGAATTTCCAGGAAAGAAAGAGAATTTTTTTCATGAAAAGTAATGAGAAAATTCGAATATTGCAGATTATACAAGAGATTGGAGGGGCGGATTCCAACTCCATTTGACGCTTTTTGTATCCCGCATCGATCAAATATTTCATTTGCACAAAATTTGATCAATACGGGCAATCAATGGTCTGTCAAAGCTATTTGCAAATTTATTTTCATCGATAGACTGTTTGCCAACAGGACAGGTAAAAGAGAATTTCGATGACGGCTCCACTTCTTTCAGGTTCCCCCCTCTCGACTGATCATGGCCGCTTCGAGCGTCTGCTCGACGGTTTCAAGCCAAGCTTCGATTTCGAGCCGATAGGCCCGCTGCCGGAAAGTGAGTTCGTCGACCGCTTGCGGCGCATCCGGCGCGAAGCGGTGGTCGCCGGACACGACGTAATCCTTATCCATGCAGACTCCATCGGCTCCTATCGCGTCTCGAATTCCTATTTGCGCTATGTCTGCGACTGGGTGCGGGAAGGCGTCCTCGTCATTCCGACCGATGACGACAAGCCGCTGACGCTGTTTTCGATCTTCAGCAGCTCCGTGATCCTGCCGCCCGCCGGAGAGCCAGTGCTGGTGGAGGATATCTGGCAGGTCGGCACCTGGGGGCGCGAAACCTATAATCGCCCCGGCAAGACGGTCGACAGGGTGGTCGAGGCGGTTGCCTCCTTCCTCGAACGTGAAGGCTTCGCATCCGCGCAGATCGGTCTGATCGGCGACACGACCTCGACAGGGTACTGGAGCGGTCTCGGCAAGCGCCTGCCCAAGACTTCGCACGTTCCGTGTGCCGCGATCATCGACCGCATGCAGAAAATCCGCTCGCCGCGCGAACAGGCCGTCGTGCGCGCCGCTGCCCAGTTGGCGAGCATCGGGATCGAGGCTGCCTATCATGTCACCAGGCCGGGCGTGACCGACTATGAGATCTATGCAGCCTTCACCTATGCCCAGATGTCACGCGGCGGCGAGAGCGGCGATGGCTACCAGATCGGCATCAACCAGCATGGCACGCATTGCGGCAAGCCTTACGGCCATGTCGTGCGCGACGGCGACCTGATCAATCTCTACATCTCGGCCGTGATCTACCAGGGCTACACTGCCCAGATCGCGCGCATGATCGCGGTCGGCGACATCACCGACAAGCAGGAAGAGGTGCTGCAGATGTGCACCGAAGGTGTTGAAAAGGCAGCGTCACTGGTGAAGCCCGGTGCTCTGATCTCGGATGTCGCCAATGCCTCCTTCGACCCCTATATCGCCCGTGGTTACCTCTCTTCGGCCGACAGTCGTACGATGCCCTACAACTGGGTTTCGGAGGATGACGGCAAGCCGCGGCTCGTCCCGCGCAAACATGTCGTCGACGAGGACTGGGAGCGTCAGGGTCGCAAGCTGATGCATGTCTATCCGGCAACGCTTGGGCCGCATAACCCGAATGTGGGACATTCGGTCTCGATGGTGAAGTTCACCAATTACAACATCCAGTCCAACAACCACGATAAGCTGGAAGAGGGCATGACTTTCGTCCTGCATTCGCAATGGCTGGAGCCCGAGGTTGCCGGTTGCAACGTCGGTGACTGCTATCTTGTGACGGAAACCGGTTCGGAGAACCTCAGCCATCACACCCCCCTTGCCGTGCATCGGGTAAAAACAAAGGCCTGACGCACTGCCTGAACGTGAATGCCAAAAATAATAATCCAGATGGAGAACAGATGATGATGTTTGATAAGTTTCGTCGCCGCAGGTTATTGGCCACGGCGGCCATCACCGCGTTTGCACTGACCATCGGACTTGGTGCGGGGGAAAGTCATGCGCAGTCGGGTGAAAAGGTCACGCTGAAGCTGGCCAACTCGCAGTGGCTGGATGCCCTGCGCGGCAAGAACCTGTGGGCTGCCGTTGCCAAGTACCAGGAAACCAATCCGAATGTGACGCTGGAACAGGTCGCTATCCCATCCGCCGAATTCAACGACAAGCTGACGACCGAAATGGGCGCAGGCCAGGGACCGGATCTTGCGATGATGCAGGAAGGTCTTTTCTACGCGATCGCGGATGCCGGGTTCCTGGTCGATCTTTCGGCTGCGACCGATGGTATCAATCTCAACAAGACCAATGAGAACGGCAAGATCGACGGCACGCAGTATGGCCTCGCATGGCAGCGTGCGGTTTATGCCCTGATCTACAACAAGCCGCTGCTCGATGCTGGCAAGGCAAAGGTGCCGGGCACGGTCGACGAGCTGATCGAATCCGCCAAGGCGGCATCCGCCGCGACCCCGGGTGTGATCGGGTTCACCGGCCGCCACCAGATGAACGATTTCAGCGGCTGGTTCATGGACTTCCAGAACTGGGCCTACGGTTATGGTGTCAACTGGGTGGACGCGGACGGCAAGCTGACGATCGACACACCCGAAGCTGCCGAAGCGGTTGCCGCCTTCAAGAAGGTTTATGCTTCCGGCATCATGCCGATCGGCGACAGCATGCCGACGCAGCGCACCCGATTCAAGGAAAAGCACGCGGCATTCTCGATCGACAATTCCGGCGGCACGCTGAACATCGCGTCGGGTGGTGCGATGCAGAGCGGCGAGCTCGGTTCGGCGCCGATGCCGTTCCCGCATCCAGGCGCGCATCAGCAGATCTTTGTCGGCGTCAGCAGCCACAGCAAACATCAGGAAGAGGCCGTCGCCTTCGTGAAGTGGCTGATGGGGCCTGTCGGCCAGCAGGCCATGCGCGATGCATCCGGTCCGGACACTCTGGCAACAGACGTGCCGGTCAGCGATGCCTATGCCAAGACAAATCCCTGGGCTCCCACCTTTGCCAAGCTTGCCGAAACCTCCAGAAGCACGCTGATCAAGGGACATGAGGTCGAGACGGCGCAGATCATGCGCTTCGTCATGCAGGCGGTCGAAAAGGTCATCCTCACAGACGCAGAGCCCAAAACGGCGCTGGCCGAAGCTCAGGCCGCCGTCGACAAGCAGTTTTGATCCGACTGCATCGGAAGGGAGTATGACGTGAGCGCGAGTGGCCTGAAAAGCAGGAACGGCATGGCCAGGTTTGTGCCTTATGCCTTCATTCTCCCACCCATGATCTATCTGATGGTGTTCATGTTCTGGCCGCTTGCGCGGCAGATGTACATGAGTTTCACCAACACACGGATCATCAATCCGAACCGGGGCCGTTTCATCGGCCTCGGCAACTTCGAACGGTTGTTCGAAGACCCGGCCTTCTACCTCTCTCTGAAGGTGACGCTGGTCTATACGGTTCTGACCGTGATCATCGGTGTCACGCTCGGTCTCATCGCTGCGTTGGCGATCGATCGCCCATTCAAGGGTCGATCGGTGGTGAGGGCGATCCTGCTGTTTGGCTGGGCTGTTCCCGGCGTGGCTGCATCGCTGATCTGGCTTTGGATGTTCAACGAGCGGTCCGGCATTCTCAACCGGGTTGCCGAATTGATCGGACTTGGCCGGTTCTCCTGGCTGACGAGCACCGATTATGCGCTCGGCTCGGTGCTTGCGGTCACCGTCTGGCAGGTTGCGCCCTTCGTGATGCTTGTCGTGCTGGCGGCGCTTCAATCGGTTCCTGAAGAAGTGCGCGAGGCGGCCAAAATCGACGGCGCCGATCCGATCAGCACATTCCGGGCGGTGACGCTGCCGCACATCCGCCCTGCGGTACAGCTTGCCGCATTGCTGGTCACGGTCTGGTCGATCCGCCGCTTCGATGTGATCTACCTGCTCACCGGAGGCGGGCCCCTCGGCTCGACCAGCACGCTGGTCGTCAAGCTGCGGCAAACCGCTTTCGAAGGTCACGAACTGGGCATGGCAAGCGCCTATGGCGCGGTCGGTCTGGTCCTCGCGCTGCTGGTTGCCGCGATACACTACGTTGCCGAACAACGGCGGATGAAAAGGATGTCGCGATAATGGCGCCCCGGAAACTTCTCATCAAGGCATTGCGATATCTGCTGATTGGCGTGCTGGTCATCGTTGCCGGATTTCCGGTTTACTGGATGGCGACCACGGCGCTCAACCTGAACTCGCAGCTCTACGGAACCGGCCAGATTGCCTGGCCGCAGCTTCAGAACTTTCCTGACCTCGTCAGCGAACTGGGTAATGTTCCGATTGGTCTGTGGCTGTTCAACACCCTGTTGATCGCGGCAGGAGGAACGATACTCAGCCTGACGCTCGGCTCGCTTGCCGGTTATGCGCTGAGCCGGTTCAAGTTCCATGGCAAGGGCATGGTGGGCTTCTTCCTGTTCATGACCCAGGTCGTGCCGGAAGCCCTCATCCTGGTGCCGCTCTATGCGATGTTCATCACTTTCGGTCTGCTGAACAGCCTGTGGGGACTGATCCTCGCGAATGTCGGCTTCTCCTTGCCAGTCGCATGTTTCGTCCTGAAAGGCGCGATGGACGCCGTGCCTTACGAGATCGAAGAGTCCGCCATCATCGACAACTGCCCGCGGTTCAGTGTGCTGACGATGATCATCCTTCCGCTCATCATGCCCAGCATCGCGGCAGCGGCGGTCGTCTCGTTCTTTGCCGGCTGGAACGAATTCCTGTTCGCCTCGACCTTCCTCATGGACCGGAACCTGTGGCCGGCAAGCGTGGGTCTGGCTTCCTTCGTTGGACAGTACGAGACCCCGATGTCTGCCGTTCTGGGCGCTGCCCTTGTCTTCAGCCTGCCCGCCATCGTCTTTTTCCTCCTCATCCAGCGCAAGATCGTGGCCGGTCTGACGACTGGCGCCGTAAAGGGATAATCCATGCCCGCTTTGTCATTCAAAGACATCTCCAAGTCGTTTGGCGATAACACCGTCATCAAGGCGTTCAATGCCGACATTCACGACGGCGAGTTCCTGGTTCTTCTCGGCCCCTCCGGTTGCGGAAAGTCCACCCTGCTGCGGATGATCGCGGGCCTGAGCGAGATCACGACCGGGAACCTGCTGTTCGACGGTGCGGTCGCCAATGAGTGGGAACCGAAAAAGCGCGGCGTCGCCTTCGTCTTTCAGACCTATGCGCTTTACCCGCATATGACGGTGCGCGAAAACATCGCATTCCCGCTGATCATGGACGCGTTCCGCAAATGGTACCACCTGCCGATCGTCAATATCATCGCCCGTCAACGGCTGATGAAACGGCCCGATATCGCAGAGCGGACGCTCAAGATCGCGCGCCAGCTGGAGCTGGAACCGTTGCTGGATCGTCGGCCGGTGAGCCTTTCGGGCGGCCAACGCCAGCGCGTCGCACTGGCGCGTGCGCTGGTTCGCGACCCGCAGCTCTATCTTCTCGACGAGCCGCTTTCCAATCTCGACGCCAAGCTCCGCACCCAGATGCGCTCGGAGATCTCGGCTTTGCATCACAAGGTCGGCAAGACCTTTGTCTACGTGACCCATGACCAGGTGGAAGCCATGACCATGGCAAGCCGCATCATCATCATGGACAAGGGCGTGGTGCAGCAAGTCGATACGCCGGACAATGTCTACGACAACCCAGCAAACACGTTCGTTGCGAAATTCATCGGTTCGCCGCCTATGAACCTCATTCCCGCATCGGTCCGTCCGGACGGTCTCAGACTTATGGGACAGATTCCGGTCGACCATGGCGCGGAGATCCCGACTCGCCGCGAGGTGACCTTCGGCATCCGGCCGGAAAAGCTCGAACTCAGGGTGGAAGGAGAGGGGCGCATTCCAGCTCAAGTCGTCGTCGTTGAGCGCCTCGGAGCCGAGACCGTCATTGGCTGCCGTCTGATGACGGACAAGGCCGGTAACGAGGAGCTGCTGATCGAGCATGATCTCGTTTTCGTGCGGGTTTCCGGCAATCCCGGCATGCGGATCGGTCAGGCCTGCTCGCTGGATTACCGATCCGAGGACGTGCTCTGGTTCAACGTCGATACCGGCGAACGCCTTTCTCTCAAGAAGAAGTGACGATCATGCAGAATTTCCATGTTTCCGCGACCGGCCACAGTCTCAACTATCTGCCGGAGTATGTCGCCGTCTGGCAGGGTTTCTTTGCCGAAGAAGGCCTCGAAGTATCCGCCAGCGTACCGTCTCCCTGGGACCTGGTGCTCAGTGACATCGCCGGCGGCAAGGCGCAGGCAGCGCTCGGCGGCATCTGGGTGCCGTCGATGTTTCTCGGCCGCGGCCAACGCTACGTTCCTTTTGCGCAGGTCGCCGCGCGCGCGCCTCTGGCGATAGTCGGGCGCGAAAAGCGCGAGGATTTCAGCTGGCAGGACATGCCCGGAAAAGTGATTTCCATGAAGGGCAGCAATGGCGCAAGCGTCGGTCTTTTCGTCAAGCTGGTACTGCGTGAAAACGGCGTCGATCCTGCTGTGGTGCGGTTCGTGCAGGATCTTGACGGCAAGATGCTGACCGATCTGTTCACCGGCGGCATGGGCGATTATCTGGTGATCGACTATCCTTCCGCGCTGACGCTCGAAGCGGCCGGCGGCGGACATATCGTAGCGCCGTTGGCGATCGAAGGCGGCAATATCCCCTGGAGCGTCTATTATACCGTCGGCGAAATCGACGAAGCTCGCCTTGAGACCCATACGCGGTTTGCGCGGGCACTAGGTCGCGGCATGGAATGGATCCAGGCAAATGATGCGGAAACCTTCCGCGACTTTCTGACAAGGACCTTCCCGAAATTCTCTCCTGACCTCCTGGTCCGTCTTGCAAATGTCTATCGTGCCAACGGCATGTGGACGACGCCGCGTATCGACCCGCAAGCCTATGCCCGCTGGCAGACCGGCATTGCAGGCGGATACCTGACCGAAGCGGCGATCCCCTATGGCGATCTGATCGACGAACGTCCGACACTCCAGTTCGTCACGGCCTGAAAACTCCCGGAGAGACACGGATGCGCATCGCGATCATCAACCCCAATGCCACCGCGTCGATGACACAGCGCATCGCCGCCGCCGCCCGACTGGTCGCGGCCCCTGGCACCGAGATTGTCGGTCGACAGCCGGCAATCGGGCCGGCCGCGATCGAAGGTCCTTTCGACGGCGCCCTTTCGGTGCCGGGCCTGTTGAAGGAGATCGTCAAGGCGGAAGCCGAAGGTTTTGATGCGCATATCATTGCCTGCTTCGACGATACCGGCCTGGATGCGGCGCGCGCGGTTGCGACAAAACCGGTGATCGGCATCGGCGAGGCATCGTTTCATGCGGCCAGTCTGGTGGCGCACAGTTTCTGCGTGGTGACTACCCTGTCACGATCGGCCCCGGTCATCGAGGATAATATTCGGCGCTATGGCTTCGCCGATCGCTGCCGTCGCGTCTATGCGACCGACATTCCGGTACTGGAACTCGAAAATCCCGAAACCGGTGCCTTTGAGAAAATTTCAGCTTTCATCCGCAAGGGCATTGCCGAAGGCGCGGAGGGCGTGGCTTTGGGCTGCGCCGGCATGGCTGAATTTGCTGCCGATCTGCAACGCATCCACGGCATCCCTGTTGTCGATGGCGTGAGTGCTGCCGTTGGATTGGCCGAAACCCTGGTCAGATGCGGGTTGTCGACATCGAAGAGCGGTGTCTGGGCTGCGCCGACGCGACTTTTCGTTCTGGACGATTTCCAGTGAACGCCCCGGCTCGTCAGCCAGCTTCAGCGCCCGGAACTGGTCTGAGGCGTCGAGACATCGTCGAGCAGCTTGACCAGACGATCAATCTTTTCATAGCGGGCAAGGCTTTCCGAACCCATGGCGGTTGCCACGCTCCAGGCCAGGTAGTTGATGATCGTCGTGGCTGCGACGAAGGAGTTGAAGGGCGAAGGCGACTGGCAGCGGCATCGCAGGACGTGGTTCGAAGCCTTGGCGCTGGCGGCGGCGCTGAGGTCGGTGATCAGCACGGTGATAGCGCCCGCTGCCCGCGCCTCCTTGATGATCGTCGGCAACAGCCTTGGTCTTCTGCGAAACGCGATGACAAGCAACACGTCGCCTTTGGCGATCGAGGCAATTTCGTGGGAATAGCTGGCTCCACCGGCGGGCAGAACCTGCACATCGTTTTTCATCAGCGTCATGTAGTGCGCGGCCTGGTGAGCAAGTCCGTATCCGCTGCGAAGCCCCATTATCCAGACACGTCGTGCAGCGACGATCGCAGCGCTGACCTCCTCAAGCGTCTTTTCGGACAGGCCTTCAGCCGTGGTGCGGATATTGTCGATGTCCATCTGGACTATCTGGGCAAGGGACACTTTTTCTGATGGCGCCTGATCGGGATCCGCCAGTCCGCCGCGCGGCGAACCCCAATGCTGATCGGCGCGGATCTGCCGCTTCGCATCCGGGTATGTTTCATAGCCGAGGGTCCGGATCAGCCGTGCAGCAGTCGCCTTCGACACTTCGGCCTTATCGGCAAGCTCACCTGCCGTATAGCTCGGCAAATCCATCTGATATTGGAGAAGGACGTCCGCCAGGCGCTTCTCCGCCGGCGATAGCGATGCGTAGACCGCGTAGATTCGTGCCTCCAATGAACGTGGGCGGCTTTGGGCAGGCGCTGTGCGGGGGGATTTCACGGGCATTCCTTGGCTGGGCATCGGTATTGGCTGAAATCCTAGCGCAAGGTCGGCCAGAGCGGAATCTATTTTCAGGCAGACAGAGACTCCATTTGGCAGCGCTCCTTCGCGAGGTAAGGCCATGTTTTGTCTAGAACCGCCCATCCGTATCACGGCTGAACCTTACTTCGCCCTGCCGGCTGCATACACCGTTGCTCGGCATAGCGCGTGGTCGGACGCGCAACTTGGAGGACGCGCACTCGGCTCCTTCCTCGAAGGACCGGACTTCGACCGTGACGGAAACCTGTTCGTCGTCGATATCCCTTTTGGCCGTATCTTTCGTATCGAACCGGATGGGCGGTCATCTGTCTGGGCGTCTTATGAAGGCTGGCCCAGCGGCCTGAAGGTTCTTGGCGATGGTCGCCTGCTGATCGCCGATCACCGTATGGGACTTGTCGCGATCGATCCGGATGGACGAGCAAGTGTGATTGCGGACGGTTATCGTGGCGAACGCTTTCGCGGCCTTAACGATCTGACGCTCGGCCGCGACGGCTGGGTGTACTTTACAGATCAAGGGCAATCGGGCCTGCAGGATCCGGTCGGCGCGGTCTATCGCTGGCACAGGATCACGAACCGGCTTGAACGTGTGATGTCCGGAATTCCCAGCCCCAATGGCCTGGTTCTCAACGCCGACGAAAGCCGCCTGTTCGTGGCGGTCACGCGAGCGAACGCCATTTGGCGACTTCCCTTCGTCAAGGATGGTGGAGTGAGCAAGGCCGGTGTCTTCCTCAACCTGTCGGCCGGCAACGGCCCCGATGGGCTTGCGCTCGACGTCGAAGACGGCCTCGTTGTTGCGCAGCCCGGTCTCGGCGTCCTGCGCTTCGATAAGGTCGGCGTGCTGACGCATTTCATCGATGTGCCTGCCGCGGCGTCACCTTCCAATGTCGTATTCGGGGGCTTCGAGAACAAGGAACTGTTCATCACGGACAGCAGCAGTTCGAGGATTCTGCGGGCACGCATGCCTGTGGCGGGCCACGTGCGGGAGGAACGATAGCCATGGCATTTTTCAAGCGGGATGTCGTGAAACAGAATCACAGGGATCATGCCAGATCGCTTCTCACAGGGCTGAAAACGGTCCCATTACATTCGGCCGACAGGATCGTGGAGGCATGGGCGATCCTATGGGCAAACAGCGGCTTTTCGGTGCTGGAAACAGTTCCGGTTTCTCCAGGGATGTCGCATTCCCTCGTGGCCCATACCAATGATGTGGTACATCTGGGCAGGTCGCTTGCGAATGCCTATCAGGAGCTTTCGGCTCTCTCGTTCGACCCGCATCTCCTCGACGAAATCCTTTTCCTTCACGATATCGACAAACTGGTCCTCTTCCAGCCGATAGGCGAGCGAGCCGTGCGTGGGCCGTTATCCAGGCAGATGCCGCATGGTGTCGTTGCTGGAATGCTCCTGCATGACTTGGGGTTCGACGACCGCGTTGTCAGCGTGGTGACCACGCATGCCACAGACGCGCCGTTTCACAACGAATGTGCCGAAGCCCTGATCCTGCATTATGCCGATATGGCCGCGATCGACTATGTCAGGATGCGGGATGGGCAGACACCGTTTTTCCAGATCAAGTGAAAGATATCCGATGATACCTGTCTATACCCCGCGTGATCTCATTGGTTAC
>UBNQ01000003.1:193569-383676 GCA_900466875.1 Hyphomicrobiales bacterium | reverse complement strand
CACGTCGGGTGCCTCGAATTGAATTTTTATAAATGACACGCGGCGTGTCCCGTTCGGTGTGTTTTTCCGCGCAACTCCGGTCCGTCTGCGGCGGCAGGTCTTATGTCCTTACGGACTGCCATACCGGTATGTGTGCGACACACGCACGCCTTGTTCAGGGGCAGACCATTTTCTGCGCAGCCCCGGATGTTCCGCTTGCATAAGGACGGCTCACCCGATCACCGGTCCCACCTCGCCGGTTATGCGGACCGGTGTAGCCGAAGCGGAACGGGGGCATTGTAGGCATGGCTCAAGAGAGCGGGGAAGAAATTCCATCTAAGGGATTGGTTTTGTTGAGCGGAAGGTCTGTTTTGTCCCCACGCCTATCACCTGTCGGCCTCAATACTCAAAGTGCAGGCCCGAGCCGGATCGGGCTGCCATCGGAAAAGCGTGACATCCGGAAGCGCGTGAGGTCATGCCCGACGGCATTGCCCTGGATGAGATCGGCAACCACGCGGCCGATGCCCGGGCCGATGCCGAAACCGTGGCCGCTCATGCCGGTGGCAACGAACAGGCCGTCGATCGACTGCACGCGATCGACCACCGGCACGACATCCGGCATCGCATCGATCATGCCGGCCCAAGCGGTTTTCAGCCGGATCGGACCGAGACCGGGAAAGAGCCGCGCGAATTCGCGTTCGACCGACCGCAGCCCTTTTCGCGAGGGGGCGGGGTTGAGAATGCGCATCCGCTCGAACGGGCTCTTTTCGTCCGCTGCCCAGTGTCTTGGTGTCGACCATGCATCGGGAAAACCGGAAGGGGCTGCGGGCAGGTAGCGCAGGCCGAAGGGGTTATCGAACAGGGCGGGCAGATATTTGATTGCGTGGCGGAAAGAATCCGGCCCGACATAAAGCGCGCTGCCGCCGCCCGGCGCCAATGTATAACCGCCGTCCTGCCGCCGCCGGAAGGCGACGTGATCGTCGACGGCTGCGCCCGCATGCACCTCCGGCAGAGGCTCGGTGGCGGCGACCGTCGATCGGACGCTGAGCTGCGGGATGGAAACGCCATGACGCCGCAGAAACAGCGACGACCACGCGCCGCCGGCCACCAGAACGCTGGAGGTCTCGATCAGCCCCGCCTCGGTCCACACGCCGCTGATCCGGCCCTCGGACATGTCGAGGGTGCGGGCGGCGCAGTTTTCGACGATCGCAGCGCCCTTGCGCACGGCCAGCCGGGCAAGTGCTGGCACGGCAAGCGAGGGTTCGGCCCGCATGTCCGACGGTGTCGTCATCGCTCCGTGGAAGGTGCGCGCCATGCCGGGGATGAGTGCTGCCGTCTCGGCCGAACTCAAAAGCCGCGTATCGACGCCGTGCCGTGCCGCGATCTTGATGAAATCGTCGAACCCGTTCATGTCCCTGGCAGAATTGGCGAGATAGGTCACGCCGGTCTGTTGCAGGCCGATATCCTCGCCACATTCCTGCGCCAGCTCTTTCCACAACCGGCGCGCCTCGATGACGATCGGAAGTTCGTCGGCATCACGTCCCTGCTGGCGGATCCAGCCCCAGTTGCGCGACGACTGTTCGGCGGCGATCCGGCCCTTTTCGACCAGCGTGACGGCCACGCCCTTTTCCGCCAGATAAAGCGCCGTCGTGACCCCGATCACGCCGCCACCGATGATCACCACATCCGAACGTTTCGGCGCCGGGCCGGGAAACTGGATCGGGTCTTTTTCGGAAAAGGGGAAACTCGGCACGGGAGGCGATCCTGACTGGCGGGAATGGCTGGCCTCAAGTCGTAGCCAGTCGGGGAGGGTGGATCAAGACGGCAGGCCCCTCGAAGAGGTCGCCCGGTGGCGGCAATTTCGCACGGGCGGTTTGCAGATGTCATCCGTCGCCGACGGTGCGCGGAATGGCGCAAGTTCATCCTTCGCGATCGGCCGTCATACCATGGAGGGACGCGGATAAACCCAAGGATAGTGGCGAAAACCCCATGTATGATTGTGGTTCGAAGGCGCGGATGGAAGTTTTCCTGACGAGCAGGCCGGTGGTCCTGCTTGCCTGAAACACCTCCCGTCAGGCCGTCTTTTTCGCTCGATATGCGGATTGGCGTGAAGCCCTGCGGAGAAAAACAGATTGAAGGAAGCGACGATGATAGTTCTGACCGACAAGCTCCTGTCCCAATCCGCCTATTCCCACGACATCGATATTCCGCTTGCGGACATCGATATTGCCGACTGGCTTTTCAATCTGCCGGAGGCCGAGTATCAGCGCTGCTGCCCGCCCGACCATATCGCCGCCGGCTCGACCGTGACCGATGACGGCCGCCGCATGTCGATCAATGTCGAGATGATCGGCACGGGCCTGGTCGTCCAACATTATGTAGCCGACGAAGCAACGCCCTCCTATTGCCGGATGAACTCGATCTCGGACGTGTTCACGCCGACCGGCGAACGCACCCAGGTCAACGTCATCTGGGAACTGATCGCCGAAGCGATCAACGGCAATCGCACCCGCTACACCAACCGCGTCACCTGCCATCCGACGGATGTGTTCATGGAATTTATCGCCAGGCACGGCCAGACATTCGACGAGGCCGCCGCCGCCCGCCAGTCCGCCGGCGGCGACCATAACCACCGCGAAACCCCGCTTTTCGCCGAAAGCATCGCCCGCAAGGCGCGTGCCCGCACGGCCGTCAGGGTGGCGGCCGAGTGAAGTCTGCGTTTTGCAGAACGTAAAACGCCGCCCGTTAGGGCGGCGTTTGCCGTGAGACGGTGGTCATTGCAGGCTTGCTGAAGCGCCTGCTTCTGCCCTCAATCGTCTTTCATCTTCAGCGCCGCAATGAACGCTTCCTGCGGGATGTCGACCTTGCCGAACTGGCGCATGCGCTTCTTGCCTTCCTTCTGCTTGTCGAGCAGTTTGCGCTTGCGGGTGGCGTCGCCGCCGTAGCACTTGGCGGTCACGTCCTTGCGCATCGCCGAGATGGTTTCGCGGGCGATCACGTTGCCGCCGATCGCGGCCTGGATCGGGATCTTGAACATGTGCCGCGGGATCAGGTCCTTCAGCTTTTCCACCATGTCGCGGCCACGCTTTTCGGCAGCCGAGCGGTGCACCAGCATGGAAAGCGCGTCCACGGGCTCGCCGTTGACCATGATCGACATTTTTACGAGGTTGCCCTCGCGATAGGTGTCGAGATGGTAGTCGAACGAGGCATAACCCTTCGAGATCGACTTCAAGCGGTCGTAGAAATCGAACACCACTTCGTTGAGCGGCAGCTCATAGGTGAGCATGGCGCGCTTGCCGACATAGGTGAGTTCGGTCTGGATGCCGCGACGGTCCTGGCAGAGCTTCAGGATGCCGCCGAGATAATCGTCGGGCGTCAGGATGGTGGCCTTGATCCACGGTTCGCGGATTTCGCCGATCTTGACGACGTCCGGCATGTCGGCCGGGTTGTGCAGCTCGCGTTCCGAACCGTCCGTCATCGTCAGCTGATAGACGACCGAAGGGGCGGTTGCGATGAGATCGAGGTCGAACTCGCGTTCCAGGCGCTCCTGGATGATTTCGAGATGCAGCAGGCCGAGGAAGCCGCAGCGGAAACCGAAACCGAGAGCGGCAGACGATTCCATTTCGAAGGAGAACGAGGCGTCGTTGAGACGCAGCTTGCCCATGGCGGCGCGCAGGTCTTCGAAGTCGGCGGCATCGACCGGGAAGAGGCCGCAGAACACGACCGGCTGGGCCGGCTTGAAGCCCGGCAGCGCTTTTGCCGTCGGCTTCTTGTCTTCGGTGATCGTGTCACCGACGCGAGTATCGGCCACTTCCTTGATCGAGCCGGTGAAGAAACCGATTTCGCCCGGGCCGAGTGAATCGACGGCCAGCATTTTCGGTGTGAGCACGCCGACGCGTTCGACCTGGTATTTCGCGTCCGTGCCCATCATGCGGATGGTCTGGCCCTTGGACAGCACGCCATCGAGAATGCGCACCAGAACCATGACGCCGAGATAGGTGTCGTACCAGCTGTCGACCAAAAGGGCCTTGAGCGGGCCCTTTTCGCCGGCTTCGCTCTTGGGCGCCGGCAGCTGGTGGACGATGGCTTCCAGAACATCGGGAATGCCGAGGCCGGTTTTTGCCGAGATCAGCACGGCCTGAGACGCATCGATGCCGATGACTTCCTCGATCTGTTCCTTGATGCGGTCCGGTTCGGCCGCCGGCAGGTCGATCTTATTGAGGACGGTGACGATCTCGTGGTCGTTGTCGATCGCCTGATAGACGTTGGCGAGCGTCTGGGCTTCGACGCCCTGCGAAGCGTCGACGACCAGCAGCGAACCTTCGCAGGCGGAAAGCGAACGCGAGACTTCATAAGCGAAGTCGACGTGGCCGGGCGTGTCGATGAGGTTCAGAACATAGGTCTCGCCGTTATTCGCCTTGTAATGCAGGCGGACGGTCTGGGCCTTGATGGTGATGCCGCGCTCGCGCTCGATATCCATCGAATCGAGGACCTGCTCGGACATGTCGCGTTCGGCAAGGCCACCGGTCGTCTGGATCAGACGGTCGGCGAGCGTCGACTTGCCGTGGTCGATATGGGCCACGATCGAGAAGTTGCGGATATGGTCAAGCGGCGTGCGGGAATTGGTGCTCATGGTTCGCGCATATATCAGCGCCGCTTGCCGTCGCAAAGCGGAAAGATAAGGGTTTGTTGAGGATGTTATCGCGATTTTGCCGCCGGGAAACGGTCAGGCGTCGCGCGCCTGCGCCGCCTCCGCTTGTGCGATCGCGGCCCCCGGTTCGGTAATGATCGCCGCATTCGGCATCTGGGCGCTTCGGACCTCGTGGCTTTCGCGCTCCTCTTCCGGTGCCCGTCCGCGTTCCTTCAGGCGTTGGGCGACGAAGACGCCATAGGCAATCGCCACCAGAATGATCGCGTAGATGAAGGTCTGCTGGCCGGTGACCGGCGCGAGGAAGGTGATGACGAGCGGCACGATCGTCGCTGCCGTCGACCATGCGACGAGCAGCGTCGAGGAGAGCGGCACGAAATCGCCCGGATCGGCGCGGTCGTTGGCATGCGCGTTGGCGACGGAATAGACGGTTTCCACCGCCCCGCCGAAGACGAGGAAGACGATCATCAGCAGGATGAAGGTGGTGAACGACACCATCAGCGCGGCGACGCCCGAAATGACGATCAGGCCGCAGGTGAAGAGCAGGATGACGCGGCGATCGATGCGATCGGAAATCATGCCGAGCGGATACTGGATGAACAGGAGACCGGTCTGCATGACCAGCATCAGCAAGGCCACCTCTCCCTGGGAGACGCCGTTCAGCGTCGCGTAGATCGGGGTAAAACCCTGCACGACCATGGAAAGGCCGCCGGATGCGAGAACGCCGGCAAGGCCGACGGGCGAGATCTTCCACGCCATCCTGATGTCGACGCTGACGCTGGCCGGCGCCGGCGGGTTGGGCAGGCGGGTGAGCCCGATCGGGATGATGGAGAGCGCGGTGACGAAGATGACGATGAGCGGCGCAAGATTGCTGTCGGTCGGCACCTGGCCGAACAGCCATGCGCCACCGCCGAGCGCAAGCACGAAGGCCATGTAGAAGAAGGACATCGCCCGTCCGCGCCATTCGTTGGAGGCGGCATGGTTGAGCCAGCTCTGGGCGATGATGAAATTGACGTTCGATGCCGCACCATAAAGCGCGCGCGCGAATATCCACCATGCGGCCGGAAGGTCGGCCGCGACGAGCACTGCGCCAATGATGACGATCGACATGGAGCAGGCAAACAGCCGGGCGTGGCCGACACGGCGGATCAGCGGTCCGGCAAGCACGCAGCCGAGCAGGCCGCCAAAGGCGAGCGCCGGCACGGCAAGGCGCGCGGCCCAGGTCTCGCCGCTTTGGGTCAGCACGAAAGGCACATAGGTGGCCATGATGCCGCTGCCGATGGCGGCGATCGTCATCGAAAGGATGATGCTCGCGATGGAGAGGGGAGAAACTCTGACCTGCGCCTGAGCCGTCATGCAAAATCTCCGAAAGCCGCTGCTTCTCGAGCCACCTGTCAGCCTGCTTATCCTATCGGGCGGTGTGCTTGCTATCGCACAAACGCCACCGCGGCGAATTTTCCGACAGGCCGATCAAATGATTGACTCCACGATCAGGGAATGAAAATCTCTGATAATGGAAAATTCGGATGCGGAACTGGAACTCGCGATCGGCGAGCGACTGAAAGCCTTGAGGGCCGCGGCCGGGCTGACGCTCGATCAGCTGGCGGATCGCTCCGGCGTCAGCCGCGCAATGATCTCGCGGATCGAACGGGCAGAGGCAAGCCCCACGGCGGCGCTTCTGGCGCGGCTTTGCGAAGGGCTGGGACTGACGCTGTCGGCCTTTTTCGCGCCGGAAGAGACGTCCTTCTCGCCATTGTCGCGGCGGGGAGAGCAGCGGCTGTGGCGTGATCCGGCAACCGGATATCTGCGCCGTTCGGTGTCTCCGCCGGGCATGCAAAGCCCCGTCGATATCGTCGAGGTGGAGTTTCCGGCCGGGGCAAGGGTGAGTTTTCCGCCGCGCGAGGAAAGCCGGGTGATGACCCAGCATGTCTGGCTGTTCGAAGGCGTGCTCGACATGGTGTTTGCCGACGCAACGTATCGGCTGCAGCCGGGCGACTGCCTGTTCATGGATATCGGCGACGCCTTCGATTTCTACAATCCGTCCGACAATCCGGCTCGTTACGCGGTGATCCTGAACCGTGGGCGCTGAAAGAACAAAGGGAACAGACATGACTGCCACTATCCGCATTCTCGACGCGACAGGCGCGCGTGCCGCAATTCATGACCTTTGCGAGGTCTTGTCCGATTGCATCAACGGCGGAGCGTCGCTGGGCTTCATGCTGCCGTTCGAGGTGAAGGATGGAGAGGTTTACTGGAACGATATCGCCGATCAGGTGGACAAGGGCGGCATCATTCTGGGCGTGGCGGAGGTCGACGGGCGGGTGGTCGGCACGGTGCAGGTCGGGCTGGCCTCAAAGCCCAACCAGCCGCATCGCGGCGACCTGATGAAGCTTCTCGTGCATCGCTCGGCTCGCGGGCTCGGCCTGTCGCGCAAGCTGATGGCGGCGGTGGAGGAAAAAGCCGCCCGCCGCGGCCGCACGCTTCTGGTTCTCGACACGGCGACCGGCAGTGAGGCGGAAAACATCTATCCGCGTTTCGGCTGGCAGCGTGTCGGCGTCATTCCCGATTACGCGTTGTGGCCTGAAGGTGGGTTCTGCGACACGACGATCTTTTACAAGCGGATCGGATGACGGAGGGCCGGTGGTGCCGGCCCTCCGTCGCGAGATCAGTTGCCGGCCTGTAGCGTCTTGCCGAAAGCCTCGACGATGAGGCGGCTGAGTTCCGCATGGATGTCTGCCCGCGGGCGCTGCGTGTCCTCGCAGATCGGATCGAGTTCACCGACGGATTTGAGGAAGTCTGCGGCACCCGGCTTGCAGACCGGCAGGAAGCTGAAGTGATCGGCGCCCTCGACCTGCAGATAGGATGCGCCGGGAATGTCTTTCGCCAGTTGATCGGAGAGTACGGCCATCGGCACATGGCCGGGGCCACCGAGATTGATGAGCGTCACCGGCATGTCGATCGCCTTGAGGCTTTGCTTCTGGAATGTGGTGGCGAGGCCCGGATCTACCGAGATGACGGAGGTGATGCGGGCGTCGCGGTTCTGCTGCTCGAAGCGGGTCTTGTCGATGGTGTGAAGGTCGAGCGGGGCGACATCCACCCGTTCGCCGCCGGCATAACCGCGTCCGCCGGCAAACCAGGTGCAATCCATCATCTCGGGATTTTCATCGCAATAACGGATGTAGGCAGAAAGATCGCCGCGGGCGCCGGCCAGTTCCATCGCCGTCGAGCCGCCGAGAGAGAAGCCGAGAATGCCGATACGGGCCGGATCGATCGACGAGGCCCAGCGTGTGTCCTGCGACAGGGCCGTGATGAGCGTGGAAATATCCTGTGCACGTTCCCAGATCTTTGGGGTGGCCGCGGGTGTGGAATCGCCGCTGGTCGTGCCGGGATGGTTCGGGCCAGCGACGATGTAGCCCGCCTTGGCCAGTTCGACGGCGATCCAGCCCATGCCTTCGGCGCGCGAGCCGGAGCCGTGGGACAGAAGCACGAGCGGAAAGCGGCCTTCGCGGATCGTCGCATCTGTCGCGGCGGAGCCTGGCTCAAAAATCCTGTCGTAATCGTGCTCGGCCACCTGCCCGTCACCCTTTGATGGATACCAGACGGTGACCGCGAGCGGCCGCAGATAATCCTGAGTGACGACGCTGATCTTTTCGACGCCGACAGGTTCGGCGGCGTTTATCGCAGTGGCGGCCGTGCAGAGTGAAAGGGTGAGGAAAAGTGCTGTCAGTCTCATGGGTGACCTCGTTTGTTGGAGAACGAGGCCATCGATGGGAAAGAATCGGCATGTGTTCGACCTCGAACACGATCGAGGTCGTTTTATGTGATGCCGAGAGCCGCAGCGTGTTACGCGAAGGGACTGGCCATCCTCAGCCAGGTGACCTGCATGTCTTCGGCGAGATAGTCCATCCGCCGGCTGAGGAAGTCGACGATATAGGGCTGCTCAAGATGACGCTCGAGATCGGCGCGCGTTGCCCAGGTTTCGTAAAAGACGAAGCGATTGCGGGCGTCGCGGTCCCGGTGGACATGATAATCGAGCGCGCCCTGTTCCAGCCGCGTGGGAGCAACGAGCGACAGAAGGATTTCTTCAAGGGCATCGGCTTTGTCCGGCCTGGCATGGGCGACGCCCACCAGGGCAAAAGGCGCTTTTTCGTCGGGATCGGTGAGGGGGAGGGACAGGCTGCTCGACATGGCAATCTCCATTAGGTATGACACGTATCGTACCTACAGAGATAAAGGTACGATGTAAACCTTACCTATGGTTCATGACGATGTCCGATACCGATAACGCCTCCGGCACACCACTCGAACTCGGCTCCGTCCTGTCGGCGCTGGCCGATCCGCTGCGCCGGCAGGTCATCCGCGAGCTGGCGCAGGCGCCGGTGGCGACGGAGCGCACCTGCGCGTCCTTCGGGTTCCCGGTCTCGAAAGCGACCCTGACCCATCATTTCCGGGTATTGCGGGAAGCAGGTTTGATAAGCCAGGTCGACAGGGGAAACAGCCGTGCCGCCCGTCTGCGACGCGAAGAGATCGAGTGCAGCCTTCCCGGCCTGCTAGCGATCCTGGTTTCCGAAAAAGTGGAGCCGGTAGACCCATAAACCGGCCGTCTGGCCTGCGCCGGCAGATTGCGGAAGTAGCCCGCCAGGAGGCGGGCTACAAGGCTATGCGACGTTCAGGCCTTGTGATGATGCGGCTTGGGTTCCGTCAGGAAGTAGACGAAAGCGACGGCTGAAAGCGCAACGCCTATCGTGGATGCGAGCATCCAGCCCCCTTCGGCAAAGGCCCAGGCGCCGACAGCCGAACCGAGCGCGCCGCCAACGAAGAAGGTCGCCATGAACAGGCCGTTGAGCCGTGAGCGCAGGTCGGCACCGAGCGTGTAGATCGCCCGCTGGCTGATGACGAGCGTCATCGCCACGCCGAAATCGAGCAGGACCGCGGCGATTGCCAGGAGGGCAAGCGCTGCCGTGGATCCCTCGGCGAACAGATGGGTAATCAGGAAAGCGACACCGACCGAAAGGATGCCGAGTGCCGTTGCGGGGCGGCTGAGATCCCGGTCTGCCAGACGACCGGCGATCGGTGAGGCGATGGCGCCGGCGACACCGACAAGCGCGAAGATGGCGATACCCGTCTGGCCGAGCTGAAAGGCGGGGCCGGCCAGAACCAGCGGCGTGACCGTCCAGAACAGGCTGAAGGCGGCAAACTGGCAGAACTGGTAGAAAGAGCGGCGGCGCAGGATCGGCTGGGTGGCATAAAGCGTGCCGAGCGAGGCGAGCAGGCCGCCGTAGGAAAGCTGCGTTCGCGGCGTGCGCTTCGGCAGACGCGTTGCCAGGATGAAGCCGAGCGCAACCATCACGGCCGCCGAGGCGAAGAAGATCACATGCCAGTTGGAGAGGCCGGTGACAAAACTCGCGATCGGCCGCGCCATCATGATGCCGATCATCAGGCCGCTGACCACATTGCCGACGACCCGGCCGCGATGTTCCTCAGGCGTCAGGCTTGCAGCAAAGGGTACGATCATCTGCACCGCCGACGAGGTGAGCCCGATGGCGAGCGATGCAAGCAGGAAGGGCAGGGCGGCGCTCGAAAACCCCGCAGCAACCAGTGAGATCGCGGTTGCTCCGATCATGATGAGGATCAGCCGGCGGTTTTCGAGAAGATCACCCAGCGGCACGATGAACAGTAGACCGAGGCCGTAACCGATCTGGGTCAGCGTCACGATCAGGCCGGTCAGGTGCGGCGGAAGGCCGATTGCGGCGGCGATCGGGCCTGCAAGCGGCTGGGCATAATAGAGATTGGCGACGATCAGGCCGCAGGCTGCGGCCATGACGAAAGTGAGGCCGGCCGTCATCCGGCCGTGGTTTGCCGGCGCTTCGATCGCCGGGGACTTGGTGGTCATTGGGGGTATCCTTGGGGCAGTCTCTGGTATTGGTCAGTCGAGCAGCGTCATCGCCACGTCGACCACGGAAAATGTTTGTTCGCGGTTGGGGCTGGTCTTGCCCAGAACCCGAAGGCCCTGGACGACGGACAGAAGCAGCCGGGCCGTTGCATTGGGTTCAACCGAGCGATTGACGGAGCCATCCTCCTGGCCCCGGCGGATCAGCGCCTCGAACGTGGTTTCGAAACGGTCCATCGAACGTTCGACGCGGCGCGCCGCCTCATCGTCGAAGATCGCCAGTTCGACGGCCGTACCGACCGCCAGGCAGCCGCGGCGGCCACCGTCGCCATGGGCGCCTTCGGCATAAAAGGCGAGCATGCGGTAAACACCGTCGCGCCCGTTTTCGGCTTTCGCCAGTTCCTCGTCCAGAAGCATGTTGCGCACCTGCTTGTAGCGGTCGAAGCTTGCAAGGAAGATCGCATGCTTGTCCTTGAATGCCTTGTACAAACTTCCGGCCGTCAGCCCCATCGCGTCGCGCAGGTCGGCGATCGACGTGCCGTGATAACCCCGTTCGCTGAACACGGTGATCGCCTTGTCGAGCGCTTCGTCGATATCGAATTCACGCGGCCGTCCGGCGGTCCGCCCGCTGGCGAGGCTGATGTCGACGTTCATGACAAAATCCTATTCGGAAATGATCGTTTCCAAATAGGCTGATGACGCCTATCCGTCAAGCGGCTGCTCATTTTTGATGAAGGAATTTCGGAACGGTTTCGGATTTTAGGGGTTGGATCCCTGTCACCAACCTTGAAAGCTGGAGGACAGACATGAGCAAAAGTGACGTACAACAAGCCATCAAACGTGCAAAACGACAGGTCGAGAACACCAGTTCGGGTGGCCACCTTGGCGGTACCTATTACGGGCAAAGCCCGGACGGCAAGACATCGTCGATGAACACGAATGTCGGCAGTAACCGCACCAACAGCGGTAGCTGACGTCACCATCGCACATGATCCAGAAGGCCCCGCCGCGTGCGGGGCCTTTTTCGTTTGTGATTGCTCACACCCGCGACGCACCTCAAAAATAATCCGACATCCCTGTCGGCAATCCTCCCGAGTGCACGTCCTTGCTGTATCGTGGCGCTTTCGGCGCCTGTAAACTCTGGGAGGAGGGCAGGATGAAACGCAATCATTATCGTTGGGTGATCGTGTTTGCCGGCGGTTTGATGGGCTGCGTGGCGATGGGCGTGATGTTTTCGCTCGCAGTATTTCTGGAGCCGATCGCACGCCAGACCGGCTGGTCTCATGCGGCGATATCGAGCGCCATGACGCTCAATTTCATCGTCATGGGACTGGGCAGCTTCATGTGGGGCGCGGCCAGTGATCGGTTCGGCACGCGGATCGTCGTGCTGATCGGCTCGGTCCTTGCCGGTCTGGCATTGGTGCTCGCCAGCCACTCGCAGAGCCTCTTTTCCTTCCAGCTTCTCTACGGTTGCCTTGTCGGCCTCTCAGCCAGCGCCTTCATGGCGCCGATGATCTCGCTCACCATGCGCTGGTTCGACGACCACCGCAGCCTCGCCGTATCGCTCGTATCGGCCGGCATGGGCATGGCGCCGATGACGGTCTCGCCGCTCGCCCGGTTCCTGATCGACGAGTTCGGTGATTGGCGCATGGCCATGCTGACGATTGGTATCGGTGCCTGGGTCATTCTTCTGCCGACCGTGCTTCTGGTCCGCAATCCGCCGGATGAGGAGATGGCAGCCGACGGTCCGCAGGCGGAAGGCGCCGGCCTGCCGCTCGCAAAGGTTTTTCGCTCGCCCCAGTTCCTCGTGCTGGCCTTCACCTTTTTCGCCTGCTGCGCGGCCCATTCCGGGCCGATCTTTCACATGGTCAGCTATGCGATGTATTGCGGCGTGGCGCCGATGGCGGCCGTGTCGATCTACAGCGTCGAGGGCGCGGCGGGGCTGGGCGGGCGTATCGTCTACGGTCTCGCGGCCGACCGGTTCGGCGTCAAGCCGGTGCTGATCATCGGCCTGATGATCCAGGCGCTGGTGATCGCCGCCTATACGATGGCGACCGATCTTGCGCATTTCTACGCGCTGGCGATCATTTTCGGCGGCACCTATGGTGGGGTCATGCCGCTGTATGCGGTGCTGGCCCGGGATTATTTCGGTGCGAAAATACTCGGCACCGTGCTGGGCGCGGCCTCGATGCTGTCAAGCATCGGCATGGCCTTCGGGCCGCTGGCCGGCGGCTGGGCCTTCGACGCCTTCAACAATTACAACTGGCTGTTTTTCGGGTCCGCCCTTGTCGGGCTTGCGGCGGTGCTGATTGCGCTCGCATTTCCGCCCCTGCCGGATCGCGAGGAGGAGAAGCTGCAGCCGGCGTGACGCAGGCAGCAAAAAGCCCGGAGGATTTCCGGGCTTTTTGAATATGGATCAGTGGTCTTTTTTGGCGGCTGCCTTGCGCTTGGCAGGCGCGGCTTTCGTCTCGCTCGCCTCCCGCTGGAGGCGAAGCAGGCGCAACCTTTCGGTCTTCTCTTCCCGTGAAGACACTTCGGCCGCAATGATCGCACGTGCTGCATCGTTGGTTACGGCGGCCTTTTCCCGAGCTGAAAGCTTGGTGGGGGCCGACGTTTCTTCCTTGATAGCGGTCATGGGGTCATCCTTCCTGAAGTCTTGGGCGTAAAATCTCGGGAATTAGAAAGCAGAAATCAGCGCGGGCGCACAACCTTCTTCGGCGCGGGCAGAAGACCCTCGCGCTGCAGCTTCTTGCGTGCCAGCTTACGAAAACGTCGAACGGCCTCGGCCTTTTCGCGGACCCGCTTTTCAGACGGCTTTTCGTAGGCGCTGCGCGCCTTCATTTCGCGAAAAAGTCCCTCGCGCTGCATCTTTTTCTTCAAGACGCGCAATGCCTGATCGACGTTGTTATCTCTGACAAGAACCTGCAAACTATATCCCTTCCGGTTTAAAACGACGCCCTGCCCGATGTTTTGGGTGGCAAAACAAAAAAGGCCGGGCTTGCCCGACCTCTCCAGGACCACCAGCCCGGTCTCACTGCCGGCAAATGCGCGGTCAGGAGAGGCAAATGGCATCCATCGATATCAACGCGAAGAAGCGCACACGAAACGGCGCTGCGTGAGTTCGATTTAGATTTCGATATTGCTGATATGGGCTTTCGCGCGGCAAAAATCAATGAGATTGCGGAATTAATTCCGCAACCTTCAATCAACAAAGCCCTGGGCCGCAAAAACCCGGAGATGTATTCCGGGTCCGGCTTTGTCCGACAGGCTCTAAAGAGCGCCGTTTCGCTGCTGCATCATCATGAACGTGTCGTAGCTGTATTCGGCCACCTGCGCCCAGAGATAGGAATCCTTCTTGAACGCCTGCTGGTGGTCGTAGATTTTCTTGAAGGCGGGGCTTTTTTCGGAAAGGCCGGCATAGACCTCCATGGCCGCCTTGAAGCAGGTTTCCATGATTTCCTTGCTGAACGGCTTCAGAACGGCACCTTCGGCCACAAGCTTGCGCAGCGCCACCGCGTTATGCGCATCGTAATTGGCAAGCATGCTGGTATTGGCAGACGCGCAGGCGGTTTTCAGGATCGCCTGATAGCTCTTCGGCAGCGCATTGAACTTTTCCAGGTTGAAGAAGGCATGCATGGCAGGGCCTCCCTCCCACCAAGCCGGATAATAGTAATATTTGGCGACCTTGACGAAGCCGAGCTTCTGGTCGTCATAGGGACCGACGAATTCGGTGGCGTCGATCGTGCCCTTTTCGAGCGCGGCATAGACGTCGCCGCCGGCGATCTGCTGTGGCGTCACGCCGACCTTCGACATCACTTGGCCGGCAAGCCCGGCAATGCGCATCTTCAGGCCCTTGAGGTCGTCGATCGTGACGATCTCCTTGCGGAACCAGCCGCCCATCTGCGTGCCGCTATTGCCCGCGGGCAGGGCGTAAAGGCCGCGCGGCGCCAAAAATTCGTTGATCAGATCATTGCCGCCATTGGCGAACCAGGCATTCGTCATGCGGGCGTTCAGACCGAAGGGAATGGCGGTGCCGAGCGCGAAGGCCGGATCCTGGCCGATATAATAATAGGAGCAGGTATGGGCCATCTCGACCGTGCCGTTGGCGACCGCATCGGCGGCCTGCAGCCCGGGCACCAGTTCGCCGGCAGCATACGTCTGGATGCTGAAATTGCCGTCGGTCGCATCCCGGACGATCTGCGCAAGTTCGTTGCCGGCGCCGAAAATGATGTCGAGGCTTTTCGGGAAGGAGGAGGTCATGCGCCAGGTGATCTTCGGCTGTTCCTGGGCGATTGCGGGCGCCGCCAATGCCGTCGCTGCCGCCGCGCCGATGCCGGCGGTCGTCGCCTTCTTGAAGAAATGCCTGCGATCCATCATTCATCCTCCCGCGCCAGGGCGCGCTTGTGGTTGTCGGCCTCGTGTTAAGCGCATTGATTTGGCAAGAACAAGCCAAGCCATCCCATAACCGACGAATTCTTGTTTTTCGTAAATGCGGAAAAGCCCGGCGCATGTCCGGGCTTCCCGTTTCAGCCGTATTCGAGGATTTACAGCGTTCCCTTGCGCTGCTGCGTCATCATGAACGTGTCGTAGCTGTATTCGGCGATCTGGTTCCACAGATAGCCGTCCTTCTTAAACGCCTGCTGGCTGTCATAGATCTTCTTGAAGGCGGCATTCTTGGCATTGAGATCCGCATAGACTTCCTGCGACGCCTTGTAGCTCGCCTCCAGGATTTCCTGGGTGAAGGGCTTCAGTACGGCACCTTCCGCGACCAGCTGGCGCAGGGCCTTGGCGTTATGCGCGTCATAACGGGCGAGCATGTTCTGGTTGGCGTTGGCGCAGGCATCCTTCAGGATGCGCTGGTAGCTCTTCGGCAGGGCGTTGAATTTTTCGAGGTTGAAGAAGGCGTGGACGGCCGGGCCGCCTTCCCACCATGCCGGGTAGTAATAATATTTGGCGACCTTGACGAAGCCGAGCTTCTGGTCGTCATAGGGGCCGACGAATTCGGTGGCATCGATCGTGCCTTTTTCCAACGCCGCATAGACGTCGCCGCCGGCGATCTGCTGCGGCGTGACGCCGAGCTTCTGCATCACCTGGCCGGCGAGACCGGCGATGCGCATCTTCAGGCCGTTGAGGTCGGCGACTGTGTTGATCTCCTTGCGATACCATCCACCCATCTGGGCGCCGGTATTGCCGGCCGGAAGCGCGTAGAGACCGTGGCCGGCGAGGAATTCGTTGAGCAGCTCGTTGCCGCCGCCGATCGAGAACCAGGAGTTGGTCTGGCGGGCGTTAAGACCGAACGGAACGGCGGTGCCGAGCGCGAATGTCGGATCCTTGCCGATGTAATAATAGCAGCAGGTATGCGCCATTTCGACCGTACCATTGGAGACGGCATCGGCGGCCTGCAGGCCGGGCACGATTTCGCCGGCCGCGAAGGTGTTGATGGTGAAGTTGCCGTCGGACGCTTCCTTCACGCTGGCTGCGATATCGGTGCTGGCGGCCCAGAGAATGTCGGTATTCTTGGTGAATGAAGAGGTCATGCGCCAGGTGATCTTCGGGCCTTCCTGGGCAATGGCAGGTGCGGCCAATGCTGTTGCCGCAACGGCGCCGGCGCCGGCAGTCGCGGCCTGGCGGAAGAAATGTCTGCGGTTCATGAAAAATAATCCTCCCAACTTGTCTGAAACGCCCGAGTTTCCAAGCGTTCTTAATTGCTCATAAGCTGTTTGTTTCGCGGCGAGCAAGAGGTATTTTGCAGATATTACGCTGCAGTGCAGCATGGCTTTTCGGAAGTTGCTGACGGGAGCTGATGCCAGCCTGGAAGCCTGTTCTTCAACGAGGCTTTCAGCCTGCTTGCATTTTGCGGATCACGGGAATAGTTTAGAATTATTCTAAATGGAGTTTTCGATGCTGACCCGCCTTCTGCCGTCCTCGCGCCGGCCTTTTTCGTCATTGTCGGAGGAAGAGATCCTCGCATTGGCAATCGCCTCCGAAGAGGAGGACGCGCGTATCTATCTCGGCTATGCCGATGGCCTGAAGGATCAGTATCCGGCGTCTGCGAAAGTTTTCGAGGATATGGCCGAGGTCGAACAGACCCACAAGAACGCGCTGATCGGGATTTTTCAGGCACGGTTCGGCGAGCGGATTCCGCTGATCCGCCGCGAACACATCCAGGGTTTTTACGCCCGCAAGCCCGTCTGGCTGAGAAAGAACCTGCCGCTGGAGACGGCGAGGTCGGAAGCCGAAGCGATGGAACAGCAGGCAGCCCGCTTTTATCGGGAGGCGACGAAGCGGGTGTCCGATGCCTCGACGCGACAGCTACTCGGCGATCTGGCGCTGGCGGAGGAGGGGCATGAAGACATTGCCCGCATGCTGACGGAAAAGCATGTTTCGGAAGAAGCGCGCGGCGAGGAAAACGAGACTGCCCGCCGCCAGTTCATCCTCACCTATGTCCAGCCC
Organism: Hyphomicrobiales bacterium; assembly: GCA_900466875.1. Classification (GTDB taxonomy): domain Bacteria; phylum Pseudomonadota; class Alphaproteobacteria; order Rhizobiales; family Rhizobiaceae; genus Neorhizobium. Next base: position 366,706 of record UBNQ01000003.1, on the reverse strand, counting down.
GGACTGGCGGGCCTGATGGACGGTTCGGTCTCGACGCTGGCACCGATCTTTGCCGCAGCCTTTGCCACCGGCGACACATGGTCCACCTTCCTGATCGGCCTGTCGGCCTCGGTCGGTGCCGGCATCTCGATGGGCTTTACGGAAGCCGCGCATGACGACGGCAAGATTTCCGGCCGGGGATCGCCGCTCAAGCGCGGCCTTGCATCCGGCATCATGACCGCGCTCGGCGGTCTCGGCCACACGCTGCCCTATCTCATTCCGCATTTCTGGACCGCGACGATCGTTGCCGCCGTCATCGTCTTCTTCGAGCTATGGGCGATCGCCTTCATCCAGAACCGCTATATGGAAACGCCGTTCATGCGCGCCGTCTTCCAGGTCGTGCTCGGTGGTTCGCTGGTGCTGGCGGCAGGCATCTTCATCGGCAACGCAGGTTAGCCGGCTTCAAGCCGCTTCTCTCGCATCGCTATCGAGCGGCGCCGTCAGTGTGAACACGGCGCCATTGTCATTATGAAGCTCGGATTTCCCCCGGAGTTGGCGCACGAAGCTTGAAATGAGTTTTGTGCCCATTCCGGTGATGCGGCCGTCTTCGGCAATGCCCGGCCCGTCGTCGCGAACCGTCAGCCTGAGATCGTCACCCTCCTGGTGGAGGCGGACCGTCAGCCGGCCCTCGCTGCGCCCGGCAAAGGCATATTTGAAGGCGTTGGAGACGACCTCGTTGATGATCATCCCGAGCGGCAGGGCCTGGTCCCGGTCGAGTGCGATCGGCGCGAAATCAAGGTCGAGTTTCACCGGCATGTCGTAGCCGGAAGCGATGTCGGAGATCAGCCGGGTCGCATAGGGCGCCACTTCGACCTCCTCAAACTGGTCGGTATTGTAGATCTGCTCATGCACGGCGATCATAGCACTGATCCGCCGCGCCATGTCGTCCCGTGCTTCCTGCGGCAGCCGTTGCAGCCGCACAAGCGCCAGAACGGCCTGCAGGTTGTTCTTCACCCTGTGATGGATTTCCCGGAGCAGGAACTTGTTTCGCTCGACCGCGTGCTCCAGCTGCTCGTTGCGTGCCGCAGTACGATAGAGCAGTGCATAGATCCAGAACGAGGCGCCAAGCAGGATTGCCATCAGCGGAACGACGACCATCGCATCGGCAAAAAGATTGCGCCAGAACTGGTCGAGAACCTCCTGCCGCTCGATTGCCGCAAGCGCGATCAACGGCCAGTCCTGCACTTTCCAGAAGGCGACGATCCGGGCGAAACCGTCGATCTGCGACACCTTGTTGTGGTGGAAGCCGGTCGGCTTCTCACGCGTCAGCGGATACCACTCGGTCGTGCTCAGATTGATCGGCTGGAGCGCCAGAGGCCGTCGCGCGACGAGCCAGCCATCGTCGCGAATGACCGAGATCGTCGAGTTCGGTCCGAGGTTCATCGACGCCCAGAACCGGTCGAGATTGTCGTTCGGGATGGTGATCGAGGCCACGCCGCGGAAATCATCGCCGGTGCCGATCCGCCTTGCGATGATGAAGGCCGGTTTTCCGGCGCGCTCGTTGTCGAGCAGCCGGCTGAAGGTCAGGATTTCTCCTTGTTTCAGGCGTTGGAAATAAGGGCGGTCGACATGATTGGGCAGCACGTCGTCTGGCGCGCTGGAGAATCGCGTTTCGCCGTCCTGGTCCAGAATCGCATATTCGAAGCCGGCCGGCAGTTCGCCCACGGCCCGTTCCAGATCGAGGATCAGTTCGGCGGAACTGTCTATCGGCCGCCCGCCGATCGCCGCCTCGACGCGGCGAAGCGCCAGATCGCTTGCTTCCATCATCCATTCCATGTGGGCAGCGACCACATGCGCGGATGAAACGGCGCGCGCTTCACCCTCGCGAAGCGCATTGTTGTAATTTTCGTAGACGGTGAGGGCGCCGAAACCCAGGACAACCGCCGTCAGGACGCCGGCGAGCCAGAGTGGCAGAGACGGCCGGGCGGAACCATGGGGTCGTATCAGGCCTGACAATCGATCGTTCCGCACTCACAGGCCTCCATCGCAGAAAGCTACACACCGCCCGAAGCCCGGGCGGGCAGCTTTCCGATTCTCGAAAGAGTAGAGAGAACAACCCGCTACTGCAAGCAGAGCGGGTTATATGCTTAACGACTTATAGTGAAGCTGAAATCAGCGAAGGGCACCGACAAGCAGGTCGCGACCATTCTCGATTGTGACCCAGCGCCCGGTATTGAAGGTCGCCTGACGCTTCAGGAATGTGTAGGGCGTCTCACTCCAGGCGAGAACCTCGCTGTCGAGATTGTCGAGGATGAAGTCGCCCTCGGTGGTGCGCAGGGTCAGCACTGCATGGCCTTCGCCATCAGGCTTGCGCACGACGGTGATCAGAAGATCTGAGAGCGGGAAGCCGAGCTGGGCCAATTCCTTGCGCTTCTGCAGGGCATAGTCTTCGCAGTCGGCGAATACGGTCGGATAGGTCCAGTATTCCTCGACGCCGTAAGCGTCGAGATCGGTGCGGGCGATATAACGTGCATTGATGACGCGGTTGAGGTCGCGAACGACGTTCCAGGCGTGGTCATCCATTCGTACTGCCGGCGCAGACCGGCTTTTGACATTGCATTCCGCCGGCAGGCGCTGACAGAATTCGTAATGGCCGATCGGCTGCGACGTCACGGCACCCGTCACCATCGCGATGGTCGGCTGCGGTGCCGGTATTGCAACGCCGGCAGATGCAAGCACAGCAGCGAGGATCACGGCTACATGCCGCACCTTCAGGGCTAAATTCATTGACCCGTCCCTTAAATTCCTAACAAAAAGTTAAGAGGTCTTAAGGGGCAGAGTCAATTGTTCAGCTTTTGTTAAGGTGAAGCTCTTTGTGAATATGGTTAAGACTGCGGCTTTTGTGTCTCAGCCCAATTTTTCATCATTGATTGTTAAGCCGGCCACGGCCGCCTCCATTTTTTCCAGGTCCTGAGGGCGTGACAGCCGATGATCGCCGTCCCGGATCAGTGTCAGCACGACATCGTCGGCCGGCAGGAATTCCATCAGTTTCAGCGCATGTTGATAGGGCACGTCCGGGTCTGCCATTCCCTGCAGGATATGGACCGGGCAGCCGGTCTCGATGATGCCGGATAGAACGCGGTTCTTCTGTCCGTCTTCCATCAGGGCGCGGGTGTAGATGTTCGGTTCGGGACTGTATTGCGAATACTCCTCGAAATAGCCGCGCTCCGCCAGTGACTGCCGCTCCTTGTCCGTCAGCTCGGGTTCGATCAGCTCGCTGGTGAAATCGGGAGCGGGCGCGATCAGCACGATACCCGCAATCTTCGGGCCTCCCGCACGCTTTCTAAGCTCCTGGACAAGCCGCAACGCGATCCATCCACCCATCGACGAGCCGACGAGGACAACGCTTTTTTGAGCTGCGGCATCGATCACCGCAATGGCTTCCTCGAGCCAGCGCGAGATCGTGCCGTCGCGAAATTCGCCACCTGAAGCGCCGTGCCCGGAATAGTCGAAACGGATGCAAGCCGAGCCGAGGCTTTCTGCCAGCGCATCGAGCACGACAGCCTTGGTGCCCGTCATGTCGGATCGATAACCGCCGAGCCAGACGAGGGCCGGCCTCTCCGATCCCGTCGTTGCAGCGCGGTGGATGATCGCGATCTCGCGGGTATCCGTTCCCGTTCCGACAGTAATTGTGGCAGTTCCGGTGACGGTGATCTTGCTCATAGTCTTACTCCTGCGAATGACAACCGCTATAAATCAGATTTAAAGCGGTTGTCAGGAGGTGATTTTTTCGCGCCGTCATGCTATTGACATCCACCCGGTAATCACGACATTCCGCTCGGCTCCCGGCCGCGCGCGAATTTCGTCGTTGCCTGTGCCCGAAAACGATCTAGGAGAATACGACCATTCGCAGACCATTCAAAGCCGATGCCCCCGTCAAGGAAGGCCCGCGCTCCAATCGGGAAATTCGCATTCCCAAGGTCCAGCTTATCGACGCCGAAGGCACGAATCTCGGTACAGTGAACACTGACGAGGCTCTCAGGATGGCCGAGGAAGCGGGACTGGACCTCGTAGAAATCTCGCCGAACAATGATCCGCCGGTGTGCAAGATCCTCGACCTCGGCAAGCTGAAATACGCGAACCAGAAAAAGGCGGCCGAGGCGCGCAAGAAGCAGAAGGTCGTTGAAGTCAAAGAAATCAAGATGCGCCCGAACATCGACACGCATGACTATGACGTGAAGATGAAGGCGATGAACCGTTTCTTCGAAGAAGGCGACAAGGTAAAAGTGACGCTGAAGTTCCGCGGCCGTGAAATGGCCCACCAGGAACTCGGCATGAAGCTTCTGCTGCAGGTCAAAGAAGATACGCTGGAGATCGCCAAGGTTGAGGCAGAGCCCAAGCTTGAAGGTCGTCAGATGATGATGGTGCTGGCGCCGAGATAAGCGCCGCACTCTCCCGCCTCGAGGAAGCCATATGGCGGCGGGTCTGCCGGTTTCGGCCGGTTTTCGAGGAGGATTTCCCCCATTGCGCTTTTGACCGACTGCGGTTATAAGCGCCCGTCCGAACGGTCCGGCAGGGCATGCCGTGGCCGTTCTAAATGCTTGAAGCAGACCTCGTCAGTCGGCTTCGATACAAGAATGGAGTAGCAAAATGCCCAAGATGAAGACGAAATCGTCTGCCAAGAAGCGGTTCAAAGTCACCGCCACCGGCAAGGTCGTTGCAGCTGCCGCCGGCAAGCGCCACGGCATGATCAAGCGTTCCAACAAGTTCATCCGCGATGCACGCGGCACGATGGTCCTCGCTGAGCCCGATGGCAAGAAGGTCATCAAGAACTACCTGCCCAACGGTCTCTGAGACTGAGCGGCTATTTGGAACAGTTTAAGGAGATCATGACATGGCACGCGTAAAACGTGGCGTAACTTCCCGCGCCAAGCACACCAAGACCCTCAAGGCAGCCAAGGGCTTCTACGGCCGCCGCAAGAATACCATTCGCGCCGCAAAGGCTGCTGTTGACCGTTCGCGTCAGTTTGCAACCCGCGACCGTCGCGTCAAGAAGCGCAACTTCCGCGCTCTGTGGATCCAGCGTATCAACGCTGCCGTCCGCGAATCCGGCCTGACATACGGCCGCTTCATCGACGGCCTGAACAAGGCTGGCATCGAAGTCGACCGCAAGGTTCTGTCCGACATGGCAATCCATGAGCCGGCAACATTCGGCGCGCTGGTTGAGGCTTCCAAGAAGGCGCTCGCCTATCTGAAGAAGACCGGCACTGCCAACGAGTTTGAGACCGCCGTCAAGTAAGCCGGCGCACGTCTCTTCTTTCGTAAAAGACCCGCGCGGCTCAGCTGGCGCGGGTCTTTTGTTTTTCACGCTTTGATTCTGCGGGAACGGATCAATCACGGTATTCAGGAGCGCTGCGGTGCGAAATGATGTCGTTGACATGAGGAATGGACCGTCGCTGCCGTCGCAGGACGTCGCGACCCTTCTGGCCGCCCTGGTTTCCGATGCAAGGCGGGTTCAGTCCGTATCGCTCACCTGTGGCACGGTCTGGATCAAGCGCCACGGTGACAAGGGCCGGCGTTTGATCGTCGCCGCTCAAAACGCAGCTGCCCGCCTGTTTCGGCTGCCCTTCATGCGGCCTTCCCCTGCCGAGACGGCGGAAGGAATGGTAAAGCGCGATCTGCGCCGGATTGCACAATTTTCGCAGGCAGGCGTGCCGACCGCCTCGGTCATCTATTCCTCGGGCAGCGCGATCGTTCTGAGCGATATAGCGCCGACCGTGCATCAGCAGCTCAAATCGCTTCGCGACGATAAACCGGTGGAGCATGACCGGCTTCTCGTGTTCTGCTGCTCCGAGCTGGGACGGCTGCATGCTGCCGGACTTTGCCACGGACGACCCTATCCGCGGGACATGTTCATCAGGGACGAACGCCTCGGTTTCATCGATTTCGAGGAAGAGCCGGAAGCCGTGATGCCGATGGAAACGGCGCAGGCCCGCGATCTGTTACTCCTGTTTCTGCAACTGAGCGACAGGGCATCCGATCGAAAGACGACGCAGGATCGGGCCTTTGGGGCATGGGCCGCGGCCGCGCCAAAGGCGGCAATTGCCGAACTGCGCAAAATCACCCGTTCCACGGGCCGCTTTTTATGGCTTGCCCGGTTGATTGGCCGAATTCACATGGGTAGAGATTTGCGGCAATTCATCCTGGCTACCACCTATCTGACAACGATGTTCAACGGCTGAATTTGCCGCAAAGCAGGAAAAGATGACGGAACTCCAAACATTGAAGAGCGCGCTGCTGGCCGAGATCGCCGCTGCAGGCGACGAAGCGGCAATCGAGGCTGTGCGCGTCTCGGCTCTCGGCAAGAAGGGGTCCGTCTCCGAACTCCTGAAGACGCTGGGTTCGATGACGCCGGAAGAGCGCCAGACCCGCGGCGCTGAAATCAACGCGCTGAAGAACGAGATCACCGAAGCGATCACACAGCGCAAGACCGTACTGAAGGACGCCGCGATCGACGCGCGCCTGAAGGCCGAAACGCTCGACGTTTCGTTGCCGGTCCGCTCGTCCCCGGCCGAGCGCGGCCGTATCCATCCGATCAGCCAGATCATCGACGAGATAACCGCCGTGTTCTCCGACATGGGGTTCTCCATCGCCGAAGGCCCGGATGTCGAGACCGACTATTACAACTTCACGGCACTAAATTTTCCCGAAGGCCACCCGGCCCGCGAGATGCACGACACCTTCTTCTTCCAGGCGGATGAAAAGGGCGAACGCAAGGTGCTGCGCACCCACACCTCGCCGGTCCAGGTCCGCACCATGGAAGCACAGGATCCGCCGATCCGCATCGTCATCCCGGGCAAGACCTATCGTCAGGACTCGGACGCGACCCACTCGCCGATGTTCCATCAGGTCGAAGGTCTGGTCATCGACAAGAAGTCGAATGTTGCCAACATGCGTTGGGTTCTGGAAGAATTCTGCAAGACTTTCTTTGAAGTGCCGTCGGTGACGATGCGCTTCCGTCCGTCTTTCTTCCCGTTCACGGAACCGTCCTTCGAAGTCGACATCCAGTGCGACCGTTCAGGCCCGATCGTAAAATTCGGCGAAGGCACCGACTGGATGGAAATCCTCGGTTGCGGCATGGTCCACCCGAACGTACTGCGTTCCGGCGGTCTCGATCCGGACGAATATCAGGGCTTTGCCTGGGGCATGGGGCTCGACCGCATCGCCATGCTGAAATACGGCATGCCGGACCTGCGCGACTTCTTCAACGCCGACGTCCGCTGGATGAACCATTACGGCTTCCGCCCGCTCGACATGCCGACGCTGTTCGGCGGTTTGAGCCAGTAAGGGAGGGATAGGACAATGAAATTCACACTTTCCTGGATCAAGGATCATCTTGAGACCGACGCTACACTCGACCAGATCTGCGAGCGCCTGACGGCGATCGGCCTTGAAGTCGAGGATGTCGATGACAAGGCCGCCTACAAGCCCTTCGTCATCGCGAAAATCCTGTCGGCGGAGAAACATCCGGAAGCGGACCGTCTGAAGGTTCTCTCGGTCGATGCCGGCCCCGACGTCAACGGCGGCAAGCCGCTGCAGATCGTTTGCGGTGCGCCGAATGCCCGCGCGGGCCTCGTTGGCGCGCTGGCTCGTCCGGGCGACTATGTTCCGGGCCTCGACGTGACGCTTGCCATCGGCAAGATCCGCGGCGTGGAAAGCCACGGCATGATGTGCTCCGAAAAGGAACTCAACATGTCGGACGAGCATAACGGCATCATCGACCTGCCGGAAAATGCGCCGGTCGGCACGTCATTCGCCACCTATGCCGGTCTCGACGATCCGATGATCGAGATCAACCTGACGCCGAACCGCCCGGACTGCACCTCGATCTACGGCATCGCCCGCGATCTCGCCGCCTCCGGCCTTGGCACGCTAAAGGCACCGGCAGCACCCGCGCTGAAGCTCGAAGGCGAGACTTCTGTCGGCCTGACGATCGATCTGGATGACGAAAAGCTCTGCCCCGGTTTCGGCCTGCGCCTCGTGCGCGGTGTCAAGAACGGCCCGAGCCCGGCCTGGATGCAGACGCGTCTGAAGGCGATCGGCCTTCGCCCGATCAACGCGCTGGTCGATATCACCAACTACATGACCTTCGACCAGGGCCGTCCGATGCATGTGTTCGACGCTGCCAAGGTGAAGGGCGACCTCGTGGTGCGTCGCGCCAATGACGGCGAGACGGTGCTGGCGCTCGATACCCGCGAATACAAGCTCGGACCGAACAATGTCGTCATCGCTGATGACAATGGCGTCGAGTCGATCGGCGGCATCATGGGCGGCGAGCATTCCGGCTGCGATGAAAACACCGTCGACGTGCTGATCGAGAGCGCCCTGTGGGACCCGATCAATATTGCCAAGTCCGGCCGCACGCTCGGTATCATCACCGATGCGCGCTACCGTTTCGAGCGTGGCGTCGATCCGCAATACATGGTTCCGGGCCTCGACCGCACGACGCAGCTGGTTCTTGACCTCTGCGGTGGCGTGGCCGCCAAGGAGAAGGTCGTCGGCTACAAGGGCTATGAGGCGAAGACCGTCGACTTCCCCTTCGCGGAAGTGAAGCGACTGACCGGTCTTGAGGTTTCGACCGAGGAAAGCCGCGAAATCCTCACGCGCCTAGGCTTCACCGTCGAAGGTTCGGGTGAGCGCGTAAGCGTAAAAATTCCGTCCTGGCGCCCTGACGTGGATGGCAAGGCCGACCTCGTCGAGGAGGTCATGCGTATCCATGGCGTCGACCAGATCAAGCCGGAGCCGCTGGAAAAGCTATCGGCCGTTAACAGCCGTATCCTCACGGTGCTGCAGGTGCGCACCCGCACGGCCAAGCGCGCGCTTGCCTCGCGCGGCATGCTGGAAGCCGTCACCTGGTCCTTCATTCCGGAAGATCAGGCAAGGCTTTTCGGTGGCGGTTCGCCGTCGCTGAAGCTCGCCAACCCGATTGCGGCCGACATGTCGGACATGCGCCCGTCGCTTCTGCCGGGCCTGCTGACCGCTGCCCAGCGCAATGCCGACAAGGGTTTTGGCGATGTGGCGATCTTCGAAGTGTCGGGCACCTACGAGAACGACACGCCGGAAGGCCAGCGCCGCGTTGCCGGCGGTATCCGTCGCGGCACGGCCTCGATCAACGGCGCCGGCCGCATGTGGTCGAATGCGACGAAGGGCGGCGGCAAGCCGGTCGACGTTTATGACGCCAAGGCCGATGCGCTCGCCGTGATCGAAGCCTGCGGCCTGCCGATGGGCAATGTCCAGATCGAGCAGGGCGGTCCCGAATGGTATCATCCGGGCCGTTCCGGCACGATCAAGATGGGACCCAAGGTCATCCTCGGTACGTTCGGCGAATTCCATCCGAAGACGCTGGGTGCGCTCGATGTCTCCGGCGCTCTGGCAGGTTTCGAGATCTATCTCGACGCCATGCCGGAACCGAAGAAGAAGGCCACCCGCACCAAGCCGGGCCTCGAACTGTCGCCCTTCCAGGCGGTCAAGCGCGATTTCGCCTTCGTCGTCGGCTCGGAGGTCGAGGCGGGTGCGATCGTCAAGGCGGCGACCAGTGCCGACCGCAAGCTGATCACCGGCGTCAATGTCTTCGACGTGTTCGAAGGCGCGTCGCTCGGCGAGGGCAAGAAGTCGATCGCCATCGAAGTGCTGATCCAGCCGGTCGACAAGACCCTGACGGATGAGGATTTCGAGGCCCTGACCGGCAAGATCGTCGCCAATGTCGAAAAGACGACGGGCGGCGTGTTGCGCGCTTAAAAGCAATTCCAGCAAAAGTGGGAACCGGTTTTGCGTCCGGAATTGCGTTGAAACAAAAGAGATAGAGCAGTTTCGCGTTTCGAAGAAAGGCGGAAATTCTCTAAAGCGCGCGCTGGTACCGCCACTCCTGGGTTTTGCCGCCGTAGCCATAGGCCGCGGCGCGCACGTCCTGGACATAGATGTAGCTTTCCTCGTGCAGATTGCCGAGGAGGCTCGCAAAGCCCTCAAAGGCCGCCTGGATATAGGCGGCCTTTTCGCTTTTCGTGTTGGTCTCGTCGGTGATCTTGATGTCGAAATAAACGCTCGACTTGCGCTGTTCGGCAAGTGTTTGGCCGCCGGCGATCCAGTCACGCGGATCGACGTAGTCGATGGCAATCGCCGTGACGGCAGGGTCCTTGCCGAGGATGTGCTGGGTAAGCTCTGTCAGCATGGCGGATATGGCGCGGGTCATCTCATCTGAGCGTTGGCCGCTGACTTTGACATTCAGGATAGGCATGTCGTTCTCCATTTGGTTAGCTATGCAACTATTTGGGTTTCTTTTTATGGCAGATGCCTGCCGATGGATCGCGCCTGCTCAACGAACCCGGCAAACACGCCATCCCCGAGCTCACCCTTCAAACGCGCAGTCACTTCGGCGCTGGCAGCATTCAGGTCATCTTTCAATTTCATGCCGTCAGCGGTCGGGTGAATCTCCGATTCCCGGCCGTCCTGCTTCGTCGATCGTCGCTCGAGCAGCCCGCGCGCCGCAAGTCCGTCGACAGCGCGGGTTGCAGTGGCCCGGGCGATCTTCAATGTTTCAGCCAGTTCGCTATGCAGCATTCCCGGTTTCTGCAGCACGGCCCGCAACGTGAAAGCCTGCGACGGCGTCAGGTTGAAAGGCTTGAAGGCGTCCGACCAGACACGCTCCAGCTGGCGGGCTAGCGCGGTCGTGTTGAAGTAGAGGCAATGATCAAACATGCAGAGAGCATAACCTATATAATTGCATATGCAATTATTTTGTTGTGAATGAAATCGGGTGGAATGTGGCTGCCTATCTGGATAGCCTGCAGAGGGTGGGCGAGGGGATGGAAGATGCGCAAACCGAACTCGATGAAGGGCCTTGAAGATCTCGGCCGCGTCCGCCTGTCGAAGACTTTCTTCTTCCGCGACTTTCTGCATTCCGAGATTGCCGATTTCTACCGCATCCCGAATATCCCGGACAATCCCGATCTGGCGATCGAGGCCGGAAGCCGTCTCTGTGAGGACCTGCTGGAGCCGTTGCAGGAGACATTCGGGCGGCTGCATGTCCGCTCCGGTTACCGGTCGCGACACGTCAACGAATTCGGCAACAGGAACAATCTCAACTGCTCGACCAACGAACACACGGCCGCCGACCATATCTGGGATATGCGCGATGCCGAGGGCTGTATGGGGGCGACGGCCTGCATCGTCGTGCCGTGGCTGGTCGACAATTGCGATCGCGAAGGGGACTGGCAACGGCTTGCCTGGTGGATCCACGACCACCTGCCCTATGCCTCGCTGTGTTTCTTCCCGAAATTGTGGGCGTTCAACATCCAGTGGCACGAGCGACCGGCAAGACGGATCATGAGTTATGCAGCACCACGCGGTGTCCTGACCAAGCCCTGCATGGCCAATCATGAAGGCAGCCATGCCGAATGGTATCAAAACTTTCCGGAACTGCAGCGCTGAGGCAGCTCAGGAATGCAGGTGATAGACCTTGTTGACGATCAGCCAGCGGCCATCGACCTTCAAGAGGGAGAGGTAGTCGGAAAACCGCATCCCGGCGAATTCGTCGACGACCTTGACCGTCGCCGCATCGCCGGTGACATCAAGCGCCTCGATCTGGATCAACGGCTGCGATCCGTTGACGGTCGGCCCTTCGGAGGTAACGGCATCGATAAACTCGTTGAGTGACTGCCACTCGACCTTGCCCTGGTAATTGCCGATGATCGAGGCATTGGGATGAAAGGCTTTTCTGAGCGCGCCTGCATGGGCAAGCGCCATGCCGTCGACATAGAGATGCACGACGGATTCGACTGATTGTTCTTCCGACATCGCTGAATTCCTCCCGCTTTCGACTATAACAAAGCCGAAAGCGGGCGCAATGCTGCGTTGTGTCTCGTCAGCGCTTCGGTGTCCAGGCGAGAGCCTGGGCCGCGTATCGAGCACCGGCGATCTTTTCAGGTGCAAGCATGTCGTCGAGCTTTGCGACCTCTTCCATCGTCAGAACCACGTCGGCGGCACCGGCATTCTGTTCGAGGTTGGGGATTTTGCGAGCACCGGGGATAGGGACGATGAAATCGCCCTTGGCTAGCACCCAGGCGAGCGCGAGCTGTGCGGCTGTGATGCCCTTCTCCGAAGCCATGTCTTCGACAAGCTTCACCAGGGCGAGGTTGGCCTTCATGTTGTCGGCCTCGAACCGAGGAAGGTTGGCGCGAAAATCCTGGGCGCCGAAATCGGCGGTGCTGGTGATCTTGCCGGTGAGGAAACCACGGCCGAGAGGACTGAACGGAACGAAGCCGATGCCGAGTTCGCGGCAGGTATCGAGCACGTCGCCTTCTGGATCACGGGTCCAGAGCGAATATTCGCTCTGCAGCGCCGAAATGGGGTGAACGGCATGTGCCCGGCGGACGATATCGGCGCTTGCCTCCGACAGGCCCAACGCCTTGACTTTGCCTTCCTTCACCAGATCCGCCATCGCGCCGACAGTTTCCTCGATCGGCACGTCGGGATCGACGCGGTGCTGGTAAAAAAGACCGATGACCTCGACGCCGAGCCGTTTCAGCGAGGCTTCCGCGACCTCACGCACATGTTCCGGCCGGCTGTCGAGACCGGTCATGGCGGACTGTTGTGCCCTTGCGGTATCGATCCTGAAGCCGAACTTGGTGGCGATCACGACCTGGTCGCGATAGGGCTTCAGGGCCTTGCCGACCAATTCCTCGTTAACGAACGGGCCATAGACCTCCGCCGTATCGAAGAAGTTGACGCCGATGTCGACGGCGCGGTGCAGGGTCTTGATCGAGGCGGCCTCATCCTGGCCTCCGTAAGCGTGGCTCATGCCCATGCAGCCGAGGCCGATGGCGGAAACGGTGAGGTCTTTTCCGAGTTTGCGCGTCTGCATGGAAATCTCCGATCCTTGGGAAGTAAACGGGCCGATTTGGCGGCCCGTTCGGGTGTGGCTCAGGCGCTGGCGTCGTTGAGCAGCGCCATCTGGTTGCCGGTGAGCTTGAGATTTCCTGCGGCGATCAGAGTGTCGAGCTGGCGGGCGCTGGTGGCGCTGGCGATCGGTGCGGTGACGCCGGGCCGCTGGGCGATCCAGGCCAGCGCCACCGATGCCGGCTGCGAATGGGTTTCGGCAGCCACCTCGTCCAGTGCGGCAAGAATGCGTGTGCCGCGCTCGTCGAAATATTTCGCCACCATGCCGCCGCGGTTCATGTTGGCCTCGGCTTCTTCCTTGCTCTTGTATTTGCCGGTGAGAAAGCCGGATGCGAGGCTGAAATAGGTGATGACGCCGATATCCTGCGCATTGCAGAGCTCCGCGAGCGGCCCGTCGAACCCGGCACGATCATAGAGATTATATTCCGGTTCCAGCACGTCATAACGCGGCAGGCCGGCTTTTTCGGCGGCTTCGAGCGACGCCTTGAGCTTGTCGGCATCGAAATTCGAGCAGCCGATCGCGCGGATCTTGCCCTGTTCCTTCAGCTTGGCGAAAGCTGCAAGCGTCTCTTCATGGGGCGTCTGCGGGTCCGGCCAATGGGAGAGATAGAGGTCGATATAATCGGTCTGCAGCCGTTTCAGCGAGTTTTCGACCGCCTCGATGACACGTGCGCCGGCCAGACCATTTTCCATGGCGCTGCCCTGTGGCGTCGAGCCGACCTTGGTGATGACGATCGCCTTGTCGCGCGAACGGCCGGATTGCTTCAGCCATTTGCCGATGATCGTTTCGGATTCGCCGCCGGCATTGCCCGGAACCCAGCCGGAATAGCAGTCTGCGGTATCGATCGTGTCGAAGCCGGCATCGAAGAATTTGTCGAGCAGTTCGAAGGAGGTTTTCTCGTCTGCCGTCCACCCGAAGACGTTACCGCCGAAAACGACGGGCGAAATGGAAAGGCCGGTCCGGCCAAGTACGCGCAGATCCATAATAATCTCCAATATCTATTGCAAATAAGGAACCGGCGAGCGCCGGCCTTTCTGATCTAGGGACGCGATGTGTCGTTCACACCGCATCTCCGGTCACGATGATGTTAGCCGCCTTTCCTCAAGTCGCGGCGTTGAGCAGCTCCAACTGTGCATCGGTCAGCGTCAGCTTGCCAGCAGCGATGATCGCATCGAGCTGTTTCAGGCTGGTGGCGCTGGCGATTGGCGCAGTAATGCCGGGGCGTGTGGCGACCCAGGCAATCGCGATCGTCGCCAGGCTTTCGCCGGTCTCGGCTGCGACCTGGTCGAGGGCGGCCAGCACCTTCGTTCCCTTGTCGTTGAGATAATCCGGAATGCGGTAACCGCGGGCGCTGCCCGTCGCATCTTCCGGCTTGCGGTATTTTCCGGTGAGGAAGCCGGCCGCGAGCGCGTAATAGCTGATCACGCCGATATCTTCCGCGATGCAGAGATCGGCAATCGCGCCCTCGAATTTTTCACGCGTGTAGAGATTGTATTCAGGCTGCAGCACGTCGTAGCGCGGCATGTCGTCCTTTGCGGCTGCGTCGAGCGAGGCCTTCAGCTGTTCGGCGCTGTAGTTGGAGCAGCCGATGGCGCGGATCTTTCCCTGTTCCTTCAGCTTCGCATAGGCGCCGAGCGTCTCTTCATGCGGCGTGTCGTCATCGGGGAAATGTGAGAGGTAGAGATCGATATAGTCGGTCTGCAGGCGTTTCAGCGAATTTTCGACGGCCTCGACGATCCAGCTCGCCTTGAGTTTCCTGTCATCCATCGAGGGATGGCCGACCTTGGTGACGACGATCGCCTTGTCGCGGGAAACCGTGCCGCGCTTCAGCCATTTGCCGATCACAGCTTCGCTTTCGCCGCCGGAGTGGCCGTCGACCCATTTCGAATAGACGTCGGCCGTATCGATCGTGTTGAACCCGGCGTCGAAGAACCGGTCGAGCAGGTCGAACGAGGTCTTTTCATCGGCCGTCCAGCCGAACACATTGCCGCCAAACACGACAGGGGAAATGGAAAGACCGGTCCGGCCGAGTTTGCGCAACTCCATGGGGTTCTCCAGCTATTTCTGATTTTGAGATCGTCTGCGGTGGGAGGGCCAAGGTTAGTCCCGCAGACGGGAAAGCCGCAATCCATTATTTCGCGCGCAGCTCTCATTTTTCAAGAAAGCCAAAAGCGCGCATTGAACCTGTCGCACCGCCACCCTAAGCTTGCGGGAACAAATGAAAAGGGAGAGTGCCATGCTGCGTTTCGGGATTTTGTCGACGGCCAAGATTGCGAAAGATGCCGTCATGCCGGCCATACAGGATGCCGAGAATGCGGTAATCACGGCGGTTGCCAGCCGTGATGTGGCAAAGGCCCGGGCGCTGGCCGACCGCTTCGGCGTGCCGCATGCCTTCGGCTCCTACGAGGAGATGCTGGCGTCCGATGTGATCGATGCCGTCTATATTCCGCTACCGACCAGCCAGCATGTCGAATGGGCGATCAAGTCGGCAAATGCCGGCAAGCACGTCCTCGTTGAAAAGCCGCTGGCGCTGAAGGCATCGCAGATCGAAGCCCTGATCGAGGCGCGGGACCGCAACAAGGTCATCGTCTCGGAAGCCTTCATGGTCACCTATTCGCCGGTCTGGTCGAAGGTGCGGGAGCTGTTGAGGGAGGGTGCGATCGGCGAGCTGCACCATGTCCAGGGCGCGTTCAGCTATTTCAATCGCGATGCCGGCAACATGCGCAACATTCCCGAACTCGGCGGCGGTGCCTTGCCGGATATCGGTTGTTATCCGACGATCGTTACCCGTTTCGCCACGCAGGCGGAGCCGAAACGCGTTCAGGCCGTGGTGCGCCGCGATCCGGATTTCGGCACGGATATCTATGCCAGCGTGAAGGCGGATTTCGGCGGTTTCGAACTGAGCTTCTACGTTGCGACCCAGATGGCCAACCGCCAGATCATGGTCTTCCACGGCACCGAAGGTTTCATCGAGGTGAAGTCACCCTTCAATGCGGACCGTTATGGCGCCGAGGAGGTCGAACTGACCAACCAGAAGCACAATGTCTCGCAAATCTTCCGTTTCCCCGACAGCCGCCAGTATCGCCGTCAGGCGGAGGCATTTGCCAAAGCTGTCGCGGGTGAGGCGTCGGAAATCGTGACGCTGGAAAGCTCGGTGAAAAACCAGCGCTTTCTCGATGCGATCTATCGCGCCGGCGAGCATGACGGCTGGGAGACGATCTAAGCCTTTACCCGAACGGCCTTAGTTCTTGTGGCGAAAGACGAAGCGGGAATAGCCGAAAAAGCTGTAAACCGTGGCCGCGGCGGACGCAAAGACGATTGCGACCGCCGGCTGGATTGGTGCGCGGGCGATCAGCGCGGAGTAGATCGCATAATTGATCAGCGCTGACGTGATGCCCACGGTCCAGTATCGGAACCCTTCCACCGCGAGAGAGTGGGGGGAGGGGTCGAAGGTGCGGTTGCGGTTGACGAACCAGGTGAAGCTCATGGCGGCCATGATCGCCGGGATGCGCGACAGAAACGGCCCGATCGGCGTATAGGTCAGAAGCAGGTGATTGACGCCGACATCGATCAGGAAGCCGATGCCACCTGCAAACAGGAACCAGGCTATCTGCTTCATGCCGCGCTCTTGTCTCCCCGCCGGGCCAATGTCTCGATAGCTTCGCCGGTTGGCGGCGACGTCACCCGGCTCTGCAAAGGCAGGCTCATATAGTGGATACGCAGCTGCTCGGCCCTTGCCCGCGAGACGGAATCGAGGATCAGACCCGCGGTGAACATCAGGGATGACAAGACCATCAGCACCAGCGAGAAGACCCAGGTCGGCATGCGCTCGACAAGTCCGGTCTGGAAATAGGAGATCAGCACGGGCGTCATGAAGATCAGGCTTGTTGCCATGAAGGCGGAGCTGATCGCGCCGAAAAAGGCGAAAGGCCGTGTCTCCTTCATCAGCATGGCGAACATCCAGAGGATTTTTCCGCCATCGCGATAGGTCGAGAGCTTGGAATGCGAGCCCTCGGGGCGCCGTCCGTAATCGAGCTCGATCTCGGTGACCGGCAGTTTCAGCCGCGAGGCGTGAACGGACATTTCCGTCTCGATCTCGAACCCGCCGGAGACCGCGGGGAAACTTTTGACGAAACGGCGCGAGAAGGCGCGGTAGCCCGAAAAGATATCGGTGAAATCACGGCCAAAGATGGCGCGGTAGAGGATGTTGAACAGCCGGTTGCCGGCGGCATGGCCCTGGCGGCCGGCATCCGCATGCACGCCGCGGCGCGTGCCGACCACCATGTCGGCGCGTTCGGTCATGAGGATGCGGATCAGTTCCTCGGCATCCTTCGGCGAATAAGTGCCGTCGCCATCGGCCATGATGTAGATGTCGGCTTCGATGTCGGCAAACATGCGGCGCACCACATGGCCCTTGCCCTGACGGCGCTCGCGCATCACTTCGGCGCCGGCCAGCATCGCTTTCAGCGCCGTGCCGTCGGTGGAATTGTTGTCGTAGACGTAGACGCGTGCAGTGGGTAGCGCCTCGCGGAATTCGTGGACGACGGCACCTATGGTCGATGCCTCGTTATAGCAGGGGATCAGCACCGCAATCGACAGATCGCCGGCGATGGAGCCCGTCTGGGCGCCGGATGCGGAGCCGGCCAGAGTGCCGTGATGTGCACCGGCATATGTTCCGGCGGAAGTATCGGTCATGATTTTCACTCTGTACGCGGAAAATCCAGTGCAGATACGTCCTGCGCTGTCTGCTTTACTATTTCTTGGGAAGGTTAAGTTTAGGTTGCGGCTCTTCCTTAAGCGCTCAAAACAAGTGTGAATGATGAACACGACGACAGATGAGATCTCCCGGCAGGATGCCGCGCCTGCTGCAGGTTCCCCTCTGTCCCAGCTTTTCCCTGTGGTAGCGCTTTACTGGCTCGTGACTGCCGGCGCCATCGCACTCATCTCTCTGCCGAAAGCAAAGGACCTGATCGGTCCCGACAACGACGATGTCATGCGGCTCGTCGAAATCCGTGACTGGTTCGGCGGCCAGGGCTGGTTCGACCTGATGCAATATCGCCTCGGCCTTTCCGGCGGCACGCTGATGCACTGGTCCCGTTTCATCGATGCGCCGATCGGCGGGCTCATAAAACTGTTTTCGTTGTTCATGCCGATGGAGATGGCGGAAGGCGTGGCGGCGAGTGTCTGGCCGCTCCTGCTGGTCGGCCCACTGCTGCTTGCATTCGGGCTTGCGGGCAGGCGCATGGGCGGAGATGTCGATGGGCCGCGGGTCATGCATATCGCGCTCGGTCTGGGTGCGCTGTTTGCCTTCACCTGCATGAAGTTTCGCCCCGGCGCACTCGACCATCACAATGTCCAGCTGGTTCTGGCAATCGGGATCGCGGCGCTTCTCGCCGATCGTCGTGGAGGCGCATTAAGCCATGCTGCGGCCGGGATTGCCACGGCCCTGGCGATTGCGATCGGCGCCGAAACAGTGCCGTTCGTGGCCGTCGTCTGCCTTTGCGTCGGCGCGCGCTGGATCTGGCAGGGATCTGGCTTTGCTGCCGGCGCACGTGCGTTCGGTCTGTCGATGGCGCTCTCGATAACCGCCGCATTCTTCGGCACCGTCCCGCCAAGCGCTTATCTTGCCGTCACCTGTGACAGCCTGTCGCTTGGCTTCTATTCGCTTTCTGCATTGGGTGGTGTCGGGCTTTTCGGCCTCGCCTGCCTTCCGGCGCGCACCCCGATCGCCATCAGGCTTGTTGCATCCGTCGTCCTCGGCTTAGCCCTTGGCGCGGCGGCAGTGCTCATCGCGCCGCAATGCCTCGGCAGTCCGCTCGCCAGTCTCGATCCGATGCTGGTCGAACTCTGGCTCAACCATGTGATGGAAGCGCAATCGATCTTCGGGCAGATGCATCAGTTCCCGGAAACGGTCGCGGGCTTTTATGCGGTCGGGCTGTTTGCCGTCCTCGTCTGTGCCTATCGCATCTGGCGCGGCGATGATCGCGGCCTGCATCTTCTGTTCCTAGTGCTGATCGCGGCAAGCTGGGCCGTGGCTCTGGTTCAGGTGCGCGGCAGCCTTTTCGCAAACCTTCTGAGCATTCCGCCGCTGGCGCTGCTGATCGCCGATCTCCAGAAGAAGGCGCGTGAGAACCCGAAAAGCCTTGTCATCAATCTCGGGTTTGTCGCCGTAACGCTTGCATCCGTCCCTGTCGTCTGGGGGCTTGGCGGGGTCGTCTGGAAACAGGGTCTGGCTTCGGCCAGCACGGATGTGCTGTCGATGGACAACGCGCAAATCGGTGACGATGAATGCGGAACCGTGCAGGATATGGCGGCGCTTCGCAGCCTTGCGCCGGGAACGATTGCCGCTCCGTCAAATCGCGGCGCCGGCATTTTGAGGTTTACGGAACATCGGGTTCTGGCGGCCCCCTACCACCGCAATCAGGGCGGTATGCTGGCTGAGCTTCACATCGGCATGGCAAAACCGGCGGATGCGCTATCGCTTCTCAGGCAGGCGGGAGTGACGGCGGTCGCATACTGCAGGAACGATCCGCAGACAGAAAATCTGATCCTGCTGCACCGGGATGGCCTCTACGCGTCACTGGCGAGAGGCGAAGTTCCGGCCTATCTCTCGCCTATTCGCACAGATGGTAAATTCCAGCTTTTCGCCGTTAACGAAGCTGGTTCGAAATAGATCAGGCGTGGCGGAACGTCTGCACCACGCCGGCAGCGATCATAAGATTGACCAGGCCGAAGTTGAAACCAAGAATAGCGATAAGCAATCCGAGCATGCTTGCTGAGCCCAATACGGCCGCGACAAGAAAGACCAGGGGAATAAGTAGAGCAGCCGCGATTATCGACGCAACGCTGCGTGTCATGCCGGCCAAGAGGCCAATGGATGTTGCCGTCAGGAATAACACGGCCGATCTCCTTCCTTGGTGTCGGAGATCGTATATCTTATGACCCTCTAAAAAATGCTTTCGCATCATGCCTAACGGCGGGTCAGTTTTTTAGCTACGATTGTCCGATCACTGTTAAGACTTAGGTCGGGTGTTTCCAGACCTAAGTCCTCCTCCACGTAAAGCCCAACGCCGAAACACTGGGTGGGTTCCATTATTGTCCGGTTCGAATATTAGAACAATGCGACGATTGCGCCCGCTGTCGTGCCCGTCGAAAGCACCTGGTTCACCCGGATTGGCAGGAAGCTGCCGGACGATACGCCGGCAAATGTCAGCTCGTCACCGGACAGCATGCGGATTGCCAATGTGCCGCCGCTGCCGATATAGAGCGCGCGGCTGGGAACGGGCAGGGTGCCCGCATCGCTTGGCGTGACGGCGCTGCCGGCCGATGCGGGACTTGAAAGCGAAGGCTGTGTATTGGCGAAAGGGTCGGTCATGATGGGTTCTCCGGGTTGATCTCAAGCGATTGTCTCACAGCTTCAGGATGCGGGGACGGCGACGATGCAAAAGGATCGATGACGCTCTCCGTCTCGTCCACATCAATCCGCGTGTCGGCGGGTGAAATCCTTCGGGCGATCGGTTAGAACGGAAGCATGAGCAGCACGTTTGCACCCGAAACGCCCAGCAATCTGACTGAATTTTCGGTGTCGGAGCTTTCCGGCTCGATCAAGCGGACAGTCGAGAATGCCTTCGACCATGTGCGTGTCAGGGGCGAGATTTCCGGCTACCGGGGGCCGCATTCGTCCGGTCACGCCTATTTCAGCCTCAAGGATGACAGGGCGCGTATCGACGCCGTTGTCTGGAAGGGCACGTTTTCGCGCCTGAAATTCCGCCCCGAAGAAGGGATGGAAGTGATCGCGACAGGCAAGATCACCACCTTTCCCGGTTCGTCCAAATACCAGATCGTCATCGAGAACCTGGAACCCGCCGGTGCCGGCGCATTGATGGCGCTGCTGGAAGAGCGTCGCCGCAAGCTTGCCGCCGAAGGTCTTTTTGACCGCGAGCGCAAGCGGCCCTTGCCCTATCTGCCGCGTGTCATCGGCGTCGTGACCTCTCCGACAGGCGCCGTCATTCGTGACATCCTGCATCGGATCACCGACCGGTTTCCCGTCCATGTCGTCGTCTGGCCGGTCAAGGTTCAGGGCGAGGGCTCGGGAGAAGAGGTTGCAGCCGCAATCCGCGGTTTCAACGCGATGGAGGCAGATGGTCCGATGCCGCGGCCGGATGTGCTGATCGTTGCCCGTGGCGGCGGCAGCCTCGAGGATCTCTGGAGTTTCAACGACGAGATCGTCGTGCGGGCTGCAGCGGAAAGCGCAATTCCGCTGATTTCTGCCGTCGGCCACGAGACCGACTGGACACTGATCGATCACGCGGCCGATATGCGTGCCCCGACGCCGACGGGCGCTGCCGAAATGGCGGTGCCGGTAAAAGCCGATCTCGACGCCCAGCTGGCGAACCTTTCCGCGCGTTTGCGGGGCAGTGCGTCGCGACAGATGGATCACCGCCGGCAATCGTTGCGGGCGCTCGTGCGCGCACTTCCCTCGCTCGATCAGTTGCTGGCGCTGCCCCGTCGTCGTTTCGACGAGGCGGCTGCGGGCCTCGGCCGCTCTCTGGAGCGCACGACGATCGCCAAGCGCCGGACCTTCGAGCGTGCCTCCTCTGGGCTGCGGCTCGATCTTTTGACCAACCGCCTTGTGCTGCAGCGGCAGGCTCTCGCCGACCGGCTGGCGCGGGCCGATCGCTGTGTGGAGCGCCAGATCCTCAGCGAGAAGGGGCGGATCGCCCGTATCGACGCATCGCTGAAATCACTGCCGGCGAGACTGGCGGGCCATTTGCAGCGGGAGAGCCAGCATCTTGCCGCCCTGATGCGCCAGGCCGACAGCGCGCTCGGTCATACCCTGTCCCGCAGTCGCTCGACGCTCGCAGGGCAGGACCGTGTGCTGCAGTCGCTGTCCTACAAGAATGTTCTGAAGCGCGGTTATGCCGTGGTGAGGGATGGCGAGGATCGCGCTTTGACGCGCGCCGCGAATATTGCCGAAGGCAGTGCGATTTCGATCGAGTTCGCCGATGGCCGCGTTTCGGCAATTGCCGGTGAAACGTCCGGTTCGCCGGATCCGGGGCAGGCGGCTCCGGCCGCAATTCCGCCGAAGCGGAAGGCGCCGAAGCCGGACATGACGTCCGTGCCGCCGAAGCAAGGTAGTCTCTTCTGAAATGATTGGCTGCAAGGGGTGATGTTCCGGCCGGGCAGATAGGATCAGGCAGCCTTTCTGGCTGCGGTCGTCTTGCGGGGTGTCTCGGGTTTTGCCTTGGATGCAGTTTGGGATTTCGTGGTCTTGGCTGTCTTCGGAACCTTGACGGGGACAGGAGCAAGCTGCGTTATCTCATCGACCAGCAGACGGGCATTGTCCTGAGCCTTGGCAAGATTGCTGACGGCGTCCGGGTCGAGCGCATCGATCAGGGTTCCGGCATCGAACATGTCGCGATAGGCGGCGCGTTCGATAAGCGGCGTGGCCAGAACATGGACGCCCTGCTGCGCCAGCATGCCCTTGACGGCAAGCAGTGCCCGGGTGGTGATGATGGAGCTGACGCGGGTCAGCGCCACCGAATGCGCGATATGAATATCGCATTCGCTTTTCAGCTTCTTCAGGATGTCGAGCACCTGCGCGCCGCCGGCTGCATCCAGTGCGCAGCCCTGCACCGGCACGAAGACGTGGTCGGACAGGCCGAGGCCCTTGGCGAGCAGCGGAGTGATGCCGCCGGGCAGATCCACCACGATATAGTCGTTGCGTTTCTTCAGGTCCTTGATGCTCTGCTCGATAGTGTCGGCATCTATATTGGCGACGATCGAGAATTTCGGCATCTTTGCCATCCGGGTCATCCAGCGGGAAACCCACTGCTGCGGATCGGCGTCAAGCATGGCGACGCGAAAGCCTCGCCTTGCCAATTCTCCGGCCGTGACAAGCGCCATCGTGGTCTTGCCTGCGCCGCCTTTCGTATTCGCAAATGTAATCACTGGCATTCACAACCCTCCGGTTTTCATGAACACCACGGAGAGAAGCCATGTTTCTTGGCCTGTTCTTATCCGCTTCCGTCGTGATGATTTGCGAATGTTTGATGAACAAGCTTGCGCCGCGCTTGCCGCCCGTCATCCCGACACGGATATGCAACATATAAGTTGTATTATCCGCCAACCAAACGCAGGAGGGGCGGATGAGACTGGCTGCATTCAACGTCGAGAACTTGTTCGATCGCGCCAAGGCCATGAATCTGGAGACCTGGAGCGAAGGGCGAGAGGTGCTGGAGCAATTCGCGGAATTGAACCGGCTGCTGGGCCAGATCCTCTATAGTGAGGCCGACAAACGACGCATGGCCGAACTCGTCGTCAAACTCGGCATGGAAAAAAGCGACACCGGTCCGTTTGTCATCCTGCGCCGAAACCGCGGCAAGCTGTTGAAGCGTCCGACGGATGGCGGCGTCATCGTCATTGCCAATGGGCGTGCGGATTGGGTCGGTTCGCTCGAATTACGAGAAGAACCTGTCGACGAGGAGGCGATGCGCAATACGGCCCGTGTCATGAGCGATCTGGAGGCCGATGTTCTAGGTGTGGTCGAGGCGGAAAGCCGTCCAGTCCTCTCCGCGTTCAACTCGCTGCTTTTGCCCGCTGTCGGCGGCACTCCCTATCGCCAGGTCATGGTCATCGACGGCAATGATGACCGTGGCATCGACGTCGGCATCATGACCCGCGAGAATTTTTCCATCGGCATGATGCGCAGCCATGTGGATGACCGCACCGCCGGCGGCGACGTGATCTTTTCCCGCGATTGCCCGGAATATTATATCGCCACCCCCAAGGGCTCAACGCTCGTGGTGCTCGTCAATCACTTCAAGAGCAAGGGTTTCGGCAGCGCACAATCTTCCAACGCACGCCGGCGTGCGCAGGCGTTACGGGTAGCGGAGATTTGCGAGGCTTTGCTCGCGGACGGGATCGATTATATCGCCGTTATCGGAGATCTCAACGACACACCGGACAGTGAACCTCTAAAGCCGCTGATGGAAAGCTCGCTCAAGGACGCTTTCGAACATCCGAAATTTGATGATGGCGGGTTTCCCGGTACCTTCGGGCTCGGCAATGCAGGCAACAAGATCGACTATCTGCTCCTGTCACCCAAACTGTTCGCGAAGGTCACGCGCGGCGGTGTTTTCCGCAAAGGGGCTTGGCCGGGCTCTCGGCCAAAACGCTGGGAGACCTACCCGCAGGTCACCAGCCCCGATCACGCGGCATCGGATCATGCCGCGATCTGGGTCGACCTGGATATCTGAGAAAGGGGAGCGCAATTCCAGCAAAAGTGGAAACCGGTTTTGCGTCCGGAATTGCGCCAAGCCAAATCAGGCCCACTCGCCCTTGCGCATCACCGGCACCCTGGAACCGTCCGGCCTGATGCCATCGATGTCCACCTTGTCGGAGCCGATCATCCAGTCGATATGGATCAGCGAGGAATTGCCGCCCTGCGCCTTGATCTCATCCGGCGTCAGCGAAGCGCCATCGAGGAAGCATTTCGAATAGCACTGGCCGAGCGCGATGTGGCAGGAGGCGTTTTCGTCGAACAGCGTGTTGTAGAACAGGATGCCGCTTGCCGAAATCGGCGACGAGTGCGGAACCAGCGCCACTTCGCCGAGGCGACGCGCGCCTTCATCCGTATCCAGCACCTTGTTCAGCACCTCTTCGCCCTTAGAAGCCTTTGCCTCGATGATGCGGCCACCTTCGAACCGCACCTGGATATCGTCGATCAAAGTGCCCTGATGCGACAGCGGCTTGGTGCTCGACACATGGCCTTCCACCTTCAGCGCGTGCGGCGTGGTGAAGACTTCCTCGGTCGGGATGTTCGGGTTGCAGATGATGCCGTTCTTGGCCTTGGAAGCGCCGCCATG
Source organism: Hyphomicrobiales bacterium (assembly GCA_900466875.1). Classification (GTDB taxonomy): domain Bacteria; phylum Pseudomonadota; class Alphaproteobacteria; order Rhizobiales; family Rhizobiaceae; genus Neorhizobium. The sequence goes on along the minus strand of UBNQ01000003.1, from coordinate 341,905 downwards.
CCATTCGTGGCCGTCTGCCAGGCCAACGGTGAGATCGGTGCCCGGGCCGGTGAAATGCAGCGCTGCAAAACGCTCGCCGTTCAGCCATGTCGAACGCTTTTTCAGATTGGCGTTATGCTCCGCCCAGGCGGCAACCGGATCGGCCACATCGACACGCGAGGCGGCGAAGATCGCGTCTGCCAGCTTAGCGACGGCGGCATCCTCAGGCAGGTCAGGAAAGACCTGCCTGGCCCAGGAGGGATTGGGGTAGGAGACGATGTTCCAGTTGATGTCGAAATTGGCGATCTTTTCCAGCGCCGGCTTGTAGGCCATGGAGTTCGCCTTGTTGGCGCGCGCTACTTTCGACGGGTCCTGTTCGGACAGAAGCATCGGATTGTCGCCGGCGATCGCAAGCCGGGCGGCGCCGTTCTCATAAGCCTTGGCCATGCCCTCGTAGAGCCAGCCGGCGGCCTTGTCGAAGCTGGCGTCGGGCGCATGCCGATAACGCGCCAGCGTCGTTTCCTCGTCGGAATAGAAGGCCGAAACGATGCCGGCACCCGCCATATAGGCATGTTTGGTGATAAACCGCACCAAGGGCAGCGCCGCCACCGGCGCGGTGATGACGAGGTCCTGCCCCTTTTCGAGCCCCAGCCCTACCTTCACCGCGACTTCCGCCAGCTTCTCCAGCTTTTGAGGATCGATTGCGGTCTGGAAGTTCGGGACGATGGTCATGGCTTAGCCTCTCGATTTTTCGTGTGACGCTAGACTTAGAGAGCTTTGGGGCAAAATTGAAGTGTTGGAGGCGCAGTCGTCAGGCGATCAGCGATACGGCAATCGCCTTCAGCGCATCTTTCGCGTCCGCCGGCGACATGCGTATCTGCAGCCCGCGCTGGCCACCGTTGATGAAGATATGGGGCTCATCGAGCGCGGTGATCTCGATCGCCGTCGGCACGAGTTTCTTCTGGCCGAGCGGACTGATGCCGCCGACATGGTAGCCTGTCATGCGCTCCGCATCGGCCGGCTTCATCATGTGGGCGGATTTTCCACCGAAGGCCGCAGCGAGCTTCTTCATCGACACTTCATGGTCGGAGGGCACGACGACGCAGACCGGCTTTCCGTCGAGTTCCGCCATCAGGGTTTTCAGCACGCGTTTCGGTTCCTCGCCGATCGCCTCCGCCGCCTGCAATCCGATCCGCTCGGCACCGGGGTCGTAGTCGTAGGAAACGGTCGTGTAGGCGATCTTCAACCGGTCGAGGGTTTGCGTCGCGCGCGTTGTCTTCGACATGTTCAGGCGTCCCGGAAAGCGTCTTCGTAGATTTCGGGTTTGAAGCCGATCAGCAGCTTGCCATCCGCTTCGAGAACCGGTCGCTTGATCATCGACGGCTGCGCCAGCATCAGTTCGATCGCCTTCGCCTGATCGATATTCTGGCGATCGGTCTCATCGAGTTTCTTGAACGTCGTGCCGGCGCGGTTCAGCACCGTTTCCCAACCGGCCTTGTCGACCCAGGCTTGCAGATGCGCCCGATCGACACCTGACGCCTTGTAGTCGTGGAATGCATGGCTCACGCCGTGCTGGTCCAGCCAGGTCCGCGCCTTCTTCATCGTGTCGCAGTTCTTGATACCGTAGATGGTGATCGCCATTTCGCCGTCCCTTGTCCCGTTTGCCCAGTCCGGGCGAACCAGTCTGGTCAGCGAAGCGATAACAAGAGCATGTCGGGGAATGCAAGCCAATGAGGCAGATCAAATAGTGGCATGCCAAGTCTGCATGGCTGACCTGTGCGCGTATGCGTTGTGTAAGCAATGTCTTGGGCGCATATATTAGCCGACAGAAAAGGAGTTGATGTCATGTCCGCCCAGAACAAAAACCGTAGTAGCCGTATCAGCCGCGCCTTCGCAATTTTCGGCGCTGCAGTTTCTGCTTCGGCTGCCGTTGAAAACCATCGTCGCCCGAAGAACAGCGATCTGACGCTTCTCGGCATCGATCCCAAGGCTTTCGATCGCATCGGCTGATCGCCTGGAACTTTCCTCGTTTTTCGCGGGCCGTCATATCGAATGGCGGCCTGAACTATGAGAGCGAGGTATTTGCCGGTTCCCGCTTATCACCCGGTTGGCAAACTTAACTGGGTCGGTTGCCTAGGATAAGGCGGAGCGTTGGTGTCGAAACGCCAGCACCCGAATTGCTCATGGCGCTTTTCGCCCTTGTGGCTGTAGACAAGCGAGAATTCGCTTGCGAGCCAGGTATACGGTTTCCCGACAGTCAGAAGTTCCTTGCGCCCATAGCCATAGATGATGGTGACGTGAGGCGAGGAAAATCTTGAAGCCTGCCTTTGCAGGTTATGGCGTGTCAATGCGCCGTGCAGCATCCGCACGAAAGCCTGAATATCGGCACTTTTGCCGCTGCCCGTCAGCGCCAGATGTTGTCCGTTTCCGTAAAGTGCACACCCGTCGAGAACAATGTCGAGAGGGCGCGCCCTGATCGATCCGGCCGCTGCCTCGATCCGTGGGATGAGATGGTAAGGCGGGCTATCGAACTCATCCATCAGAAGCAGGCTTACATGCAGCAATTGCGCCGGGTGAGGTTGGCGCGTGGTGCGGCCAAGCGCATGCAGGCGGGCCGTCTCATGCATATCCTCGCTCATTTGGGGCGGTGGCTTCAGTACGAAAAAGAGTTCACTTCGCCGCCAAGGCGGAAAGTATGAATTGCGAAACTCATTTCCCCTGCCGCCATTTCCCGGCAGAGGCAACGAAGGCTGTTGTTGCCGCAACTCTCATCTCCCATTTTACAGTGACGCGGGATCATGCGGTGGAGCCAGTATAGCGGAATTCGGTTGACAATAAAGAACAAAAAGTGAACAATTTGATGTGAGGCCGGGTTGCCCGGGTGTTGCCAGCGCAAGAAACGGGTTGATTGCCTGCCTGCAAAATACGAATCTGGGAGCGGATTTACCTGAGCGGAGATAGTCCATGACTGGACATCGCTATACGATTTTTGAAACCGAGGGCGGCTTCTGCGGGATTGCCTGGAATGATGCAGGCATTACCCGTTTCCAGCTTCCGACCGATAGCGAGCGGGCTACCGAAGGCCTGCTGTTGCGGCGGCTGGTTCAGGCGCAGAAGTCGCCGCCGCCGTCCGAGATCAGCAACACGATTGCATTGGTGAAGCGTTATTTCTCCGGCGAACGCATCGATTTCTCCGATATCCGCCTCGATCTGGCAGGTCAGGACGAGGTGTTCAGAAACATCTATGCCGCGGCCCGCCGTATCGGCTGGGGTCACACGACCACATACGGCACGATCGCTAGGGAGCTGGGTCTGGGACCGGAAGCGGCCCGCGAGGTCGGCCAGGCCATGGCGAAAAATCCGGTGGCGCTGATCATCCCCTGTCATCGGGTTCTGGCCGCCGGCGGCAAGATCGGCGGGTTTTCGGCTCCGGGCGGGTCCAACTCGAAACAGCGCATGCTCGAACTCGAAGGTGTGCGATTGACGCCGCCCGAACCGGCGCAGCAATCGCTTGGGTTTTGAGCGCTTTCGCAATTCCAGCGAAAGTGGGAACCGATCTTGCGCCTGCAATCGCGATGAAACAAAGAAATAGAGCCGTTTCGCGTTTCAAGGAGAGGCAGGAATTCTCCAGGGCGGTCAGTGTGCCAGCAGAAGCTTATAGCCCGCAAAGGCTGCGATCAGCAGGGTCGCGCCGATCATGGCAATCTTTCCGAGCCGTTTCTCGATGAAATGACGGATGTCTTCACCATAACGGCGCAGCAGCCATGCCAGCAGGAAAAAGCGGGCACCGCGTGTGAACAGCGCCGAAACGATGAACAGCCAGATGTTGACATGCACAGCGCCGGACAGGATCGTCACCACCTTGATCGGCGGCAGATGCGCGAAGCCGGACGTCACCAGCATCAGCAGAATCGTTTCGAAGGTGATACCGGCTTTCAGCTCGTTGAACGTATCGAGCTTGCCCCAGAATTCCAGGATCGGAATGGCGATCGCATCGAAGGCAAACGAGCCGATCCACCAGCCCGCGATACCGCCGAGAACCGAAAAGACCGTCGCGACCAGCGCGTAACGCCACGCTCGCTCCGGCCGCGCCAGCGCCATCGGCAGATACAGCACGTCGGCCGGCACGAGAAAGATGGAACTTTCGACAAAGGCGATAACAGCGAGCCAGACTTCTGCGGATTTGCGGGCGCTGAGCGCCATCGTCCAGGCGTAGAGGCGGTGGAGCATGTTAAGGCTTCTTGTACGATTGGGTGACCGGCGGCCTGAGCCGCCTTGATGAACTGGCGATCGAAAGTGACAAATCTTTCGCAATGCTGCGCTCTGAGGAGGTGCAACGCGTCGGCGAAATCCATGCCTTGAACAAGGAGATTGAGGGCTTCCGCAACAGTTGCTGCGTCCTCGATGAACACCGTGGGCAAGCCGGCAAACCCGCGGATCATTTTTTCACGCTCGAGCTTTGGTACCCGGTAAATGCTTCGAAGCACCCATTCCATCTCAAGTATGACGGTCACCGGTACGAAAATGGCTTCGCCGTTGATGATATTGCGCGCACGCTCGGTTTGTTCAGTGTCGTCGCCTGTGAGATAGCGGATGATGAGATTGGTGTCGATCGCGATCATGTGTCGGGATCGACACTGCGTAGGAAGTTGCGGCGCGCTTCTTCGAGGATTCCCTCGTTCATCTCTTCAATCGTCTTTGGCTTGCCCTCGTACTTGAGCATCCCAAAAACGTCTTCCGGCTTCGTGGGCGCAAATACGGATGGTTTCTTCTGAAGCACTATGCCGTCAGGTATCTCTTCGACAACCAGTTCCGTCCCCGGACTCCAGTGCTGCCGCTCAAGCACGGCTTCGGGAAGGGTGATTTCGCCCCTGTCGGAAACTCTCGTGACGATATCGTCAGACATGTCAAAGCCTCGCAAGCTCGGTCGAAGGCAGGATAGATGATCCTGCCTTCGCTCACAAGGTAATGGCCTAAAGCCTTATTCCCACTCGATCGTGCCGGGCGGCTTGCTCGTCACGTCATAAACCACGCGATTGATGCCGCGCACCTCGTTGATGATGCGGGTTGCCGCACGGCCGAGGAAGTTCATGTCGTAGGGATAGAAATCCGCCGTCATGCCGTCGACAGACGTTACGGCGCGCAGCGCGCAGACGAAATCGTAGGTGCGGTAGTCACCCATGACGCCGACGGTCTGCACCGGCAGAAGCACGGCAAAAGCCTGCCAGATCGTGTCATAGAGACCGGCCTTGCGGATTTCGTCGAGATAGATTGCATCCGCCTTGCGCAGGATATCGAGCTTGTCGCGGGTGATGCCGCCCGGGCAGCGGATCGCCAGACCCGGACCCGGGAAGGGGTGGCGGCCGATGAAGCTTTCCGGCAGGCCGAGTTCACGGCCAAGCGCGCGGACTTCGTCCTTAAAAAGTTCGCGCAACGGCTCGACGAGTTGCATGTTCATGCGCTCGGGCAGGCCGCCGACATTGTGGTGGCTTTTGATGGTGACGGAAGGGCCGCCGGAGAAGGAGACGCTTTCGATGACGTCCGGATAGAGCGTGCCCTGTGCGAGGAAGCGCGGAGCGCCCTTGCCATCGGCGGCGATCTTGGCGGCTTCCGCCTCGAACACTTCGATGAACAGCCGGCCGATCGTCTTGCGCTTGACCTCCGGGTCGGTGACGCCTTCGAGCTGTCCGAGGAACAGGTCGGATGCATCGACCGCAACGAGTGGGATGTTGTAGGCGTCGCGGAACATGCCGACGACCTGTTCGGTCTCGCCCTGGCGCATCAGGCCGTGATCGACATAGATGCAGGTCAGCTGGTCGCCGATCGCCTCATGGATGAGGATGGCCGCAACGGAGCTATCAACGCCGCCGGACAGGCCGCAGATGACGCGTTCGGTGCCGACCTGGTCCTTGATCTTGCGGATCATCTCGGCGCGGTAGGCAGCCATGGTCCAGTCGGATTTCAGGCCGACGATTTTGTGCACGAAGTTGGAGAGCAGCTTTGCGCCATCCGGCGTATGCACCACTTCCGGATGGAACATCGTCGTGTAGTAGTGACGGCTCTCATCGGCTGCGATCGCAAACGGTGCGTTTTCCGAGGTCGCGATGACTTCGAAGCCCTCAGGCAGCTGCGTGACGCGGTCGCCGTGGCTCATCCAGACAGGGTAACGTCCGCCCTTTTCCCAGAAGCCGTCAAACAGCGGGCTCGATTTCTTGACTTCCACATCGGCGCGGCCGAATTCGGCAGCGTGGCCACCTTCGACGACACCGCCGAGCTGCGTGCAGAGCGTCTGCTGGCCATAGCAGATGCCGAGGATCGGCACGCCGCTGTCAAAGACGGCCTGCGGCGCGCGTGGGCTGCCTTCGGTCGTGACCGAAGCCGGACCGCCGGAGAAGATCACGCCCTTGGGGGCGAGCTTGTCAAAGGCTTCGGCGGCGTTCTGGAAAGGATGGATTTCGCAATAGACACCCGCTTCGCGGATGCGGCGCGCAATCAACTGCGTCACCTGGCTGCCGAAATCGATGATGAGGATGCTGTCGGGATGAGCTATCTGGGTCATGGCGAGCCTTTAATGAAGAACCCCGATTTTTGCAACTGCTCAGATGCGCAAATCGCCGGTTTCAAGGGCGTTTGCCAGCAGGTCGATAACGCCAGCCAGTTTCTCGTCGATGACATGCAGATATTCGGTCCAGTTGTCGACGTGTTTCAGCTCTGCCTTGCCGTCGGAAATGCCGCGAAGGCCGATCAGCGGAATGCCGAACAACTGGCAGCAGCGCATCACCGCAAAGGTCTCCATGTCGACCATGTCGGCGTCGATCAAATCGTAGGCCGTGCCGGACACGATATTGCCGCCGGTGGAGAGTGCCGCCTCGGCAACGCCGGGAATGCGAAGCGGCAGGGGCATGATCGCCGGATGATCGAGGAAAGGGGTGCGGCCTTTTTCGAAACCGAGCGGAGACGCGTCCATGTCGCGATAGGCGACGGACGAAACCTGATAGACCTCGGTCTGTTCGAGGCTGCGTGATCCGGCCGAACCGAGCGAAACGATCAGATCCGGAAGCTCGCCTTTGACCTGCAGCCTGGTGAGCGCGTGGGAGAGGACGATCGCAGCCTCGATCGGGCCGACGCCGGTCATCAGCGGCTTGAAGCGGGATTTCAGATGCGGGCCATATTCGGCATCGACGGCCATGACGAACAGCACCGCGTGCCGGCCGACCTGCTTCAGTTCAAAGCTCATTCCACCACGTCCTGTCGATCGCGGATAACCATCATCGATGTGGTCATCGATGCAATGAGTTTTGCCGGTCCGTCACTGATCGCATAGGCGCGCCCGTCCGCCACGATGATCGTCGAGCCGGGCTTGGTAACCTCGCCGCGGAACAGAAAGCGCTCGCCACGGCCGGGCGACAGCAGGTTGACCTTGAACTCGATCGTCAGAAGCGAGACCTCAGGGGCAATCACCGTATAGGCGGCATAGGTGCAGGCGGTCTCGAGCGGAGCAGAAATCACGCCGCCATGCAAAAAACCGTGCTGCTGGGTGAGCTTCGCATCGAAGGGAAGTTCGATCTCCACCATGCCCTGCTGAATGCGTGTCAGCTCCGCGCCGAGCATCTCCATGGCATTCTGCTTGGCGAAACTGCGCCGGATGCGTTCGTGAAAGTCGCCTGGATCGGTAATCTTCATGGTCTGCCCTTGTGTCGCGGCGAAACTGGCATGCTGTCAGCGTAACGGCAAGCGCGACAAAATGACTATTATCAATTCAATAGAACGATCGAAAGGTTCAGCACTGCGGCAAATGCAACCCAGAGTGCGTAAGGCACGAAAAGCCATGCCGCCTGCCGGTTGGGCTGCCAGCTCATGGCGATGAACAGCAGGATGAAGGCCAGCATCGGCACGATGATGACGAGGCCGAGAAGCGGGCTCTGGAGGCCGAAAAAGGCCGGCGACCAGAAGATGTTGAGAAACCCCTGTATGGCGAAGACGATCAGCCGGCCGGTATTGTTCTCATCGAACCATGTCGTGGAAAGCGCAACCCCGATCATCACATAAAGCCCCGCCCAGACAGGGGCGAAAATCCAGTCGGGCGGATTGAAGAACGGTTTGTTCAGCGACTGGTACCAGTCACCCGGCGTATTGGCATAACTGCTGAGCGCACCGATGGCTACGCAGGTGAAAATGAAGAAAGCAAAGGTCAGTATCTTGCGCATGGCGAGTGATCTAGGGCTGCCGCAACCTGAGTAAAGATCATTTTATCCGGATGATGTGCTGATCCCAGGCTACGTCGCTGCGGGTCTCGTTGAAACGGCCGTCATAGGAAGACACCGCGATGCCATGCGCTGCCGGCGCAACGCCGGCCGCCTCCCGGATGATGTCTTCCGAGAGCACGAGACCCGTTTTCGCATCGAGCGTGACGGAGGCACCGTTGATCGGCGAGGTAAGGCCGACGATGTTCTCACGCCGGTTGACCGCGATGGCGCCGACATAATTGGCAAGCCGCGCCGTTGTTTCGTCCGGCAGCGAAAGCAGCGCGATATCCTCGCCCTTCGAAAACCAGCCGGCAAGTGGCGGTGCCTCGTTGCGCGCCCCTTCCCACTGACAGGCAAACCAGATGCGGCCGCTCTCGGTTATGTCCAGATGCCGGGTCGAAAGCTGGTTGAGAGACGAGGGCATCCTGTGCTTCTGGATCAGCGCGCCATTTTTTGCGTCCAGTACCACCAGCGATGGTTCCATACGGTCGATGTTGAGCTTGGTGCGGCCGAAATCCGGATGGGTCTCGATGCCGCCATTGGCAATGACCAGAAGCGTGCCGTCGTCCGAGACGGTCATGTCATGCGTGCCGATGCCATGGGCGTCGAACTCGCCGATCCGACGAAAAGCGTCCCGGCCGTCGTAAAGCCCGATCATGCCGCGATTGCCGTCGAAATCATTCTCGCTGGCATAAAGCACCGTGCCATCCGGCGAGAAATGCCCATGCCCGTAGAAATGCCGGCCCTCCGGCGCGGTGATGACGATCGGCTCCGCCTGTCGTGAGGGATCGAAGACCATCGCAAACGTGCCCGGCCTGCGGGCAAAGGCGACCGCGCGGCCCGTCGTGGAACTGAAGGCCATGCCATGCGCACGGGCGGGCAGGGCCACCCGATCGATGATCTCACCCCGTTCGGAAACCGTGGCGATGCCGAACGAGCCGTCGCGCGCGCGATAACCGGAAGCATAAACCGCATCGGCCCGCTCCAGCGCATGCAGCGATCCAGGGGCGAGCGTGGCTGCAAAACCGATGCCGGCGGCCTTCAGAAACGCCCGGCGGTCGATAACCTCGCCGTTCCAGGTCATCTCAGTCTCCGTCGGCAAACGAGAAGCCGGAGGAGAGGCCTATCGCGCCGCCATATCCGTCATTGAGCTTGGCGATCACGTCCTTGCCATCGGCAAGCAGCGTGTCGAGCTTCTTGCGTTCGCCCGCGTCATCCACCGCCTGTTCGAGATCCGGCGTCACCTCACCCGCCAATGCGGACATCGATTTCAGCTTGTCCTGCGTGGCGGCGACGATCGCCCTGTCCTTTTCAGGCAAAAGCTCGACCATGCCGGATGTCGTCAGCAGTTCCGAGAGCCCGTCGAGATTGGTCCTGACCATCGGCCAGGTGTTTTGCGAACGCCAGAACAGCGCCTGTTTGGGGAATTTCGCCTTGTCCGCGCCCTTGTAAAAAGTCTCGATCCGCTGGTCGCGCACCGCTTCCGCGCCATGCACGAGAATGCCGAGCAGGCCTGTAATCGCCTCGCCGCCGGTGCGGAACACGGGGTTGTCGGCTCCCGGCTGCTCCCAGGCCTTCTGAATGCCGTCCGGCGCATCCCAGATGCCGGCGATCTCGGCGGCAACATTCCCGACATTTTCGGCAACGGCTGCCCCGTAACGGCAACGGAAGTCATTTCCGGAAGTAAGCGTCTCCGAGCCTGTACCGAACAGAAGATATTCCAGTGCGCCCAGCCCCTGCGTCGCGACGCTCTTGGTGGCGAGCGTCTTGGCATCGGTGGCCGTCTCGTCGGATTTGGAAAGGACCGCCTGTACCTGTTTCAGGCCCGTGCTCTTGCGGTCGGGATAAAACAATATGCGCTCGAAACGGTTCTGCTCGATCACCGGGCCGGTACGGACGATCTCGATATGCGCCCAGCTGGCAGCGAGTTTGCCGAAGCCGGTTTTGGCTGCAGCGTAATTGGCCGGCGATGGCGCCCCGCAAAGCGTCTTCATCGTCGCCGTCATCTCTTGCGCCGATGTCCGGAACGCGTCGTAACCCGGCCGGATGAAGCCGTCGACGGCTGATGTCATCACCTTCGTCACCGTTGCCATTGGCAGTTCGACGGCCGGTGTCGCATCGGCTTCCTGCGCAAACGCGGCTGGAGCGAATGCTGCGGGAAGCAGTGCGATCAGGCCAAAGGCAACGGTCTTGCGCATCAGAGCGACTCCAGGAAGGTGAGAAGGGCGGTGCGATCCTGTTTGTCCATGGCGGCAAATGCGCTGCGCGCGGCTTCCGCCTCGCCGCCATGCCAGAGGATCGCTTCGGTCAGATTGCGGGCACGCCCGTCATGCAGGAAGAACGTGTGATTGTTGACGGTCTTGGTCAGCCCGACGCCCCACAGAGGCTGGGTGCGCCATTCCTGCCCGTTGGCCACGCCCACCTGCTGGCCATCGGCCAGACCGTCGCCCATGTCATGCAGCAGGAAATCGGAATAGGGCCATATCAGCTGAAACGCCTGCGCCTTGTTGCCGGCATCGCGGCGGGTGACGAATTTTGGCGTGTGGCAGGAGGTGCAGCCGGCCGAATAGAACATCTCCTTGCCTTTCAGCACAGTCGGGTCGTCGATATCGCGACGCGCCGGCACGGCAAGGTTTTCCGAATAGAAGGTCACGAGAGAAAGCACCGGATCAGGAGCTTCCACAGGGCCCAGCCGCTCCTGCACACCGGTCGGCATGGCGAGACAGTCGGCCTGCGCCTTCGTGCAGTCGCCATGCGAAAACGGATCGTCAGGCGTCGATATGCCGATGTCTCCGGCAAACGCACCCGAGGACTGCTCGCGGACCGAGGCATTCTGTGCCTTGAAGCCGAAGCGTCCGAGCTTCAATTCGCCGGTGATGTGATCGCGCACCAGCGCGGCCTTGCCGGATATGCCGTCGCCGTCCTTGTCGTCCGGATCGGCCTTCGCCAGTATATCGGCCTCGTGGATTGCCTGGATCAGGCCCATGCCGATCATCGGCGGTGCGATGCGGGGCGAAAGCGTCACGTCGCCTTCGAGTGGCCCGTAACCGAGATTGGTGACGGAATAGGTCGGCTTGCGCAGCCTGACGACCTCGCCGTCTCCCAGTGTGACCGGAACGTCCTCGTACGCAATCTGCATCTTGCCTTCGGATTGAAGGCCCGGGACGGCGAGATCCTGGAACTGTTCGCCATAAACGGCATCGGGGAAATTGATCTTGCGGAAATCGGCAATCGCCTCGCGTTCCTCGTCGGTGCGGGCGGGTCGCGCCAGCCGCAGGAACATCGAGGTCGCGTCCGCCGAACCTTCGGGTGGATGGCCGCGACCATCCTTCAGATGACAGCTCTGGCAGGCGCGCGCGTTAAACAGCGGCCCGAGGCCGTCGGAAGCCTGGGTAGAGGAGGGGGACGACACCCACAGCTTGGTGAACAGCGCGTTCCCCAGCTTGAAATCCTGCTCTTCCTCGAAGGTGATGTTGGGCGAGAAATGCGAGAATGCGTCGCCGTTGACGATCGCCTTCGTCGTCGCCGCACCGCCGGACATGGTCTCGAACTGCTCGGCCTTGGAAAAATCCGTGGCCGGCTTCGTCACGCTTGTGACCCGCTTCAGATCCTTCGGATTAAGGTCGGTTCGGGCTTTCGGCGTAAGGTTGTCGCTGCCGGTCGCGATCAGCGGCACCAGAACGAGTGCGCCTGAAAGAAGGGGCAGCAAATATGGGAAGGCTCTGAATGCGCCCATGGGTGATCGGGCCTCACCCGAAGGTGAGACCCGCCTTTTCTTCGATCATTTAAAGACAGCGTCAGGATTATCGAGGCTGTCGGAGCCTTCAAGTTCGATCTTGCCGAGATCCAGCGACGCGATGACGCGTTCGATGCTCTTGGTCTGATCGATCAGGCCATCGATCGCCTTCTGGACGACGGCATTGCCCTTGGCATTGTTCTCGCCGATCATCTGGTCATAGGCCTCGACCTTCTGGGCGCGGTCCTTCATGACGTTCATCGCGGCGAGCGTCGCATCGAGCTTGCCCTTGATTTCTGTGTCGAGCGCCTTGTCCTTGGCAGCAACCAGATCGGAAAGCGAGGGACCGGTCATCTTGGTGCCGTCGACACGGGTATATTGGCCCGTATAGGCAGACTTGATGCCGATCGCGTCGTTGAGATGCGAGGCATAGGTGTTGTCGGAAAAGCAATCATGCTCTTCTTCCGGGTCGTGCAGCAGAAGGCCAAGCTTCATGCGCTCGCCCGCAAGCTCGCCATAGGAGAGCGAGCCCATGCCGGTCAGGATCGCGGTCAGGCCGGCATTGCCGTCGGCTTCGACGTTTTTCGTCGCTTCGCCATCCGCAGCCCAGGCTTTCACAATGTCTTCGAGATCCGCGATCAACAGGGTCGATGCGGCCTTGAGGTAGGCGCCGCGGCGATCACAATTGCCGCCGGTGCAGTTCGCCTTGTCATAGTCGGTATAGGGGCGTTTTCCGGCGCCGGCCTCTGTGCCGTTCAGATCTTGCCCCCAGAGCAGGAATTCGATCGCGTGATAACCGGTCGCGACATTGGCCTCGATCTCGCCCGCTTCGTGCAGGCTCCGGAGCTTCTCCGGCGTGATCTCGGTGAAGTCGACATCCTCGCCGTTGATCTTGAGCTTCGGATTGGCGATCACATTGGCGGTGTAGAGCGCGTTTTCATCGCTTTCGGTGCCGTAGGATGGGTCTACATAGTCGATCAGGCCCTCGTCGAGCGGCCAGGCATTCACCTTGCCTTCCCACTCGTCGACGATCGGATTGCCGAAACGATAGACTTCCGACTGCTGGTAGGGCACGCGGGCGGCGATCCAGGCCGCCTTGGCGGCCTTCAGCGTCGCGTCGCTGGGCTTGGCGATCAGGGCGTCGATCGCCTTGTCGAGAGCCTGCGCCGTCGTCAGCGAGTCCTCGTATTTCGCCTGCGCCAATTCGGCATAGTGCTTGAGAACTGCGGCCGGTGTAGTTTCTGCACGGGCCGGTATCGACGTGAAGACCGTCGAAGCGGCGAAAAGCGCCATAGCGGCGCCGAGCAAGGTTTTGCGGGTCATGTCCCTCTCCTTCGCGGCGTCGATCCCACGACGTCGCCAATGAGAGTTCTTGGCGCGAATTAAAAGTGGTGTCAAACGTTCTAGTTTAGAACGATTTGAAGTTATGGTTGATCCGCACCGTCGAAATTTACACCTTGCGTTGCATGCGGCAGAAAAAGAATCCGTCCGTATCGGTACTTGCGGGTGACAGCGTAATCGTGCCTGCATCCGCAACGCGAGGGCGGGGCGCCTGAGCGCCGAATATTTTCGTCCAGTCATCCGCGACCGAGGTGATCGAGAAGCCCGGATTTTCGGCGCAGAAGCGTTCGACCTGACGATCGTTCTCTTCCGGCAGCACCGAGCAGGTGACGTAAAGCAGCGCTCCACCGGGTTTCACATATTTCGCGGCTTCGCCGAGCGCGTCCTGTTGCTGGGCGATCCGCTCATCGAGGTTCTTCTGCGTCAGCCGCCATTTGGTGTCCGGGCGGCGGCGCCATGTGCCGGTGCCGGTGCAGGGCGCGTCGACCAGAACGGCGTCGAGCTTTACCTTCATCACGTCCAGCTGGCGCGGATCGTCATGAACCTGAACGTTACGGGTGCCGGCACGGCGCAGGCGCTCGATGATCGGCGCAAGACGTTTGCGGTCGGCGTCATAGGCGTGAACCTGGCCCTTGTTGTTCATCGCGGCCGACATGGCGAGCGTCTTGCCGCCGCCGCCGGCGCAATAATCCAGCACCTGGTCGTGTTCGCCGGGCTGAACCAGATCGGCGACGATCTGCGAACCCTCGTCCTGAACCTCGAACCAGCCTTTCTGGAAGGAAAGCTCGGCCGTGACGTTCGGCAGGCGCGACGCGCCTTCGCCGGCTGCGATACGAATTCCGTTACGGGCGATTGATGCAGCTTTGGCATTGGAGCGCTCCAGCGCCTTCACCACCTTGTCGCGATTGGCCTTCAGCGTATTGGCGCGGAGATCCAGCGTCGGGCGGTCGGCAAGCGCCTTGGCCTCGGCCAGCCAGTCGTCACCGAAATTGGTCTCGAAAGACGGCTGAACCCAATCCGGGATATCGCCCTGAACATGCAGCGGCGCGTCATCGAGATTGCGGCTGGAAAAGGCGGATATATGGGCGTCTGTGAGAGCCGGAGGTGCGAACTTGTCGTCGGCGAATTCGGCTGCAAGCGTCTCGGTGGTAAAACCCCACTGGCGCAGCAGAACGGCATAGGCCAGTGCAACGGAGCTTTCGTCATCCATCAGCCAAGCATGGGAAAGCCGCATGCGCAACGCGTCGTAGACGATATTGCCGATGGCTGCCCGGTCGCCGGATCCGGCAAAACGATGGGCAAGGCCCCAGTCTTTCAGTGCATCCGCCACCGGGCGTTTGCGCGCTTCGATATCGGCCAGAACTTCAATTGCTCCGGCTACTCGCCCGCCCAGTCGCATGTCTTAACTCCGTATCGGTTGAACCCGTATGGAGCCGGTCGTAACCGCGAACGGGCAGAAGGGCAAGGGGGAGGCCCGCGATGGCAAGGCCCGTCCCTGATCGTCAGGACCGCATGCGGTCTCAGCCGTCGACCTTCACGCCCTTGCCGGCAACCTTCTGGGTGTCGGCAACGATCTGATAACAGACCTGCGCGGTGCCGGAAGAAACCATGCCGATGTTCTGGGCCGCAGCCTTCGAGACATCGATGACCCGGCCGCGAATGAAGGGACCGCGATCATTGATGCGCACGATCACGCTTTTGCCGTTGCGCTTGTTGGTCACCAGCACCTTGGTGCCGAAAGGCAGCGAGCGATGCGCGGCGGTCAGTTTGGCCGCATTCATCCGTTCACCGGAAGCGGTCTTGGAAGTCAGAGCATACCAGGAAGCGTGTCCGCATCCGGGCGCAGCGTTCGCCTGCGCCTGGCCGAGTAGTGCAAAAGCAGCAATGGCGGCCGTGGCGGCAGTTAGGCGTCGAACTATTTTCAAGTCGGTCGTCCCCGTCGTTAAGTCCCTGCACGTTGCGTGCAATTGGCTTAGGCGAGGCGAAAAATGGCGAAAACGTGGGATTTGTTATCACGGAATGTTAATGTACGTAACATTCGTGATTACATTGCTGTCGATGTTTTTAACGAGCCGGCTAATGGGTATTGGAATAAAACCTTAGGAATCAGGCAGTAAACGAAATCACGTTCCTGCAAGATTCCGTGACTGACTCCGATCACAAAAACGCACGAGAAAAATTTGTTGTCGCAGGGTGTTTTCTGCCCAAATTGGACAGATTGTGTGGCGGTTTGCCGTAAGAATTAAGAAATATTAACCCGAAGACGGCCCAAGGATGGAAATTTCAACCGTTTCAATATGAGGATTTCAGCCCCGCCAGAGGTCTTCCGACCACATTTGGGAGAGTGAAATCCGGTAATTCGGGAAGGCGAATTGGAAGCCCGATGCGCGGATTTTTTCATTCGAGACACGCTTGTTGGCCCCATAAAAAGAGCGTGCCATCGGCGTCATGTCGGCGCTGTCGAAATCCACTTCCGCAGGCGGCTCGACGCCCATCAGTCGGGCGGCCTCGGTGATCACGTCCTGGGGCGGGCAGGGTTCGTCGTCGGTGACATTACATATGCCGGCAAGATTGCGCTCGCCAAGGAACAGCGTCGCACTGCCGATATCCTCGACGCGGATGCGGTTGAACACCTGA
This sequence comes from Hyphomicrobiales bacterium, assembly GCA_900466875.1. GTDB lineage: Bacteria > Pseudomonadota > Alphaproteobacteria > Rhizobiales > Rhizobiaceae > Neorhizobium. The sequence continues at coordinate 325,966 of UBNQ01000003.1, read as the reverse complement.
TCCTTCTTTATGATACGGCGCGCGCTACCGCGGTCGAGATTGACGAATGCGTTACGCCCCGGCCCGTAGATGCCGGAGAGACGCAGCGCCGCAACCGGTACGCCTGCCATGCGGCCCTGTTCCGCCCAGGCCTCTTCCGTATCGACCCGTTCGATCGATCGGCCGAGGATCGGGCTTCCCGGCGTTTCTTCCGTCACCCAGCCGCCGCCGTGGTCGCCATAGACACCGACGGTCGAGAGATAGCCGATCCATTTCAGCTTCGGGCAAAGCGTGGCGAGCCGGCCGGAAACGAGCATCAGCAGGGGATCATGCTCCTTGCCCGGCGGGATCGACTGGACGAGATGGGTGACCTCCTTCAGCGCCGCCAGCAGTTCCGCGCTGAACCCGCCGCCGTCGAAGATGAATGGCATTATGTTGTATGACGACAGTGCTTCGGCGCCTTCGGGCGTGCGCACGGTGCCGGCAACGGAATAACCCTTTGCTGCAAAGGCCTTCGCAATCGCCTTGCCCGAATAACCGCATCCGAAAATCATCACCGTCATCAATCCACTCCTGCCATCTGCCATTCCCGGCGCACCTCGGGATCATTATCGGCAACGCGTGGCCGAGCGAATGCGGCAAACGCGTCATCGTCCATCAATCGTCTCAAAGCCCAGACGGCCATGCCGCGGACCGTCGGTGAAGGATCGTCAGCCAAAAGGCGACATTGCTCGACGAACTGAAGATCGCCCGAATTGCCGGCGGCGATCAGAACGTTGCGAACGAACCGGTCGCGCCCGATCCGCTTGACCGGCGAACCGGAAAAGAAGGTGCGAAACGTCGGATCGTCCAGCGTCAGCAGGAATGCGATCGACGGTTCCTTCAGGTCCTCGCGCGCCTTCAGCTTCATCTCGGATGAACTGGCGGCAAACTTGTTCCACGGACACGCGGCAAGGCAATCGTCGCAGCCATAGATGCGATTGCCGATCAGCGGCCGGAATTCCGGGTCGATCGGCCCCTTGTGCTCGATGGTCAGGTAGGAAATGCAGCGCCGCGCATCCAGCCGGTATGGGGCAGGGAAGGCCGCGGTCGGACAGGCATCGAGACAGGCGCGGCAGGAACCGCAATGATCCCTGTCGCGCTCGTCGATCAAAAGGTCTGCGGTGGTGAACAGGCTGCCGAGAAACAGCCAGGACCCATGGCTGCGGCTGACGAGGTTGGTATGCTTGCCCTGCCAGCCGAGGCCGGCGGCTTCCGCCAGCGGTTTTTCCATGACAGGCGCGGTATCGACAAATACTTTCACGTCTTCGCCGGCGCGGGCCGCAAACCGGGTGGCGATCTCCTTCAGCCGCCCCTTGATGACGTCGTGATAGTCGCGATTGCGAGCGTAAACCGAAATCGCGGCCTTATCCTTCATCGACAGGAGATAACGGGGATCCTCTTCAGGGCCGTAATTCAGCCCGAACATCACGATCGAGCGCACTTCGCTCCACAGCGTTTTTGGGTCTGCACGGCGCTCTTTCGTCTCCTCCATCCAGCCCATTGTACCGTGATGGCTGTCGTCGAGAAATGTCGACAGCCGTTCCGGCGCACGTGGAATGCTTGTCGGCAGAGTGATGCGACAGAGATCGAAGCCCTGGGCGGTCGCTTCCTCGCGAATGAAAGCGGTCAGTTTCTCCCGCCGCCGAAGCACCTTGTCATGCTCGGTCTTGTCGGCGCTAGAAATCGAGGTCCGCATAATGGGAGACCGGAGTTATGCCGCGAATGCGCTCGGCAAGCATCGGGCGGAAGGACGGGCGCGACTTCAGCCGCTGGTACCAGTCCTTGGCGATGGGAAATTCCGACCATTCGATTTCACCGAGATAGTCGAGGACGGAAATCGAGGCGGCGGCGGCGAGATCCGCATAGCTCAGCCGTTCCCCGGCAAGCCACTGGCGGGAACCCGCAAGCCAGGAGAGATATTTCATATGCTGGCGAATATTGGCGCGCGAGGTGCGCAGCGCCTTGCTGTCCGGCGCGCCGCCGCCCTGTGCGGCGGTCATCTGCAGCTTGTAGACCCGCTCGCGGGTGAGCGGCCGGGTCACGTCCTGCTCCATCTTCTGCAAAAACCACTCCGTCAGGCGACGGATTTCCGCGCGGTGCCACGGGTCTTCCGCCAGAAGCCGGCGCTCGCGCTTCAGCACGCCATGGGTCTCGTCGAGGAATTCCATCAGCACCGAGGGGCCGCAGAGCACCCGCATGCTGTCGTCGACATAAACGGGAAGCGTCGCCGCCGGATTGAGGCTCAGGAACTCGCGGCGCTTCTCCCAGGGCTGTTCCTCGACCAGATCGGCCTGAAATCCGTATTCCGCCAGGATCAGGCGGACGAACCGGGAGGCAGACGACATGGGGTGATGGTAAAGGGTGGGCATCGGGATTTGAGCTTCGGCTATCGTGTAAGGGGTGTGGGTGGCATGGCTGATATCGCGCCCGCCTGACATAGGTCAGCTATATGGGCTTGATAGGGCCAAAACAAGCAAGCGTCATGAATTTGCGAACACGTTGCAAATTGCCTGCATTTCGTCAGCAAAGAATTAAGAACGAGGGCATTGGCCCGTCATGGCATGATTTGCGGAAATCTCGATCAGGTTTTCCTGAAATCGCCGGGCATTGGTAGGAATGGTATCGCGGACCGCGAAGCGCAGGGTTTGATGAACCCATCCACCAAAGAAAAGAGCGGCTGATGGCCGCTCTTCAGGTCGCTCTTAGCGAGGGATGGATGCCGTGGCGCAGGGGTCGACGCCGTAGGCCGGAGCGCAGCCCTCTTTGCCGCTTGCGGCGGTCTGGGGCGCCATGAAAGAGCCCGCGAGAATGACAAGTGCCGCGCATGCAAAGAAAAGGGCTATAGGCTTGCCCATGAAAGACGCCTTTCAAACAGATGATCGTGCAGTGAACAAATTTCGTGCGACCGATTTATTGGCCACCGCTTCCGAATTCAATAACGGTTTTTGCTAAACCTGCGGTTAACACACACTCATTGACGTGTGAGGACTTTATGTCACATCGACAGGCCTCAAGCTGCATAAATCCAAGGCTTTAGGAGCGCCTGCCCAGCGGGCAGGCACCAAAAACGATTTTGGAGACGTGATAAAAGATAAGTTCAGGCCGCTTTGCCGCTGCCGGTAAACTGGCCCTGCGGACGGAAGTGGACGAGATAGGAGGCAAGAACCGAACCGGGAGCAACCGGACGGATGCCGAGGCCGCAAAGCGTCCGGCCTTCCTTGATCGCGCGCTCGGAGACAACATTGTCGTTCTTGAGCAGTTCAACCTGGTCGGCGGTCACTGGCGGCTGAACGAACGGAATGAGCGATGCGATGCTGCCGATCATCGATGCGATGCCGAAAGGCAGGGAAATCAACGCGCGGTCACGACAGGTCACGCGCAGAACGGTCTCGAGACAGTCACGGAAGGTCAGAATTTCGGCGCCGCCGAGTTCGTAGGTCGTGCCGGTCTTGAGCGTGCCGTCGACCGAACGGCCGACCACTTCGGCCACGTCCTCGACATAGACTGGCTGCAGTTTTGTCTTGCCGCCACCGATCAGCGGCAGTGCCGGGAGCCGACGGGCCATTGCGGCGAACCTGTTGAAGAAGCTGTCTTCCGGTCCGAAAACGATCGAAGGCCGCAGGATCACCGCGTCGGGGATCAGTGACAGGATGCTGGCTTCGGCGCGACCCTTGCTGCGCGCATAGGACGAACCGGAATTGACGTCGGCGCCGATCGCCGAGATATGGGTGAATTTCGCACCGGCCCTGGCTGCAGCTTCGGCAACTGCCCGCGCACCGACGTCCTGGATGGCCTCGAATGTGCTGCGACCGCTTTCGAACAGGATGCCGACGCAGTTGACCACATGTGTCGAGCCTTCGACGGCGCGCTCGATCGACCTGGGGTAGCGAAGATTGGCCTGGATCAGCGAGATCTGGCCGACATAACCGGCTGGCAGAAGAAAGCCGGCGAGATCCGGCCGGCGCACTGCGACGCGGACGCGGTAGCCCCGCTTGACGAGCGTGCGGACCACATGGCGACCTACAAAACCTGATCCGCCGAAAACGGTAACAAGCGGCGGAAGATTGTTCACGGTCATGGTCTGCCCCGAAAGCTGTCTCTTACTCATTGGTCTTTAGCTGAATCCTCAACAGGGTGGAAGAGACTTGCGCGCTCTAGATGTCGCAAGTCTCCATGGATGTCATATCCCCTGCACGACCACCATTTCGCCATCGGCAACTTCCTGCCGGATTTTGGCGGCGATCTGGTATTCCGGCGAATTGTAGCAGTCGATGGCAGCCTGCATCGAGGGAAACTCGATCACGACATTGCGATGGCGCGCCGCACCTTCGAGTTCCTCGGTCGCGCCGCCGCGCGCCAGAAAATGCGCGCCGTATTTCTCGAATGCCGGCTTTGCGGCCGCGACATAATCTTTGTAACGCTCGGGATCGTGCACATCCATCCGTGCGATCCAATATCCCTTGGTCATGAAATATCCTCCTCTCCCGTTTAGGCTTATCCGAAATCGGGCGAATCAGGAGGCAAGTCAATATGGTGCGATACGCATTCCCTGTCCTTGCGGGAGTAATTGCAGCGGCTGGCCCGCCAATCCTTCCCGTATCATCCATTGCCTGGGCCGACGCCTGCCCGGCAAACGTCATGGAGGCACTGCGCGCCCCGGCCGGGAAAGATGCCAAGCCCGTCGACATTCGCTGCGACGTCACCCTGAACAGGAAAGACAGGATTACCCAGCGTATTTCCTTCTCGGGCAGCCGTGCGTCCGGCGTGGTTTTCGATTGCAACGGCGCGATGATCGACGGCAGCGGAACGAAGGCGAGAACGGTGCTGATCCAGTCTCGCAAGGGCAGCGACGGCAAATGGGATGTGCCGACCGACATCACCATCCGCAACTGCCAGATCAAGGGCGATCTGCGCATTCAGGGTCTCGGCAACAACGGCCAGGCGAAGGAGGTAAAGGCATCCTCGAACCGGGACGGCCATACGCAACGTGCGCAGGCAGCGGCGCCAACCGGTATCCTGCTCGACAATCTCGCGTTTTCCGGCAGCGTCGGTGTGCCGCTTTATCTCGCTCCGGGTGTGACGAAAGTCACGTTGCAGAATTCCCGCTTCATCGGCAAGGCAAGCTCGACGGTCGTTTATCTGGACGCGGAATCGGCTGGAAATGTCATCACCGGCAACACGTTTTCCGCCCGCCCCGAATGGCGGGAGGTCATCGCAGTCGATGGCTCGGCGAATAACCGGATCGAGAACAACACCTTCGTCAATCCACTCTCGGGCGGGATCTATCTCTACCGCAATTGCGGCGAGGGCGGCACGTTCCGCCATCAGTCACCGCAGGGCAATCTCATCCGGGGCAACACGTTCCAGTATCAAATGCCGATAGCACGCCCGGCGGTCTGGATCGGCAGTCGCGAAGGCGTCAGCGTCTTCAACAGCTATTGCCTCGTCCAGCCGAAGATGCTGCTTGGCGGGTTGGATCACAACGACGGCGCAAACAACAACACCGTCACGGACAATCGCCTGATCGGCGGCTCGCCGAGCCTGATCGTCGATGACGGATCCCGCAACCGGGTCTCCAACAACCGATAGGCGGGACGTTCAAAGCGCTTCACGCATCTCCGCCAGAATGGATTCCGCGGAAGCCTTCGGATCGTCAGCCTTGACGATCGGGCGGCCGACAACGAGATGCGTCGAACCGTTACGCAAGGCATCGCCGGGCGTCACCACACGCTTCTGGTCGCCCGCATCGGATCCCTTCGGACGGATGCCTGGGGTGACGATCGACATGTTCGGGCCGACAATGCTGCGCACGGCAGCGGACTCTTCGGCGGAGCAGACGATGCCGCCCATGCCGGCCTCGCGGGCCTGCGCGGCACGGGTGCGAACCAGCTGTTCGGGTGACTGGGCGTAGCCGGCCTCGGTCACGTCGGCTGCATCCATCGAAGTCAGCACGGTCACGCCGAGCAGGCACAGATCCGATCCCCTGGCCGCTTCGACTGCAGCCCGCATTGCCTTCGGATAGGCATGCAGCGTCAGCATGGTCATGCCCATCTTGGCAATATTCTCGACGCCCTTCGCCACCGTGTTGTCGATGTCGAGCAGCTTCATGTCGAGAAAGATCTTCTTGCCGTCCTTGGCGAGGTCGCGGGCAAATTCCAGTCCGCCGGCAAACACCAGCTGGTAGCCGATCTTGTAGAAGGAGACGGTATCGCCGAGCGTGGCGACCATCTTTTCGGCTTCGGAAATGGTCGGGATATCCAGGCCCACGATCAGTCGGTCACGCGTTTGCATGTCGGTCATTCCCCTTGCCATGTTTCCATCGGGGTCCAGTCGCACGAGATGGTGCGATCCGCAAGAGAGAAGCAGAAGAGATTTCCACCGCCACCCGGCTGATCCTGGCTTCGGGAGATCGGGATCTGCCGCAGATGGCACTTCAACAGCGTGCCCACGCCGCCATGACCGACAAAGGCGATCGGCATGTCCGGATTGTGATCGGACAGGATGCGGTCGACCGCCGCAACGATACGGGCCTGCGCATCCGCAGCTCGCTCCCAGCCCTTGAAACTTTCGGTCGGGTTGGCAAAGAACCAGTCGGCCGCCGCCTCGAATTCCGGTGGTGCCAGAAAACCGGTGGCCGAGCGGTCGTTTTCATGCGTGTCGGGGGCGAGCATGATCGAGACATCGTCGGATCCGGCAAGGATTTCGGCCGTCTCGATCGCTTTGGTCTCGTCGCTGGAAATGATCCGTCCGAGCTTTTGCACCCAGGGCAGACGTGCTGCCGTCTCCGTGCGTTGCCGGCCGATATCGGAAAGCCCCCAGCGCGGCACCGGCACGTCCGGTTCGATGCGCACCTGCGGGTGGGTGATGTAAAGGCCGAATGTCATGTCGTGTCACAGCTCCACAGCGGATCGAAATCGATCCCGCTTACCTCGGGCGGTTGACGATGATGTGAATCAACCCCGGGTATAGGTCCAGAGCTGTGCCGGCGGGATGTTGCGCACGACGAAATCGTAATGCTTGATCTTGTATCGATCTGGATTGGCGATGATCGGAGAGACCGGGCCATAGGTGATCTGTATGACAGGGCGTCCGGCCGGCATGCGGTCGAGCAGGTCTTCCAGAAGCGCGATACGGCTTTCCATCGGAAAGCTCAGCATCGGAATGGCGGAGATCACGCTGTCGAAAATGACCGACTTCATTCCCCCGAGCGTTTTGTCTAGTGCAAAGGCGTCGCCATTGATGAAATGGACACCCTTATAGGCCTTGATCAGGTTCTGGTAGAAATCCGTCGAATATTCGATCGAAACAAGGTTCTCCGGCGCAATGCCTCGCTCTAGGATCGCCTTGGTGATGACGCCCGTGCCCGGACCAAGTTCAAGGACGGGCAGGCCGGAGGAAGGGTTGATGACGCTCGCCATGCGCTTGGCGGTCACGGAGGAGGTGGGGCAGATCGCGCCTACGCTTTTCGGGCCATCCATCCAGCCTTTGAAGAAACGGATTTCCTCGTCGAACTTCCGGCCGAGCCGTTCCTTCAAGCGTAGTTCCATCTAGTTACCTCTCCCGGTTTTCAAGCCTATTTGGTCGTCTGACCGCAGGGGTCAAGGTCGATGACGCAAAGGCAGGCAAGAATGTCGCAATTAGAAAGCGGCATAAAAAAGGCGGCTCGGAATATCCGGCCGCCTCGATTGTTTTATACGCGCATTGGCATCAACACATAGAGCGCATCATCGCCCGCCGTGTCGCGGACCAGTGTCGGCGATCCCGCATCCGCCAGCATGAAGATGGCGTCATCGCCCGAAAGCTGGGCGGTGATGTCGAGGAGGTATTTTGCGTTGAAGCCGATTTCCATCGGGTCGTTGTCGTATCCGACCGCGACTTCTTCGGTGGCGCTGCCCGAATCCGGGTTGTTGACCGTCAGCATCAGCTGGCCGTCCGTCAGCGCGAGTTTCACCGCGCGGCCGCGCTCAGACGAAATGGTCGAAACGCGATCCACCGCCTTGGTGAACGACTGGCAATCGACGCGCATTTCCTTGTCGTTGCCCGTCGGGATGACGCGCTGGTAATCCGGGAACGTGCCGTCGATCAGCTTCGACGTCATGATGATGTCGGCGATCGACAGGCGGATCTTGGCGTCGGAAACCTCGACGGTGACCTGTGCTTCCGGATCGTCGACCAGCTTCTGCAGCTCGCCAACGGTCTTGCGCGGAATGATGATGCCCGGCATGCCTTCCGAACCGGAAGGTGCCTGCACGTCGGCGCGCGCCAGACGGTGACCGTCGGTCGCAACGGCACGCAGCTTCAGGTCGCCGCCGGCCTCGATCGTGTGGAAGAAAATGCCGTTAAGGTAATAGCGGGTTTCTTCCGTGGAGATGGCGAACTGGGTGCGGTCGATCAGCATCTTGAGATCGGTCGCCTTCAGCTTGAACGTGTGGCTGAACGAACCGGCGGTCAGATCCGGGAAATCCGTTTCCGGCAGGCATTGCAGCGAGAATTTCGAACGGCCGGACTGGACCGTCATCGAGCCTCCGTCCGGATTGGTGGCAAGCAGAACTTCCGAGCCGTCGGGCAGCTTACGGACGATTTCGTAGAGAAGATGCGCGGGAACCGTGGTGGCGCCGGCCTGCTCGACCATCGCCGGAACGGCTTCGGTGATTTCCAGATCCAGATCGGTCGCCTTCAGCTCGACGCTCGCGTCGGAGGCGCGCATCAGCACGTTGGAAAGGATCGGGATTGTGTTGCGGCGCTCGACCACGCGGTGCACGTGGCTCAACGATTTCAGAAGATTGGACCGCTCGAGAGTAATACGCATGGACTCAACCGCTTTCGACCTGAGCGTCCCGGGAGGTGGGGCGCCTGATATTCTTCGGCTTTCGCAAGCCGGACGATGTGGACGGGCAAAATGGCAGAGATCGACCTTTCAACGCAAGAGGATAAGCGGGATGTCTGCTTCATTTCGGCACTCGCGACGGAGCTGCACACAGAAAACTTGGCCTTCTGCCGCTTGCAGGCCGCCATCGCCTTGACCATAAAGGGCTTATGATCATCCAACTGAATTGAAAAGCTCGTGGCTGGACCCTCTGAAGCGACCCGGGGTTACCGTGTCGCCAACACTTTCGTGCCGTCGCGCCCGCTGGAGCCGGCGCTGTATCTGGTTGCAACGCCGATCGGCAATCTCGGCGACATCACGCTGCGCGCGCTGGAAACGCTCGCCGGTGCCGACGTGCTGGCCTGCGAGGATACGCGCGTCACCCGTGTGCTTCTCGACCGGTACGGCATCGCCAACAAGCCCTATGCCTATCACGAACATAATGCCGACGAGATGGGGCCAAGGCTTCTGGCAGCGCTGGAAGAGGGCAAGTCCGTGGCGCTGGTTTCCGATGCCGGCACGCCGCTCGTGTCCGATCCGGGTTATCGGCTCGGCCAGCTGGTGATCGAGGCGGGCCACAGGGTCGTGCCCATCCCCGGTGCATCGGCGCCTCTTGCGGCGCTGGTCGCCTCCGGTCTTCCCAATGACGCCTTCCTGTTTGCCGGTTTTCTGCCGGTAAAGGAAAAGGGACGCCGCGACCGGTTGGCGGAACTGTCGAAAATCCCGGCGACATTGATCTTCTTTGAATCGCCGCACCGCATTTCTGCAACACTGGTGTCGGCGGCCGACGTTCTCGGGCCGGGGCGTGCCGCCTGTGTCGGGCGCGAACTCACCAAGGCCTTCGAGGAGATCAGCCGCGCACCGCTGGGTGAACTCGCCGAGGCCTTCGATGGCCGAAACGTCAAAGGCGAGATCGTCCTGCTTGTCGGTCCGCCGGCTTATGACGACGTACCGGCAGCCGTCGATGTCGATGTCCTGCTGGAGGAGCTGTCCTCTTCCATGCCGGCGGCAAAGGCTGCAGCCGAGGCCGCGCGCCTCACGGGTCTGTCCAAAAGAGATCTCTACCAGCGGATCGTCGCCATGAAGGACGTCACGGTGAAGGACAAGGACGGGGGCTGATGGGCCGGGGAAGCGAGGACAGGCGGCATGAACGCCGTCGCGCCGAGCGGCGCGGCCACGTCTCCGAGTATCTTGCAGCCCTCTATCTTCTCTTTCGCGGCTATCGAATTCTGGCATTCCGTTATCGGACGAGGCTGGGCGAAATCGATATCGTCGCCCGCAGGAAAACGCTGATCCTGTTTGTCGAGGTCAAGGCGCGCGCCCGCGAAGGCGACGCCATCGATGCGGTCGGCTACGACACGCAGAGGCGGATCAGGGCGGCGGGAGATGTCTGGCTGTCGCGCCGCCGTGACGCCCACCGCCTCTCCTGTCGTTACGACATCATTGCAGTCATTCCCTGGCGTTTTCCCCGCCATTTTCCGGATGCTTTTTGACGGGCTCATGAAGTTTTTGCAAAGCTGTGCAAACGTCACAAATCTGAAACAGAATTGTTAAGAGCCTGTCACGACCAGGCCCTATTGCGGTCCTCGATCCAACCAAGGCGGAGAGGACGAAAACCATGATCAAGAAGCTTTCGATGGCCGCGATGGCAGTTGCAATGTCTGCAACGTCGTCGCTCGCAGCAACCAACATCACCTGGTGGCACGGCATGGGTGGCCGCAACGGTGAAGTCATCAACGAAGTATCGCAGAAGTTCAACGCGGCGCAGACCGCTTGCGCTCTGACGCCGATCTCCAAGGGCACCTACGAGGAAGCGCTTGCCAGCGGCATCGCCGCTTTCCGTTCGGGCGAACAGCCGAACATCCTGCAGGTTTTCGATGCCGGCGCTGCCACCATCATCAACGCCAAGGGTGCAACCGTTGCCGCCGAAGACCTGATCAACAACGCAGGTTACAAGTTCGACCGCAACGCCTTCATCGAAGGCGTCCGCTACTTCTACGCCGACCCGGCCGGCAAGTTCATCGGCATGCCGTTCAACTCTTCGGCTCCGATCATGTACATCAACACGCAGGCTTTCGAGAAGGCTGGCGTTGCAGTCCCCAAGACCTGGGAAGAATTTGAAGCTGCCGCTCCCAAGCTCAAGGAAGCCGGCTATATCGCCATGACCGCTTCCCAGCTGACCTGGCAGTTCACCGAGAACTTCTTCTCGCGCCAGAACATCCAGTTCGCCAACAATAACAACGGTTACGACAGCGTCGTCGACACCAAGATGAACCTGACCGACAAGAACCTGGTCATGATGTTCGAAAAGCTGAAGGCCTGGTCTGATGCCGGCTACTACCGTTATTACGGTGCCGGCTGGAACGACAACCAGAAGCCGTTCGAAGAAGGCAAGGTTGCCATGTGGATCGGTTCTTCCGGCTCCTTCGGTGGCCTGCAGAAGACTGCCACCATGCCTTTCTCGGCTGACTTCCTGCCCTACTGGAAGGGCATCCAGGGCGCCGGCACCAATACCTTCATCGGTGGTGCTGCACTATTTGCAATGGCCGGCAAGCCGGACGCTGAAAACAAGTGCGTTGCCGACTTCTTCCAGTTCCTGACCTCGCCGGAAATCCAGAAGTTCTACCATCAGGCCACCGGTTACGTTGCCATCACCGAAGCCGCTTACGAGCTGGCCAAGAAGGAAGGCTATTACGAGAAGCAGCCGGTTGCCGAAGTCGGCATCAAGACCCTGATGCTGCCGTCGGGCGAATGGTCGAAGGGCTACCGCCTGGGCTTCTACCCGCAGATCCGCTCCGTCATGGAACGTGAATACAACAAGATCTTCGCGGGTGAGACCACCGTTCAGAAGGCTTTCGAAACCATCGAGAAGGAAGGCAACGACCTCCTCGCCCGTTTCGCCAAGACCGCCGGCTGATAGCAACCTCCCATCGTGGTCCGTCCGCCCTTTCAAAAAGGGGCGGGCGGGCTCTTTTGTAATGTCAAAGAAAGGGGAGAACTCGTGGCCTACACGACGTCACAGCCGCAACCCGGCGGTTTCCTGTCCCGCCTCGGTTTCGGCGGAGCCGCGCGCAAAAAACCTGCCGCCGCGGCGGAAGAAATGAAGCGTGTGCAGTTCACCTCGCCCGTCCTTCCCTATCTCTTCCTCTTCCCGCAGCTCGCGGTGATCTTCATCTTCTTCTACTGGCCTTCGGTCCAGGCGCTGAGCTCATCCTTCTATATCGAGGATCCTTTCGGTTTCGGCTCCACCTTCGTCGGCATGAGCAACTATACCGATGCGCTGTTCAGCGCCGAATACCAGTCGATCGCGCTGTTCACGGCCGCGTTCACCATCATTGTCACGTTCCTCTCGCTGTCGATCGGCCTGCTTCTGGCGGTCAAGGCCGACCGCATCATCAAGGGGTCGTCCACCTACAAGACGCTGCTGATCGCGGTCTACGCCATCGCCGCGCCGGTTTCCGGCCTGATCGGCATGATGTTCTTCGACCAGCATATCGGCCCCTTCGTGAAGATGATGTCCTATCTCGGCTGGAACATGCAGGTCGGGCTGAATTACTACGACACGGCCTTTGCGATGATCGTCGTCGCGGTCTGGAAGCAGATCCCCTACAACTTCATCTTCTTCCTCTCGGGCCTGCAGAACGTGCCGGTCTCGGTGCGCGAAGCGGCGATGATCGACTGCCGCTCGGGTTTCCGCCGTTTCTGGACCGTCGTCCTTCCGCTTCTGGCACCGACCGCCTTCTTCCTGTTGACCATCAACGTCACCTATTCGCTGTTCGACACCTTCGGCCTCATCGACGTGATGGTGAAGGACAAGCCGGCGAACAACCCAATCACCCTGGTCTACAAGGTTTACAATGACGGTTTTCGCGGCAACGACCTTGGCGGGTCCTCGGCCCAGTCGGTCATTCTGATGATCGTCGTCTTCGTCCTCACCATTTTCCAGTTCCGCTATATCGAGCGGCGCGTTCACTATAATTGAGAGGATAAGGCCTTGTATCGCACACGGTTTTCCGATCACCTCGTCCTCATCGTCGGCGCGCTATTTTTATGCACGCCGGTCGTGGTGGCGTTCATGACCTCCACCCATACGGCGGCCGACATTCACATGAACGGCCTGTCGCTCACCTGGGGCGGCAATTTCATCGATACCTACGAGAAGGTCCTGACCCAGAAGGGCGGCTTTACCGGCGAGATCACCGGCACCAGCATGGTGATCAACTCGCTGATCCTTGGCGTCGGTTTTGCCGTCGGCAAGATCGTGCTGTCGATGCTGGCAGCCTATGCCATCGTCTATTTCCGCTTCCCGATGGCGACGCTTTCCTTCTGGGTGATCTTCACCACCCTGCTTCTGCCGCTCGAAGTGCGCATCATGCCCTCCTATCAGGTCATGTCGGAACTCGGCCTGTTGAACAGCTACACGGGCCTGATCGTGCCGCTTCTGGCATCCGCGACCGGCACGTTCTATTTCCGCCAGTTCTTCAAGTCCGTGCCGGAAGAGCTGCTGGAGGCCGCCCGCATTGATGGCGCCGGCCCGTTCAAGTTCTTCATCGACATTCTCGTGCCGATCTCGCGCACCATGATCGCCGCGATCTTCATCATCATGTTCGTTTATGGCTGGAACCAGTATCTCTGGCCCATGCTGATGACGACCGACGAGCGCTTCTTCACCCTGATGCGCGGCATCAAATCCATCCTGCAGGTCTGGATCGGCTCGCAGATCCCCGATTACAACGAGGCCTTTGCGCTGGCGGTTCTCGCCATGCTTCCGCCCGTGGCGATCGTGGTGATCTTCCAGAGCTGGTTCATCAAGGGCCTGACCGAAAGCGACAAGTAAGGAACGATAACAATGGCCGCGATCGACATCAGCAGCGTTGGCAAGATCTACAATGGCGGCGTCCGTGCCGTCTCCGACATCAATCTCGACATCAAGGACGGCGAATTCATCGTCCTCGTCGGCCCGTCAGGCTGCGGCAAGTCCACGCTTCTGCGCATGGTTGCGGGCCTGGAAGCGATCTCCGAAGGAACGGTCAAGATCGGCGACCGCGTGGTCAATGAGGTGGAACCGGCCGACCGCGATATCGCCATGGTCTTCCAGAACTATGCACTCTACCCGCATATGAGCGTGCGCCAGAACCTCGAATACGGGTTGAAGAACCGCAGGACGCCGAAGGCCGAGATCGACGCGCGCGTCAATGAAGCGGCCCGCATGCTGGAGATCACCCAATATCTCGACCGCAAGCCGCGCGCATTGTCCGGCGGCCAGCGCCAGCGCGTCGCCATGGGTCGCGCCATCGTCCGCAAGCCGGCAGCCTTCCTCTTCGACGAGCCGCTGTCGAACCTCGATGCCAAGCTGCGTGTCTCGATGCGCGGCGAGATCAAGCGTCTGCAGCGCCGTCTCGGCACCACATCGATCTATGTCACCCACGATCAGCTGGAAGCGATGACGCTGGCGGATCGCCTCGTCGTGCTGAACGGCGGACAGATCGAGCAGGTCGGCTCGCCGCTGGATGTCTATCACACGCCGGCCTCGACCTTTGTCGCGGGCTTTATCGGTTCTCCGGCCATGAACCTCGTGAAGGCGGAACTGCAGGGCGACAAGCTCGCCATTGGCCCGTCGCTGATTTCGCTCGACGGCTACGCGCCGACCTCCGGTGCCGTGACCGTCGGTCTGCGCGCGGAAGATCTGCGTGTGGTTTCGGCCAATGAAGGCATGCCCTTCATCGTCGAATATGTGGAAGAACTCGGCTCCCAGCGCCTTGCACACGGTCTGGTCGGCGATCAGGCGGTGACGATTGCGCTGTCCGGCGAAGCCGAGATCACCGATACGATGTGGATCGCCATCGACCCGTCCAGACTGCATTTCTTCGATGCCGGAACCGGCAAGCGCCTTGAAGCCCGCGCGACCGTAACAGCGACTGCCCCCGTGCCGGAGCCGGTCGGCTGAAGCGACCGATCGAAGGCGTGTCGATAATGTGCGGTCGGGAAATTCCCGGCCGCATTGCTTTCGCGCCTATGCCATCCTAAATCAGGCAAGCCCAAATTCAGGCGGCATCTTTATCGGGGACGAAACTCATGGCGCATGTTCGCAAGGTCGCAATCCAGATGGACCATATCTCCAGCATCAACATTGCTGGCGATTCCACCTTCGCAATGACCTTGGAGGCCCAATCCCGCGGCTACGAGCTTTTCCATTACACGCCCGATCGCCTGACGATGCGTGACGGCAAAATCTTTGCGGCCGTCGAACCGCTGCAGGTTCGTGACATCAAGGGCGACCATTTCACGCTCGGTGAGAAGGAGCGCATGGATCTCGCGCAGATGGATGTCGTGCTTCTGCGCCAGGATCCGCCATTCGACATGGGCTATATCACCTCCACCCATCTTCTGGAGCGCATTCACCCCAAGACGCTTGTCGTCAACGATCCGGCCTGGGTGCGCAATTCGCCGGAAAAGATCTTTGTCACCGAATTTTCCGACCTGATGCCGCCGACACTGATCTCGCGTGACCCGGCAGAGATCGCTGCCTTCCGTCAGGAACTGGGCGACATCATCCTGAAGCCGCTTTACGGCAATGGCGGCGCCGGCGTCTTCCATTCGGCCCGCGACGACCGCAACTTCACCTCGCTTCTGGAAATGTTCGGCCAGCTCTATCGCGGCGAACCCTATATCGCCCAAGGCTATCTGAAAGAGGTCCGCAAGGGCGACAAGCGCATCCTGCTCGTCGATGGCGAACCGGTCGGCGCGATCAACCGCGTACCGGCGGAAACCGACAGCCGCTCCAACATGCATGTCGGCGGCCGCGCCGAACCGACCGAGCTCACGACGCGCGAAAAGGAAATCTGCGCCCGCATCGGGCCAGCCCTGCGCGAGCGCGGCTTCATCTTCGTCGGCATCGACGTGATCGGCGACTACATGACCGAAATCAACGTGACGTCCCCCACCGGCATCCGCGAAGTGAAGAAATTCGGCGGCGCCGATGTCGCAAGCCTTATGTGGGATGCAATCGAAGCCAAGCTCAACTGAGTCCACACTTCGCTTTGACAAAGGGGCGCCTTGCAAGGGCGCTTTTTTGTTGCGTTTGTTCGATTTTTGTTCTTGTCTAAATTCACGCACCGTGTCAGCTTAGGGTTGTAGTGGCGCGAAGGCAGGCTGTGGGGCAGGGCCGTCGTTCCGGACATCTATCGGGGAGCGAATGGCATGGTTTCACGCGTCAGTACCATTGCATTCCAGGGCATTGAGGGCGTTCCTGTCGATGTTCAGGTCATGGTTGGGCCTGGCAAGATGGGCATGCATATCGTCGGCCTGCCGGACAAGGCGGTGGCCGAAAGCCGCGAACGGGTGCAGGCGGCGCTCCATGCCTCCGGCCTCGCCATGCCGCCAAAGAAGGTGACGGTCAATCTGGCGCCTGCCGACCTGCCGAAGGAAGGCTCGCATTTCGATCTTGCTATTGCGCTGGGCCTGATGGCGGCACTTGGCGCCATACCGGGGGACGCCGTATCCGATCATGTCGTCATCGGCGAACTGAACCTAGACGGCACGCTGGCGGCGGTAGCCGGGGCGCTGCCGGCCGCAATCAGCGCCAATGCCGTCGGCAAGGGCCTGATCTGCCCCGCAGACAGCGGCGCGGAAGCCGCCTGGGCAGGGCCGGATGTCGATATCATCGCGCCACGCAGCCTGATCGCGCTTGCCAATCATTTTCGCGGTACGCAGGTCATATCGCGCCCGCAGCCGGCGATCCGCGCGCTTCCTGCCAACCTGCCAGATTTGGCCGAGATCAAGGGGCAGGAAAGCGCCAAACGCGCATTGGAAGTAGCAGCCGCTGGCGGTCATAATCTGCTTTTCGTCGGTCCTCCCGGATCCGGGAAATCGATGCTGGCGGCAAGATTACCCTCCATTCTGCCGCCACTCTCGGCAGCCGAACTTCTGGAAGTATCGATGATCCACTCGGTCGCCGGCCAGCTTTCGGGGGGCAAGCTTTCCGACCGGCGCCCCTATCGCACGCCCCATCATTCCGCCACCATGGCAGCGCTCGTCGGCGGTGGGTTCAGAGCAAGGCCGGGCGAGGCGTCGCTTGCCCATCACGGCGTCCTGTTCCTCGATGAATTCCCGGAATTTTCACCCCAGGTGCTGGATGCGCTGCGCCAGCCGTTGGAGACAGGCGAATGCGTCATCGCCCGCGCCAATCACCGGGTTTCCTATCCCGCCAACATCCAGCTTATCGCCGCCATGAACCCCTGCCGCTGCGGCATGGCGGGCGAGCCCGGCCATTCCTGCGCTCGCGGGCCGCGCTGTGCGGCAGACTACCAGAGCCGCATCTCGGCACCGTTGATGGACCGCATCGACATCCGGATCGACGTGCCCGCGGTATCTGCCTCTGACCTGATACGCCCTGCGCCTGCGGAAAGCAGTGCTGATGTGGCAAAACGCGTTTATGCAGCGAGAGAGTTACAACAGGACCGCTATCTGGCGGCGGGGCTATTGGGGCCGCTGACCAACGCGCGCTGCTCGACCTCCCTGATCGAGAAGGTGGCCGAGCCTGATGCGTCGGGACTGCAATTGCTGAGGGATGCGGCGGAGAAACTGAAATTTTCCGCCCGCGGTTATCATCGGGTGCTGAAAGTGGCCCGCACGCTCGCCGATCTGGATGGCAAGGCAACTGTTGGCCGGCTGCATCTTGCCGAGGCGATTTCCTACCGCATGGCCAGCGAGCGGCTGGCCATAGCGGCGGCTTGAGAGGGGAGGGTTAGCCGCCCAGTCCATCGAACAGCGCGGTGGAGAGATAACGCTCTGCAAAGGAGGGAATGATCACCACGATCGTCTTGCCTTCGTTCTCCGGACGGCTGCCCACTTCGATGGCCGCCTTCAGCGCAGCACCGGAGGAGATGCCGACGGGTACGCCTTCCAGAGCGGCCACCTGGCGGGCGGTCTCCAGGGCGTCGGCGCTGGCAACGGTGACGATCTCGTCATAGACCTTCGTGTCGAGGATTTTCGGCGCAAAGCCGGCCCCGATGCCCTGGATCTTGTGCGGCCCCGGCTCGCCGCCGGAAAGCACGGGCGATTCCTTCGGCTCGACGGCAATGACCTTCAGGTCAGGGTTGCGGCTCTTCAGCACCTGCCCGACGCCGGTAATCGTGCCGCCGGTGCCGATGCCCGCAACGAAAACATCGACCTTGCCGTCAGTATCGTTCCAGATTTCCTCGGCCGTCGTCTTGCGGTGGATTTCCGGGTTTGCCTCGTTTTCGAACTGCTGCGGAATGATCGCATCTGGAAGCGTGGCGGCAAGTTCTTCCGCCTTGGCGATCGCGCCCTTCATGCCTTTCGGGCCTTCGGTCAGCACGAGTTCGGCGCCGAGAAGCGCCAGCATCTTGCGGCGTTCCACCGACATGGTTTCGGGCATGGTCAGGATCAGCTTGTAGCCCTTGGCCGCAGCGGCAAAGGCGAGCGCGATACCGGTATTCCCCGAGGTCGGCTCGATGAGCGTCGTCTTGCCGGGAGCGATCTTGCCCTGCGCCTCAAGGCTCTCGATCATCGCGACGCCGATACGGTCCTTGACCGATGCGATCGGGTTGAAGAATTCGAGCTTGGCAAGAATCGTGGCCTTTACACCCTTTTCCTTCGCCAGCTTGTCCAGCTTCACGAGTGGCGTATCGCCAATCGTTTCGGTGATCGAGGAATAGATGCGGCCGCGGCCCGGCTTCTTGTCCGACATTATCGTTTCTCCACTAGAACAGATGATCGAAAAATAGTGTTCAATGGAGCGGGAGGCGAGGATGTTTTTGTCTCAAGAGATCGAAAAATGACGAAATATCCTGCTCGCTATATCAGCTACGGCGCAAAGCCATGCTTCATGCCTTGCGTTCTTGATAGGTATCAATGGCGGCCGCCATCGCGGGCATCCCACCTTTTGATCGGAGCATGCCTCCCGCAAGCGGCCACCGGTTGTGGGGTAGGGCATGCGCGAGCCGAGGAGCATGCGCAATTCCAGCCAAAGTGGACACTGGTTTTGCTGCTGGAATTGCGCTTAAACAGAGAGATAGAGCACGGTTCTCGGTTCGAAAAAAAGTGGAATGTTCCAACACGCAATAAACGAACCCGAAAGATCGGGACGCGCGTCACACGCCGGTCGAGCCAAAACCTCCCGCGCCGCGCACCGTCTCGGTCGTTTCCCTGATCTCCGCGACAGACACCTGCGTCACCGGCGCGATCACCATCTGGGCGATGCGCATGCCGCGGGAAATAACGAAATCGTCTTCGCCCAGATTGATGAGCAGTACCTTCACTTCGCCGCGGTAATCGCTGTCGATGGTGCCGGGCGTATTGAGGCAGGTAATGCCGTTCTTGAAGGCGAGACCGGAGCGCGGACGGATCTGCGCCTCGAAGCCGACCGGAATTTCGAAGATGAAGCCGGTCGGCACCAGCGCGCGCTTACCCGGCGCAAGCACCAATGGCTCGGCCTCGGCCACTGCAGCGCGAAGATCCATCCCGGCCGCGCCGGCGGTCTCGTAGGATGGAAGATCCAGGCCCTCGCCATTCGGCAGGCGGACGAGATTGAGCTTGGGTGAAGAAGGAGTGTGAACGTTCATCCCTCCATTAGCCCGGTGGTGGCGGTCCGGGTCAAACACGAATTGAAACTTATCCACTAAGTCGCTAGATACGCGGCAACTCGAAGGATTGTTGCTGACATGGCCGAAACACTGGCAGAGGCGGTTTCCCGCCGCCGCACATTTGCGATCATCGCCCACCCGGACGCGGGCAAGACGACGCTGACCGAAAAACTGCTTCTGTTCGGCGGCGCCATCCAGCTCGCCGGTGAGGTCAAGGCGAAGAAGGATCGTATCCAGACGCGGTCCGACTGGATGAAGATTGAGCGCGAGCGCGGCATCTCGGTCGTCACCTCGGTGATGACATTCGAATATGCCGACAAGGTCTTCAACATTCTCGATACACCCGGCCACGAAGACTTCGCCGACGACACTTATCGCACGCTGACGGCTGTCGACGCCGCCATCATGGTCATCGACGCCGCCAAAGGTATCGAGCCGCGCACGCTAAAACTTTTCGAAGTCTGCCGCATGCGCGACATTCCGATCATCACCTTCGTCAACAAGATGGACCGCGAAAGCCGCGACATCTTCGAAATTCTCGATGAAGTCGAAGAGAAGCTGGCGCTGGATACCGCGCCGATCACCTGGCCGATCGGCCGCTCCAAAAGCTTCTGCGGCTCGTATCATCTGGCCGAAAACAAGGTGCGTGGTCCCGATAGCGAAGATGCGATCTCCGTCAACGGTCCGCAGGCCGTGATGGATCGCCTGCCGGAAAACGAACGCGCCGCCTTCGTCGAAGAGGTGGAGCTTGCGCTCGAGGCCTGTCGTCCGTTCGACCGTCAGGCGTTTCTCGAAGGCCATATGACGCCAGTCTTTTTCGGCTCGGCACTGCGCAATTTCGGTGTGCGCGACCTGATCAATGCGCTTGGCGATTTCGCCCCGCCGCCGCGCGACCAGGTTGCCGATACCCGGACCGTTCACGCCGCCGAGGACAAGATGACGGCCTTCGTCTTCAAGATCCAGGCGAATATGGATCCCAATCATCGCGACCGTATCGCGTTTGCCCGCATCTGCTCCGGCAAGCTGGAGCGTGGCATGAAGGCGAGGCTTGCCCGCACCGGCAAGCAGCTGGGCCTCACTGCCCCGCAATTCTTCTTCGCCTCGCAGCGCCATATCGCCGATACGGCCTATGCCGGTGACGTGGTCGGCATTCCGAACCACGGCACGCTCAGGATCGGCGACACGCTGACCGAAGGGGAATCGCTGGTCTTCCAGGGCGTTCCGAACTTCTCGCCGGAAATCCTCCGCCGCGTGCGGCTGGGTGATGCGATGAAGGCAAAGAAGCTCAAGGAAGCCCTGCAGCAGATGGCGGAAGAGGGCGTCGTGCAGCTCTTCCAGCCGGAAGACGGCTCGCCTGCAATCGTCGGTGTCGTCGGTGCGCTGCAGCTCGACGTGTTGAAGGAACGGCTTTCGGCGGAATACAGTCTGCCGGTGTCGTTCGAAATGTCGCGCTTCTCGGTCTGCCGCTGGATCTCCTCGGAGAACAAGCTGGATCTGGAAAAGTTCGTCACGGTCAAGCGCGGCGATATCGCCCGCGACCTCGATGGCGATCCGGTTTTCCTCGCGCAGGATGCGTTTTCGCTGCGTTACGAGGCCGAGCGTTACCCGTCGATCAAGATGGCGGCCATCAAGGAATATCACGTCGCCAAGGCGGCGTGACAGGCATCACTCGACAATCATCTCCGACCTGCCGCTGGTGAGGTCGGCGATGAGCCGTGTCACGGTCTCGACCTCCGCTTCCGGAACCCGAAGCATGAGGTCGGCGCCGGTTGCGGTAAACTGCTCATCGGCAATGGTGAGGTCAGTGACTGCCGTAAGCCGCGCCTTGACGCGTGCCAGATCCGAAAAGTCCAGGCGCACGAGGCCTTCCACGGAAGGTTTCAGCTCAACCATCGGAGCGCTTCGCAGGCACGCCGCTGCGGTACCGCCATAAGCGCGCACAAGGCCGCCGCTGCCGAGCAATATCCCCCCGAACCAGCGGGTGACGATCACACCACATCGGTCAGCGACTGGCCGTCGATCGCCGCCAGGATCGGTTTTCCCGCGGTACCGCTGGGCTCGCCGTCATCGGAAAATCGATAAGCGTCCCCGATCCGCCACGCCCAGCAATTGTGATTGGCACCTGCCTCCGCATGCGCAGCAATGACTGTCTTCGCCTCGTCTTCAGTCGAAACGGGAAGCGCGATCGCCAGAAAACGGCTTTTCTTGATGACCTGCTCGAATGTGGCGGCTTGCTCTAGCTGGAACATCCGCAAGCCTTATCCTCCGGATGCGCTCGAGGGAAGTCGAGCTTGCCGGAGGATGAGGCAGGCACATCAATCCTTGGTCAGATCCTTGAGGAAATCGTCGCACCAGCGGTTGATGTCGTATTCAAGCAGGTGGTTCATCATCTTTTCCCACCGCTGCTTGCGTTCGTCGAGCGACATGCTGAGACCGCGCGCGATGGCATGGGCGGTGCCTTCGATATCGTAAGGATTGACCAGCAGAGCACCGGTCAACTCGCGGGCCGCGCCTGCGAAACGCGAGAGTACCAGCACGCCCGGATCTTCCGGGTCCTGCGCCGCGACATATTCCTTGGCGACAAGGTTCATGCCGTCACGCAGCGGCGTGACCAGACCGATCTTCGCAAGGCGGTAGAGACCCGCGAGAAGCGGCCGCGGCACCGAGCGGTTCACATAGCGGATAGGTGTCCAGTCCACCTGGCCGAGAGCGCCGTTGACGCGCCCGGCCTGCTCGGCGACCGTGCGCTGCATCTGCTCGTATTCCGGAACCTCGGATCGTGATTTCGGCGTGACCTGTAGATAGGTGACCTTGTTCTGGTAGGCGGGATTGAGCCGCACGAACTGCTCGAACGCATCGATACGCTGGGTAATGCCCTTGGAATAATCCAGCCGGTCCACGCCGATGATGAGATCGCGGCCTTCGATGCTTTCCTTGGCCTTTTTCACCATCGTATTGCGGGATGCCTTCACCGCATATTTGGAAAAGGCTTCGGTCTCGATGGAAATCGGATAGGCGCCACCCTTGAAGGTCCGGCCATAGGTGGAGAATTTATTGCCTCCCTCCAGACGTTCGCCAATTCCCTCGCGCACCAGTCCGCCGCCGAAATTGTCGAGATCGAAATCCGTGTGGAAACCGACGAGATCATATTGCGACAGTCCGCGCATGATCTGTTCGTGCACCGGCATGGCGAAAAGCACATCGGCCGGCGGCCAGGGGATGTGCAGGAAGAACCCGATCTTGTTCTTGAAGCCCATCTGCCGCAGTTCGGAAGCAAGCGGGATCAGGTGGTAGTCATGCACCCAGATGATGTCGTCTTCTTTCAGAAGCGGCGCCAGCTTATGGGCGAAGAAACGGTTGACGCGGAAATAACCGGCCATTTCCTTGCGGCCATATTCGGCAAGGTCCAGCCGGTAATGGCAGATCGGCCAGAGCACCCGGTTGGCAAAACCGTGGTAATATTCCTCGACATCCGTATCCGTCAAATCCGTCAGCGCGTAGGTGATGTTGCCATGCTCGCGGATATCCAGTTTTTCCGGCTCGCGCTCGCCGCTGGAATTGCCGGACCAGCCCATCCAGATGCCACCACGCTCCTCCAGTGCGGCCTGCAGGGCAACGGCCAGACCGCCGGCAGGCGCATCGCCTGCCTTTTTCGGAACGGTGACACGGTTCGAAACGACCACAAGGCGGCTCAAGGCAAATTCCTTCCAACAATGAATAGGGGCGGCCGGCGCATTATCGCGAAAGACCAGCCAGAATGTCGCGCAGCTCTGCGGCGGAAGAGAGCAGCATCGTCGCCTGCGTGGGACTGCCGTCAGGCAAGCTCGCGTCGCCGATCCTGATCGAGCGGCCGCCAAGCGCGTTGGCAGTATTGAACATGGCCTCGTCGGTCAGGTCGTCTCCGATCGCGACCGGCAACCGGCCTGCAAAGCTTGGTTCGCTCAAGAAGCTGCGCAGGGCTTCTCCCTTGCTGGCACGCGCCGGGCGAAGTTCAACCACCATCTTGCCGCGCTGCAATGTGAAATCGTGGCCCGCGTCAACCGCCGCGCGCTCCATCAGCGCTTCCAGATCGGCCTGCCGCTCCGGCGCCTGCCGGTAATGCGCACCGATTGCCGCGCCCTTGTCTTCGATCAGCACGCCGTCCCAACCGGCGGTATCGGCAAAAAGCCGTGCCTTCAGGATTTCGAATTCGGGTGATACGGTAACGCGGTCGACAGTCCCGTCCGTCATCCGGCGTTCCGCACCGTGAAGGCCCGCAATCGGAAACCGATAGGGTTCGAACAGCCTGTCCGCATAGGGCAGGGCGCGGCCGGTCACCAGCGCCAATGCGCCGCCGAGCTTTTTCGACACTGCGTCCAGATTGGCCGGCAGGTCGGCAGGCACGGAAATGCCGTCGGGAGTAGCTGCCAGATCGATCAACGTGCCGTCGATATCGAGAAACAGGGCCCAGTGATCGAAATCCCTGAGAAGATCCGAAACAGCTGTTCCGGATGGTGTAAGACCGCAGAAAAGCTGGCCTTCACGTTGATTTGCTTGTTGCGACATGCAGGCTTATCTAGGCCGATCTCGGCCATCGGCAAGCCTGATTGCCACGCAATGGCCGCAAATGCGGCAGTCTGTACGGTATTGTTTGATCAGATTGAAAGCGGTTGGCCGGTCCATCGCAGTCTTAATGTGCGTTGCAAAACGTGAAGTTCCAGCCGTCGCAATTCCGTCACGAATATTGTTAGCTTAACGTTTCATTAGGCGAATAACCCGACCCTCCTTGCAATGCGCCGCGATTGGTCGCGGTCTCTACCGGAGTGACAGAACCTATGTGCCGCTGGGCTGCCTATCGAGGCGAACCGCTTTACCTGGAAGAACTTGTTTCATCACCTGCCCATTCCCTCATAGAGCAATCCCACTGTGCAACGCGCGCCAAGACGGCGACCAATGGCGACGGTTTCGGCATCGCCTGGTATGGCGACAGGCCTGAGCCGGGTCGTTACCGCGATGTTCTGCCTGCCTGGTCCGACTGCAATTTGAGAAGTCTGGCGCGCCAGATCCGTTCGTCGCTGTTCCTCGCCCACGTCCGTGCGGCAACCACGGGCGCAACCCGGCGCGACAACTGTCACCCCTTCGTCCACGGCCATTGGTCCTTCATGCATAACGGCCAGATCGCCAATTTCGATCGCATCCGCCGCCCGATGGAGAGCCTGTTATCGGACGACCTGTTTAGCGCCCGGACCGGCACGACCGATAGCGAAATGATCTTCCTCCTGGCGCTGCAATTCGGTCTCGATGCCGATCCGCTGGGCGCGATGGAAAAGGCCATTGCCACGGTCGAAACGCTGTCGATGAAAAAGTCCGGCGAGGCGCTGGTGCGCTTTACCGCCTGTTTCTCCGACGGAAAGCAGCTCTTTGCTGTCCGTTATGCGACCGACCACAAGCCGCCGACGCTCTATGCAGCGCCGATGGGTGGCTCTGCGGGTGCCAGAAGCGGTTATTGCCTCGTGTCAGAACCTTTGAACGACGAGGCCGATACTTGGGTGGAAATCCCCGATGGCAGTGCCGTAAAAGTCTGCCCGGATGGCATGCAGGCGCTTCTCTTTCAGCCGAAACTGCTCGCGGAAGCGGCCTGACCTTTACGCAGTGGGAAGCGTGATCCCAAGTTCCAGCCGGAGTTTCTTCGTCAACCCCGCAGCCACCAGTTCGTAGGAGCGGGTGAGGTAATGCACGACCTCGTCTTGCGAAAGCGGTGCGCTTGCCCGGATCTCCACCCATTTGCGCTTGGCGAAATAGGGTGCCTGACCGATCCCTTCGAGCGCCGTCAGGATTTCAAAGCTTTCCTCTGAACATTTCAGCACGATCCGGGCCTCTTCGCCTCCGCCAAGAAGCGTGAACACCTTGTCGCCCACTTTGGCGACGTGGCTGTCCCATTGTTCAACGAAGGAAGTTCCGGGCAATGTCTTCACGAAGGCATCGAAACCCTTTTTCGTGAACAGGCTCATGGTCATGGCTCCTGTCTCAGTTCGGCAGTCTGGAGGCGATCAGTGCCGCCAGCCGCCCGGCCACCTCATCCTTTGCAAGGTCGGGCCACTCATCGATGCCCTGGGCTGAAATGATCTTTACGCGGTTTCTATTGCCGCCCATCACGCCGGTCTCCGGCGAGACATCGTTGGCGACGATCATGTCGGCGCCTTTCCGCTCCAGCTTGGCGCGGCCATTGGCCTCGACATTCTGCGTTTCGGCCGCAAAGCCGACGACGAGCTTCGGCCGCTTCGCATGATGGCCCACGGTTTTCAGGATATCCGGGTTTTCCGCCAGTTGCAGCGGGAGAGGGGCCTCGCCGGGCTGCTTCTTGATCTTCTGGTCGGCGGATGACACCACGCGCCAGTCGGCAACGGCTGCCACCATCACGGCGATGTCGGCAGGGAGTTGTGCTGTCACGGCGTCCAGCATCTCGCTCGCGGTCTCGACATGCAAGGTTGTCACGCCGGCAGGATCGGGGATCGTTACCGGACCGGAAACCAGCGTGACCTTCGCCCCGAGCTTTGCCAGCGCTTCGGCAATCGCATGTCCCTGACGTCCGGAAGAGCGGTTGGCAATGTAGCGTACCGGATCGATCGGCTCATGGGTCGGGCCGGAGGTGACGATTGCAGTCCGACCTTCGAGCGGCTTTGCGCCACCGTCGAACATTCCGGCCGCGGCGGCTGCGATCTGCAGCGGTTCGGCCATTCGGCCGACGCCGGCCTCGTTGCTCTCCGCCATCTCGCCGGCCATCGGGCCGATAAAGGAGATACCATCCCTCTTGAGAATTTCGACATTGCGGCGGGTCGGTGCCGCTTCCCACATTTTCGGGTTCATCGCCGGCGCCATGAGAACCGGTCGATCGGTCGCGAGCAGGACGGTGCTTGCCAGATCGTCGGCAATGCCATGCGCCATCTTGGCCATCAGGTTTGCGGTTGCCGGCGCCACCAGAACGAGATCGCAGTCGCGCGCCAGCCTGATATGACCGACATCCTGCTCGTCTTCACGCGAAAAAAGTTCCGTATAGACATGGCCAGAAGACAGGGCGCCTACAGCAAGCGGGGTGACGAATTCCTGCGCGGAACGCGTCATCAGCGGCCGCACCTCCGCGCCGCGCTCACGCAGGCGGCGGATCAGGTCGAGGCTCTTATAGGCCGCGATGCCGCCCGAGATGATGAGGAGAATACGCTTGCCGGAGAGTTCCATTGTCTTGCCTGCCATTGAAGTGCCCGGAAGCTAAGACCTTGTCCTGCAAGTTGCAATCGCCTTTCCAGCTGCGTGGTGAACGGGATTGCGTGCGCTAGGGGTCTGGTTTAGCATTTGTCATGGCCGGATGCGGCCAGCCGCCCGCGGTATTTTGCCATGGTGAACGCATCCACCGACCTTCATCCTGACCATCCGGCCAATGATGACGAACGGATCAGAAATGCGGGCTCTGATTTGGCCGTTCGTCCATTGAAAGGATGATGTCATGCGCGATTTCCGCGATGCGAAACTGATGGCAAAAAGCCTGCGCGAGGGGCTTGCCGAACAGAATGTCGACCTCTCCCACAGCAAGGCGCTGGAGCTGGTCTCGGCCCAGTTCGGTTACGACGACTGGAACGTTCTGGCCGCGAAGATCGAGGCCGCCGAACCAGCGGAACGGAAAAGCCCTGTCTCCATCCAGCCGGCCATTCCGATCTTCCGCATCTTCGATGTGAC
Organism: Hyphomicrobiales bacterium; assembly: GCA_900466875.1. Lineage (GTDB taxonomy): Bacteria > Pseudomonadota > Alphaproteobacteria > Rhizobiales > Rhizobiaceae > Neorhizobium. Next base: position 298,762 of record UBNQ01000003.1, on the reverse strand, counting down.
GAAGGCGATGGGATTCTACCGGGATTTTCTCGGTTTTACCATGGACTGGGAACATCGATTTGCGCCCACGGCCCCGCTTTATTGCCAGATGTCGCGCAGCGGCATGCTGATCCATCTCTCTGAACATGTCGGCGATGCTTCGCCCGGCGCACGCGTCTTCGTGCCCATGTCTGGTGCGGCCGCATTCCAGAAAGAGCTGATCGGAAAGAATTATCCCTATATGCGGCCGGGGCTGGAGCAGGCGGACTGGGGGCTGGAGGTCACCGTCATCGACCCGTTCAGCAACCGCATCACCTTCTGCGAGCGCGAAATAAAGGCCTGATCAGCTTGTTGCCTGCACAAGGCCGAACAGATTGAGTGCGATCGGGGATCGCTGTTCCTTCATGACGGCGATCCCCAGCCGTGCCACCAGTGGCGGCCCTTCTATCGGGCGAAAGACGACACCGTCGATTTCGATTTTCGCCAGCGATTTCGGCACGATCGACACACCGAGCCCGGCCGCGACCAGGTTGACGACCGACGGGATTTGTGGGGCTTCCTGGGTCACCGTCAGCTCGAAACCGGCTTCCTTGCAGGCCCGCAGGATATCGGTATAGAGGCTGAGGCCCATATTGCGCGGGAAGATGATGAAGGGTTCGCCCGCAAGGCTTGCGAGCCTCACGCGGCTTTGTGCCGCAAGCGGATGGCTGGCGGGAAGCGCGATCAGCATCTGTTCGTCTGCCATGCGTTTGAGCCGCACACCCTTCGGATCTTCCAGCCCCGGCCGGATGAAGGCGACGTCGAGTTCGCCCCGATTGAGCTTTTCCATCAGCCAGTTGCTGTTCATCTCGATCAGCGACAGCGCCACCTCCGGCCATCGCGCCCGAAACTGCCGTATGATTTTCGTGACTGCGGGATTGAAGGTCGCCGATGCGGTAAAGCCGAGCGTCAGGCGCCCGGTTTCCCCACGTGAAGCCCGTTGCGCGGCAAGTTTGGCGTGATCTGCTGCGGCAAGCGAAATCTTCGCCTCGGCAAGAAAGGCCGTACCCGCCGCCGTCAATTCGGCGCCATGCGCCACCCGGTGAAACAGCTGGGAGCCGATTTCGGTTTCGAGGTCACGGATCTGCTGGCTGAGCGGCGGTTGGCCAATGCCCAGTTTTGCCGCTGCCCGGGTGAAATTCAGTTCTTCCGCGACGGCGACGAAATAGCGAAGATGTCGTAGTTCCATATCCAAAACCTATCACGAACGCGCCCTCCATATATTGGACACATGAACGCATGCTGGCTAGATTCAGGCCCATACAGAAGGTCTTTTTATCATGCCGTCCGCTGCCGCAAGCCGCTCGTTGAATTCCGAAATCGATATTTTAGAGCATACTCTTCCCCCGCTTCAGTCTGATCCTCCCAAGCAATATCTGAAGCGGGGTACGCCAGGTTACCGAAAGGCTAGCCTGGCCCTTTTCATGTCCGGTTATTCGACTTTTGCGCTGCTTTATTGCGTGCAGCCGCTGATGCCGATCTTCGCACAGGAGTTCCACGTCAGCCCGGCCGTCAGCTCGTTGTCGCTTTCGCTTTCCACCGGATTGCTCGCCATCGCCATCTTCTGCGCGGCCGCGATCTCCGAACGTTTCGGCCGCCGCAGCCTGATGTTCTGTTCGCTGATGGGAGCCTCGCTCTGCACGCTGGCCTGTGCCGTGATGCCGAACTGGAACCTCATTCTCGTCATCCGGGCGCTGGAAGGCCTGTTGCTCGGTGGCGTTCCAGCCGTTGCCATGGCCTATCTGTCGGAAGAGATCGACCCCAAGGGTATCGGTGCAGCCATGGGTCTCTATATCGCCGGCAATGCCCTGGGCGGCATGTCAGGGCGTGTCTTTACCGGCATCCTGGCGGAATTCCTCGACTGGCGGCTGGCACTGGTGACGATCGGCGTGCTCGGCATTTGTGCTGCGATCGGCTTTTTCACGCTTCTGCCGCCGTCGCGCAATTTCAAGCCGCGCCGGTCCACTGCCGGCTATCACGTCTCAGTCTGGCTCGGCCATGTCAAACGGGGCCCATTGGCGCTGCTGTTCATCATCGGCTTTCTGCTGATGGGCTCCTTCGTCACCATCTACAACTATTCCGGTTTTCGGCTGGTCGTTGAGCCCTATTACCTCAATCAGACCGAACTCGGCCTGATCTTCACCGCCTACCTCTGCGGTGTCGGCTCCTCCTGGATGGGCGGCACGCTCAGCGACCGTTTCGGCCAGTTTCAGGTGATGATGGCGGGCATTATCCTGATGTTTGCCGGTCTTTTGATAACGCTGTCGGCGTCGCTCGTGTTGATCATTCTCGGTATCGCCATGCTGACGGCAGGCTTCTTCATGGCCCATGCGGTGGCAAGCGCCCTGATCGGACGTCTGGCGGGCTTCAACAAGGGACACGCCTCCGCGCTCTACCTGCTGGCCTATTACCTGGGCTCCAGCATCGCCGGCTCGATCGGCGGAAAATTCTGGAGCGCCGGCGGCTGGTCGGCCGTCATCACCTTTACCGGCGTCATGCTGGCGCTGGCGCTGGTTGCCGGGCAGACATCCTATTATCTGAGCCGTCGCACAGGAATGGTCAGCTCTTCGCTGTCGGTGCCCGGACCGGCTGAGTGACGAGCTTGAAATCCGTCATTTCCTTTTCCGTCAGGTAGTAGAGCCGGTCTGGCGGGGTCTCCAGCGCATGCAGCCAGAGGCCCGAGCCGATACCCATCTCTTCCAAATGCCGGGCAACCCGCGCCGTCGTCGATTGCGCGCTCGACATCGCCTGTTCCGCCGATGGCCGCTCGCGGCTGCCGTTGAACACCTGGTGTACGCCGACGACCGCTTCCTTTTCGGCAATGCGCTCCGCCCCGCCGGAAAACACGATCGGGCAGGATGACGCGCAAAGTCCTCTGGATATAATTTTCGTCTGAAGCTTCTTCTCGCGGATCAGTTTCGACATGGTGATCGCGTCATCCACCGATCCCCCCGGCGAATTCAGCTGCACCACCTTCACATATTCACCGCGTGCCTCGATCTCCTGCGCAAATCGTCCGGCCGCACCCGGATCGATCGTGCCTTCCGCCAGCAGAATGCCGCCGGGTTTCAGGTCGAAGGTCATCGCCTGTCGCAGCACTTCGCTCGGGCTTGCGGGCTCGACCGGCGGTGCGGCGGGGCGCCCGTCGGTCAGGGCCGGCGGAAGCACGGGCTGATCGTCATGCATCGGGTCGAAACCCGGCATTTCCGCATTGCTGGCAGTGATCTCGCGCACATCGACCACCAGAAAGGTCACTGACGCCGCAACAAGCACGTAGAAGACGCAGCGCATCAGCACTCCGTCGTCGATCCGGCGGATGGCTTCACCGATCGTCATGCAACCTGTCCCTGCCGCGCGACCGCGGATCGAGATTGGTGATGTTGTTCGGCTCCTCGGCGCTCTCACCATCCTTTGCAGGTTCGCCATCTTCTTCAGCCGTTTTCTCCGCCTTGGCGACCGCAGCCTCAAGATCGACGCCGCTGGCCGAAAGCGCACGCTGTATTTCGACTGCCCGCATCAGCTCGGCTGCCGTAATCCGTTCGGCATAGGGCAGCTTTTCTTCCTGCCTGCGAATGGAGGCGTGGGCGACGGCAAGAATAAACACCATCACGCCCGGAAGGAGATCGATCGAGATCGCACCGGCCCAGGCGGGGATGAAATCCTGCGCGTAATGCAGAACGGCTTCCGCGGAAGACAGCGGCACGAAACGACGCTCAGTAACCGGTGGACGGGCAAGAATCTCGTCGGCCGCCTTGGCAAGCGCCTTGGACTGTGCGGCAACCGATGCTTTGACCGTCGTCATCACCTGGTCCTGTCGGTTGATCAGGTTGGCATCGCTGCCGTCAGCGACAGGTGCGATGAAGCCGAGTGAAAGATCGTCTGCCGCCCGGCGGATCGACGGCGCGATCGACGTTTGCGACAGCGAGCTGATGACGCCGGTCAGCGCCACCGCTTCCGTCGAAAACTGGTCGGCGCGAGGCTCGATCCGTCCGGGCGCCGAAATCAGCGAGCGCATTGTTTCAAGCCGCTTCTGCCCCTGCTCGAAAAGCTCCGCCACCTGTTCGCGCGAGCCGTTGATATTGGCTTCGAGCGATTTCATCTGCCCCGACATCTGGGCCAGAAGCTGGACGACGCTGCCTGAACCGGTCGTGCCGGTCAGAGAGCCTGATTGCCGCTCTACTGCCGCAAGCTGGGTAAAGCGCTCGGAGGCGCGCTGGATGTCCGGAAGCAGGCTCTGGACGGCAAGCACGTTCTGGTGGGCGCGGTCGAGATCGGCGGAGTAACCCTCCACCGTTTCGGAAAGATGCTGCTCGACGGCGGCCGAACCGGCAAGCGCTGCCGCATTCAGCCAGCTCGACATAGCGAGGATCATTGCCGCACCCGCGGCCATCACGAACAGCATCGCGGTCTTGCCGGTCCGGCTGGTGATATGCGGGTAGAAGCGCGCCATGTAGGACCAGAAGGCATAGATGCCGACCGACACCGACACCGAATAGATGATCGCGGCGAAGAACACGCCGGTCGGCGATCCGTCGAGGATCGAGCGGACACCGAGATAGGTATAGACGCCTGACGCCAGTGCCAGGACGGCGAGGGCGAAACGGGTCATGGTTTCGACGGCGGCGATACCGTCCTTCAGGCGTTGCGTAGGACCCAAAGCCATCGGCAATCTCCGGGAAGAGGAATGTATTCCTTAAAGAGCTATGAAGAAACCGGCAGAATCAAGACGGGGACGTGGTGCAGGAATGGCAGAAGACCGGGAAAACCCGGCTTTCCGGTCAAAATCCGTTCAAGGCCTGATGCCTTGCATGCCGAAACCGCCAAGCGCGAAGAAATCGTCGATCGCATGGATGGGGGAGATCGCCAGCAGCCGTGCCAGGAATGCGTCGGATGCAAGCTCCTCCTCGATCGCTTCCACCTCGGCGGAGAGGGCACGGTCGACGGTGTAGAACGCTGCATGTTTGCGCACCACGTCGTAGATGAGCCCGACCGCGCCGGCCGGTTTGTCACCATGGATATCCATGGCCTGCGCGGCAAGCAGCGCCTCCAGCCCGGCAAGGCGTCTCAATGCGCGAACCTGCCGCTCCAGGCGTTCAACGACGAGCGGCAGGAAGGCCGCCTCGTCCTCCATGCCGCCGGCCACGACGATCGACTGTGCCGAGACCGGATTGCTCATCGACAGGACACGCGAATAGATGTCGCCGGCAAGCTTGATGATCGGTCCGAAACCGGTGGCGATCGCCCCTGGCGGCACGAGATTGACCGGCAGGTCGCGCCGCCGGCCGTTGCCCAGGAGGACGCAGCGGTTGAAGGAATTGCGGGCCGCATGCGCCATGCAGAGTACGGCCGATTCCATCAATATGGTCACGTCGAGCGGCAGCGATCCGCCGGATGTCAGCACCCGCCCGTCGGCGATGACGGGATTGTCGTCCGAGCGTCCGGTCGCCGCGAGAATCTTGTGGCCGGAGGTCAGCACACTTTCGAAGACGGCGCCAAAAACCTGCGGGATCATTCTGAGGCTGAGCGGGTCCTGCACATGGGTGCCGCTCGGCCAGGTCCAGCCCTGTGATGCATTGAGCAGCCAGGAGCCGATCATCGCCTCGCGCGGCGTGCCCACATGGGTGACGGCAAGCCAGGGATCGCGGGAGGCACCCATGGCTCCGGCGGCCGTCAGCCCGGTGGCAAGCAATACCCGCAGCGCGCCGGCCGCCCCGCGCATGATGCGGGCCGCGGCGGCGAAACTCACCGAATTGACGCTCAGCGAGGCAAGGCCGTCGCGCGGCGCCATTCTTTGGGAGTTCAGGCCGGCTGCCTTGAAGGCCTCTTCCGCCGGCATCCGCCTGCCTCGGTAGACGGCCTCGCCGACACCCGTCAGTACAGCGCCGATCTGCCCCATCAGGCCGATATCGGCGCAGCCGATCGACCCGGTGCGGCGAACGATCGGGATCACGTCGGCAGCCAGCAGGGCGAGATAGCTTTCCACCAGTTCCGGCGTGCAGCCGACATAGCCGGTGAGCGCCGTATTGACCCGCATTGCGATGGCATTGCGCACGACCGGCGTTGGAAAGGGATCGCCGGTGCCGAAATGATGGGCGCGCACCAGCCCGAGATTGAACTGGTCCAGTTCATCGCCGGACCATTCGATATCCTTCATGGCCCCGACACCGGTCGTTGCGCCATAGACCGGCATTCCGTCGGCGATTGCCTGTTCAAGCACGGCCCGTGCGGCCCGAACGCGCGCCATTCCGAGCGGATCGGCGCTGACCGATGCGCGGCCTTCTCCGATCACCAGAAGTTCTGCAAAACCGAGCGGCTGGCCGCTCAACTGGATGGGAAATTTCGGTTCGGACATCTGCTTTGCCATGGTCCCACACTAAAGCAATTCCAGCTAAAGTGGATACCGGTTTTGCGTCCGGAATTGCGCTGAAACCAAGGAGATGAGCGGCTGAGGGATATCCCGAAATGCGAAGGGTTATGTCGCGTTAAACGCCGTCAGAGCGTGACGGCGATATAGACCAGCGCTGCTGCAATCACCCAGAGTGCCAGTCGGCCATAGCGACTGTGCCGCGCCTCGGACTTTCCGATTGCCTCAGCCGTCTCAGGATCGAAACGCAGACCGTTTTCGCTCATGTGGATTAGTTCCTGATGGAACTTGCCCGTCTGCGCGGCGATCTCGGGGGCGGCTTCGGCAAGCTTCACGATCGCCTTCAGGCCGTCCTTGACATCCGCGACCACACGTTTCGGCCCCAGATTGTCACGGATCCAGTCTCCAACGACGGGCTCGGACGCCTTCCACATGTTGAAGCGGGGGTTGAGCATGCGCGACACGCCTTCGACCACCACCATCGTCTTCTGCAGCAGGATCAGTTCCGGCCGGGTCTGCATTTCGAAAAGGTCGGTCACCTCAAACAGCAGCGCCAGAAGCCGGGCCATCGAAATCGTCTCGGCCGGCTGGCCGTGGATCGGCTCGCCTATCGCACGGATGGCCTGGGCAAAGGCTGCCACATCGTGATGACGGGGCACGTAACCGGCCTCGAAATGCACTTCGGCGACGCGCATGTAGTCGCGCGTGATGAAACCGAACAGGATTTCGGCGAGGAACCGTCGCTCCTTCTTTCCCAGCCGCCCGGTGATCCCCATGTCGACCGCAACGATCGTGCCGCTTGCCTCGACGAACAGGTTGCCGGGATGCATGTCGGCATGGAAAAAGCCGTCGCGCAACGTGTGCCTGAGGAAGGACTGGATCAGCACTTCGGCAAGCTTTTCCAGATTATGCCCGGCAGCCCGCAGCGCCTCGACATCGTTCATCTTGACGCCATCGATCCACTCCATGGTGATGACGTCGCGGCCGGTCCGTTCCCAATCCACGGTCGGAACCCGAAAGCCCGGATCATCCTTGGTGTTTTCGGCAATCTCCGAAAGGGCCGCGGCCTCGAGACGCAGGTCCATTTCCATCTTGGTCGTCTGCTCGAGCGTCCGCGTCACCTCGATCGGCCTCAGGCGCCGGCTCGACGGCATGAGGCGCTCCTGCATGCGGGCGACCACATACATGCCCTCGATGTCATGGGCGAAACGCTGGCGCACGCCGGGGCGCACCACCTTCACGGCCACCTTTTTGCCGTTGACGATGGCCGGATGAACCTGGGCGATGGAAGCAGCGGCGATCGGTTCCTCGAAGGAGGTGTAAAGGTCCGCAATCGGCCGGCCGAGCGAGGTCTGGATCGCATTCTTGGCGGCTTCCGTCGGGAAAAACGCCATCCGGTCCTGCAGCATGGCAAGGTCCACCGCCCAGTCGACGCCGACGACATCCGGGCGCGTGGCAAGGAACTGTCCGATCTTGACATAGGAGGGTCCGAGCCGATCGACGGCCCGCGTGAGCCTTTCGCTGCGCGCCTGCTTCTTGGCACGAAAACGGGCCAGCGGTTCCAGCATCGATTTGACGAAGCCGACAGCCGGCGGCATGTCCTCGGTCGGAAGCGCGGACACCACACCTTCGCGGACAAGGACCCAGCCGACACGGGCGAGCCGGAAATAGGCGCCAATCGTGCTCATGCGCTCAAAGCTTCCAGCCGGAATGCAGCGCGGCGATGCCGCCGGTGTAGTTCGTATAGGTTACGCGCGAAAAACCGGCAGTGCGGATCATCGTGGCGAAATTCTCCTGGTTGGGGAATTTCCGGATCGATTCCACCAGATACTGGTAGGGCTCGGCATCGCCGGTAATCATCCTGCCGAATTGCGGGATCGCTCTGAACGACCACTCTTCATAGAACTTGTCGAGCAACGGCATCTCGACTTCGGAAAACTCCAGCACCAGAAGGCGTCCGCCGCGCTTCAGCACACGATGGGCTTCCGACAGCGCCACGTCGATGCGCGGCACGTTGCGGATGCCGAAGGCGACCGTATAGGCGTCGAAGGAATTGTTCTCGAAGGGCAGCGATTCCGCATTGGCCTCGATGAAATCCAGGTTGCCGGAAAGCTTCTTCTTGGCGGCGCGTTCGGCGCCGACGCCCAGCATCGAGCCGTTGATGTCGAGCACCGTCGTATGCGCCTTGCGGCCGGAAGCCTCCACGATGCGGAAGGCGACGTCGCCTGTGCCGCCGGCCACGTCGAGTGTTTTGTAGCCTTCTTCCTTGCGCGGGCTCAGCGCCGCGATCATCGCATCCTTCCACACGCGGTGCATGCCGGCCGACATCACGTCGTTCATGATATCGTAGCGCTTGGCCACCTTGTGGAAGACGTCGTTGACCAGGCCCTGCTTCTCTCCGTCGGCCACCTGGCGGAAGCCATAGGAGGTTTCCATGCCACCTTGGGCGCCGGTTCGGGCTTCGGTCATCGATTGCTCCTTAACGTCTTGTCCTTGGGTCTCCGATGGTAGCGAAACGGATTATGGATCGCTATGTGGTGGATGGCCCGGTCGGTAAATCAATTGTCCGTCCGGTCTATAGATCACCGGCGCGGTTGTTGAAACAGGAAGTTAGGTATCCATGCCCGAATTGCCAGAGGTCGAGACCGTCAGAAGGGGGCTTGCTCCCGTCATGGAAGGCGCGCTCGTGACGCGGCTTGAGCTGAACCGCCCGGATCTGCGTTTTCCGTTTCCGCAAGCCTTCGCCGAACGGGTTGCCGGTCGCCGCATCATCTCGCTCGGCCGGCGTGCGAAATATCTGCTGGTCGATCTGGAAGACGACCTGACCTTGATCAGCCATCTCGGCATGTCGGGTTCGTTCCGCGTCGAGGACGTCGTTCAAGGCGACTTTCATCACGCGCGTTCGAAAGACGTCAAACATGACCATGTTATCTTCCATGTCGAGCGTGACCGCAGCCAACAGAAAGTCATCTATAATGATCCGCGGCGCTTCGGTTTCATGCATCTGTGGAAGCGCAGCGAACTCGATCTTTATCCGGCCTTTGCCGAACTGGGGCCAGAGCCGACCGGCAATGCGCTCGATGCCGATTATTTGGCCGTGCGCCTGAACGGCAAGAGCCAGCCGCTCAAGGGCGCGTTGCTCGACCAGACGGTGATCGCCGGCCTCGGCAATATCTATGTTTGCGAAGCGCTGTGGCGATCGCATCTCTCGCCGAAGCGTCAGTCGGGCACGCTGGTGACACCTAAGGGAAAGCCGAAAAAGGAGCTTCTGGCGTTGACGGAAGCAATCCGCGCCGTCATCGCCGATGCGATCGCGGCCGGTGGATCGTCCCTGCGCGACCACATTCAGACCGATGGGTCGCTCGGTTATTTCCAGCATTCCTTCTCGGTCTACGATCGCGAGGGCGGGGCTTGCCGCATGCCCGGCTGCAACGGTACCGTCGCCCGCATCACGCAATCCGGCCGGTCGACCTTCTATTGCCCGGTCTGCCAGAAATGACCCGCCGAAGATTTGGGAGGAGAGCCCGGTGACACTGACAGCCGACTTCGAGACGATATTGACCGAAACCCGTGGCGCGGTGGCAATCATCACGCTGAACCGCCCCAAGGCGCTCAACGCATTGAACTCGGTCGTCATGACCGAACTGACGGCGGCACTGAACGCCTATGACAAGGACGACAATGTTGCCGTTGTGGTCCTTGCCGGATCGGAAAAGGCGTTTGCCGCCGGTGCAGACATCAAGGAAATGCAGTCGCTCGAATTCGTCGATGCCTATCTCGGCGATTTCATCTCCGGCTGGGATGCCGTTGCGGCCTTCCGCAAGCCGCTGATCGCTGCCGTCTCGGGTTTTGCCCTCGGGGGAGGCTGCGAGCTTGCCATGATGTGCGATTTCATCATCGCCTCGGACACGGCAAGGTTCGGCCAGCCGGAGATCACGCTCGGCGTCATTCCGGGCATGGGCGGCTCTCAGCGCCTCACCCGCGCCGTCGGCAAGGCGAAGGCAATGGATATGGTCCTGACAGGCCGGATGATGGATGCGGCGGAGGCCGAGCGCGCGGGACTCGTATCGCGTGTGGTGGAAGCCGAAAAACTCATGGACGAAGTTATGGCCGCGGCAGACAAAATTGCCGGCTTCCCGCGCGCCGCGACGCTGATGGCAAAGGAAGCCGTCAACCGGTCTTTTGAGGCCACACTTGCCGAGGGACTGCGCTTCGAGCGCCGTATATTCCAGTCGCTGTTTGCGACCGCCGACCAGAAGGAAGGCATGGCTGCCTTTGTCGAAAAGCGCAAACCCGCCTTTTCCAACCGGTAGCTGCTCAAAAAGCGCGTTGACTGGGGCGGGTATTCCCGCTATATGCCCGCCCACAGTTGGGAAAGCCTTTATGCGGCTTCCTCTATTGCTCCCGAATTGCTGGATGATGGGTCGCAGGACCAGCGGCAACGGTGGAGTGTTGGTTCGAATTCGTAGAGAGGCATGAAATGGCCAATACAACTTCGGCGAAAAAAGCGACCCGCAAGATCGCTCGCCGCACTGCAGTCAACAAGGCTCGCCGTTCGCGCGTTCGTGGCTTCATCCGTAAGGTTGAAGAAGCGATCGCAACCGGTGACGTCGCTGTTGCTGCTGACGCACTCAAGGCGGCTCAGCCTGAGATCGCTCGCGCCGCTACCCGGGGCGTCCTTCACAGCAACACGGCATCCCGCAAGGTGTCCCGTCTTGCTGCTCGCGTGAAGGCACTTTCCGCCTAAGCCGGCTATCAATATCAAAGTTTTAAGAGAGCCTGGTCTAACGACTGGGCTTTCTGCGATTCGGCGGTTTCAATCACTCGTTGTCCGGCTCAATAACGGTTTCGTGTCATATGCGTGACACGAAAAATGCAGGTTTATTAGAGACTTACGAGCAATAGCTTCACTTTTGCCTTCATTTGACCGAGGGCCTTTGGGGTCAAAATAGAGTCAAGCGTTTTTTTATTTTTCATTTGAATCGCGATGGTTGTAGCTGGCCGAATTTGAATCCCATTGATTCAACAGCGATTCTTTTCGCAGGCCCCTGCGACATTCAAATCACGCGCCAAGAGTCAACGCCCGGCGCTTAATTTTGGGTAAAAAACGCTGTTGATCTTGCCAGGTGATCCTGCCTAAATGGCTTCCAGCAAGGGGCTCGGGGACAACTTCAGGAGCTTCCGTTGACAGTCTCGATCAAGAGAAGGTCGCGGATGTTTCATGCTCTTTGCTGCGGGACAAGAACTCCCGTTTTCCATAAACTTAGGGTTGCAAACCGAAAAGTGTATGCTTTCCGGCCGCAGTCCTTTTGTGCCCGCAGGCCGTCTTTGCGATCTGTGGGCCGACATGCACCAATGATGTCTCGTACGAGGATGGGACGTCATGGGAAACCCGTATCGACCGGCCTGAACGAGGCGGACCGGAAGATGAGCTTCGTTCTGGCGGATGAAGCTGGGAAAATTAAGGGGACGAATTAAGGTCTTTCCTTTGCGGGAAAGGCTTCAGTGAAATTTACGATTTTGTTCGGCGAAATAAGTTCGCCGGGCTTCCATTCAGAAGGCGGCAAATTAATGCAGATGAATACCGTATCGGCACGGGTACCTAATGATAGCGACCGCGCGCGACAGGGGTTCGATTCAGTTTGCTCCCAAGCGGCAGGGGAAACAGCGGAAATGCAGCATGATGCTCTTTTCGAGCGGTTCAGTGCGCGGTTGAAGGCACAGGTCGGTCAGGATGTTTATGCAAGTTGGTTTGCGCGTCTTAAGCTTCATTCTGTATCCAAGAGCGTCGTCAGGCTCACCGTTCCGACGACATTTCTGAAATCCTGGATCAACAACCGTTATCTCGACCAGATCGAGGCCATCTTCCGGGACGAAGACAAGGAAATCCTCAAGGTGGAAATCCTGGTCCGCAGCGCAAGCCGGGCCGTGAAGACTTCGGGCGCTGTGGAACAGCGGCCCGCGCCCGTGGAAAGCAACGTCACCACCGGTTTCAATCGCGCTTCGCAGCCGCGTGAGATCGGCAAGATCGCGGCTTTCCCGTCGTCGATGGCGGCTGCACCGGCTGCCACGCGCAGCAACCAGTCCGGTCCGCTGTTCGGATCTCCGCTCGATAGCCGTTATACGTTCGAGACCTATATCGAAGGTTCGTCCAACCGCGTGGCGCTTGCCGCCGCAAAGACGATTGCGGAAGCCGGCGCAGGCGCCGTGCGCTTCAACCCGCTCTTCATTCATTCGAATGTCGGTCTCGGCAAGACCCACCTTCTGCAGGCGATCGCCAATGCTGCAGTCGGCAGCAACCGCAACCCGCGCGTCGTGTATCTGACGGCGGAATATTTCATGTGGCGTTTCGCGACCGCGATCCGTGACAACGACGCCCTGACGCTGAAGGACAGCCTGCGCAACATCGATCTGCTGATCATCGACGACATGCAGTTCCTGCAGGGCAAGATGATCCAGAACGAATTCTGCCACCTGCTCAATATGCTGCTCGACAGCGCCAAGCAGGTCGTGGTCGCTGCTGACCGTGCGCCCTGGGAGCTGGAATCGCTCGATCCGCGCGTTCGTTCGCGTCTCCAGGGTGGCGTTGCCATCGAGCTGGAATCTCCGGAATACGAAATGCGCCTGGAAATGCTGAAGGGCCGCCTGCGCGCAGCCAAGCAGGATGATCCGTCGCTCGATATCCCAGCCGAAATCCTCAGCCACGTTGCCCGCAACGTCGCCAGCAGCGGCCGTGAACTGGAAGGTGCCTTCAATCAGCTCCTGTTCCGTCGCTCCTTCGAGCCTTCGCTCTCCATCGAACGCGTTGATGAGCTTCTGGCCCATCTCGTCGGTGCCGGCGAGGCAAGGCGTGTCCGTATCGAGGATATCCAGCGCATCGTCGCCCGCCACTACAATGTGTCGCGTCAGGAACTGGTGTCGAACCGCCGTACGCGCGTCATCGTCAAGCCGCGTCAGATCGCCATGTATCTCGCAAAGACCATGACTCCGCGTTCCTTCCCGGAAATCGGCCGTCGTTTTGGCGGACGCGATCACACGACCGTTCTTCACGCCGTTCGCAAGATCGAGGAGCTGATCGGCGACGACAGCAAGCTTGGCCACGAGGTCGAGCTTCTGAAGCGACTGATCAACGAAAACAACGCCTGATTACCGGCTAATCCCGGTTCGAAGACTGAATGGGTCGTTCTGCAAGGAACGGCCCATTTTCTATTGGAAGGGAGGAGGGGCGCGCGGGCAGCGGAATGCCAGTTGGTGATGTCCTGTATCCGCATCAAGCGCGAGCGGTCGAACAACCCTGGCGGGTCGATAGCATTGGCTGCAGCTGCTTAAGAGTGTCGCCACAGTATTGGCGGCTGTTTGATTGCAGCAATTCTTTCGAAACATCTCGTCCTCCCCCTTTGTTTTGGGAAAAGGCGCTACATCTCTTCTCGAATATTCCGGAGGAAGACCATGAACGACGAAGCGCGTGCTCGGATCGCGGCGAATGACAGGCTGCTGAAAGCCGTCATCACCCTGCTGGCCATCAAGGATCCCGGTCTGCTGGATGAACTCGACATTATCTTCGCGCTTGCCGATGAAGAAGGTGGTGCGCTTGCGGAAACGGACCGGCGAACGCGGGTCCATTTGAAGCAGGAGCTGGAGCTCATCCGCAACCTGGCAAGCTCGGCCCTGGAGACGGCGCACTGAAGAGGCGCGCTACGCCTCTTCAGGGAAGATGTCGGATATCAAGCGTCGCCGGCTGCGCCAGCCTCGGCCTTGGGGCCACCCTTGGAAACGCCGACCATGGCAGGGCGCAGAACGCGGTCGCCAATGGTAAAGCCCGCCTGCACGACTTGGACGACCGTATTGTTCGGAACCGCCGGGTTGGGGATTTCGAACATTGCCTGATGGAAATTCGGATCGAACTTCTCGCCTTCGGGGTCGATCTTCTTCACGCCGTGGCGCTCGAGTGTCGAAAGCATCGAACGCTCGGTCATTTCCACACCTTCGAGAAGGGTGGTCAGCGTGGCGTCGGCGCCAGTGCGCTGATCGGCCGGAACGGCATCGAGCGCGCGGCGCAGGTTGTCGGACACGGCCAGCATGTCACGCGCAAAGCCTGATACGGCATAGGACTTGGCGTCCTTCACGTCGCGTTCTGTCCGGCGGCGCAGATTGTCCATCTCGGCAGCAAGCCGCAGGAAGCGGTCGCGCAGTTCGGAATTTTCGGCTCTCAGCACATCCAGCGGATCAGGCTCTGCCTCCACTTCGGCAGCATTTTCTTCGGCGGCACCGTCAAAAGCGGACACTGCAGCTTCGGCCTCGTGTTCCGCGAAAGCTGCGTCAGGTCCGTTTTTCTTGGTTTCGTCGGTCATGACGTTCTCCGATTGATCTGTATCTTGAATTTGCGCTCGATATCGAGGTTTGCGGGCAAAAAATCAAGGCTTGGAGGATTTTGCACGTGACTTACATCGAACCGCGCGACAGGCGGGCGATCAACTGGGCCGTATAATCCACCATCGGTACGACGCGAGAATAGTTGAGACGCGTCGGCCCGATAACGCCCACGGCCCCGACGATGCGGTCTTCGCCATCGCGATAGGGCGCAACGATCAGCGATGAACCGGAGAGCGAAAACAGCTTGTTTTCTGATCCGATGAAAATCCGGACCCCGGGGCCGGCTTCCGCAAGTTCCAGAATTTCGATCAGGCTGTCCTTCTTTTCCAGGTCGTCGAACAGCAGGCGCAGCCGGTCGAGGTCCGAAGCCTCTGCCAATCCTTCAAGAAGATTGGCGCGACCGCGAACGATGAGCTGGGTCGGCTTGCCTTCCTCGCTGTCGCCGGACCACACCGCCAGGCCCTTTTCGATCAGGTCCCGCGCCAGGGCGTCGACTTCCGTCTGCACCTCCTGCTTCAGCTTTTTGATCTGGCCACGAAATTCTGGAAGCGTCTGGCCAGTCAGGTGCGCATTGAGAAAATTGGCAGCCTCCGTGAGCTGCGAAGAGGTCACGCCGGCCGGAAGGTCGATGATGCGGTTTTCGATCTGGTTGTGATCGCCGACAAGCACCGCAAGCGCCTTGGTCGGTTCCAGCCTTATGAATTCGACATGCTTGAGGATCGGATCGCTTTTCGTCGTGATGACGATACCGGCCCCGCGAGAAACGCCCGACAACATCAGGCTTGCATCCGCCATCAGGTTTTCCAGCGTCTGGTCCCTGTCGCTCGGGCGAACCTGCCGGTCGATGCTGGCGCGCTCCTCATCGGAAAGATGGCCGGTCTGCATGAAGGCGTCGACAAAGAACCGCAGCCCGCTTTGGGTCGGAAGACGACCGGCGCTGATATGCGGTGAATAGATGAGACCGAGCTGCTCAAGGTCGCTCATCACGTTGCGCACCGATGCCGGCGACAGCGACATGGGAAGCAGCCGGGACAGATTGCGGGAGCCGAGAGGCTCGCCGTTCTCCAGATAGCTTTCCACGATCCGGCGAAAGATCTCGCGCGAGCGCTCGTCCAGCATCGAGCCGGCATCCATGCCTTTACCCGCAGAAAAACTCATGTCTTCACGTCACCTCGTTTTGGTCGCCTTGGAAATATAATCATTGCAGGCGAGGCCTCAAAAGAGAAATCGCAGACGTCACGCCAATTGTCACGATGGGATGTGACAACGGCTTTTTCTTTGCAAAACAGGCGCGGCCGCCTTAGAAGGCGGGAAACACTGTAACGGATGAAACCGGCGGCAGTTTGCCCGCCGTCCGATACGGAAAAATCAAAGGATCGGCGCGTCCTCGGCATTACCGTCCGAAGACATGATGTGCTGATATAGGGAGTGATCTATGCGGCCTTCAGGCAGACCAGTAAACCAGATGCGCAAAGTGTCTTTCGAGCGCAATTTCTCCAAGCATGCCGAGGGCTCCTGTCTGGTGAAGTTCGGCGACACGCATGTGCTGTGCACGGCAAGCCTTGAGGAAAAGACCCCGCCATGGCTGCGCAACAGCGGCAAGGGCTGGGTCACCGCAGAATACGGCATGCTTCCGCGCGCCACCGGCGACCGCATGAAGCGCGAAGCGGCATCCGGCAAGCAGGGCGGCCGCACGCAGGAAATCCAGCGCCTGATCGGCCGCTCGCTGCGCGCAGTCGTTGATCTCACAGCGCTCGGCGAAAAGCAGATCACCATCGACTGCGACGTCATTCAGGCCGATGGCGGCACGCGCACGGCCTCCGTCACCGGCGGCTGGATCGCGCTCTACGATTGCCTCAAGTGGATGGAAACCCGCTCGATGATCAAGCTCGACAAGGTCCTGAAGGATCATGTCGCGGCGATCTCCTGTGGTATCTTCGCCAACCAGCCGGTCATCGATCTCGACTACCTCGAAGACTCGGCTGCCGAGACCGACGCCAATTTCGTCATGACCGGCTCGGGCGGCATCGTCGAGGTCCAGGGCACGGCCGAAGGCAAGCCGTTCAGCCGCGAGGAATTCCTGCAGCTCCTGTCGCTGGCGGAAGCCGGCACCCAGGAACTGGTGGCTCTTCAGAAGGCTGCGATTGGTGGCTGAAGTGAGGGCGCGGTGATCGACGGCATACTCGAAACCGCGCTTTACGCCGACGATCTGGATGCGGCGGAGACCTTCTACGGCGGCGTGCTGGGACTTGAAAAAATCCTGCGCGCCGGCAACCGCCATGTCTTCTTCCGCTGCGGGCAGGGGATCCTTCTGATCTTCAATCCGGTGGAGACTGTGAAGTCGCCGTCTCCAGATGCTCTCCCGGTGCCGCCGCATGGCACGACCGGTGCCGGTCACCTCTGTTTCCGTATGGGCGCGGAGGCGATTGACAGGATGACTGAAAAGCTCAACAAGGCTGGCATTGTGATCGAAAGCGATTTCCGCTGGCCGAACGGCGCCCGCTCGATCTATTTCCGTGATCCCGCCGGCAACAGCCTGGAATGCGCAGAGCCAAGGCTCTGGAACCTAAAATAGGAATTTTCATGCGCAAGCTCGAAACCAAGACGATCGTTGTCGCAAGCCACAATGCCGGCAAGATCAGGGAGATCGCTGAACTGATCGGCCCGTTCGGCTTTTCGGCAAAATCCGCTGCCGAGCTGAAGTTCGAGGAACCGGATGAAACCGGCACGACATTTGAGGAAAACGCCACGATCAAGGCGCTCGCCTCGGCAAAGGCCTCCGGCCTTCCGGCCCTGTCGGATGACAGCGGCATCGTCATCGACGCGCTAGGCGGCGCACCGGGCGTCTACACCGCCAACTGGGCGGAGCGTGAGGATGGCAGCCGCGATTTCCAGATGGCGATGGAGAAGGTCGAAAAGGCGCTGCAGGAGAAGGGTGGCGATACGCCCGACAAGCGCAGCTGCCGTTTCGTCAGCGTGCTTTGCCTCGCCTGGCCGGATGGCCATACCGAACTGTTCCGCGGCGAGGTCGAGGGCACCGTCGCCTGGCCGCCGCGTGGCACCGCGGGCTTCGGATACGATCCGCTTTTCCAGCCGCAGGGGTATGAGACGACCTTCGGAGAAATGACCAGCGATGAAAAGCATGGCTGGAAGCCGGGTGACGAGCATGCTCTGTCTCACCGCGCCCGTGCCTTCAAGCTTTTCGTCGAAACCTGCCTGGAGGCCTGATTTCCAGTGAACGCCGTTGCCTCTCGTCTGCCCGACACGCTGCTCCCCGACACCGGTGAGCCTGGCTTCGGCGTCTATGTCCACTGGCCCTTCTGCGCCGCCAAATGTCCTTATTGTGACTTCAACAGCCACGTCCGCCACCAGCCGGTAGACCAGGCCCGTTTCACTGCCGCGTTCCTCAAAGAGATGGAAACGATGCGGAAGATGAGCGGCCCGAAAGTGGTAACCAGCATTTTTCTGGGCGGTGGCACGCCGTCGCTGATGGATCCCTCGACCGTCGAGGCCATCCTGAACGGCATTGCGCGTCACTGGAGCGTGCCTGACGGCATCGAGATCACCTTGGAGGCCAACCCCTCCAGCGTCGAGGCCGAGCGTTTCCGCGGCTATCGCGCGGCCGGCATCAACCGTGTCTCCATGGGCGTCCAGGCCCTCAACGATGCCGACCTGAAATTTCTCGGTCGGCTGCATGACGTCGCCGATGCGCTGAAGGCGATCCGGCTGGCGCGCGAAATCTTTCCGCGCATGTCCTTCGATCTGATCTACGCCCGGCCGAAACAGACGGTCGAAGCCTGGGAAGCCGAGCTGAAGCAGGCGATCTCCTATGCCGTCGACCACCTGTCGCTCTACCAGCTGACGATCGAGGAAGGCACGCCCTTCTACGGCCTGCACAAGGCAGGCAAACTGATCGTGCCGGATGGCGATCAGTCGGCCTTGCTTTACGAGGCGACGCAGGACATCACCGCTCGCCACGGCATGCCGGCTTACGAAGTCTCCAATCACGCCAGGCCGGGCGCCGAAAGCCGTCACAACCTGACCTATTGGCGTTACGGCGATTATGCCGGCATCGGGCCGGGCGCGCATGGCCGCCTGAGCCGCGGTCGCGGCAAGATCGCCACCTCGACCGAACGTCGCCCCGAAACCTGGCTCGAGCGTGTGGAGGCTGAAGGCCACGGCATGATCGAACAGGAAATGCTCGGGTATGACGAGCAGGCGGACGAGCTGCTGTTGATGGGCCTGCGCCTGACCGAAGGCGTGGATCTCGCCCGCTGGCAGGAACTGTCGGGCCGCGATCCGGACCCGATCCGTGAAGAGCGCCTGCTTGAATACGGCTTCATCGAGCGGCTTGGAAACTCCAGGCTGCGCTGCACACCGAGCGGCATGCTGATATTAGACGCGGTCGTTGCCGACCTCGCCTGCTGATATCCATCAATTATCAAAGAGAATGGAGCGGCACTCAGGCCGCGTTGTTGGCCTGCTCTTCGTTGAGGAAGGCATAGATGGCGGAGGCGGAATCCGTCTGCCTCAGCTTGGCCGCAAGGTCCTGGTCGCGCAGAACGCGTGCGATGCGCGAAAGCGCCTTAAGATGGTCGGCACCGGCGCCTTCCGGTGCCAGAAGCAGAAATACGAGGTCGACCGGCTCATCGTCCAGTGCCTCGAAATCGACGGGGCTTTCCAGTCGCGCAAAAATGCCGCTGATCGAAGAAATGCCGGCGAGCTTGCCATGCGGAATGGCAATGCCATGTCCGACGCCCGTCGATCCCAGCCGCTCGCGCTGCAGGATGACATCGAAAATCTCCCGTTCGGAAACGCCCGTCAGCTTGGCTGCCTTGATTGCCAATTCCTGCAGGAGCTGTTTCTTGGAGGTCGTTTTTAAGGCAGGGATAATCGCATCTTGATGCAGCAGATCTGCCAATGCCATTCGTTTCTTCCTTTGTGCCGCGAAGGCAGGGGAAGCGTCGTCGCCGACGCTTCCCGAGTTTCTTTAGTTCTTGATATTGGTGGAGTCGATCCAGCCAATATTTCCGTCGTGGCGCCTGTAAACGATGTTGAGCGTCTCGTCACCGGGGCTACGGAAAAGAAGCACAGGTTCGTCGGTCATATCCAGTGCCATGACGGCCGTTGCAACTGACATCGTCCTCAATTGCTTGGTGGTTTCGGCAACGATGGTCGGCGCGAAATCGTCCGGCACATCGTCGGCTTCGTCGGGCACCCGGTCCATGACCGTGTAAGCCACCTCGGCAAAGCCGTTCTGCTGGTTGTTGCCAGCATGGTGATCCTTCAGGCGGCGCTTGTAGCGACGCAGACGCTTCTCGATTCTCTCGGCTGCAGCGTCGAAACTGCCCTGCGGATCATTGGCTTCGCCTGCGGCATGAAGCACGACACCCGTATCGAGATGCACTTTGCAATCAGCAGAAAAACGTGGGCCGGATTTCTCTACGATAACCTGGCTCGAATAGCCTCCATCAAAATATTTGGTTATGGCCTCCCCGATATGGTCCTCGATCTTTTGGCGGAAAGAATCACCGATTTCCATATGCTTACCGGAAACACGCACACTCATGGAATTATTCCTTCTTGTCGTGACTTGCGTGTTCCAGTCTACGCCAAGCCGCTCTCTCATCCAAGCCGTCCGAACCGATTGCAGCAAAATAGCGCTACCAGTCCTGCCCGCGCGGAAAATGTGGGGAGCCCCGCCAGCGGCGGCGCTTCTAGCCTTCGTTGGAAAGGAAGTCAACGTCTCGACCTATGGATGCATCGTCTGATGCTCACAATGCGGCGGCTCTTGCCACAGCGCGCTTTTCCCGCCGACGCTGGACGGAAGACGGAATGTTCATCGCTTCCCGATACTTGGCGACTGTACGGCGCGCCAGATCCACGCCGGCCTGCTTAAGACTGGTCACGATGTCGTCATCGGAAAGAACGGCATCCGCTGCTTCCTGCGTGATCAGCATCTTGATCTTGTGGCGAACGGCCTCTGCGGAATGACTGTCGCCGCCTTCATCGGCCGATCCGATCGAGACCGTGAAGAAATATTTGAGCTCGAACATGCCTCGAGGGGTCAGCATGTATTTGTTCGACGTGACACGGCTTACCGTCGACTCGTGCATCTTGATCGCTTCGGCCACGGTCTTCAGGTTGAGCGGGCGCAGGTGATCGACGCCATGCATCAGAAAAGCGTCCTGCTGGCGCACGATCTCGGTTGCCACCTTCATGATCGTCTTTGCCCGCTGGTCCAGGCTGCGGGTCAGCCAGTTGCCGTTCTGCAGGCAGTCGGAGAGGAAGGCGTAATCCGCGCTGTTTTTCGGGCAGCCCTTCGAGACCTGCTGAAAATACGACTGGTTGACCAGAACACGCGGCAGGGTGTCCGGATTGAGTTCCACAGCCCAGCCGCCGCTATTGGCGGGACGCACCACGATATCCGGCGAAATCACATCGGCAACCTGGCGTGCGAAATCCGCACCCGGCTTCGGATTCAGCTTTCGAATTTCGCCCAACATATCGAGGAGATCTTCGTCATCGACACCGCACAATTTTCTTAAAGATGCAAAATCGCGTTTCGCCAACAGATCCAGGTGACGGACAAGCGCTTCCATGGCGGGGTCGAGCCGATCCTTCTGCCTGAGCTGGATCGCCAGGCACTCGCCGAGCGTGCGGGCAAAGATTCCGGGCGGGTCCAGCGTCTGCAGGCGTCTGAGCACGTCTTCGACATGTGCGACATCGGTCCCGAGCTTGGCGGCAATGTCGCTAAGATCGGCCTGCAGATATCCGGCCTCGTCGAGCTCGTCGTTCAACTGCTGGGCGACAAGGCGGTCCTGCGGATTTTTCAAGAGGAGAGGGATCTGCTGGCCGATATGTTCGCGCAGACCCACTTCGCTCGCGATGAAATCGTTGAAGTCGTAATCTTCGCCGGCATCGCCGCCTGACGTTGATTTCCATTGGCCGGTAAGTTCGGGTGCATCTCCGCGCCGCTCAGGCTGATCGTCGGGAAATACGTTTTCCGCGCCGCCGTCCATTCCTTCGCCGAACGTTTCGGTGATGACGATACCCTGATCGTCCCGCCACGTTCCCGCTTCGGCCTCTGTCTCGTGAGCAGCGTGCTCCGCCGCGTCGCCATGGCTTAATTCAGCGCCAGTTTCGCCGTCACCTGGCGAAATTTCGAGCAGCGGGTTCTTCTCTATTTCCTGTGCGATGAATTGGTTGAGTTCGAAATGCGTCATCTGCAGCAGCTGAATCGATTGCATCAGCTGCGGAGTCATCACAAGCGATTGGGTCTGTCGCAGAAAAAGGCTGGCGGTTAAACCCATGGTGGACGCTGAACTCCCAAATCCAACGGCCAAGCAATCATTGCTCAGCCGCTATAAGCGCATCTGGCACAAGAATTGCTTTTTTGAAGGATTTGGTCAAGCGCCGGGGCGGCTGAATTGTGACGCTATTTTAAAGGCTGAACTTGTCACCAAGATAGAGACGACGCACATCCTGGTTGTTGACGATGTCGGAAGCCCGTCCATGGGTCAAAACTTCACCGGCATGGATGATATAGGCCCGATCGATAAGGCCGAGCGTCTCACGTACGTTGTGATCCGTTATCAGTACGCCGATACCGCGCGCCGTCAAGTGTCGCACAAGGTTCTGGATGTCGGACACGGAGATCGGATCGACGCCTGCAAAAGGCTCGTCGAGCAGCATGAAGGAAGGATCCGTCGCCAGCGCGCGGGCAATTTCCAGGCGACGGCGTTCGCCGCCCGACAGCGCCACCGCTGCAGACTTGCGAAGCTGGCTGATGTGGAATTCTTCCAGCAGCTCGTCGAGCTTTGCTTCCCGCTTGTCGCGGTTGGGTTCGTGCACCTCCAGGACGGCGCGGATATTGTCTTCCACTGACAGTCCGCGGAAAATCGAAGCTTCCTGCGGCAGGTAGCCGACGCCAAGACGGGCGCGGCGATACATCGGCATGCGCGTCACTTCGTTGCCGTTGATCGCAATCATCCCCTCATCGACGGGAACGAGGCCGGTGATCATGTAGAAACAGGTGGTCTTTCCCGCGCCGTTGGGACCGAGCAGGCCGACAGCTTCGCCGCGTCGTACCACGAGCGACACGCCGTTGACCACGCGCCTTGTATCGTAGGTCTTGGAAAGGCCATGCGCGACGAGAGTCCCTTCATAGCGCGCCTTGTCGCGTGCGATGAACGGTTCGGGCGAGGGAGCTTTCCTGGCCGACAACTGGGAGAGAAAAGGAAGTTTCACGTTATAAAACTATTGTTTGGGCCGCGACTTGGGGTCGAGCATGATTTCAACACGTCCGCCGCAACTGTCGAGCTTGGCCTCGCCGCTCGCCATCTGCACGGTCAGCTTGCAGCCTTTGAACACGTTCGGTCCGTCGGAAAGAACGACCTGCTTGCCGGTCAGCACAAAGGTCTGGCTCGCCATGTCGAACTGGCCGGTTTCGGCCGTCGCCTGCTGCGTGCCAGAGCTCAGGAATACGGTATCGTCGAGAAAGATCTTGTCGATGTCCGCATTGCCGCTGGAGATGGAGGTTGCACTGCCATCGCCGCCGTTGGCCTTTTCCTTGTACTGGACGGTCATCTTGCCGGCCTTCAGCGTCGTCGTGCCCTGCACGACGTTCACGTTGCCGGTGAAGAAGGCCTTTTTCTCCTGATCCTTGATTTCCAGCTGGTCGCTCTGGATCTGGATCGGCTGATCGTTCGAGAGCTTCAGCCCGTCCATGCTGCTTGTCGTGGACTGGGCATAAGCGGAAACGCTGAGGCAGGAAAACAAGGCCACCGCAGTTGCGGCAGGAATGCTGAGTGAAAGACAACGATGCATCATGGCGGCCGGGCCTACTTGCCTTTGTTGCGGATGGCTGCGGGGTCGAGATCAACCCGAACCTTGCCGGTGAAATTGAGAGTATGCCCCTTATCGGTGATCTTCATCGAATCTGCAACAATGGAGCCTCCGCTCATCGAGATATTCACCGCATCGGGGGTATTCATGGTCCCGCCGGGTATGTCGAGATTGGCGGAATTGAAGTGAGCCGTGATGCCGTTGCTCAGATTGACGTCGAACGGCGCGGTAAGATTGAGGATGTCTGCACCGCGATCGAAATCCGCACTCGTGGCGACAACGCGCGCGATCAGGTCGTCGTTGATCGGCACCGCCGCCTTGACGTCCTGGAGCGTGATCAGGTTCGGGTTCTGGATGTCCTGAAGAGCCTTGTTGGCCAGCATCGAGTAGCTGATGCCGTCGCTGTTTCGACCGGATATGGCCGGGCGCTCCATGACGATCTTGCCGTCTTCGATCTTGGCGCTTTCGATCGACAGATTTTCCGGCAGATAGGTGCGGATGATGGCCACGCCGACAAACAGCAGCGAGATCACGCCGGCAGCCACCGGAAGAAGGATTTTCAGCTTGCCGACGCGCGAAGAATGAGAAAGCGCGGCATCGTAAGCGCTCGTCGGCGCCTGCATCGATGCAAGTATGCTTCCTGGTTTTCGGATATGCTGCAGCATGAAGTTCCGTTTCGTCCTTTGCGCCAATCCTGCGCTTCGCCCTAGGGCATGGCGCATGATCGTCGACCGCCAATATGGTTTTTATTCTTCAACAAACAATAATAGCGAACATAAAAACGTGATACGAACCGCTGCAATCGGCCAAAATGAGGCCTATGTAAAGCGCGGCAGGGCATTAGAGGAAAGTTTATGGACCACATGGCAATCGCGGATCGGCGTCAGTTGCGCCGTAAGCTCAGCTTCTGGCGTGTTGCGGCGCTGATCTTCCTGGCGGCCATCGGCTTCGTATCCTATTGGGCCGTCGCTGGCGAACAGTCAGGCTCTACAGCCCCTCATATTGCCCGCGTGCGCATCACCGGCATGATTACCGACGACCGCGAATTGCTCGAGCGCCTCGACCGCATTGCAAAGAGCACCCAGGCCAAGGCGCTGATCGTTTCGATCTCCTCTCCGGGCGGCACCACCTATGGCGGCGAGCGTATCTATCAGGCGATCCGCAAGGTGGCGGAAACGAAACCGGTCGTTTCCGACATTCGCACCCTGGCTGCGTCTGCGGGCTACATGATCGCTACCGCCGGCGACACGATCGTTGCCGGAGAAAGCTCGATCACCGGTTCGATCGGTGTCATCTTCCAGTATCCACAGGCCGATGAACTGATGAAGAAGATCGGTATCTCGCTGGAGGAAATAAAGTCCTCGCCGCTGAAGGCCGAGCCGTCGCCCTTCCATCCTGCCAGCGAGGAAGCCAAAACCATGATCCGCACCATGATCATGGATAGCTACGGCTGGTTCGTGGATCTCGTCGCCGAACGCCGAGATCTGCCGCGCGACGAGGTTCTGAAACTTGCCGACGGCACGATCTTCACCGGAAGGCAGGCCTTGAACGTCAAGCTCATCGACAAGCTCGGCGGTGACGACGACATTCTAGACTATCTGGAAAGCCGCGACGTTTCCCCCGATCTGCCGATCGTCGAATGGAAAAACAGCGAGTCCTCCTCGTCGCTCTGGTTCGCCCATGCGCTGACCGGGATTTTCCGTTTTGCCGGTATCACGCTTCCGATCACGCCTGACGCCATCGATGGTTGGGGTCCAGGCAAGTTGTTCCTTGACGGTCTTGTCTCGGTTTGGCAGGTTGGCAAAGGTTGAAAATCTAATTTTTTCAGGGGGCAACCGTGATTAAGTCTGAATTGGTACAGATCGTTGCGGCACGCAATCCGCATCTCTACCATCGCGACGTCGAGAACATCGTCAATGCCGTCCTCGATGAAATCACGGATGCGCTTGCTGGCGGTAACCGGGTCGAGCTGCGTGGTTTCGGCGCATTTTCGGTCAAGAACCGTCCATCCCGTTCCGGGCGCAATCCGCGAACGGGCGAAAGTGTCTTCGTCGAGGAAAAGTGGGTGCCGTTTTTCAAGACCGGGAAAGAGCTGCGCGAGCGCCTGAACCCCGGTATGGCCGACGAGGACGATTGAGCCGATATTGCCGCAGGGTCTTGAATCTGCGGCATCCGGACCAATCTGGTGCCGCTGAACGAGAAATTGCCGGAGTGACCCCATGACGAAGCTTAAGCGTATTGTTTCGCTTGTCGTTTTCGTGCCGATTGGCATCGTCCTGATTGTGCTGGCGGTGGCGAACAGGCAGGTCGTTACCCTGGCGCTCAACCCCTTCCGTCCTGAGGACAGTCTGCTGTCCGTCTCGGCGCCTTTCTTTGTCTTCGTCTTCCTGGCGCTTCTGGTCGGCATGGCAATCGGTGCATCGGTGACATGGTGGCGGCAGGGCCGTTATCGCCGTCAGGCTCGTGTCGAGGCCAAGGAAGCGGTGAAATGGCAGAGCGAGCACAAGGCGATTGCGGCGCAACGGCGCTGATGTCTGTTCATTCGACTGAAATTCGGTTTGTTACGGCCTTGCTGAAATCCGAGAAAAACCGGGAAGCAAGCTGCTGAGCGCTTGACTTGATCAGGTTCGAGCCGAGCTGGGCAATCTTTCCCTCCACCTGCGCCTCGCTTTGATAGCGTAGGATCGTCGCCTCATCATCGTCTAGGAGTGAAACGACTGCCGCCCCTTTTGCGAAACCTGCAACGCCGCCCTTGCCTTCGGCGTGAATGATGTAGCTCTGCATCGGCACGATATCCGTAAGTGTTATGCCGCCGGCAAAACGAAACGACAGAACACCGATCTTGACCTTGATCGTAGCCGTCAGCTCCGTCTCCGACGTCCATTCAAGCGACTGGCAACCGGGAATGCATTCCTTCAGGAGGTCGGGATCATTCAGCGCGGCCCAGACAATCGCTCGCGGCGCATCGATCCTTTCCTCCCCGATAAATTCCATCAAGCCATCTTCCTTTAGGTTTCATCATCAAGGGTGGCATTCTCAGATAGGACGGTAGCCCCGTGTCTGCCAGCTTTGGCAAGGGTGATCGCATGGGCTTTGCCGAAGGCGCAGCAGATGCTATCTGCACGAAAATGAAAGCGAAGGATCAATCGTTGAAGAGCAGAGACAAGCGGACGGGGCAGAAGGCTTCTTCTCGGGGAGGCAATGTCCAGGAAAGACATGGCGCCACCGGCAAGCCGAAGCCTCCCGTTGCTGCACCACGTCCAAGGATGAGCGAAAAGACAAGCGAGGCCAAGCCCGTCGCCCAGCCCGCAGCGCAGACGCGCCCGTTGATGGCGCGCAGCGGTGAGCTGCCGAAGGAAAATGTCCCGATCATTCTCGAATCACAGAATGCCGGCGATTTCCATCTGGTCGACAGCGGCAAGGGGCTCAAGCTCGAGAAATACGGTCCGTATTTTGTCGTCAGGCCCGAAGCGCAGGCGCTCTGGCAGCCTTCCCTGTCGGACGACATCTGGAACAGGGCGGATGCGGTTTTCACCGGCAATACGGATGAAGACGGTATGGGTCGCTGGAAATTTCCGCACGAGGCGCTCGGCGAAACCTGGCCGCTGTCACTGCTGGACATCGATTTCCAGGGGCGTTTTACCGCTTTCCGCCATATGGGCTTCTTCCCCGAACAGATCGTCCACTGGACGTGGGTGAGGGATCAGGTCGAACAGGCAAAGGCCAAGGGGCGTACCCTCAAGGTGCTCAATCTCTTCGGCTACACCGGCGTCGCCTCGCTGGTGGCTGCGGCGGCAGGTGCGGAGGTAACCCATGTCGATGCCTCCAAGAAGGCGATCGGCTGGGCGCGGGAAAACCAGACGCTTTCGCGCCTCGACAAGGCGCCGATCCGCTGGATCTGCGAAGACGCGATGAAATTCATCCTGCGCGAGGAACGCCGCGGCAGCACCTATGACATCATCCTCACCGACCCACCGAAATTCGGCCGCGGTCCGAATGGCGAAGTCTGGGAGCTTTTCGAACACCTGCCCGTCATGCTCGATGTCTGCCGTGAGCTTCTGTCGAAAAATTCCGTCGGGCTGGTGCTGACGGCCTATTCCATCCGGGCAAGCTTCTATTCCATCCACGAACTGATGCGCGAGACCATGCGCGGCGCAGGCGGCACGGTGGAATCGGGCGAACTCGTCATCCGCGAAACGGGCATTGACGGTGCGAGCCGTGGCCGCGCCCTTTCAACCTCACTCTTCAGCCGCTGGGTCTCCCAATGACAGACGAATTCAGAAAGCCGGGCGCCCGCAAGGTCGGGCAGGTGAAGGAAGTCACTTCGCTCGCCAACCCGATCATCAAGGACATCAAGGCGCTTTCCAACAAGAAGGACCGCGAAGCCGCCGGCATCTTCATGGCCGAAGGCCTGAAGCTCGTCATCGACGCGCTGGAACTCGGCTGGGAAATCCGCACGCTGATCTATGCCAAGGCGGCCAAGGGCAAGCCGCTTGTCGAGCAGGTGGCCACCCGCACCGTGGCCAATGGCGGCCTCGTTCTCGAAGTCTCGGAAAAGGTCCTGTCGTCGGTCACCCGTCGCGACAACCCGCAAATGGTCGTCGGTATCTTCGAGCAGCGCTGGAAGCGGCTGGACGATCTTACGCCTGCACAAGACGAGACCATTGTCGCTCTGGACCGCGTTCGCGATCCCGGCAATCTCGGCACCATCATCCGCACCGCCGACGCGGCGGGAGCGTCTGCCGTCATCCTTGTCGGCGACAGCACGGACCCGTTTTCGCTGGAAACCGTTCGCGCCACGATGGGCTCGGTCTTCGCGATCCCGGTCGTGAAATGCTCGGCTGAAGAGTTTTTGGGCTGGCAGAAGCGCTCGGGCGTCAATGTTGTGGCGACCCATCTTGCCGGTGCCGTCGATTACCGCACGGCCGATTACAAGAGCAAGCCGGTCGTCATCCTGATGGGCAACGAACAGTCCGGCCTGCCGGATAATCTCGCCAATGCCGCAAACCGCACTGTTCGCATCCCTCAGCAAGGGCTCGCCGACAGCCTCAATCTCGCCGTCGCCACGGCCGTCATGCTGTTCGAAGCGCGCCGCCATCTCCTTACGCTGGAAGACAGACCATGACGCAAGTCGCAGCATCCCTGTCCCGCCCGCTGATCGCCGGGATCGTCATCGTGGTCGCGGTCATCCTCGATCAGGTGATCAAGCTTGCGGTCGAAGCCTATCTGCCCATGCATGAGGCGGTGCCGGTCATCCCGTACCTGGCGCTTTTCCGCACCTATAATCTCGGTGTCGCATTCTCGCTTTTGTCCGGCATGGAGCGCGAATTCATCATCGGCATGCGCATCGTGATCGTCGGCATCGTTCTCTGGCTCTGGCGCAAGACGCCGGCATCGAGAACATTTGCCAATGCCGGTTTTACGCTCATCATCGCCGGCGCCATCGGCAATCTCATCGATGGTTTGGTCTATGGTCACGTCATCGATTATATCCTGTTTCATACAGAGACGTGGTCATTTGCCGTCTTCAATCTCGCCGATAGCTTCATAACTATCGGAGCGGGCTTGGTTATTCTCGACGAGCTGGTCGGTTCGAAGTCGCGCGATTAACGCCCCGTTAAGGGGTCGGCCTAAGGATTGCGAAGGAAAGCCCGTGTAGGCTAGCCTCATGCGCACCCTCGCCGAGTTGCACGACCGACTGACCAAGGCTTTCGCCCAGCCCCCTTCTTCCGAAGGGCCGGTGGAGCAATTGTCGGAGCTCGTCGTTGAGCCGCCCGAAGAGGTTGGATTTTTTGCCGCCTCGGCGCCGCAGCAGCTGAGCCCTCTTCAAAACCTGATCTGTCAGCTGAAACACTGGTCGCCGGGCCGGCGTTCGCTCAAAGGCAGGCTGAAGGAATCCGAAGCAGCTAGCGAGGCAAAATCGCGCCGTCTTTCGACTGTGGTTCATGAGATCCGCACTCCATTGAACGGCATTCTCGGTATGACGCACCTGCTCAGCCAGACGAAGCTGACTGCGGAACAGCAGAATTATCTGAGCGGCATCCGCCAGTCCGGCCATCTGCTGGCGCAGCTGGTCGACGATATCCTCGACCTGTCGACCATGGAGGCCGGTCGTTTCCGGCTGAACACGAGGGCCGAAAATCTCCGTCAGCTGCTGGAAAGCGTCGTGGAGATGCTATCCCCGCGTGCTCACGAAAAACGTATCGAGATCGCGGCAACCTTCGCCGCCGACCTACCCGAATTGCTGGATTTTGACCCCGCCCGCCTGCGCCAGGTTTTGTTCAATGTCATAGGCAATGCGGTGAAATTCACGTCGAGCGGCGGAGTGCTCGTGCGCATCGCCCTGGTCGACGATAACGTGGAAATTGCTGTAGTCGATACAGGTCCGGGCATGACGCCGCAGGAGCAGGCGACGATCTTCGGCGAGTTCGAACAGGTCGGATCTGTCGAGGCCCGAAGCGGCGGAACCGGCCTTGGCCTCGGCATCGCATCGCGTATTCTCGCGGAATTCGGCGGCTCTCTTTCGGTGAAAAGCCGCAAAGGCGAGGGCAGCACCTTCACTATTCGTTTTCCGGTTCGCCTTGCCGAAGATGCGGCCGCCGGCGAAACCGACAGAAGCGGTATGCTGGCGCGGTCCCGTGTCGTCCTGCTCGCACCGCCCGGCCCGACGGCCCAGGCCACGGTTGCGACGATCGAGGCACTTGGTGGCCGCTGCCGCCACCTCTCGACCACGCAGGACGTGTCGCTGCTGATCGACCGGGCGGCTGAAGGGACGATGCCGTTCACGGATCTGATCGTGGATCACCGGCTGGCATCGGATTATGCCTGCGAGCCGCTTCACAAGCCGCTGCACCGCATTCTCCTCGTCAATCCCGAGGAGCGGGCATCGCAGCCGCAGGATCTGTTCGATGCCTGGCTGATCCGCCCCTTGCGGGAACGCTCTCTGGTCGATGTGCTGAGCGGCCGCATGCGCGGTTTCGGCCGTATCACCGATCCGCAACAGAATGCCTCGTCCCGTTCAGCTGCAGGCGAAGTGACGTCAGTGGCTGATATCCACAGCGAACTCGACATCGTGCTTGCCGAAGATGACCCGGTCAGCGCCCTGTTGCTGCGCGCCATGCTCCAGAAGAATGGCCACAAGGTGCGCTGGGTGACCGATGTCCAGAGCTTTGACGATCTTGTCCGCGCCCCCGGCGCGCGGCCCGATCTCATCATCACGGACCTCAATATGCCGGGCGGTGATCCCCTGGATGTTCTCGTCAGTCTCCGTGAAACGGAAAGAACGGCAGACAGTGTCGCCGTTCCCATCATCGTTCTGACCGGCGAAGATCGCGACGAGGCGCTTCAGGGCGCACTCGCTGCGGGCGCCCAGAAAGTGCTGCAGAAACCGGTGGAACCGGACCGCCTGTTCGACGATATTCGTCACCTTTTGTCGGAGAATATTGCACGTCAGCGCGTCCGTTGACGGCGGTTTGGCACAGGCCTATTGTGACAGCAAATGTCACGTTCTTGTCGCAGAGACGTGATTAATGGCGGTGATCCAACCGGTACGGGTGACTCACCATGGCAATCGAACTCCTGAACCGCGAATTGACCCTCGACCCTCTCTCGAAACCGGCGCCGTCCAACCGGAATGGTGATGTATTCGGCCGCATCGGCTCGCTGGAAACGCGGCTTGCGCGCAACAGTCGGGAGATCGATGCAGCCCAGTCCGTTCGTTACCGCGTTTTCGTCGAAGAGATGAATGCAATGCTGCCGCCGGAAGCGATGGCCCGCAAGCGCGACTTCGACAGCTACGATGCCATCTGTGACCATCTTCTGGTGGTCGACAACGCCATCGACGGCGAGATCGAGGAGCAGATCGTCGGCACCTATCGCCTGCTGCGCCAGGAAGTCGCATTGGCCAATGGCGGTTTCTATTCGGCCTCCGAATTCGATATCGCGCCGCTTCTGAAGCGCCACCCCGACAAGCAGTTCATGGAGCTCGGCAGATCCTGCGTCTTGCCTGATTACCGCACGAAGCGCACGGTGGAATTGCTCTGGCAGGGCAACTGGGCTTACGCTTTGAAGCACGGCATGGGCGCCATGTTCGGTTGCGCGTCTTTCCCCGGTGTCGATCCCCAGGAGCACGCGCTCGCCCTTTCCTTCCTGCACCAGAACTCGCTGGTAAAGGATGAATGGATGGTGTCGGCGAGGTCGGATCTTTATAGCAGGATGGACCTGATGCCGGTGGAAGAGGTCAGCCCGCGACAGGCCCTGTCCGCCATGCCGCCGCTGGTGAAGGGTTATCTGCGGCTGGGCGCGATGATCGGTGACGGTGCCGTGGTCGATCAGGCTTTCAACACCACCGACGTTCTGATCGTTCTGCCGATTGCCGTCATCTCCGGCCGCTACATCAACCATTTCGGCGCCGACGCCGGCCGCTTCGCCAGCTGATACCTATCGGACGAGCCGTATCGGCCCGTTATACCGCGCGATAGTCTCGTCCGAGGTCAGCAGAAGCATGCCTTCGGACATGGCTTGGGCGATCAGAATCCGGTCGAACGGATCCTTGTGGATTTGTTCAAGCCCGCAAACCGCAAGCCCGTGTGTTGCAGTGACCGGCACTTCATCGAAATGATTATCGAGAAGCTGTCGATGCAGGAGCTCGGTAGGAAGCTCCAGTCGGGCTCTTCCGGTGGATTGTTTGATCGACAACTCCCATATGCTGGCGGCGCTGAAGAAGAGTTGGTTGTTCGAATCCTCGACTGCCTCGCGTGCGGCGGAAGGTAACCGCCCGGATGCGCCGACCAGCCATATCAGAAGGTGAGTATCGAGAAGGATCCTCATTTCTGCTCGCCGTAAAACAGATCTTCGATCTCTTTATCGAGATCCTGATCCATATCCTCCGGAATGAAGAACTGCCCGTCGAGCATCCCGATACGACGTTTCGTCTTGGGTGCCTCCTCCAGCGGAACGACCTTCACCATCGGCTTTCCCGCCTTGGCGATGACGAACCCTTCACCATTCGCGGCCTCTTCGACGAGACGCGAAAGATGGGTCTTTGCTTCGTGGATATTGACCGTCTTCATGGCAGATGCCTCAAGTGGACTTAGTTTACTGAACTTAGTCCACTCGAGGCGCGATATCAAGAAAGGTTACGACCCTGCATTGTAGGCGGCAATCGCCGCCATATTGACGATCTCGCTATCCTTTGCGCCCATCTGGGTGATCTGCACCGACTTGTCGAGGCCGACCAGAAGCGGGCCGATCAGGGTCGATCCGCCAATTTCCTGCAGCATGCGCGTTGCGATCGAAGCCGAGTGAATGGCCGGCATGACCAGCACATTCGCCGTGCCCGAAAGCCGGCAGAACGGGTATTGCTCCATCCGCGTTGCGTTAAGCGCGACGTCTGCAGCAATCTCGCCGTCATATTCGAAATCGACCCGGCGGCTGTCGAGGATTTTGACCGCCTCGCGCACCCGCTCGGAGCGTTCGCCCACCGACTGGCCGAAGTTGGAATAGGCAAGCATCGCCACCCGTGGTTCATAGCCCATGCGGCGGGCAACCCGTGCGGCCTCGGTCGCGATATCGGCAAGATCCTCCGCATTAGGCTGGTCGTGAACCGCGGTGTCGGCAACGAAGATGGTTCGTCCGCGCGCCACCACGATCGAGACGCCGATCACGCGATGACCGGGTTTGGTGGCAATGCAACGCCTCACGTCGGCAAGCGCCGAGGCATAGTTGCGGGTCGTACCCGTCACCATCGCATCCGCATCACCGACGGCGACCATCGTGGCCGCGAAATGGTTGCGGTCGTTGTTGATCAGCCGCTGCACGTCGCGCAGCAGGTAGCCTTGGCGCTGAAGGCGCGCATAGAGGTGGTCGGTATAGGCTTCGGTCCGTTTCGAGATACGGGCGTTGACGATCTCGATACCTGGCCGATCGAGATCGATCCCGGCCTTTTCGGCCGTGCTGCGGATCACGTCGTCACGCCCCAGCAGGATCGCGGTTCCGAGATCCTGGTTGCAGAACGAGATCGCCGCCCGCATGACCTGTTCTTCTTCCGCTTCTGCAAAGACCACCCGCTTGGGGAAGCGCCGCACCCGGTCATAGATGCTCTGGGTCGTTGCCGCGATCGGATCGCGCCGGGCAGCAAGTTCACGGCCGTAGGCCGCAATGTCGGTGATGTCTTTCCGCGCCACACCGCTTTCCATCGCAGCCTTGGCAACGGCCATCGGAATAGCCGAGATCAGGCGGGGATCGAAGGGGACAGGAATGATGTATTGCGCGCCGAAGCGTGGCCGCACACCCTGATAGGCCGCCGCCACGTCGTCCGGCACATCCTCACGGGCAAGGTTGGCGAGCGCATGCGCCGCGGCGATCTTCATCGCGTCATTGATCTGCCGGGCGCGAACATCCAGCGCGCCGCGGAAGATATAGGGGAAGCCAAGCACGTTGTTCACCTGGTTCGGATAGTCCGAACGCCCGGTCGCCATGATCGCATCGTCGCGGATACGCGCCACCTCTTCCGGCGTGATTTCCGGATCCGGGTTGGCCATGGCGAAGATGATCGGCCTGTCGGCCATCGAACGGATCATCTCGTCGGAAAGAGCGCCCTTCTGGGAAAGGCCGAACACGACGTCGGCGCCCTTCATCGCTTCTTCCAGAGAGCGGCGGTCTGTCTTGGCCGCATGGGCCGACTTCCACTGGTTCATGCCCTCGGTGCGGCCCTGATAGATCACCCCCTTGGTGTCGCACAGGATGATGTTTTCCGGATTGAAGCCCATTGCCTTGATCAGCTCGATGCAGGCGATAGCCGCCGCACCCGCGCCATTGCAGACAAGCTTGGTGGTTTTCAGGTCTCGACCGGTCAGCTCCAGCGCATTGATCAGGCCGGCAGCGGCGATGATCGCCGTGCCGTGCTGGTCGTCATGGAAAACCGGGATGTCCATCAGTTCGCGCAGGCGGCTTTCGATGATGAAACATTCCGGCGCCTTGATGTCTTCGAGATTGATGCCGCCGAAGGAGGGGCCGAGATAACGCACGCAATTGATGAACTCGTCGACATTTTCGGTATCGACTTCGAGGTCGATCGAATCCACATCGGCAAAGCGCTTGAAGAGAACCGACTTGCCTTCCATCACCGGCTTCGAAGCCAGCGCGCCGAGATTGCCGAGGCCGAGAATTGCGGTGCCGTTGGAGATGACGGCCACCATGTTGCCACGGGTCGTGTAGTCATAGGCCTTGGCAGGATCGGCGGCGATGGCCAGTACCGGAACCGCGACACCCGGCGAATAGGCAAGCGAGAGATCACGCTGTGTCGCCATCGGCTTGGTTGGCGTGATTTCGAGCTTGCCGGGGCGGCCATCGGAGTGAAAGTCGAGCGCTTCCTGCTCGGTTACCGATGTTCGCGTGCTACCTGCCTTGTCGTTCACGGACATATCCTCTCCAGCTTCCTGTGGGCAGCCTTCCTCAAGGCTGCTGCAAATGTTGTCTTCCAAGGGGCTTCACCGATAGTGTCGCCACTTTCCATGCGCAATGAAAAATCGGCCCAGTGACCCAGTTTGAACGTTTGTCCCCCCATGGTCAGAATGGCGATGCCCTGACCACCGACCAGCTCGCTTCGGAGGAAAGCCGTGCCACGGCCACCCCGATGATGGAGCAGTTTATCGAGATCAAGGCGAACAATCCCGGTTCGCTGCTCTTCTATCGCATGGGCGATTTTTACGAACTGTTTTTCCAGGACGCGATTGACGCATCCCGGGCGCTCGGCATTACGCTGACCAGGCGCGGCCAGCACATGGGCCAGGATATTCCCATGTGCGGTGTCCCTGTCCATGCGGCAGATGACTATCTGCAGAAGCTGATTTCGCTCGGTTTCCGCGTCGCCGTCTGCGAGCAGGTGGAAGATCCGGCCGAAGCCAAGAAGCGCGGCTCGAAATCGGTGGTCAAGCGCGATGTCGTGCGCCTCGTCACGCCGGGCACGATCACCGAGGAAAAGCTGCTTGTCGCCTCGGAATCGAACTATCTGATGACGCTTGCCCGCATCAAGGGCGCGGCCGAACCGCTGATGGCACTCGCCTGGATCGACATCTCCACCGGCGTCTTCCGCCTTGCGGAAACGGAACCGTCGCGCCTGCTCGCCGATATCCTGCGCATCGAGCCGCGCGAACTGATCATGCCGGACACGATGTTCCACGATCCGGAACTAAAACCGGTCTTTGACGTGCTCGGCCGCGTCGCCGTGCCGCAGCCGTCGGTTCTGTTCGACAGCGCCACGTCCGAAGGCCGCATCGCCCGTTATTTCGGCGTCACGACGCTGGATGGTTTCGGCACTTTTTCCCGTGCCGAATTCGCCGCCGCCGCTGCCGCCATCGCCTATGTCGAAAAGACCCAGATTTCCGAGCGCCCGCCGCTCGGACGGCCGGAGCGCGAAAGCGGTGCATCGACCCTGTTCATCGATCCCGCCACCCGAGGCAATCTCGAACTGACGAAGACGCTCTCGGGTGAACGCGAAGGCACGCTGCTCAAAGCGATCGACCGCACTGTCACCGGCGGTGGAGCCCGGCTTCTCGCCGAGCGGCTGATGTCGCCGCTCACCGACCCCGACCGTATCAATCTCCGGCTCGATTCCATCTCCTTCCTGCTGGAAGAGCCGTCGCTCTGCTCCGACCTGCGCACATCGCTGAAACACGTGCCGGATATGCCGCGTGCGCTCTCGCGCCTTGCGCTCGACCGTGGCGGCCCGCGTGATCTCGGCGCAATCCTGACCGGTCTGGAAGCCGCGCGCGGCGTGGCTGCATTCCTCAATGGGGCGATGCTTCCGGATGAACTGTCCGACGCGCTGGTCGATCTGAAGGCGCTGCCGGTTACGGTGGAATCCCTGCTCGGCAATATGCTGGCCGAAGACCTGCCGCTTTTGAAGCGCGACGGCGGTTTCCTCGCTGACGGCGCCAATTCCGATCTGGATGAGGTCCGTGCCTTGCGTGACCAGTCCCGCAAGGTGATCGCCGGCCTGCAGCTGCAATATGCCGACGAGACCGGCATAAAGTCGCTGAAGATCAAGCACAACAATGTGCTGGGGTATTTCATCGAGGTCACCGCCGGCAATGCCGGTCCGATGACCGATACGCCGGAAGCCAAGGCGCGCTTCATCCATCGCCAGACCATGGCGAATGCGATGCGCTTCACCACGACGGAGCTCGCCGATCTCGAAAGCCGCATCGCCAACGCCGCCGACAAGGCGCTGACGATCGAACTCGAAGCCTTCGACAGGATGGTGACTGCCGTGACCACCGAAGCCGAGGCGATCAAGGCCGGCGCCCGCGCGCTGTCGATCATCGATGTCGCCGGCGGTCTCGCCATGCTGGCCGAGGAATGGGACTATCGTCGCCCGATCGTCGATGACAGCCGCATGTTCGCCATCGAGGGCGGCCGCCATCCGGTGGTCGAGCAGGCGCTGCGCCGCCAGTCGTCGGGCCCGTTCATCGCCAACGAATGCAACCTGTCGCCGAAAGATGGCGGAGAATTCGGTGCACTCTGGCTGCTCACCGGCCCGAACATGGGCGGTAAGTCGACCTTCCTGCGCCAGAATGCGCTGATTGCCATCCTCGCCCAGATGGGGGGCTTCGTCCCCGCCGCTTCCGCCCATATCGGCGTCGTCGACCGGCTGTTCTCCCGGGTCGGCGCCTCGGATGATCTTGCCCGCGGCCGCTCTACCTTCATGGTCGAGATGGTCGAAACGGCGGCCATCCTCAACCAGGCAACGGATCGCTCTCTGGTCATCCTCGACGAGATCGGCCGAGGCACGGCCACTTTCGATGGCCTGTCGATCGCCTGGGCCTCCGTCGAGCATCTGCACGAGGGCAATCGCTGCCGTGGCCTGTTCGCCACCCATTTCCACGAGCTGACCGTCCTGTCTGAAAAACTCGGCCGCCTGTCCAACGCCACGATGAAGGTGAAGGAATGGGATGGTGAGGTGATCTTCCTGCACGAAGTCGGCCCCGGTGCCGCCGATCGTTCCTACGGCATCCAGGTTGCACGCCTTGCAGGCCTTCCCGATAGTGTCGTGATGCGCGCCCGCGATGTTCTGACCAAGCTGGAGGATTCCGACCGCAAGAACCCGGCAAGCCAGCTGATCGACGACCTGCCTCTGTTCCAGGTCGCCGTGCGCAAGGAAGAAACACGGCGTGGATCTTCCAGGGTCGAAGAAGCGTTGAAGGCAATCAACCCGGATGACATGAGCCCGCGCGAGGCGCTCGAAGCGCTTTATGCGCTGAAGAAGCAGGCCGGCGAAAAAGCCTGATCCGGGCAAGACAAGGAGTACGCCTGTGAGCGTTGCCTTCATGAAGGAAGAAAGTGCCGAGACGGCTGCCGAAACGGTGCTGCCGGACCGGCCGATCTCGCCGCACCCGAACCTCGTAACCGAAACGGGGTTGAAGGCGCTTGAGCAGCAGCTGCAGGCCGCTCGCGATGCCTATGAAGCTGCAAATGTGATCGATGACATCAACGAGCGCCGCCGCCAGATGGCCGGTCCGGCGCGCGACATCCGCTATTTCGCTGAACGGCTTCATACGGCTCAACTCGTCCCGGCGCCAGGATCGCAACAAACCGTCTCGTTCGGCAGTACCGTCAACTTCAGCCGTGACGATGGTCGCGAGCAGACCTACCGCATCGTCGGCGAGGACGAGGCCGATCCCAAGGCTGGAACGATCTCTTATGTGTCGCCGGTCGCACGGGCTCTCAACGGCAAGTCCGTCGGCGATCTGGTGACGGTCGGTCATCAGGAACTCGAAATCATCACGATTTCGTAATCAGCTTTGTCAATCACAGCACTGCCGTGCTTGTGAAGACCTGCGACTGCGGCTATCTGGTTCACTCCCAGAAAAACAGAGGCGCATTACGGCATGAAACCAGACTATCTCGTCACCCATTCCGGTGGCTTCCATGCCGATGAACTTCTCTCGAGTGTCATCCTGACCCGACTTTTTCCCGAGGCAAAGATCGTCCGCAGCCGCGCGCCGGAGTGGATTACGCCCGGCAGCGATCGCATCATCTATGATGTCGGCGGCGCTTATGATGCCGAAAAGCAGATCTTCGACCATCACCAGCGCGGCGCGCCACTGCGCGAGGACGAGGCGCCCTACAGCTCCTTCGGCCTGATCTGGAAACATTACGGTCGCGATTATCTCGCCGCGATGAATATCCCGGCAGGCCATATCGATGCCCTGCACGCCTCCTTCGACAAGAGTTTCGTCCTGCCGATCGACCTGATGGACAATGGTGCGCTCAGCCCGTCCAGCGCCGGTCCTCTTGCCGGCCTCACCCTGTCGAGCCTGCTCGAAACGCTCAAACCCAACTTCGACGAGAAGGAAGAGGGTGCCGATGACCACGCTTTTCATGCAGCGCTCGCCATCGCCCGTGCCATTGTCGAGGCGGGTGTCGGCAAGCGTGCCGCCAAGTTGCGTGCCGAAACGCTCGTCCTTGAAGCGATCGCCGAGACAGGCGAGGGCCGCGTGCTCGAGCTTCCCATGGGCATGCCTTTCCGCCCGGCGATCGTGAAGGCCGGCGCCGATCATCTTCTTTTCGTCGTCCACCCGCGTGACGGCAAGGACTGGTGCGTCACCGGCATCCGCCGTGCAGACGACGGGTTCGAATTGCGCGCCGACCTGCCGAAATCCTGGGCGGGCCTGACGAATGGAGAGCTGGAAGCCGCATCCGGCGTCAAGGGCGCGACTTTCTGCCATAACGGCCGCTTCATTGCCGCCGCAACGAGCCGCGAGGCAGCGCTTGCCATGGCTGAAATCGCAGTCAGGGAAGCTCTGGCTTCGGCGTAACGCGCCGGGGCAATCAAGCGGGTTGGCCTATCTCTTGTTGAGGACGCGCCAACCTGCCATTCCTGTCTGAAGGTGGTATAGCTCGTCGGAGATCGTTTCGCGCTGTTCGTTGCGCCGTCTGGATATTCCATTGCTCGCCATACCCTTGCCCTTCATCGCCGGACTGATCTTCGTACTGGTGCTTCACCACAGCCTGAAGGGCGTGGAAGCGCCGGGCAGCCGCCGTTATTTCGTGGCTTTCCTGATCCTTTATGCGCTGCAGGGCGTCGTTGTCGGCCTGCATCTCGGATATGGTCTCAGACAGCTTGCGCCCATCCAGCCGATTACCGCCTCGGTCATGCCGCCGCTCGCCTTCCTGGCGTTCCGTGGCCTGACGGATGCATCTGTGCCAAGGCCATGGATCCATCTCTGGGCTCCGGTTTTCGTTGCCCTTTCGGTCGCGTTCTTGCAGGTCCTGGTCGATCCGCTGCTGCTTGTGATCTTTCTCGTCTACGGAATTGCCCTCTGGCGCCTGACACGCGTCAGCGGCGACGATGTGATGGCGGAGGCGAGCCTTCAACGCATGCGTCCGGCTCTGCGCGCCGCGCGGCTGACGGCCATCCTGATGTTTTTCTTCGCCTTGAGCGATTTGGCCGTGGCCATTTACGCAAGT
Source organism: Hyphomicrobiales bacterium (assembly GCA_900466875.1). GTDB lineage: Bacteria > Pseudomonadota > Alphaproteobacteria > Rhizobiales > Rhizobiaceae > Neorhizobium. The sequence goes on along the minus strand of UBNQ01000003.1, from coordinate 258,690 downwards.
GTCGCCGGTGCCGAAGGCGTGCCGTTTGCGGTGACGATCATGAACATCGTCGCGCTTGCGGCAACAGGTCTCTATTGCATCCTGCCTGAATCCAAGCACGGGCAGGTTTCACCGGAAACGCCCTCCGTTTCCGATCCCGGGGACGAGGCGATCGTCACGCGTGTTGCGGCCATTCTGGAGGAGACGGGCCTCTACAAGGATGAAAACCTCAGCCTGGCAAAGATCGCCCGCAAGGCAGGCATTCCGGCCCGCGATCTCTCCGCCGCCATCAATCGTGCGACGGGCTTGAACGTCTCCCAGTTCGTCAACAACCGGCGTGTCGGTGAGGCCTGCCGTCTGCTGGATGAAACAAGGCAATCCGCCACGGTAATCATGCTCGATGTCGGGTTCTCGACGAAATCGAATTTCAACCGGGAATTTCGCCGGGTGACCGGCTTGAGCCCGCGCCAGTGGCGTGCCCGGTCGAAAGCGGATATTCCCCGCACTTGAACTTCATGCTGCAAGGCAACAACTTTGAAACGACCTCTTGCCATAATCGGTGGTCAAGGTGACCAGAATTCGCTAAAGCCGCTCGGCAAACTGGCATCGGCAGGGATGACATGGCCAGACACGAAATCAATTTTTCCGAACTTCTTGATGTAGATGCCCTGAAAGCCGAATGCCACGCGGTGATGAAGAAGGACTGCCCGCATCTGGAGTTGAGGTCCGCGCTTCTGCCCATCATGCGCCGGGCCAGTGCCGAAGGCCGCCAGAAAGCACGCGAGCTTCTGGAAAAGGATGGAAGCGGGCTCAATTGCGCCGAGCGCATCTCCTGGGTTCAGGACCAGATCATCTGTGTCCTGCACGAGATGGTCGCCGCCGCCGTGCATCCGGAAGGGAAAGACATCACCATTGCCGCTGTCGGCGGTTATGGGCGCGCCACGCTCGCCCCCGGATCGGATATCGATCTTCTGTTCCTGCTGCCGTCGAAAAATTCCGACGAGATGCGCAAGGCTGTCGAGTTCCTGCTCTATATCCTCTGGGACATGGGCTTCAAGGTCGGCCATGCGACGCGTACCGTCGAGGAATGCATCCGGCTGTCGAAGACCGATATGACGATCCGCACCGCGATCCTGGAAAGCCGCCTGATCTGCGGCTGCGAGAGGCTTTATGCGGATCTCGAATCCCGGTTCGATAAGGAAGTCGTGGCCGATACCGGTGCGGAATTCGTCAGCGCCAAACTCGCCGAGCGCGACCAGCGGCATCAGAAATCCGGCGATACGCGTTATCTGGTCGAGCCCAATGTCAAGGAAGGCAAGGGCGGCCTGCGCGATCTTCACACCCTGTTCTGGATCGCCAAATATTACTACCGGGTCAAGGACGCAGCTGACCTGGTCAAGCTTGGCGTCTTTTCCCGCAGCGAATTCCGGCTGTTCGAAAAGGCGGACGATTTCCTCTGGGCCGTCCGCTGCCACATGCATTTCTTGACCGGCAAGTCCGAAGAGCGTCTGTCTTTCGATATCCAGCGCGAGATCGCAGCCTCTCTCGGATACCATTCCCGTCCCGGCCTTTCCGCCGTGGAACGCTTCATGAAGCACTATTTCCTGGTCGCCAAGGATGTCGGCGACCTGACGCGCATCTTCTGCGCAGCTTTGGAAGAACAGCAGGCCAAGGCCGCACCAGGGCTTGCCAATCGTGTCATCTCGCGCTTCACCAAGCGCCTGCACAAGATCCCCGGCACGACGGATTTTGTCACCGATCGCGGCCGCATCACGCTCGCCTCGCCGGATGTCTTCACCCGCGATCCGGTCAACATCATCCGCTTTTTCCATGTGGCGGATATTCACGAACTGGAACTGCATCCGGATGCGCTGAAGCGCATGACCCGGTCGCTTTCGCTGATCGACAACAGTGTGCGGGAGAACGAGGAGGCCAACCGGCTGTTCCTGTCGATCCTCACATCGCGCCGCGATCCGGCGTTGATGCTGCGCCGCATGAACGAGGCTGGCGTGCTCGGTCGATTCATCCCCGAATTCGGCAAGGTCGTGGCGATGATGCAGTTCAACATGTATCACCACTACACCGTCGATGAGCACCTGATCCGCTCGGTCGAAGCCCTGTCGGAGATCGACAAGGGCGAGATGAAGGAAGCGCATCCGCTTGCCACGAAGATCATGCCGGGCATCGAGGAACGTGAGGCGCTTTACGTCGCCGTGCTTTTCCACGATGTCGCCAAGGGCCGGCAGGAGGACCATTCGATCGCCGGAGCCCGCATGGCCCGCAAACTGTGCCCCAGGCTCGGCCTGAACCAGAAGCAGACCGAGATCGTCGTCTGGCTGATCGAGCAGCATCTCGTCATGTCGATGACGGCCCAGACCCGCGATCTGCACGATCGCAAGACGATCAGCGACTTCACCGAGGTGGTGCAGTCCATGGACCGGCTGAAGCTGCTGCTGGTCCTGACTATCTGCGATACGCGCGCCGTCGGTCCCGGTGTGTGGAACGGCTGGAAGGGCCAGCTTCTGCGCACCCTCTATTACGAGACCGAAATCCTGCTTTCCGGCGGCTTTTCCGACCTGCCGCGCCGCGAGCGGGCAAGTGTCGCCGAAGAAGCGCTTCACGACGGGCTGGCTGCCTGGGACGAACAGGAGCGCAAGACTTATTCGTCGCTTCACTACCAGCCTTATCTCCTGGCCGTGTCGCTGGACGATCAGATCCGCCATGCGACCTTCATCCGCGGTACGGATCACGCCGGGCATGCACTGGCAACGATGGTCCGCACCGATGCCTTCCGGGCGATCACCGAAATCACCGTTCTGGCTCCCGACCATCCGCGCCTTTTGTCGATCATCGCTGGCGCCTGCGCGGCCGCTGGCGCCAATATCGTCGATGCGCAGATCTTTACGACGACGGATGGCCGCGCGCTCGATACGATCTTGATCAACCGGGAATTTGCGGTGGACGAGGACGAACTTCGCCGCGCCGGAACGATCGGCCGGATGATCGAGGACGTTCTGTCGGGCAAGCGCCGGCTGCCGGAAGTCATTGCCACCCGCGCCAAGTCCCGCAAGAAGACAAAGGCTTTCGACATCTCGCCATCGGTCACCATCTCGAACGGCCTCTCCAACAAGTTCACCGTCATCGAGATCGAATGCCTCGATCGCACCGGCCTGCTCGCGGATATCACGGCCGGTCTGGCCGACCTGTCGCTGGACATCCAGTCGGCGCGCATCACCACCTTCGGCGAAAAGGTCATCGATACGTTCTACGTCACCGATCTGGTCGGCCAGAAGGTCACCAACGACAATCGGCAGAACACGATTTCTGCACGGCTGAAGGCGGTCATGACCGATCACGACGAAGAGGCAAAGAAGAACCCCGCACCGGCAACCGCCGCAGAAGAACAGCAGCCGCGCAAGAGCAAGGCGCGCGCGTGACGGATACCGCCAGATGAGCCTCGTCAAGAAATTCGCAACCGTCGGCGGCGCAACGCTTGGCAGCCGCATATTCGGTTTTGCCCGCGAAACCGCCATGGCGGCAGCGCTCGGCACCGGGCCGATGGCGGACGTTTTTTATGCCGCCTTCCGCTTCCCGAACCTGTTTCGCCGCCTGTTTGCCGAAGGCGCCTTCAACGCAGCTTTCGTGCCGCTCTTCTCGAAGGAGATCGAGGCGAATGGCGTTGCGGGGGCAAAGCGCTTTTCCGAAGAGGTTTTTGGGGTGCTGTTTTCGGCGCTCCTGATCATCACCATCGCCATGGAACTTGCCATGCCGTGGCTGGTGCGCTGGGTGATCGCACCCGGTTTTGCCGACGATGCGGAAAAGACCTCGCTGACCATCCGCATGGCCGCAGTGATGTTCCCCTACCTGATGTGCATGTCGCTGACCGCGATGATGAGCGGCATGCTGAACTCGCTGCATCATTTCTTCGCTGCGGCAATCGCACCGGTCTTCCTCAACGTGGTGATGATTGCCGCTCTGGTGTATGGCCTGTGGATCGGTGCCGAGCCGGAGCAGATTGCCTGGTATCTCTCCTGGAGCGTGCTTGTCGCCGGCGTGCTGCAGCTTGCCGTCGTCTATATCGGCGTGCGCCATGCCGGCATCAATATCGGCTTTCGCCGCCCGCGTATGACACCCAACGTCAAGCGGCTTCTGTGGCTTGCAGTCCCGGCGGCCATCACCGGTGGCGTCACCCAGATCAACCAGATCATCGGCCAGGCGATCGCCTCCAGCAAGGAAGGCGCGATCGCGGCTCTCCAATATGCGGATCGCATCTATCAGCTGCCGCTCGGCGTGGTGGGCGTGGCCGTTGGTGTCGTGCTGCTGCCGGAACTGTCGCGGGCGCTGAAGGGTGGCAAGCTGGAGGAAGCGGCCGGCATCCAGAACCGCTCGATCGAATTCGTCCTGTTCCTGACGCTTCCCGCTGCCGTCGGGCTCTGGGTCCTGTCGGATGCGATCATCCGCGTGCTTTATGAACGCGGCGCCTTTTCGGCCGAAAACACGACGGTCGTTGCCGGCATTCTCGCCATTTATGGCCTCGGCCTGCCGGGTTTCGTGCTCATCAAGGCGCTGCAGCCGGGCTTTTACGCCCGCGAGGATACCAAGACGCCGATGCGCATCACCATGCTTGCGGTGGTGGTGAATTCGGCTCTGGCGATTTCGCTTTTCCCGATCCTCGCCGAGCGTGGCATCGCCACGGCGGAAGCAACGGCGGGTTGGATAAACACGGTATTGCTGTTTGCTATTCTTGTCTGGCGCGGCGATCTCGTCTGGGAATGGCAGATGGCCAAACGCACCGCTCTGCTGCTCGTCTCAGCCGGGGTGATGGGCGCGGCACTGATCTACGCCCTGCCTTACGCGGGCTCGTGGCTGGCGCCGGGTGCGCACCTCCTGAGCCAGATCACGGCTCTCGGTGTCCTGATCGCGCTTGCCATGGTCGTCTATTTCGGCGTGGCTTTCCTGATCGGCGGGGCCGATCTCGGCATGATCCGCCGCAATCTCAAGCGTAAGCCCAAGGCGCAGTCCTGAAAATTCGGACAACGCGGAAAAGGTGCCGCGATCAGGTATCGCGTCCCTTGGCCTTGCGCTTCAGGTTGGCGAGGCTGCCCTTGCCCTTCTTGCCACAGTGCGCCCAGGTCCGGCTCGGGCCGATATCGACATGCACGATGCCGTTGCAGTAACGGCCGATGCCGCCGATGCCCGGCGCGGTGCGGGCCGCGGCCAATATGCGTGTTTCCGAGACACCCGGCACGCGGATGTCTGCGGCGAAACAGCGGCTATGTTGTGACTTGCCCGAACGCGGGCGATGACCGGATGTCACCATCGGCTTCTTGCCTGTCTGCTTGGCGATATGGGCAAGGATGGCTTCGAGCTTGTCGGGAAAACAGCCGGTACGGACGCTGACACGTTGTACCGTGTAGAAAGCCGAGTAGTCGTGCTTGATTGCTGTGCCGCGGCGTTTGTCGTTCTTGCCTGCTGCTTCGGCGTCGATACTCATACTGAATGCCAAAAGGCAGGCCAGCGCGACGCGAGAAAAAATGCGCATGGTTGTCCCCTAGGAAAAGACCAGTCGTCATGACGGTCGACTTCGTCGTAGCGGGGTATTTCATTCTGAAAAGTGACGTGAATAAGGTGGGATTTACCTCGAATTGAGATTAATGGACCATAAATCTTAATATCCGTTAACTAACTGTAGTCTTGATCGCCGTTATATTAGGACATTCGACGCCAAATCTTCGTTATAAAACTGTTACATAAGTCGAACTTGCTGCATGTCCGGACTTACCGCGCCCTGGGCTGCTGAAACCCCCAAAAAAATTGGGGTAGAGCAGCAAAAAATGACGCCAAATTGCACCTGTACCGAAATAAAGCCGTCACGACCCTTGATGGGGGCCTGCCCGACGTGCTTAGAGCGCGGCGTTAGCTACATGGCCCGCGGGGCGCGATTGCCGGAGACTTCAAACCTGCCGGGGGCGCGTAACCTTGAGGCCTGAGGCCTTCCACCAGCCTGTTCGAGGACATCATGAACACCTTTAAGCCGCTCGTTTTCTCCGGCGTTCAGCCGACCGGCAATCTCCATCTCGGCAATTATCTCGGCGCGATCCGCAAGTTCGTGGCGCTGCAGGAAAACAACGACTGCATCTATTGCGTCGTCGACCTGCACGCGATCACCGCGCAGCTCGTGCATGACGACCTGCGCGGCCAGATCCGCTCGATCGCCGCAGCCTTCATCGCTTCCGGCATCGACCCGGTGAAGCATATCGTCTTCAACCAGTCGGCCGTGCCACAGCATTCCGAGCTTGCCTGGGTGTTCAACTGCGTTGCCCGTATCGGCTGGATGAACCGCATGACGCAGTTCAAGGACAAGGCCGGCAAGGACCGTGAAAACGCCTCGCTCGGCCTGCTTGCCTATCCGAGCCTGATGGCGGCCGACATTCTCGTCTACCGCGCCACCCATGTTCCGGTCGGTGACGACCAGAAGCAGCATCTGGAACTTGCCCGCGACATCGCCCAGAAGTTCAACATCGACTTCCAGGACAAGATCCGCGCGACCGGCACCGGCGTCGACATGGTTGTCGGCGAAGAACCGATCCACGGCTATTTCCCGCTGGTCGAGCCGCTGATCGATGGCCCCGCGCCGCGCGTCATGTCGCTGCGTGACGGCACCAAGAAGATGTCGAAGTCCGACCCGTCCGACCTGTCGCGCATCAACCTGATGGATGACGCAGACGATATCGCCAAGAAGATCCGCAAGGCCAAGACCGATCCGGAAGGCCTGCCGAGCGAATTGGAAGGCCTGGCCGGTCGCCCGGAAGCCGACAACCTCGTCGGCATCTATGCGGCACTGGCGGACAGGACCAAGGCCGATGTGCTGAAAGAATTCGGCGGTCAGCAGTTCTCGGTCTTCAAGCCGGCACTCGCAGATCTGGCCGTCGAGGTTCTGGCGCCGATCGGTGCCGAGATGCGCCGCCTGCTCGACGACACCACGCATATCGACGCAATCCTCAAGGACGGCGGCGAGCGCGCCGGTGCCCGCGCCCAGAAGGTGATGGGCGAAGTCTTCGACATCATCGGCTTCCTGCGCTGAGAAGATTTGCTCTTGGCAGCAAGGTGCCCCTCACCCTAACCCTCTCCCCCGCAAGCGGGGAGAGGGGACATGCCCTGCTTGACGCTGGAGAGGGGCGGAGACGTCGCGTCTCGTGTCCTTCTCCCCGCGAGCGGGGAGAAGGTGCCGGCAGGCGGATGAGGGGCAGCGCCAAAGGTCAAGATAAAGCTCATATCGAAGCCAGATAGCCAAAAGGAACATCCCATGAAAAAGGCAATCGTTACCGGTGGAGCCGGGCTGATCGGAAGCAGAATCTGCGAAGCGCTGGTTGCCCGCAGCTTCGAGGTTGCCTCTTTTGATCTAAGCGGCAAGACCCACGCCGTTGAGGGTGTACGAGCCATCGAGTGCGACGTTTCGGACGAGGCTTCGGTCGATATAGCCTTGGCCGAACTCGGCTGGAACCGTCTCGATCTTCTGGTCAACAATGCCGGTGCCACCAGCAGTGCGCTCGGCACTTCCATCCTCGACATGTCCTATCTCGACTGGCGGCGCGTGATCGACAGCCATCTGACCGGTGCCTTCCTCATGACGCGGGCTGTCGTGCCGCTGATGAAGGCCGGCGGATCTGTGGTCAACATGGCGTCCACCCGTGCCTTCATGTCGGAGCCGAATTCGGAAGCCTATGCCGCTTCCAAGGGCGGGCTGGTGGCGCTGACCCATGCACTCGCCGTCAGCCTTGGCCCGACGATCCGGGTCAATGCCATTGCGCCGGGCTGGATCACCAACGAGACGAAACTGTCCGAAGAAGACGAGGCGCAACATCCTGTCGGTCGCGTCGGCCGGCCGAAGGATATTGCCGATGCCGTGCTTTATCTGGATGGCGCCGGGTTCGTCACCGGGCAGGTGCTGACCGTCGACGGTGGCATGACGAAGAAGATGATCTACGCCGAATAGAGTGACCTAGAAGGAGGTACCCTTCCAAACCCTCCGCCCTTGTGGGGGAGATAGCCGGCAGGCCAGAGGGGGATTCGGGGTGACGTCACACCCCGCGTTTGTTGCCCCAGAGCAGAACGTGAAGCTGCGGCAGGACGGTGGCCGAAAACCAGCGGTCTTCCGTCACCTTGTCGACCAGCCACAACATGCGATCCATGATCCCGTCGAGATCGATGCGGGCATCGTCGTCTTCCAGTGGGGGAGGCGTGTGGTTTCCGGGCTGCAGATAGACGGGCAGTTCCGGAAAGCGCAGCGATGCTTCCCTGGCAAAGGCATAGTCGGCATCGTCGAAGACGACGAATTTGAGCGCGATGCGCGGCGCTTTTCCCGCCGCCTCGAGACAGTCGGTCAACGCGTCCCAATCCGTCTCCATGCCGCTCGACGGCGGTTTCGGGGAGAGGACCAGCACGTCGAGATCGGCAAACCAGTCGCGGGCGACGCTGCCCTGGGTTTCTATGGCAAAGCGGTAACCGTCGTTCTTGCCGCGCCGGATCAGCGGCTTCAGCGGCTGGATGGCCGGATTGCCGCCCGAAAGTGACACCATCAGCGGCATTCCGCCCGAAAGCTGCCGCACTTCCTGCCAGATCGTCTCGGCGTCCATGGGCGTCCAGTCGTAGCGATAGGCACTGTCGACCGCATGCAGCGTATCGCACCACGAACAGCGGTAGTCGCACCCACCGGTGCGCACGAAAACGGTCGGCTGGCCGATCAGCATGCCTTCGCCCTGAATGGTCGGGCCAAAGATCTCGCTGATGCGGATGGTTTCTGCAGATGTCGTCATGGTCGGTACTCGGCCCAGGTCTTGGGCGTTTCGCTGACACGCACGGCCGAGGTTTCCAGCAGGCGTTCCTTGCACCAGTCGTAAAAATGCTTCGCCAGATATTCCGAGGTCACCCGGTCGTGGCCGAGGACCTCGTTCAGGTGGCGGTGGTCGAATTCATCGTCAATATAGCGCTTCAACGGCGCCAGTTCGTGATAGTCGCGCACGAACCCGTCCTCGTTGAGATCAGGGGAGGCCAGTTCGACCACGACGATGTAGTTGTGGCCGTGCAGCCTGGCGCATTGATGGTCCGCCGGTAGATGCAACAGTTGATGCGAGGCCGAAAAATGGAATTCCTTGGTGATGCGGTACATTAGCGGACCTCTTCTGCCTTGAATTCCGGGGCCTTAAAACCTTCGGTCGCGGCCTTCCAGAAATCTGGATCCTCGTAATCGGTCGGATCCTCGATCCCGGCGAGGTGGAAGGCTTCTCGGCGCTCGACACAGGTTCCGCAGCGGCCGCAATGGCGTTCTCCGCCCTTGTAGCAGGACCAGGTCTCGACGAATGGAGTGCCGTGCCTTTCGCCATCGGTGACGATGTCGGCCTTTGAACCGGTCACATAGGGGGCGAGCAGCTTTACCGAGGCGTAACCGTCCAGCGCATGGCGCTGCATCGTATCAAAGCTGTCGATGAAGCCGGGTCGGCAATCGGGATAGATAAAATGGTCGCCGCCATGCACGGCGATTGCCACAGCATCGGCCGTTCTTGCGGCCGCGACGCCGAAGGCGATGGTCAGCATGATCGCGTTGCGGTTCGGCACGACGGTAATGCGCATCGTCTCTTCGGCGTAGTGGCCGTCGGGAACGTCGACATCATCGGTCAGCGCCGAGCCGGTGAGCTGGCTGCCGATGGCGCGCATATCGATGATCTGGTGGAAAACGCCGAGGCGTTCTGCAGCGGCTGCTGCAAAGTCCAGCTCTTTTCTGTGGCGTTGGCCATAGTCGAAGGAGATAAGGCCCATCAGCTCGCCCTTGGCGGCGATGTTATGGGCAAGCGAAACGGAATCCAGTCCGCCGGAGCAGACGACGATTGTCTTCATATCAGGTGTCCTTGTTTTATCCGGGTAGGCTGCGACCGGTCTTCGAGGGGCTTCTAGACTACCTTCCTGTGCTTGTGAATGGTGCTCCGGTTGAATAGGATTGCCCCGATTTTAAGCAATTCATAAGGGAGGCTCTCATGAGCTTGGGTGGTTTCGATATTTTCGTCATCGTTGTGGTGATCCTTGCGATCCTGCTTCTCTTCGCCCTGGTGAAGACCGTACCGCAGGGTTATGCCTATACGGTCGAGCGTTTTGGCCGTTACACGCGCACGCTTCAGCCGGGCCTGAACATCCTCACACCCTTCATCGAGCGTATCGGCGCGAAGATGAACGTGATGGAACAGGTGCTCGATATTCCGACCCAGGAAGTCATCACCAAGGACAATGCCAGCGTTGCTGCCGATGCCGTGGCTTTCTACCAAGTGCTCAATCCAGCGCAGGCGGCCTATCAGATCGCCAATCTTGAAAACGCCATCCAGAACATCACCATGACCAATATCCGCTCGGTCATGGGCTCCATGGATCTCGACGAACTGCTGTCGAACCGCGATATCATCAACGAAAAACTGCTGCGCGTGGTCGATGAAGCCGTGCATCCGTGGGGCATCAAGGTGACCCGTATCGAGATCAAGGACATCCAGCCGCCGAAGGACCTTGTCGAATCCATGGCCCGACAGATGAAAGCCGAGCGCGAGAAGCGTGCGCTGGTTCTGGAAGCCGAAGGTGCGCGTAACGCGCAGATCCTGCGCGCAGAAGGCGCCAAACAGGCGGCCGTGCTGCAGGCCGAAGGCGAGCGCGAGGCGGCCTTCCGCGAGGCCGAGGCGCGCGAGCGTCTGGCCGAAGCCGAAGCCAGAGCAACGCAGTTCGTCTCGGAGGCCATCGCTGCCGGCGATGTTCAGGCGATCAACTACTTCGTCGCGCAGAAATATACCGAGGCGCTGGTCGAGATCGGCAAGGCCAACAATTCCAAGATCGTGCTGATGCCGCTTGAAGCTTCGTCGCTGATCGGTTCGCTCGGCGGTATCGGCGCCATCGCCAAGGAAGTGTTCGGTGACGGCAATGGCCCGGCACCAACGGGACCGCGTGGCCAGTCACCGCGTCCGGTGCGCAGCACGCCGACGGTGACGGCTGTCGTCCCGCCGTTCACCCCGCCGACCTCCGAGAGGTGATGTGATGGTGGTCGAACTCTGGAACAGCCTCGGTCCCTGGGGCTGGTGGATCATCGGTCTCGTGCTGCTGGTGCTGGAGCTTCTCGCACCCGGCGTCTTCCTCATTTGGATCGGCGCGGCGGCGGTGGTGCTGGGTGCGCTATCGCTGGCACTTTGGGATACCGCATTCTGGGGCTGGCATGTTCAGCTTCTGCTGTTTGCTGTGCTCTCTGTCGTTTTTGCGGTCGTGGGGCGGCGGATCTACAACGGCAAGCGCACAACCAGCGACGAGCCCTGGCTCAACCGTCGCGGCGAAAGCCTCGTCGGGCGAACGGCGACGCTCTCGGAACCCATTCAGGAAGGCCGGGGGCGGATCAGGCTCGATGATACGATGTGGTCGGTGATGGGGCCGGACCTGCCGGTGGGGTCGCGGGTGCGTGTCGTGGCGTCGAGCGGTCGCGACCTGACGGTGGAGCCGGTGATGCGGTAGCTTCATAGAGCGGCGTCATTGAGGGTGGCTCGATGGGGCTGGAAGCTCTCCGTCCCTCATTCCTGTGCTTGTCACAGGAATCCAGCCACGCGAAGTCTTTCGCGTGAAGGAACTCTTCCGCGTCGCAGACGCGACACTGCTGGATCCCTGTGACAAGCACAGGGAAGAGGGAATTTGGGGCAGCCTTTGTTGCCTCAAGCGAGAATCTCGCTCGAAGCCAGCAAGTAGGTGATGAGTGCAAACGGCCGAGGGTCTCCCCGACCGTTTGTCATTTCAGGCCTTCAGCTTAGTTCCTTATCCAGTGCTTCCAGTTCATCGATCAGCCCCTCGATCATCGACAGACCTTTCGACCAGAAGGTCGGATCGGTGGCGTCGAGGCCGAAGGGTTTCAGCAGTTCCGAATGGTGCTTGGTGCCGCCGGCCTTCAGGAGTTCGAAATACTTGTCCTGAAAACCGGGAGCGGCGTTCTGGTAGACGGCATAAAGCGAGTTCACCAGGCAATCGCCGAAGGCATAGGCATAAACATAGAAGGGCGAGTGAATGAAGTGGGGGATGTAGGTCCACCAGCTTTCGTAACCTTCCGAGATCTTGATTGCCGGGCCGAGGCTTTCGCCCTGAACCGATAGCCACAATTCTCCGATCTGCTGCGATGTCAGCTCGCCCTCTTTACGGGCCGTGTGGACCTTGCGCTCGAACTGGTAGAAGGCGATCTGGCGCACGACCGTGTTGATCATGTCCTCGACCTTCTGGGCAAGCATCGCCTTGCGTTCGCGCTTGTCCTTCGTCTTTTCCAGAAGCGCACGGAAGGTCAGCATCTCGCCGAAAACGGAGGCGGTTTCGGCGAGCGTCAGCGGCGTCTGGCACATCAGCGCGCCCTGTCCGGCGGCAAGAACCTGATGCACGCCATGGCCGAGTTCGTGGGCAAGCGTCATCACGTCACGCGGCTTGCCGAGATAGTTGACCAGAACGTAAGGATGCGCGGATGGCACGACCGGATGGGCAAAGGCCCCCGGCGCCTTGCCGGCGCGGGCCGGCGCGTCAATCCATTCCTCATCGAAGAAACGGGCGGCGATCTCAGCCATTTCCGGCGCGAATGCGCCGTAGGCGGAGAGCACGGTTTCCTTCGCGGTTTCCCACGGAATGACGGCCTTCGGGCTTTCCGGCAGCGGCGCATTGCGGTCCCAGTAATTCAGCTGGTCCATGCCCAGCCACTTCGCTTTCATCGCGTAATAGCGGTGCGACAGGCGGGGATAGGCGTCCTCAACGGCGGCGGCTAGCGCATCGACCACTTCACGCTCGACGCGGTTGGCGAGATGCCGGCTGTCGGCGATATCGTCGAAACCGCGCCAGCGGTCGGAAATGTCCTTGTCCTTGGCGAGCGTGTTGGTGATCAGGGTGAAGACGCGCAGGTTCTCGCCAAAGGTCTTCGACAGTGCAGCGGCCGCCTTGGCGCGGGTGGCGGGGTCTGCTTCCTGCAGCATGTTGAGGGTGACTTCGAGCGGTTGCTCCTCGCCGTCAATGTCGAAGCGCAGTTCCGCCATGGTCTCGTCGAACAGGCGGTTGAAGGCGGAAGCCGAGGTCATCGACTTTTCGAGAAAGAGCTGTTCCAGCTTGTCATCCAGCTGGAAAGGCTTGTCCTGTCTCAGATCGACGATCCACGGGCGATAGTGGCCGGCTGCCGGATCGCGATCCATGCAGGCATCGATCACCGCATCGTCGACGCGGTTGAGTTCCAGCGCGAAAAATAGCAGGTGCGACGAGATGTCGGTGAGTTTTGCCTGAGCGTCGCCAAAAAACTTGCCATTGGCCGGGTCGGATGTGTCGGAGAAATAGGTGAGGCCGGCGAAGGAACCGATCTTGCCGAGCAGGTCGTCCAGCGCCTCATATTCCTTCAAGGCTTCGCCGATGCCGCCGGCACCCGTCTTCGTCGCGGCCTCTGCAAGCGTGCCCTTCCACTTCTTTTCGAAAGCGACGGCGTCCGTTTCGGATTGCTTCAGGTCGGCGGCAAACGCCGGTGCATCCTTGGCGGCATAAAGATCGGAGAGTTTCCAGACAGGCAGGAGACCGAGCGCTGGATCTGTTGCGCCACCACTTGCGGTGGCTGCTGCATGAGCGATTTCGGGCTGCGCGATGGGTTTCGTCATGGACTTTCCTTTCCCTCAAATGGGCACTCAAAGAGATGCCGGATGGGTAGCATTTCGGGCCTTCCGTCGCCACCCGTCCGTTTTCCGTTCAGACTGTTAAAATGTGAGCTTTTCTCAAAAGGGGATGTTCAAGCCTATCTGGCACAACTTCCAGCATAAGAGCCCGCAAAGGGTGCACGATGAACGTTGCCGGGAGTTCAAGCATGTCTGCTCATATCCTTGTCGTCGATGACGATCCTATTCAGCGCCGCCTTCTGAAGAATGCAGTCGAGCGGCAGGGTTATGTCGCGCATCTGGCCGAAAACGGAAGGGCCGCGCTTGATTTCCTCAGTCGTACCAGCAGCGACGTCAATGTCATCGTGCTCGACCTGATGATGCCGGAAATGGATGGACTGACCTTTCTTGGGGCCCTCCGTGAGATGGGTGTCCAGACACCGGTCATCGTGCAGACCGGGCAGGGCAGCATAGAATATGTCGTTCAGGCGATGCGGGCAGGGGCTTTCGATTTCGTGGTCAAGCCGGTTTCGCCCGAGCGGATTGCGACCTCGATCGCCAATGCGCTGAAGCTCGATTATCGCGAGGGCAAGGCAAAGGTCGGTCGCCGCCGTGCCGGCGTGGTCGGCTTTAACGACATCGTCTCGGCCAGCCCCGACATGCTCAGGGTCATCGATCTGGCACAGCGTGCCGCCCATTCGAATATTCCGGTCGTACTCGAAGGTGAGTCCGGCGTCGGCAAGGAAATGATCGCGCGGGCCATCCAGTCGGGCAGCGATCGTGCCGGCAAGCCTTTCATCACCGTCAATTGCGGCGCCATCCCGGCAAATCTGGTCGAGAGCATCCTGTTCGGTCATGAAAAGGGCGCGTTTACCGGTGCTACGGAACGTCACACCGGCAAGTTCGTCGAAGCCGATGGCGGCACGCTTTTCCTGGATGAAATCGGTGATCTGCCGCTCGAAGTTCAGGTGAAACTGCTACGCGCCGTGCAGTCCGGAGAGATCGAAACTGTGGGTGCCGGACGCGTCCACAAGGTCAATGTGCGGCTGATCTCGGCCACCAACAAGGACCTGATCGAGGAGGTTCGCGCTGGCCGGTTCCGCGAGGATCTCTATTATCGCCTCAACGTTTTCCCGATCACCATTCCAGCGCTTCGACGCCGCAAGGAAGACATTCCACACCTGGTGCGCGTCTTTGCCGAGCGCTTCTCGATCGAGCAGAAGCTGCCGCAAAACCTCGGCGTCAGCGCCGGCGCACTCGCGTTGCTGACCTCCTATGACTGGCCGGGCAATATTCGCCAGCTGGAAAACGCCATCTTCCGCGCCATCGTTCTGGCGGAAGGCGACGAGCTGACCGAGCTTGATTTCCCGCAGATTGCGGCGCAAGTGCCGGAATTCCGCAGTGCCGAACTGGCTGCAACGGCTGTCGCATCGGCAACCTCGCCTTCTTCGGTCCTTCGTCCGATCTCGGAAGACCTGAATTTCCCGCAGCCGATGATGCCGCCCCGCACGATGAGGCCGGATCCGCGCGCGCTTCTGGCTGCCGCCTATCCGGCATCGGAAAACGTCATCGTCAGTACGGATGATACGGGCGAGGTGAGGAAGCTTGCCGATGTCGAGGAAGAGCTGATCCGCTTCGCGCTGAAATTCTACCGCGGCCAGATGAGCCAGGTTGCCCGCAAGCTCGGCATCGGCCGTTCGACGCTGTACCGGAAGCTGAAGGACTACGGTATCGATCCGGATGATCCGCTGAAGGAAGCCGCTTGATTAGGGAGTGTTAATTTTCAGGCAAGGAAACCGTGGCAATTTCTGTCAATCTCTCTTTAGCACATCATTGACTATAAGTGAGATGCTTGTACATGTGTGGCAGATTTGCCATCGTGTGACCGCAATTGTCAGCCAAATGGGACAGCGAGGGACGTTGTCTGCAGGACGGGGATCGCTTTGCCTGATTTGAATGCAAAAGAAATGCCTTCGGGCACGAGCGTTCGTCGCTTCGTTCTCCAGGCCTTTCAGTCGCTGACCGGGCGTGTCGCCAAAGGTGCGGCGCTTGCTGTCGTTGCTGCATCCATCTGGTCCGTACAGGCGACGCAGGCCGCTGCAGAAAACCGCAGCCTCAAGCTCTATTTCGTCCATACGGGTGAAAAGGCCGAGATCACTTTCAAGCGCAATGGTCGATTCGATCCCAGAGGTCTCCAGCAGATCAACCAGTTTCTGCGCGACTGGCGCAAGAACGAGCCGACCAAGATGGACCCGCGGCTTTTCGATCTCGTCTGGGAAGTCTATCGGCGCAGTGGCGCCAAGGATTATATCCACGTCGTTTCCGCCTACCGGTCTCCGGCCACCAACGGCATGCTGCGCGGTCGTTCGCGCAATACCGGTGTGGCGAAGAACAGCCAGCATACGCTCGGCAAGGCGATGGACTTCTATATTCCGGGCGTGAAGCTTGCGACGTTGCGTGCACTTGCCATGCAGATGCAGGTCGGCGGTGTCGGCTTCTATCCGAAATCCGGTTCGCCTTTCGTGCATCTTGATGTCGGCGGCGTTCGCGCGTGGCCGCGCATGTCGCGCCAGGAACTCGTTTCTATCTTCCCAAAGGGCAATACGCTGCACCTTCCGGCCGACGGTCAGCCGTTGCCGGGATATGATCAGGCGCTTGCCGATTACAAAAAACGCGTTGGTTCTAGCTCGATCGAGATCGCCTCGACGGCCGGTGGCGCACCTGCGACCGAGCGTAAGCGTCGCGGCTTCCTTGCCACTCTCTTCGGCGGCGGCGCCGACGAGGAAGAGGATAACGGCGAAATCAGCACGCCGGCCACGCGCCCGAGCGCACCGGCAAGCAGGCCTGCAGAGGCCGAGGACGACTCACCTGCCGCTCCGCTGCCGGGTGTGATGGTTGCTTCCGCCGAGCCGCGGCAGCGAGCCGAAACGATCGAAGCGCCGATCCCGGCATCGCGTCCTGCCTTCCGCCAGGATGGACCGGGTGCGCTTGCGACCGCGCTTTATTCGCAGCAGCGTAATCCGGCCCAGGAAGCCCTTGCGCTTCAGGCCGCGGCGGCAACCAACAGCCGTCCTGATGGCGATGGCTTCGAGGATCTGACGAAATATTCCGTTCCCGTTCCGACCCTGCTCGGTTCGCGCGGTGTGAAGGCGGATGCCGACACGTCGACCATGATGGCGTCGCTCGGCGACGTTCCGCCGTCGCTGCAGGACTTGTCGGTTGTTCCGCTTCCCGCTCACCGCCCGGCTGTCGCACAGGTTGCCTCGGTTGTTCCTGTCCCTCAGCCGGTAGAGCCGGAGAGGCAGGGGCAGGCCTTGACGCCTGAGCTCGTTGCAGCCCTTTCGCGCAGCGTTGATGACGATCGCAGGGCGGCCGCTGGCATCCGTTCGGTCGCGGATGCAGATCGTGCCGCTCCTGTGCCTGCGCAGGCGCGCAAGCCGACTGAAGTTGCGGCGCTGCCGAAAAAGGTCATCCAGTCTCCTTCTGCGACCGGACATTTCGGTGACGGATTCGACACGCCCAAATGGGTCGCTGCCGCTGCTTCCGCCGTGCCGACCAAGGGTGGCCGGGCAACAAAACCCGACACGGTTACAAAATCGGGCAACCTGACGCAGGGTACGCTCGAAAAGTGGGCGCTGGACAACAAGCGCTCGGGTGACGTGGTCTCGATGAAGGCACCGCGCGTGGTGACCCGTACGCTGAACAGCGAATATTCAGCGGCCTACGCCAGCGAGGGCTTCAAGCCGGTCTCGGCTACGGTGGCAATCGACCCCAATCGTTTCAGCGGTTCTAACTGATCCGGCAATATTCAAGCCTTTGATGCTCGGGCCTAACCGCCCGGGCTGAAACCTATTCTTGGCCTTGCAGAATGGATCGCGCGGCATGCTTGCCCGCGACGATCGCCCCTTCGATATAACCGGGGAAGGACGCAGACAGTTCCGAACATGCAAACCGCAGGCGCGGCAAGCCTTCAAGCAGGACAGCTTCCGCATCCGTTGCATCAATGTCGGTGATGACGTCGCTATAGGCACCGTCGCTCCAGGCATCGTTGACCCAATCGCGAATGCAGACGGAGCTCGGCTCCTGTCCCGGACTTCCAAATACCGCAGCGAGTTCCGAGGTGATAAAATCTGCCAGCTCGGTCTGCGGCCTGCGGTGCCAATCCGATGCCAGCGGACCTCCGAGAAACACGACGATGCCGAAATAGTCGTCGTGGCTGGCGTCGCAGGCATAGATGCCTTGCGGATCGCTCCACATCACGGATCCGCTGAGGCCTTTATCACGCCAGAACGGTGTCTCGTAGCCGATCTGCAGCTTGATGGCGCAACCCGGCTCCCAAGCCGCCAGCGCTTTGGTCAGTGTGGGTGGAAGCGGTGGAGATAGTTCGATCCGGCGCGCCATGACGGGTGGCACGGCAATGATCACATGTCTTGCCGTGAGCGCGCGTCCCTCGACATCGACTTCCACCTCGTCCTGCATGATGGTGATGGATGTGGCAGGAGCGGACAGCCGCAACCGATCGCCGAGGCCTGCGGCAAGGCGATCGGCCAAAGCGTGCATGGTATCACCCAAAAACATCTCGAGTTCCGGGTGGGTATTGGTGACCCGCCGGTCGTTGGACACGAGATAGGCGAGGGCCACGTCTTCCGGCGCCCGGCACCACAATCCTTTTACCAATCGTCGAAAAGAGCCGGTCACGTTCGATGGCATGTCCGTCTGCCGGTCGATCCATTGTCCGACAGTCAGGCGCGCCAGTGCCGGGTCGGACATGTCGAGAGACCGCATTCTTTCGCGCAGGCGCTCCAGGCCATCCCATATGGCGTCACCCTGTTCAGTCGGTATGGCGGGGCGGTAGGACTGTTGTCCATCGACATAGGAAAGGACCGTCTGCGCTCCGTATCGTTGCGCGGTTTCCATCAGGTTCGTCATGTCCCGGCAAAGAAACTGGCCGCCGGTGTCGATACGGGTACCGTTCGGCAGATATTCCGACTCCACCCGCCCGCCGACCCGGCTCCGGGCCTCGACGATGATGACATCGAGGCCTGCGTCGATCAGATCCCGGGCTGCGGTGAGGCCGGTAAAGCCCGCACCGATAACGATGACGTCGTGATCTGCCATGGGAAAACTCGCGCAAGGGGAGATTGGCTGTATCAGTCGGCAAAGAAAAAGCCCGCCTTTTAGGGGGCGGGCTTTGTAAATCGGATCAGGCGGCTTCTTCCTCGTCGGTGCCGGCGCCGGGGATCATGCCAAGCGCGCTGAGGTATGTATCGAGGATCAGGTCCTCCTCCATGCGCTCCTGGTCGTCCTTCTTGCGAAGGGCGATGACCTTTTTCATGATCTTGGTGTCGTAACCCATGGATTTCGCTTCGCCATAGACATCCTTGATGTCATCGGCGATGGTCTTCTTTTCTTCTTCAAGTCGTTCGATGCGCTCTACAAAAGCGCGGAGCTGGTCGCGGGCGACGCCATGAGCATCAGACATCGGGGCCTCCTGATGGTGGGAAAATCTCTTAAGTCGTGGTCAAGTGCCGAAAAGCAGGCGCGAGGTCAAGCCCAATCAATCGCCATTGCAATTTCAGCCATGCGGCGGCTTGTTGATCTCGAATGCGGCTTTTTGAGCGTCGCTCGCTTCCGTCTGGTGAAGGTTGCGCCAATCTTCATAGGGCATGCCATAGACGATTTCGCGAGATGCCTCCTTTGAAATATCTATGCCGGCGTCAGTTGCCGCGTCCCGATACCAGTTCGACAGGCAGTTCCGGCAAAAGCCCGCCAAATTCATCATGTCGATATTCTGCACGTCGCTACGCTCACGCAGATGCTGAACAAGCCGGCGAAACGCCGCCGCTTCAAGTTCGGTTTGTTGTTCCCTGCTGAGTTCGGTCATCGGAACATCTCCTGATTGATGCCGTCACGCAGGGTAGGGGCCGGTTCGCGACGGGAAAACCCTGTATTCGTGCAATGTGGGGTCTGCGTTGAGTGCGGTAAAGACCGGGGCCAGCCTCTCGGCCCATGCATCCATGCCTGCGTCATCGCTGATCAGATCCTGCCGAACCTCGAGGAGTGCATGCGGGATGCCGGGAACCATGCAATGCCGATACATCGTGTCACCCTTCAAGGCGCCATCA
The DNA here is from genome assembly GCA_900466875.1 of Hyphomicrobiales bacterium. GTDB lineage: Bacteria > Pseudomonadota > Alphaproteobacteria > Rhizobiales > Rhizobiaceae > Neorhizobium. The sequence goes on along the minus strand of UBNQ01000003.1, from coordinate 238,916 downwards.
TAAGGTTCGTTGTCGCCGACGACGATATCGCCGGGCGCGCGGAGCATCGACAGAAGCGGCAGGACAGCCCTGTCGTCACTGTCCCAAAGGACGGCCGCGTGCCAGGGTCGCGCAAAATCCTTCCAGAACGGGGTGAAGGAGTGCAATGAAAGCACCAGAGGTGCCCGGCCTGATGCCGAGGCCCTGGCGATCGTCTGTTCGATGGCACGATGGTAGGGCCGGTGGTAGGTGTCGAGACGGGCCTGCCATTCGTCATCGGTCATCGGATGATTGCCGGGAATGATCGCACCGTCGGAAATCTTCATGACGAGGGTCGGATCGTCTTCGCCCCTGTTCGGATCGATCAACAGGCGGGAGAAACAGCCGAGCACGGCCGGGACACCCAGCATCGCGGCAAGCCTGCGTGTCAGGCCCTCGATGCCGATGTCGAAAGCGATATGCCTGAGAAAAGCGCTGCCGGGCAGGCCAAGGCTGCCATATTGAGCAGGAAGGCGGTTCATGGCGTGGTCCGCAAGAAGCACCATGCCTTTGTCATAGTCGCCGTCTATGATTTCGAATGGATGGAAATTTTGCATGCTCACGTACATTTCAAACGATTATGTTGTGAGTTTGGTGATCGCATGGCGTCCTTTTCGGCGCAAGAGCAGAGGCTGCGCTTGCCAAAAAGCAAGCCTGGGCAGGGGGATGCGGCGAATTTGACTAATCGCAGCGGCAGGGCGACGCAATCAACCACAGCTTCGTTGACTTTCTGCCCGTTGCGCGCGAGAAAGTGCCTCCACGTAACCATGGAGACCTGACGGAAACCGTGCCGATAAAATCGATTAAAATTTATCTTCGTTCGCTCCTTTCCGTTCCGGCGGGTGCTTTCGTTTTTTGCGTTGGTACACCGCTTCTCATGGCTTCTCCGGCTCATGCAGATTTCCGCGTGTGTAACGGCACGCAGAACCTTGTCGGCGTGGCAATTGGTTATCGTGCCCAGGATGGTTGGAATACCGAAGGATGGTGGCAGGTTCCTGCTTCCACCTGCGCTACTCTGATCGAAGGGGAACTGCAGTCACGATACTATTATCTATATGCCGAAGATGCCGCCCGAGGAGGGCGGTGGACCGGCAATATCAATATGTGCGTCGCCGAGAACGAATTCAAAATCGTCGGCGTGAATGATTGTTTCACCCGTGGCCACCAGCGCATGGGTTTCAAAGAGTATGATACGGGTCGTCAGGGAAGCTGGATGGTCCAGCTTTCCGACACACCCGGTTCGCAAGAAGGCCAGAATTGATGAGGCGTAACCGCAAAGTAAAGATCCTAGCCACGCTCGGTCCGGCGTCGTCCGAAGAGGCAATGATCCAGAAACTCCACGAAGCAGGTGCCGACCTGTTCCGTATCAACATGAGCCACGCCAGCCATGACATGATGCGCACCCTGATCGAGCGGATCCGCTCGGTAGAGAAGAAGTCGGGTCGGCCGATCGGCATTCTCTGCGACTTGCAGGGACCGAAGCTTCGCGTCGGCAAGTTTGCCAACACGAAAGTGACGCTGGCTCCGGGCCAGACATTCACGCTCGACAACAACGAAGCCCCGGGTGACGAAACCCGCGTGCATCTTCCGCATCCGGAAATCCTCGAAGCCGTCAAGGCTGGCGATCGCCTGCTGATCGACGACGGCAAGCTGGCTCTGAAGGCTGTTGAGTCCGACGGCAAGAAGATCGTCTGTACCGTCGTTGCCGGCACCAGCATTTCCGACCGCAAGGGCGTCAGCCTGCCTGATACCATCCTCACCGTCGGCGTCCTGACGGACAAGGACCGCGCCGACCTCGATGCGGTTCTCGCAACCGACGATGCAGACTGGGTCGCTCTGTCCTTCGTGCAGCGCCCGGAAGATCTGGCAGAAGTGCGCAAGATCGCGCGCGGCCGCGTCGGCATCATGTCGAAGATCGAGAAGCCGCAGGCGATCGAGCGCATCGATGAAATCATCGAGCTTTCCGATGCCGTCATGGTTGCCCGTGGTGACCTTGGCGTGGAAATGCCGATCGAAATGGTGCCTGGCATCCAGAAGCAGCTGACCCGTGCCTGCCGCCGCGCCGGCAAGCCGGTCGTCGTTGCAACCCAGATGCTGGAATCGATGATCACGGCTCCGGTCCCGACCCGCGCGGAAGTCTCCGACGTGTCAATCGCCGTCTTCGAAGGTGCCGATGCCGTCATGCTGTCGGCCGAATCCGCTTCCGGTCAGTATCCGGTCGAGGCGGTCTCGATGATGGCGTCGATTGCTCGTCAGGTGGAGCAGGATCCGCTCTATCCGAGCATCATCTACGCACAGCGCGCAACGCCGGAAGCCACTGGCTCCGACGCGATTTCGCTCGCCGCCCGCCAGATTGCCGAAACGCTCAAGGCTGCCGCGATCGTCACCTACACGCAGTCCGGCACGACCGGTCTGCGCGCCTCGCGCGAGCGTCCGAACGTGCCGATCCTGGCGCTGTCCCCCAATGTCAAGACGGCCCGCCGTCTTGCCGTCTGCTGGGGCCTGCATTGCGTCGTCACGCATGACGCAACCGATCTCGACGACATGGTGAACCGCGCTGCGCGCATCACCGCGGCCGAAGAGTTCGGCAAACCCGGTGACCGCATCATCATCTCGGCCGGTGTTCCGCTCGGTACGCCCGGTTCGACGAACATGCTGCGCATCGCCTATATCGGCGCAGACGGCGAGACCGGCGCGTAATCGGACTGACATATTTTTGAACTACCAGACGGCCGGAGCAATCCGGCCGTTTTTCGTTGGGGTCACTATGCCTGAAGGCCATCCGTCATTGCCTGCCATGCCTTTGATCGAAACCGACCGGCTCAGGCTAAGGGCGCCGACCATGGCGGACTGGCCGGTCTATGCGGCGTTCATGGCATCGGACGGCGCCGTCTATATGGGCGGTCCCGTTGCGGAGGCGGCCGCGTGGGGCATGTTCTGCCATGACGTCGCGCAATGGTCGCTGATGGGGCATGGCTCGCTGATGATCGAGAGCCGTGCCGACGGAACCTGTATCGGTCAGGTCGGCATCAATTCCGGACCGCTGTTTCCCGAGCATGAGCTGGGTTGGCTACTCTATCCCGGCTTCGAGGGACAGGGATATGCCCTGGAGGCGGCCACTGAATTGCGCCGCTGGGGCTTTGAAGTGCTCGGATTGCAGACGCTCGTCAGCTACATTCACCGCGACAACGAGAAATCTCGACGGCTGGCGGAGAGGCTGGGCGCTGTTCTGGATGACGCAGCCGAACGGCATGACCTGAATGACTTGGTGTATCGGCATCCTCGAACCTGAACCGGCTTTCGATCGTCTCAGCCACTTTTCCCATGTCATCGGACTGTCTCAAAGCCCTCATAGGTTGTAATGTGTTGACGCATACATGACGGAATATCGTGGTGACGGATGAAGGTGATAACGAAAGGCTTGGCTACATCCTGTCGCTTGCAGGCTTTGCCGCGTTTTCAGCGGTAGACACGATCTCGAAGGTTCTCAGCGAAACGCACTCCCTGCCGCAGATCCTGTTTCTGTCCGGCCTCTTCGCTTCAACCTTTGCCGTCCTGCTTGCTGCTCCACTGGGTGGCTTCGGGGTCCATTCGGGACGAGGCGCTGCCGTCATCATCGCGCGTGGGGTGATGTCCGTGGCGATGATCTGGCTGACGCTCTACGCGATTTCGCTGATGCCGATCGCCAACGTCTACTCGATTCGGTTCCTTGCCCCGGTCATCACGGTTCTGCTCGCCATCGCCTTGTTGCGGGAGCGGCCGCACCGCCTGCAATGGATCATGCTGTTTTCCTGCATGGTCGGCATCGTGTTGATTATCGAGCCCGGCGGTGCCGTCGATATGTTGGCTGTCTGCCTGGCTGCGGGAGCGGCGGTGGCGCAGGCCATCTCCACAATTCTGGTGCGTCTTTGGAGGGCGCATTCGACGCCGCTTGCCGACATGCTGATACCGATGGGTATTCTCGTCGTTGTAACCGGTCTTATGCTGCCGGGGCGTTATGTTCAGCCGACATATGGAGAGTGGCTGCTTTACATGGCTGCAGGCGCTCTGCTTGGTATCGGCAGGCTTTGCCTGACCGTCTCGCTCAGGCTTGCGCCGTCATCCAGAATTGCAGCGGTCCAATACACGCAATTGATCTGGGGCCTGTTGTTCGGCTGGCTGTTCTTCTCCGATCTGCCGACCCTTTCCATCCTGGCCGGAGCGGCCATGATCATCGCCGCAAGCGTGTTGGGCATCCGGGATTTGAGGCCGAAAAAGGTGGATTAATTTCCCTCGATCGAAAACCCGACGGTTGACGGGCTCTGCACTCCCGATTGCGTCAGCCGGGTTTCCGCGCTGCGTGCCAAGGCCTGCAGGTCGCGGTCCATGCCGGCGATCTTTTCGATTGCGGCTATCGCGACGTCGGTGACCACGTAGTCCGGCTTGTGGCCAAGGCCATGGATCATGACGAGTTCGGAGCCGGCTATATCGCGAGCAAGACCTTCCGAGTGGATTTCTTCCAGCACGATCGGGTCGCTGTCGCCGGTTATGATCACGGTCGGCGTCCTGATTTGCGTGTAGCGTGGCGAGATGCGTGTGACATAGTCCTGGAGATTGGCAACGTCGATCGCATTGTTGCGGAAATTGTCCGGCCGTAGCACCAGGGCAGGGGCGCCTTCCTCGACATAACGGTCACGACGGCGATTGGGGCTGAAGACGGATCTGGTTGCACCATCCAGCAGGACGAGGCCGGCGGGCAGGCTGGCAAGGCGGGTGAACCACCAGCCCAGATAGGGTGCGGCCGCGACGTTATAGTACCAGTCCACGCCGCCCGGCCAGGGATGGGTCGCGGGCGCCAGAAACAGCAGTCCGGCCGTCTTTTCGGGATGGAAGACGGCGAAACTCGCAGCGATCGCGCCGCCGAAGGAATGGCCGACGATGATCGCCCGGTCGATGCCTTTCAGTTCCATCAGTCTGCTGATGGCCGCAGCCTGTCCGTCCGGAAAGTCGTTCTCAGGGCCACCGCGCTCCGAGTAGCCATGACCGGGCCTGTCGACGAAGAGAAGCTCTGCACGGCCTTCCAGGGACTGTCGAAACGCCGCTTCCTGATCCCGCAGGTTGCCGCTCGCGCCATGAATGAAAACGACGGGCGGCAAGGCAGGATTGGACGGCCCCGGCAGATGCAGGGCATTGAGCCTGTAGCCGCCAACATCCGTCAACTCGCCATGCTGCGGGAACTGCCGCTCGATCTCCTTGCTCTTCCAGGCTGTAAAGCCGAAGGCTGCGGCAAGAAATATAGCCAGAAGGGCGAATGGCAGAATCATAGGGGCGCGACCGGCAAAGGGCTCAAGTCCGGTTTCCGGCGATCTTTTCGGAGAGTTTCGATACGGCTTCCTGCGCATCGCGATCAGCCGGGTAGACGCTGAGATATCGCTCCCACGCCTTCAGCGCCATTTCGTCGTCCTCTGCTTCCATCAATATGCCGGCAAGGCCCGCAAGTGCGCCGAAATGGCGAGGTTCGCGTTTCAGCACCTCGGCGATGTCGGCCATCGATTTGCGTCGGTCACCTATCGTATAGTGAAGCGTGGCGCGGCGATTCCAGCCTTCCGTAAAGGCGGGATCGAGAAGCGTGACGCGGTCGAGAAAGTCCAGCGCGGCAGCGTTCTTCTTTTCCTTGATGGCGTCTTCTGACCACTGCATCAGCAGGTTGACCGTGGCACTGCCCGAATCGCTCATCTCGGCGATGATCTGGCTTGCGATACCCTTGGCTTTTGCCGGGTCGCGTTCGCGCTTCAATGCATCGAACAACGTATCGACCGGCTTTGCGGCCGTTACGGCGGGCATAGCTTCCTCTGAAGAGGGGGCTGGTGGTTGCGGAGCCGCTTCCAGAGGAGGGGCAACCTGCGGGGCCTGTGCGTGGGCGACAGGAACCAGGGCGGCGAAAGCCAGAATAGGGGTGCTCAAAAGCAAATGGCGCATCCGGATAAGGTAATCCGGATGCGCCGAAGGTCAAAGCCGAATTGTCGCGCTATCGACAATTTGATTGCCGGCGGGCAAACCCGCCGTGTGCAATCAGCCCTGGCGGGCCTTGAAGCGCGGGTTCTGCTTGTTGATGATGTAGATGCGGCCCTTACGGCGAACCAGACGGTTGTCGCGGTGACGAGCCTTCAGCGCCTTAAGCGAGTTCTTGATCTTCATTGTACTGGTCCAGCAGTCTGTGGGCTCGAAGAGCCGCTTGTCTCTAACAATCGAAAGCGCGCCGCCTAGTCCTTAAGATTAAGGGCGCGCCTCAGGTTGGGGTGCAGATAACCCGGGGCTTTCTCCATGTCAACCTTATGACGAGGTTTTCCGGCCCTTCAATTCGGTGACATGGCCCATTTTGCGGCCCTGACGGGCTTCCGTCTTGCCGTAAAGATGGACAAGGACATCCTTCCTGCCAAGCCACTCCGGCAGCGCGAGAATGTCGTCGCCGATCAGGTTGGTCATCACGCAGTCGGAATGGCGGTCCGGATCGCCAAGCGCAAGGCCGGCGACGGCGCGCATATGCTGCTCGAACTGCGAGATCACGCAGGCAGCCTCCGTCCAATGGCCGGAATTGTGGACGCGCGGGGCGATTTCGTTGGCGATCAGCGTGCCATCGGCCATGGCGAAGAACTCGATGCCGATCACGCCGACATAGTCCAGCGCCGCAAGCAGCTTTTCGGCGGCGGCGCGGGCTGCGGATGCCGTCTCGGCGGAAATCTTCGCCGGCAGGGTGGAGGTGTGCAGGATGCCGTCGCGATGGACGTTCTCCGCCGGATCGTAGCAGCGGATCGTGCCGTCCGTGGCGCGGGCGGCGATGATCGAGATCTCGCGTTCGAAGGGAACGAAGCTTTCGAGAATCAGCGGCACGGAGCCGAGCGCGGCGTAGGCGCCTGCGGCTGGCTCGTCATGCGAGCGGAACACGCGCTGACCCTTGCCGTCATAGCCCATGCGACAGGTCTTCAGAACGCCCTTGCCGCCGAAGTCGGCGAGGGCTGCTTCAAGTTCCTGCTGGCTGTTGACCGCATGGAAGCGCGCAGTCTCGATGCCGCAACCGTTGAGAAAGCGTTTTTCCACCAGCCGGTCCTGGGCGACTTCGAGAGCCTTGGATGGCGGGTAGACCGGAACGGAACGTTCCAGCGCTTGCGCGGCTGTGACAGGCACATTTTCGAATTCGTAGGTGACGACATCGCAGCGTTGCGCCAGTTCGGCAAGCGCTGCTGTGTCGTCATAGGCGGCGATGATCTGCTCGTTGGCGACCTGGGCGGCCGGACAATCGACCTGCGGTTCGAGAATGATGATGCTGAGGTTCAGCCTCGCGGCCGCCATAGCCAGCATGCGGCCGAGCTGGCCGCCGCCGATGATCCCGATCGTCTGGACCTTCATGCTTCGTCCATCGGATATTCGGCAACGGAGGCACTCTGGCGGGCGCGCCATTCGTCCAGGCGGTAGGCGATATCCTCATCCGAGAGGGCCAGCACGGCTGCTGCCAGCAAAGCCGCGTTGACGGCACCGGCACGGCCGATGGCGAGCGTCCCGACCGGGATCCCGGCAGGCATCTGCACGATGGATAAAAGACTGTCCTGACCGGACAGTGCCTTGGACTGGACGGGAACACCAAAGACTGGCAGTGGCGTCATCGAAGCGGCCATGCCGGGCAGGTGGGCTGCCCCGCCGGCGCCGGCGATGATCACCTGAAAGCCTTCGTCACGTGCGCCCTTGGCAAAATTGAACAGGCGTTCGGGCGTCCGGTGTGCTGAAATGATGCGTGCCTCGTAATCGATCTCGAGGGCATCGAGGGTTTCGGCAGCGTTCTTCATGGTCTCCCAGTCGGACTGGCTTCCCATGATGATGGCGACGGGCGGTGTCTCGGCCATGTCAACGTTCCTAAGCGATGATGTCGGGCAGGATCTGGTCTTCGATCTGGGTCATCTTGTCCTTGATCGCGAGCTTTTTCTTCTTCATGCGCTGGACGCGCAGCGCATCGCAGCCGACTTTGATCATGGCGTTGATGGCGGCATCGTAGTCTTCATGCTCCTGCCGGAGCTTTGCCAGCGCCAGCCGGTTGTCCGCCTGTTCCTGATCGGCCATGTCTTCAAGTCCCCATAACGATCCGGGCTTGTGACCCGGCCCAGCTTAATGCGCAAGCTCCTATCACCAAACCGTATTAACTGGAAGTTAGCTGAGGTCACGAATTTGCCGCGTTCTTTTCATGAAAACACCTTCGACAAACGGGGCAGATCGTGTCACACTTCCGTCGTAAACCTGAAGCTTCGGCCGATGGAGTGGCCGGAGCAGGCAATAGGGAAGGACATGCCACATGACCATCCAGGCTCATATAGCATCGCTTGAAAAGAAGCACGGCGATCTCGAGGAGGAGCTCCAGGCGATTCTTTCGTCTCCTTCATCAGACGATCGGGAAATCGCAGAGCTCAAGCGTCGCAAGCTGCGTCTCAAAGACCAAGTGCAGCGCCTCAAGGCGTCGACACGCCATTAAGGTCAGCTAAAAGAGCCATTGCCGCGGATCTTGATTTGGAAATGATCCATTAGCGGCACAAAACCCAATCTTCTGTTCTGGTCGTGGTTCATGCGGGCTACGGCCAGAATTGTTTCTGGAGCTTCGTTTTCCGGCATTGCTGCTCGGGTGCCCCTCAGAAGGGCAGCCCATCCCAGAGCAGCTTGAGGCCGGCGAGGAAAGCCAATCCATAGGTCATGGGATAGAATGTTTCCGCCTTGAGATGCTTGACGACGGCTGCTCCCAGCATGGTCGAGACAAGCGCCACGGGCAGAAGCGTTGCCGACAAGGTCAGGTTCTGGGTATCCAGCGCGCCGAGGTAAAAATACGGAATGACCTTCACGGCGTTGACGATGGCAAAGAAGCGGATGCTGGCGCCGGTATAGTTCTTCGGATCGAGCTGCATGGGCAGGACATAGATCTGAAACGGCGGGCCGCCGGCATGGGCAACGAAACTCGCGTAACCGGAAAGCGATCCCCAGAATGTTGCGGCAACCGGGCGGTGAGGGAGAGGAGCCGCGATTTCGCCTCGACGTCCATAGACCTGCCAGAAATAGCGAGCGGCGAAGAGGATGGTTGCCGAGGCAATCACCACTTTCAGCGCATCGTCGGAGACATAGGCCGATGTCGCCCAGCCGAGCGCAATGCCGATCACCCCGCCGGGCATGATCATCAGCAGGGTCTTCGGATCATTGTATTTGCGCCATGACCAAAGCGCGACGGCATCCATCAGAATGAGAATCGGCAGGAAAATCGCCGCCGCCTGCACCGGATCGACGACAAGTGACATGATGGGTACGCCCATCAGGCCGATCGCGCCGCCGATACCGCCTTTCGACAGGCCGACCAGCATGACCGCCGGGACGGCAGCGATGAAAAACGAGAGGCTGGGCAGATCTATCATCGGGCGGGAGGCTGCTGGTGGTTGATCCTTCAATCCGTCCGGTCTATCGAATTGCGCAAAGGAAAACGAGTGCGGATGCAGGATGATCGACAATGCGATCGCCGCTCCGTTAAAAAGACGGGAAGAAACATGACCGAACCGGAAAACCGCTGCCGCCTCGTGCTGATCGTGCCTGACCAGGCCGATCCGGAGCGCCAGGCAAGCCAGTTGCAACAGGCGCTCTCCGGCGGCGATGTCGCGTCGGTCATCGTGCCGCAATACGGGCTCGACGATCAGGCGTTCCAGAAGCGCGCGGAAGCGCTGGTGCAGATCACCCAGGATGCCGGAGCCGCGGCCATCATTTCCGGCGACAGCCGGGTGGCTGGCCGCGCGAAGGCTGACGGGCTCCACATGTCTGGTTCGCTTGAGGAATTGGGCGAAGCGATCGAGAAGTTTACGCCGAAGCTGATCGTCGGCGCTGCCGGTGCGTCCGAGCGTCATACCGCACTCGAGATCGGCGAACTGCGTCCGGACTATATTTTCTTCGGCCGCTTCGATGGCGATATCAAGCCGGAAGCGCATCCAAAGAATGTGGCGCTTGCCGAATGGTGGGCGTCGATGATCGAGATACCGTGCATCACCATGGGCGGCACTGATGCCGAATCGGTCGTTGCCGTTGCCGAGAGCGGAGGGGAATTCGTAGCCCTGAGGGCTGCGGTGTTTGAAAGCGCTGATGGCCCTGCCGCAGCGGTTGCCAGGGCCAATGCATTGCTGGACGAAAAAGCGCCACGGTTTGAGGGTTGATGGTCGACATGCCATCGACGAAAAGCCTGTTTCGCCATCCTGTCAAAGTCATCTCTGCCTTGCTGATCTCGGCGGCGGCGGCCACTTCCGTGCATGCCCAGTCCAGCCGGGTCGTGACCCGGCCGGTCGGCCCCGAGGCCGGCAAGATGGAACGGCAGCAGCAGCCGGATGGTATCGTACCATCGGGCGGCGTCGATCTTTACCGGCGAATGGGGGCGGCATTGCCCGCACCGCCCGAGGAAAAGCCGTATGACGGCAAAGTCGATGAGGCCTACGGCGCCTACCAGCGCGGCATGTATGTCACTGCCATGAGGATTGCGCTCGAGCGGGCGCAGAAGGGTGATGCAGCCGCGCAGACGCTGGTTGCGGAGATGATGACCAAAGGGCATGGCATTGCCCGCGACCCCAAGGGCGCAGCTTTCTGGTACGGCCAGGCTGCCGAAGGCGGCGATGCTGCAGCGATGTTCCAATACGCGCTTCTGCTGATGAAGGGGCGTGACGTTCCGGCCGACAAGAAAAAGGCCGACGAATACATGCGCCGCGCTGCGGAAGCCGGCAATTCGGCTGCGCAGTTCAACTGGGGGCAGATCCTGATTTCGGACAATCCCGGTGAAAAGGGTATGGAACTGGCGCTGCCGTTCTATGAAAAGTCGGCCACGCAGGGCGTTGCCGATGCGCAATATGCCGTTGCGCAGATTTACATGTCGCTGAGAGACGTTGCGCCGACGAAAAAGTCGCAGGCCCGCGACTGGATGCAACGCGCTGCCAAGGCGGGCTACGATACCGCCCAGCTCGATATGGGTATCTGGTATGTCAACGGTGTCGGCGGCGACCGGGATTTCGACAAGGGGTTCGAATGGCTGAGGATTGCCGCCATGCGCGGCAATGTCGTGGCCCAGAACAAGCTCGCCTATCTCTATATCAACGCGCTCGGCACGCGGCCAAATCCCGTGGAGGCCGCCAAATGGTATGTGCTGTCACGGCGGGCAGGCCTGCAGGATGCCGGGCTTGAGGATTTCTATCTCGGCATCAACGAGGATCAGCAGAAACAGGCGATCGACGCCGCCAACAAGTTCCGCCGCAATCAGCTCTGAAGCGCCTGGAGTGCGAACAACGCGCCCCGGATGATGAAACCATGGCCCACGGCGAGCGCAAGGATGACGAACAGCCAGATCACGGTATAGAGCCCCGGCCGATCAAGCGCCTTCGGGTTGATCGATGGAGATACGACGAAGACGGCGATTGCAAACAGCATGGCGCCGGGCAACAGGAATAGCGCGATCGCCGGGCGTGCGAAATTGTCGGGATTGCCGGAAAAATCGAAATGGATCGGCAACATCACTTCCGGCGGCAGGGCCGACCACAGGCCCAGCGACAGGAATGTCATGGTGATGAGCATGCCGAGGCTGATAAAGAGAGGGACGGGCATGCGCATGGGGCTGTCTCCAATGTCGGGTTCGCCTTCCTTTCGCAGGCTCTGACGCGAATGACAACACTGCCGTTTGACCTCACGACTTGAATTTACCGGCAATTTGTGGTCTTGAAGCCGCCCAATCAACAAAATCAGTATCGCCCGCTCTCCCGGTCATCCGGATTCTGGGGCTCAAGGATTCCGAAATGGCCCGTTCAGCACTTCTCAACGTCATGGTGCAGGCTGCCCTGAAGGCAGGCAAGTCGCTTACCAGAGATTTCGGCGAGGTGCAGAATCTGCAGGTTTCCGTGAAGGGGCCGGGCGACTTCGTGTCCCAGGCCGACCTGAAGGCTGAAAAGATCGTTCGCGACGAACTTCTCAAGGCGCGCCCGACCTACGGCTTCCTCGGTGAAGAGGGTGGCGAGGAGAAGGGCACAGACGGCGCGCATCGCTGGATCGTCGATCCGCTCGATGGCACGACCAACTTCCTGCACGGTATTCCGCAATTTGCCGTTTCGATCGCGCTCGAGCGCAATGGCGAGGTCGTTGCCGGCGTGATCTTCAATCCGGCGACCGACGAACTCTACACAGCCGAAAAGGGTGGCGGGGCGTTCCTCAACGATCGCCGTATCCGCGTGGCCGCCCGCCGCGTTCTGTCCGATTGCGTCGTCGGTTGCGGCGTGCCGCATCTGGGTCGCGGCAATCACGGCAAGTTCCTTGTCGAGCTTCGCCACGTCATGGGTGAAGTCGCCGGTGTGCGCCGGATGGGCGCTGCCGCTCTCGATCTGGCCTATGTCGCTGCCGGCCGCCTCGACGGTTTCTGGGAAGCCGAGCTTTCGCCGTGGGATATCGCCGCCGGCCTGATCCTCATTCGCGAAGCCGGTGGCTTCACGTCGGATATGAAGGGCACGACGAACATGTTCGAAAGCCGCACAGTCATCGCCGGTAACGAACTGATCCAGAAGGCGCTCGTGGAAGTGGTCAACCGGCCGGTTCCAACCCGCTGAACCGTGTGAGAAAAACAGTGTCCGCTAATTGATAGTGCACTGTTTTCCGACGCTTGCGCACTTCAATTCGTCGCAATTTTACACTAGCCTCCGCTCACCTTAGCGGAGTCGAGGCGTATTATGGCGAATGCGACAGTGGATGATCTGGACGAGTCGGAAACGGGCCGCAGCGGCTACAAACACAAGCTCTCCAATCCCGCATCGTTCCTCTGGACGATGCTTATCTTCCTCATCCTTGTCGGCTTCGTGGCGTCGATCCTCTACAGGCAGGCGGCACACGCATTCCAGACCAATCCCGGGCTGAACGGCCTGATCCTTGGCGTTCTGGCGATCGGTATCCTGCTCGTCTTCGTGCAGGTGATCAGCCTTGCGCGGGAAGTGAGCTGGTTCAATTCCTTCCGCGCTGCCGGCGGTAATGCCGACAAGGTCGGGCGCGAACCACGGCTGCTTGCGCCGATGCGCACGTTGATCGGCCGCCGCCGCAAGGTGTCGCTGTCGACCATCGCCTATCGCTCGATCCTCGATTCGATCGGGACGCGGCTGGACGAATCGCGCGACACCTCGCGCTACCTCATCGGTCTTCTCGTCTTCCTCGGCCTGCTCGGCACGTTCTGGGGCCTGATCGAAACGATCAGCTCGATCAGCGACGTGATCGGCGCGCTCGACCCTTCATCCAGCGGTTCGAACGATATTCTCGGCGCCATCAAGAGCGGGCTGGCCCAGCCGCTCGCCGGCATGGGCACGGCATTTTCGTCGTCGCTGCTCGGTCTTTCCGGTTCTCTGATCCTCGGTTTCCTCGACCTGCAGGCCGGTCGTGCGCAGAACCGCTTCTACACGGAGCTGGAAAACTGGCTCTCTTCAGTCACCGACGTCGGATATGACGGGCCGATTTCCGATGGCGCGTCGGCTGGCTCGCTGGACGAGCTCAAGGCGCTGACTGCCGAGCTGCGCAAGCTTGCCGCCGTGCAGGCAAGAGCAAGCCAAGACGGCGCCGGCCATGACCGGTCGACGGCAAGCCTCGCCAATCTGGCGGAGGGTATTCAAGGGCTGGTGAAGAACATGCGCAACGAGCAGCAGATGCTGCGCGACTGGATCGAAGCGCAACAGGAAGAATCGAAGGCCATGCGCCGCACTCTTGATCGGCTCTCCGACAAGATCGGAGGGAAATAACCGATGGCGCTCGCCAAGAACCGTCGTCGCGAACGTGGTGTCGATTTCTGGCCGGGATTCGTGGATGCACTTGCCACGCTTCTCATGGCCATCATGTTCCTGCTGACGGTCTTCGTGCTGGCGCAGTTCCTGCTCAGCCGCGAAATCACCGGCCGTGACGAGGTGTTGAACCGGCTGAACAGCCAGATCGCCGAATTGACCAACCTCCTGGCGCTGGAAAAAAGCGGCAGCCAGGATCTCGAAGACCAGCTCGCCAATCTGCAGTCCTCGCTGGCGGCGGTGGAAAGCGATCGTTCGCGGCTGCAACAGCTCCTCAATGACGGAGCGGGTTCAAGCTCTGCTGCCAATGCGCGGGTAGGAGAGCTTTCCAGCGAGCTGAGCAACCAGCAGCAGATCAGCCAGCGCGCCGCCAGCCAGATCGAACTCCTGAACCAGCAGATTGCAGCACTTCGCGCCCAGATCGCAGCCGTCGAGCAGGCGCTTCAGGCCTCAGAGGCAAAGGACGCGACATCGCAGGCGCAGATTTCCGATCTCGGACGCCGCCTCAACGTTGCCCTTGCCGCGCGGGTGCAGGAACTCAACCGCTACCGCTCCGACTTCTTCGGCCGCCTGCGCGAGATCCTGTCGGACCGGGAAAACATCCGCATCGTCGGCGACCGCTTCGTCTTCCAGTCGGAGGTGCTCTTCCCGGTCGGCGGCAACGAGCTTGACGATGCCGGCCGTGTCGAGATGGACAAATTGGCGATGGCTTTGCTTGAGCTTGCCAAGGAAATCCCGGCGGAAATCAACTGGGTGCTCAGGGTCGATGGACATACCGATAATTCTCCGCTCTCCGGCACGGGCCGCTATCGGGATAACTGGGAGCTTTCATCCGCCCGCGCAACGTCTGTCGTGAAGTATCTGATATCCAAGGGTGTTTCTGCCAACCGGCTGGTTGCCGCCGGCTTCGGTGAATTCCAGCCGATTGCGCAGGGCGATACGCCCGACGTGAGATCGCAGAACCGCCGCATCGAACTGAAGCTGACGGAACGCTGACCATGGTTTCGGAAAAGCGCGATCTCAACGCCCTGATCAAGGCGGTGGCGGACACGCCGCGCCGCGACAACAGCACCTATCACCAGGCGATGGCCGAAGCGCGCGAGATGTTCGATCAGGCCGAAGCTGCGCTCGGCGGTCCGGTCAGGATGAAGACCAAGACCAAGCTGAAGCCGAACGGCAAATATGTGGTGAAATGGGTTTTCGAACGGGACGAGTGAAAGCTGCTACATCAAGCCGTATAGTGGCCTGATGTGAAGCCCAGTCTCTCCAGGCCGCGCCGAACCTCCGGGGCCTTCATGAACAGGCTCCATAGCAACCCCGACCGGTGATTCTCGATCATCGCAACGATCGGTCCCTGGTCGATGGCGATATAGGTCGGTGCGAGCCAATCCGTTGCCGGGGCGAAGGCATCGACGAAACCGAAGCTGCCGAACAGTTTTCCATCCTCGTAACGGATCATCGCGCGCAACTCTTCTTCTGCCTCCTTCGGCAGGAAGGGAAAGCTCGACAGCGCAGCCGTGGGCGCGATGGCGCCCATGTCGGATGTCGGTGAGTTGGCGTTGTAACCATTGGGTGCTTCCGACGCCGTCAGGCCCCAGACGTCGTATTGCTTATAGGCCGGGATGCTCAGGCAATAATCCCGGTTGATCTTCGTGTGCGCCACCGCCTGCTGCCAGTAGTCGGCGTAACGATCGGAGAGGCCGCGCGGGTCGATCGCGCAGAAGGAATATTGGGAGAGGAAAAGCGGACCGCCGAGAGGCTCGCCAAGGGGAAGCTCGGTGCCGAAATAGCTCTCGCCGTTCTTCATCGCCCCGGAGCGCGCCCAGCCTGCATGATAACTTTCCGGCTTGATCGGATGCGTGTCCGAACCGGCCGCCAGCACATAGGCAGTAAGCGCCTCGTTCCAGCCCTTGATCGGAAGGTTCATGGTCCAGTTGTGGATCGGGCTCCAGTGCCAGTAAAGCGGACCATCGTCCTTGCCGCGCGTGAACCAGTCCCACTCGACTTCGTTAAACAGCCGCGTGACTGTGGCCCGCAGAGCCTGTTCGGCTTCGGATGCACCGGTGAAATATTCCCTCGCGCAGATCAGGCCCTGAAGCATCAGGGTCGTCTCCACGAGGTCGCCGGCATCGTCATATTGCGAGAACTGGACGGTCGCGCTGCTGGCGCCATCGACCATATGGGGAAGCGCGCCGTGATAGCGGGTGGCGAGGTTCAGGCGGTCCAGAATGAGGCTGATCCGCTCCAGCGCCTCATCGCGGGTCACCCATTGCCGCTCTGCCGCGACCAGGATCGCCATCAGCCCGAAACCGGTGCCGCTGATGGAGATCATGTTGGTGGCGATCGCGCCGTTCACCCATCGCTTGTCGTAGATCAGCTTGCTCTCGGCATGCGCGCCTTCCCAGAAATACAGGAAGGTCTGGTACTGAACGCTGTCCAGCAAGGTGTCGAGCGGGGCGTTCGGGTCCAGTGGCTCGACGATCATACGGTCTTATCCTGTTGGTCGGTCAGATTGCTGTCGCGCTGCGGTGTTCCAGATCGTGGAACTGAAGGCGTGCCAGCTTGGCGTAAAGCCCGCCCTTGGCGACGAGGCTTTGATGGGTTCCTTCCTCGACGACTCGACCGTCTTCCAATACCAGAATTCTGTCAGCCTTGAGGACGGTCGCGAGACGATGGGCGATGACGAGCGTCGTGCGGTTTTCCATCAACCCGTCGAGCGCGCGCTGAACCAGCGTTTCGCTTTCGGCATCGAGCGCCGAGGTTGCCTCGTCCAGAAGCAGGACCGGCGCGTTTTTAAGAATAGCGCGGGCGATCGCAATCCGCTGCCTTTGGCCGCCGGAGAGCGTGATGCCGCGTTCGCCGGCCATCGTGTCATAACCCTGGTCGAGCCTGGAGATGAACTCGTCCGCCTGGGCGGAGATGGCTGCGGCACGAACGGCTTCGCGGCTGGCGCCCGGCATGCCGAAGGCGATGTTGTCGTGGATCGAGGCTGCAAAGATCGTTACGTCCTGCGGCACGATTGCCAGGCGTGAGCGGATGTCTTCGAGGCGGGCGTCGCGAAGATCCACTCCGTCGAGTGATATCGAGCCGGTCTGCGGATCGTAGAAACGCATCAGAAGCGAGAATATCGTGCTCTTGCCGGCACCCGACGGGCCAACGATTGCGACAGTTTCGCCCGGACGGACATTCAGGGACAGGGCATTGAGCGTGATGGCGCTGACGCGGGCCGGGTAGGCGAAGGAAACCTGGTCGAACCGGACTTCGCCGCGTGCTGGCGCAGGAAGGGCGACGGGCTGTTGCGGATCCTCAACGGCCGGGATTTCGTGCAGCAGTTCCGTCAGTCGCTCGGCAGCACCGCCGGCAGCGGAAAGCTCACCCCAGACTTCGGAAAGTTGGCCGAGCGAGCTTGCGGCAATCACCGAATAGAGCACGAACTGGCCAAGCGTACCGGCGCTCATTTCACCGGCAAGCACACTCTGCGCGCCGTACCACAAAACGCCGACGATGGAGCCGAAGACGAGGAGAATAGCAAAACCCGTCAAAAGTGCGCGGGAGCGGATTGCGACGCGGGCGGCGTCATAGGCATTTTCGACGGCGGCCGCATACCGGTCGCTGGCCATCTGCTCACCACCGAACGCCTGAACGGTGCGGGTGGCAGCCACAGTTTCCGATGCAAAGGCCGAGCTTTGCGCCAGCGTATCCTGGGCTGCGCGCGAGCGGCGGCGGACGGAGCGGCCGAAGCCGACGATCGGGAAGACGATGACTGGAATAGCGCCGAGCACCATGACGGAGAGCCATGGGCTGGTGTAGATCATCATGCCCATGGCGCCGAGACAGAGGATGGTGTTGCGCAGCGCCTGGGAGGCGGCCGAGCCGAAGGCGGACTTAATCTGTGTCGTATCGGCGGTCAGGCGCGAGACGATTTCGCCCGACTGGTTGACGTCGAAGAAGGATGCGGAAAGGCGGGTGACATGCGCGAAGACTTCGCTTCTCAGATCCGCCACGACCCGTTCGCCGATGGTAATGACGTAATAATACCGCATGGCGCTGGCCAGCGCCAAAAGAATGGCGAGGATCAGCAGCATGCCGAAATAGTTGTTGATGAAATGGCCGTCGGATGATGCGAAGCCGTGGTCGACCATGCGCCGCACGGCAAGCGGAAGCGCGAGCGTTGTGGCGGCAGCGAGGACCAGAAAGAACAGAGCCGAAGCGACCAGCCTTCGATAACGGGAGAGATAGGGAATCAGTCGGGCGAGGGGCTTGAGGCTGCGATTCTTCTTTTCGGTCTCAGACATGTCTGCCACGGGATCTCCTGCTTGCGCATCGTCATTTTTACAATACGCGAACTCTAATATTTCACCGTTCGCTGCTCGCCATTGATGTGGGGCAAAGAACGCTGTAGAGGCCCTCTTATCTTGGCCTTGCGGGTACTTGTGCTAGTCGCGACCTTCCTGTATAGGCTCCGCATCGAATTGGGAAGCCGTGACCGTGCTGGTCTACGGCTTCATTGATTAAAGAGGGTCGGTGATCGCAAATGCGGCATGGAGACCCCGCAGAGCAGGAATATCGACATGAAGGCTGACATTCATCCCGAATACCACAAGATCAAGGTCGTCATGACCGATGGCACCGAATACGAAACCTTCTCTACGTGGGGTTCGGCCGGTGACACCATGAACCTTGAAATCGACCCGAAGTCCCATCCGGCCTGGACCGGCGGTAACCAGCAGCTGATGGACCGTGGCGGTCGCGTTTCCAAGTTCAACAAGCGTTTCGGCGGCCTCGGCCTCTAATAGCCTTAACGTTGGCGGACCCAAAAAAAGCCTGGCGCAAGCCGGGCTTTTTTCGTTTTGTGTCGTGGCAGGGCTGTGGGGGTGTGTCATGACAAAAGACAAGGAATTCGAGCATCTTCGCCGGGTGGCGATCATGGGCAATGGCGGTTCGGGAAAGACCTGGCTTGCGAGACGGCTGTCATTGGCTCTCGACCGTGCTCCCGTTCATCTCGACGATGTCCATTGGCAGCCGGGGCCGCACGGCATTGCCAGGGACAAGGCCATCGTGATCGAGGAGGTGCGGCAGCTCTCGCTGACATCCAGATGGCTCATCGAAGGTGTCTATGGCTGGCTGATCAATGTCATCCTGCCACGCACGACCATGCTGGTGTTTCTCGATCTTCCGGAAGATGAATGCATTGCCAGTATCAGGGCGAGGGGCAAGCAGCGCGGGGAAAGCGACGAGAGCTTCGAAGAACTGATCGACTGGGTGTCGAAATATCGGGAGCGGCGGAACAACTGGAGTTCGTTTGAAAGCCATATCCGCATGTTCGAAGAGTTTCCGAACGAAAAAGTGCGGCTTGGAAGCCGCACCGAAATTATCGAATATCTGGATCGAGTAAACGATCTCTGATCAGTTGCCGAATGCCGTCTGCAGCAGGTTCAACTGCGAGCGGACGCTGTTTTCATTGTCCGGAACGGCAACTGCGTCAGACGGGCGATAGATCTCGCGGTCGAGAAGGGCGACGCGGTTCTGCAGGCGCAACGAGCGCTCGACGAGATCGCGGAAACCTTCCGGAAGTTCGTTCCAGCCTGGCGCATTGCGATCAACGTTGAAGCCGTCGAGGCGGACCTTGTTCTTTTCGGCCAGAACCTGATCCTTCGACATCTCGCCGTTGTTGACGGCGCGCTGCAGCAACAGCCACGATGCCATCTGCATCAGACGGGTCGTCAGGCGCATAGATTCTGCGGCGTAAAGTACGGATGCAATGCGCGGCAGTACTTTCGACGCGGCGCGGCCCGTTCCGTCCAGATAGGTCGCAGTCTCTTCCACCAGGGCCATGCCCTCGGTGTAAAGTACCTTGAACTGCGAGGAATTCGCGGCGCGGCCGGCGAAATTGACGGTATTCAAACCCTGTTCCTGCATGAATGTCATCCTGCTAACGCAATCACGATGAGGCAATGGCGGGATGTAGCGAAAAGTTCCATCGCCGCCCTCATTGACTTGAACATGATCTTTATAATGGAAATCCGCAAGGCGTTTATTAAGGAAAGGTTAATACCCACAAGAAGCGGTAAACCGGTGCGGATGTTCTTGTTTTGGAACACATTTCCACTGATCGCAAGAGGGCTGCGAAGTGCCATTGCACGGCCCGTTGACGCGGTTTTGAGGGGTGCAGAAAAAAGAAGAGCCGCGGAAAGGCGGCTCTCAAGGTAAAACAGGGAGAAATCAGACCATTCGCCGGGTGGTGAAACTGTCTGAGTCCAGGAAGCCTGGACGGTTCGATAATGTCTGTTAATGATTAATATCCACTTAAAATCCCCAGGTTTTACTTGGGTATTTTCGGATCTGCTCACTTCTTAAAGAAACTGTCGGCGGCCATTTTGCCTGCCTGCTTCTTCTGCCGGTCGGCCTCCAACCGGGTGATCTCCTGCTTGAGAAGATCGATTCGGGCATCCAGATCGCCCACCGACAGCATGGAAAGATCGGAGCCGATCTCGTGGGCGATTTTCTTCGCCGGGCGGTCATCGTCGAAAAATGACATCTTCAGTTTCTCCGATCGTCTGTCGTGCCTTCGGCCGGGACTGACCGCGGGTCGAGCGCAATACTTTCCGGCGTCGTCATCGGTGAGGTTGCGGCGGGAGCGACCGTATAGGCATCACGGTGTTCTGCCGGTACCGGTGCACGCTGGCGGCTGCGGATGATGGCGTAGGCGGTGATCAGCATATGCGCGATCGCGGTCACAAGGAAGAGGGCATAGGGGCCAGCCCAGGTCATGACGGGACCGCCGAGCGTCGGGCCGATGATGGTGCCGATGCCGTAGAGCAGCAGCAGCCCTCCGGAAACTTTTACGAAGTCCTCTGGCGCGGCAAAGTCGTTCGCATGGGCAACGGCGATCGGATAAAGCGCGTTCGCCGCGGCGCCGTAGATCGCGACCAGGACGATGATGCCGTAGGCGTCCGTCGGCCGTATCACGGCGACGAATAGTCCCGCCAGTGCCGCGGCTGCGGAGAGACCGGCCAGAACATGTCGCCGGTCCATGCGGTCGGACAGGCGGCCTGCGGGAAACTGCATGATCGCACCGGCGAAGATGGTGATCGTCACCATTGCTGCAACGGCTCCCTGGGAGAGGCCGGCGCGACTGGCAAAGACCGCCGCCAGCGTGCCGTATGCGCCGTTGGCGATCCCGATCAGCAAAATGCCGATGCAGGATATGGGCGAGTTCTTGAACAGCCCCTTCAGATCCAGTCTGGCGCGTTTGAGCGGCTGTGGCGAGGCTGCCTTGGACAAGGTCGTGGGAAGTGCGGCGATGCTGTAGAGGATGCCGCAGATCATGAACAGCGTTGTCGTCGTCACGTCGGAGAAGGGGACCAGCATCTGGCCGCCGACGACGCCGAACAGCGTAATGGAAATGTAGAAGGAGAAGATCGTGCCGCGGTTTTCCGGCGTCGCACGCTCGTTCAGCCAGCTCTCGATGATCATCGACGTGCCGGCGGTGCAGAAGCCGGTGATCGCCCGCAAGGTCAGCCAGGCAGTCTGATCCACCAGAAGGCCGGTCAGCAATACGTTCAGGCAGATCAGCGCGAGGAAGCCCGAGAAGGCGCGGACATGGCCAATCCTGCGGACCACGTTCGGGGCAACAAAACAGCCGATGACAAATCCAGCCGCCCAGGTCGTACCGAGAAGGCCCAGCGTTTCGTTGGAGTAACCTTCCAGTGTTCCCCTCAAGGGGAGAAGCAGGCCCTGAAGGCCATTGCCGAGGAAAAGGAAGAGCGTACCGGATAAAAGGGCGAGGACGGGAAGCAGGTTTCGTCTCATCGTCTCACAAATGGGTTCGTGTCAAACAATCAATGGGATCGTTTCCTGCCACAGGACATGTTGCGCCCTGACGGCTGGAACGGTAACGAGGGTCGGGGCTCGCCGCTGATGTGTTTGCCCCTCCCAAAGCCTATCTGTGGTGGCGTTTAAAAATGTCTACCCTGTGGCGGGACGCGAAAAGATCGCAGCAGGATGAACAATGACAAAAGCAATATCCATCCTGCTCATGCTTGCCATGGTCGTCCAGATCATGAAACCGCTGGGTTTTCCAGGTCTCAAGCGTCGCATGGACTTCTGGAAACTTGCCGTTCTGGCTTTCGTCATCTGGACCATTGCGCTTTTGGGGCGCGAGTTCTTCTGATCAGCACTCGACGCTGCCGCGCATGACAAAGACGGAGCGCCCGGCGATCCTTACATCGGTGACGTTGCCCAGCTGCTTCTTGACATCGAGTTCGATGATGCTTCTGCGGCCCATCTCGACGCCCTGTTCGATGGTAAGTCGGGAGCGGATATCTGCCTCGGGCCTGTTGGAGACGAGATAGGCGGCAAGTGCGCCGGATGCGCTGCCGGTTGCCGGATCTTCCGGAACGTCGTCGAGCGGCGCGAACATGCGGGCACGGATATGGTCCGGCTTCGACGGATCGCGGACATAGAGAAACACGGAGAAGCCGAGGCCATCGCCGGGATGGCGGGCGACTGCTTCACGGAAGACGGCAAGGTCCGGACGGGCTTGGCCGAGAGCGTCGAGGTCTGCCAGTTCAGCGAGAACGAAGCCGAGGCCGACGGAGGCGAAGATCGGCTCATGGCGATCGGTGCGGATATTTGCGGCGTCGATCGCGATGCAACGGGCCACGAGATCTGCCGCGACCGTCTCTCCGGTTTCGAGCGGTTTTGGCGCGCGGATCGAGGTGGCGGTGACTTTGCCGCCGTCGCGTTTCAATTCGACCTCGACCAGTCCTGCCTTCTCCTCGAAACGAAGGCTGTCTCCGACGGCTTTGCCGAACAGGCTTGCCTGCTGGCCAAGGACGTAGGCCGTGCCGACATTCGGGTGGCCGGCGAAGGGAACTTCCAGCGTCGGCGTGAAGATGCGCACGCGGGCGCTGTTGGCCGGGTCTTCCGGCGGCAGTACGAAGGTGCTTTCAGAGTAACCGAACTCGGTGGCGATCTCTTGCATCTGCTCGGCAGTCAGGCCGCGGGCATCGGTGATCACGGCAAGCGGGTTGCCGGTAAAGCGTTCGGCAGTGAAGACATCGACGGTGACGAATTCGACGGTGGGCATGGCATTCTCCTGTGATGGGAGCTGATGCTAGGTGGCGGAGCCTCGGCTCACCAGTCAAACTTTGTGATGGTATCAATCAACGGAAAAACCGCGCCGTTGCCGACGCGGTTTTCTCCCTCCCTGCAGCATCCGCGCTCAATAAGGCGGCGGACCGGCTGCAACGATTGCGGTGAGAGGGCCTAAATCAGGCCGCCTTCTCGAGGTCCTTCTTCCACGTGCCCTTGGCGGCGAGCGTGTTCATTTCGGCGCGGTGCTGGAAGGCACGCTGGCCGGCTGCAACATTCTCGGTCTTGCCGCCCCAGGCCTTCAAAGCCGTTTCCTGCAGCGCGCGGCCGTAGGAATAGGTCAGCTTCCAGGGAAGGTCATAACCGGCAACCATGGCCGACAGGTGGGCGGTTGCTTCTTCCGACGTCTGACCGCCCGAGAGGAAAGCGATGCCCGGAACCGACGCCGGAACGGTGGCCTTCAGAACCTTGACGGTGCGCTCGGCGACTTCCTCGACGGAAGCCTTGCGGGCCTTGATACCATCAATGACCATGTTCGGCTTCAGGATCATGCCTTCGAGATCGACGCGCGCGTCGAACAGGTCGGCGAAGACGGTCTGCAGCACGTGCTGGGTGACTTCTGCGCAGCGGTTGATGTCATGGTCACCGGGCGTGCCGTCCATCATGACTTCCGGCTCGACGATCGGGACGATTTCAGCCTGCTGGCAGAGTGCGGCGTAACGGGCCAGCGACTGCGAGTTGGCCTTGATCGAACCCCAGCTCGGACGCTGGTCGCCGATGGTGATGACGCCGCGCCACTTGGCGAAACGGGCACCGGCTTCGCGATATTTGCGCAGGCGCTCATACAGGCCGTCGAGGCCTTCGGTAATGAATTCATGCGGGTGCAGTGCCATCGGCTTGGCGCCGATATCGACCTTGATGCCGGGGATGGAACCGGCGGCGGTCATGATGTCTACGAATGGGGTGCCGTCCGCTGCCTTCTGATAGAGGGTTTCCTCATAAAGGATGACGCCGGAGATGCAGTTCTTCATGGCGGATTCGGTGCGGAAGAGCATTTCGCGGTAGTCGCGGCGGCTGTCTTCGGTGGACTCGATCCCGATGCTATCGAAGCGCTTTTTGATCGTTCCGGTGGACTCGTCGGCAGCCAGAAGGCCCTTGCCGTTCGACACCATCTTGATTGCAATATCTTCCAGACGTTCGGTCATTTGTCGATCTCCAACACTTGATATCTGAGGCGATAACAGATGTAGGGCGGAAGTAAATCCACGGCTAAATATTTGAAACGATTGAATTCAATTCAATCGTTTAAAAGATCTAAAAAATTTAAAGCCTTCTTGAAACGCGAATGCGCGGAGCTATGTCCGCGCATTCTGGTTGTAGACGAGCTGTGGATAAATGCCGATCAGGCGGTCTTGGAGAGGACTGCCACGCCAGGCAGTTCCTTGCCTTCCATCCATTCGAGAAATGCACCGCCGGCCGTCGAGATGTAGGTGAAGTCGTCGGCGACGCCCGCATGGTTGAGGGCAGCGACCGTGTCACCGCCACCTGCAACGGATGTCAGCTTGCCGGCCTTGGTCTGTGCTGCCGCGAACTTGGCAGCAGAGACGGTCGCCGTGTCGAAGGGCGTGATTTCGAAGGCGCCGAGCGGGCCGTTCCAGACGAGCGTGGAGGCCTTGCCGATCCATTCGTTGATGGCTTCGACCGACTTCGGACCGACGTCGAGCGCCATGGCATCTGCCGGGATTGCGTCGATGGCGACGGTCTCGTTTGCGGCATTGGCCTTGAACTCGCGGGCGACGACGGCATCGACAGGGAGGACAATGGCGCAGCCGGACTTTTCGGCTTCTGCCATGATTGCCTTGGCCGTTTCGCCGAGATCATGTTCGCAAAGCGACTTGCCGACATTGATGCCCTTGGCCGCGATGAAGGTGTTGGCCATGCCGCCGCCGATAACCAGCGCGTCGACCTTCTTCACCAGGTTCTGCAGCAGGTCGATCTTGGTGGAAACCTTGGCGCCGCCGACGATGGCGACTGTCGGGCGAACCGGTGCGCCGAGACCCTTTTCCAGCGCCTCAAGTTCGGCCTGCATGGTGCGGCCGGCATAGGCGGGAAGGTGATGGGCAAGGCCTTCGGTCGAGGCATGGGCGCGGTGGGCAGCGGAGAAGGCGTCGTTGACGTAGATATCGCCGTTTGCGGCAAGCGCTTCGGTAAACTCTGCGTCGTTCTTTTCCTCGCCCTTGTGGAAGCGGGTGTTTTCGAGAAGCAGGATATCGCCGTCCTTCATCGAGCCGACGGCCTTTTCAGCGTCCGGACCGATGCAGTCGGAAGCGAAGAGGATCTTGGTGCCGAACACTTCGTTGATGGCCGGGACGATGAGCGACAGCGACATGTCGGCGACCGGCTCACCCTTGGGACGGCCGAAATGTGCAAGCAGGATGACCTTGGCGCCCTTTTTCGACAGTTCAAGGATCGTCGGGGCAACGCGCTCGATACGGGTCTTGTCGGTCACCTTTCCATCGGCAACCGGCACGTTGAGATCGACGCGCACGAGGACGCGTTTGCCTGCGGGGCTGCTGATGTCGTCAATAGTCTTGAATGCCGGCATGGGCTAATCCACTCCTTGAGTGCTGAAATAGGATCGAACGCCCGTAAACGCCCGACCGCTGAAACTGGGGGACCATACTATGGTTGCGGCCCGACGCAAGGGCGCCAAGAGCCGCAGCACCCTCTCCACTATAGTCTAATGCCTTTGCGGGGGGACGGGCTTGCCACGGTATTTTCGGATGAGGTCTCGCACGCGATGGGCGATGTCGCGCATATTGATGAAGATCGGCAGGCTGGTGGTCGGTTCGACCGGTTCAAGCGACACGCCGACCGAACGGATGTGGTTGAGTTCGTCGACCTCGCGGACGATCAGGATGATCGAACCGAAGCGCATCCGGTCGGCATATTCGGCCTTGCCGCCGAGGCGGGCGATCATCAGTTCGCCAACCGTCAGGCTCTGTTCGGCTGCAGAGAGCAGGCCCGGACCGTAGGCGGCATCGAGTTCCTTTGCCGGACGGGCAGGGGAGATGGCGAAGGCGCCGAAGAATTCCTCGTCATTGTCGTCCACCGGCGCGCGGGCGGCAAACAGGCGGTCGAGCAGTTTCGTGTAGGTTGGCGCGACGAAGAGATAGACCTGGTCACTTTCCCTCAGGCGTCCGGCATATTGGTAACGGATGCTCTTGCCGTCGCGGATGACAAGTGACGGCATGGCCCAGCGGGGGATACGCTCGCCGCGCAGGATCGGGCTGTCCTTGATGACCTTGTAGGAAATCAGCTCGTGCTGGGCAGCGCCCGGCAGATCCAGCTCGATCTTTTCGACCGCCCCCATGCGCGGCGGAATGATGAGGCCGAGGCGTGTTGCGACCGGCTTGATCGTCCAGCCCTGCAGGCAAAGCGAGACGAGAACGATGATGAAAGCGACGTTGAAATAGAGTTCGCCATTCTCGACGCCGCTCAGGAGCGGCATGATCGCGAGCAGGATCGAGACGGCCCCGCGCAGGCCGACCCAGGCGACGAAGCCGATTTCCTGCTGGGTGAAATCGAAAGGCAGCAGGCTCAGCCACACGGCGATCGGGCGGGCGACGAAGATGAGAAAAAGTGCAAGGCCGACAGCCGGCAGGAGAATGCTCGGGAATTGCGATGGCGTGGCGAGCAGGCCGAGGACCAGGAACATGATGATCTGGGCAAGCCAGGTCAGGCCCTCGTTGAAGCGCATGATCTGCTGCTTGGCGAACATTTTGCGATTGCCGGCATACATGCCGGCGACGTAGACCGCGAGAAAGCCGCTACCGCCCATCGCGCCGGTAAAAGCAAAGACGAGCAGCGCCAGTGTCAGCACGAAGATCGGCGCCAAGCCCCGGTCCGAGGTGAAGCGGTTGAGGATCGAAACGATCATCATGCCGCCGAGCAGGCCGAAGATGACGCCCAGCCCCATTTCCTCGAAGAAGGTGAGGAAGAAATGCAGGTCGATGCCGGAAAGCCGCTGGCCGGTTCCGATCAGTTCTGCAATCGCGATCGTCAGGAAAATCGCCATCGGATCGTTGGTGCCGGATTCGACTTCGAGCGTCGAGCGCACCTTGTCGCGGATGTTGATGCCGCCGATGCGCAGAAGAAAGAAGACGGCGGCCGCATCGGTCGAGGCGACGATGGAGCCGAGCAACAGACCCTCCAGCCAGCCGAGGTTCAGAAACATTGCCGCCGCAAAGGCGAAGATGCTGGCGGTCAGCAACACGCCGACCGTTGCCAGCGTGACTGCCGGAACCGCGGCGATCTTGAACGAATGGATCGGGGTGATGAAGCCGGAGTCGAACAGGATCACGGCCAGTGCCAGCGATCCCAGCATGAAGGTGAAGGGGTAGTTGGAAAACTGGATGCCGAGCCCGTCAACGCCGGCGAGAAGGCCTATCGCGAGGAAGACGAGAAGCAGCGGGGCGCCGAAGCGGAAGGCGAGAAGGCTTGAGAAGGCGGAAACCAGCACCAGAAGCGTGCCGATCAGCAATACGATATAAAACGCCTCCAAAGGCTCCGACCTCTTCGTTTACCGCTTGCTCCCGTCTCGGGCAGCACGTGCTGGTCGCGAAACCGGTTTTCGGTCGCGGGTCGTGTGTCGGAGCGGGGGCAGATCCGGCACAGGCCGGAGCGAATCTTTACTGGAAGCAATAGGCAGGAACAATTCCGGCAAGAGAAGGGCAGGGCGGAAAAAACACGGTCTCATCCCTTGGTGCTTTCAGCATTTCAAAAATCGGAGAGCCCACACGAATGCGGAACCTCAATGGGGTAGATGAATTGGCTCCGCATTCGCGTGGCCTTCGGCGTTTTCTCGGGACTTCCGGTCCCTACGGGTGATCCTCTCGCCTCTCTGCACATCGGCTTTCGCTGATGCTTGGACGGCTCAACCGAACCCGGCATGGCTGCCGGGGGGAGGCTTGATAGGAGGCTGTGGTGTTGAGCCGCAGCCTTCATGCATTTCACCCCTTTCGCCCTTGCCGCACGTTACGGTTCAAGCGAAAGCGCCGGCTCCCGCCTGCCCGCGAACGTCTCGCGCAACACTCCGGCGACGGAAGCAGGGGGGGTGTAGGCATGGATCGGGAGGGCGGGGACGATCGAAGGTGTAAGGCCGTGAAATCGCTAGGCGGAGCAGCCATGGCATCCCCATGCCTGGAGGTGGGCCTGCTCGGCGGGTCTGATGCATGCTTCGCTGAAAAGCTGGGGCGAGCGTGTTGTCCTGTTGGCTAAGCCAACAAGATGTCGGTCGAATGCTCGACGGCCGTGTCGTCATGAATTATCTATAATTCATGACGACAGCCAAATCAGACACGATCGCCTCCCGTATCAGTCGAGAACTTGCCGAGCGAATAGTTACCGGCGTGATCGCCGCCGGGGCAAGGCTCAGGCAGGATCACATTGCCGACGAGTTCGGTGCCAGTCATGTGCCGGTGCGTGAAGCCTTTCGGCGACTGGAGGCGCAGGGGCTGGTCGTCAGCGAGCCGCGCCGGGGGGTGAGGGTCGCGGGTTTCAGTCTCGACGAGGTGAAAGAGGTGGCCGAAATGCGAGCCGCCCTGGAAGTGCTGGCGTTGCGTCATGCAGCGCCTCATCTCACAAGGGCGATCCTCGATGCCGCCGAGGCCGCGAACCATGCCGGTGAAAAGGCTCTCGACGTGCAGGCTTGGGACGAGGCAAACCGAAGCTTTCATCGTTTGATCCTAAATCCTTGCGGCATGCCGCGTCTCCTGAAATCTATCGAGGACCTGCACGTGGTCAGTGCCCGATTGCTGTTTTCCGGATGGCGGGCCGAGTGGGAGGCGCCAACGGATCGGGATCATCGTGCCATCCTCTCCTCGCTCAGGGTCGGGGATGTCGAACAGGCGGCCTCGGTGCTTGCACGTCATGTGCAATGGGTTGGTCAGAGCCCTCGCAAAGGCTGAAATTCTGTCGCAATTTCAATCGGTTTTGCAGGTTGCGATTTTTGCAACTTGCCAATTCGTTCGTTCTGTGGAGTCATTAGCTATAGATTCTAATAATTATCTATAATTTGGAGATCCCTATGAACCACACTTCTACACGTGTTGCCAAACCGGCTTTCAGCCCGCTTGATCTGCAGAATGCTCCGCTCGTCCTGCGGGGCCTGGCTGTCGTGCTTGGCACCGGTATCCTCGCAGCATCTTCCTATGTTTCGGTGCCGATGATACCTGTGCCGATCACCATGCAGACGCTGGCTGTCACGCTGATCGGCGCGCTTTACGGCTGGCGTCTGGGGACGGCGACGGTTGTCGCATGGCTTGCCGAAGCCGCCATGGGCATGCCGGTTCTGGCTAACGGGGCTGCCGGACTTCATCCGTTCGTGGGGCCGACATCCGGTTATCTCTTTTCCTTCCCTGTCATTGCCGCGATGACAGGTTTTCTGGCGGAAAAGGGCTGGAACGGTCATCGTCCGGTTATGGCGTTTGTGGCCATGATGCTCGCCAACCTCCTGTGCCTTGTTATCGGCGGTGTCGTGCTGGCCTTCATGATCGGTGCGGAAAAGGCTTTTCTGTTCGGAGTGCTGCCCTTCCTCGTCGGAGCAGTGCTGAAATCCGCGCTCGGTGCTGCTCTCCTGCGGCTGCTGGTGCGCGGCCGGGCAAAGCTTGCCGCATGACGGTTCGGCTGCGGCCTCACCATCTCCTTTGCCTGCTCACCTATGTGGGCAAGGGATATACGCCCGGTTTCGTGGCCAATTACGACCGCATTGCCCGCAGGCTGTCGGAGGGGGAAAGTGTCCTGATCGTCGACGGGCCGGATGATGTCTGTGCAGCACTTCTCTGCGAGCCTGATCCGCACTGTCATCGCGACAGTGTGCGCCTGCGGGACGCGCAGGCTGCGGCCGACATCGGCGATCTTCTCGACATGACGATTTCGGCCGGCAGCGGTATCGAGCTGCACCCGATGCTGCTGGCGCGGATGCGGAAAGCTTTTGCCGACGGGGTCACGCGAAAAGCCTGCCGCGGGTGCGAGTGGGCAGATCTGTGCAGCGGTATTGCAGCTGATGCTTACCGCGAGGCGCGCGTTCAAGCCGAGGCAGTGGAGTGTTGTTGAAAACAGGAAAGGGGCATTTCGGCCCCCTTTCCTCGTGCGATGTCAATTTCTGCCGCAGCTTGCCAAATGCGAACGAGGTTTTGGCGATGCGCGATCTCGCGCGCATCGCGGCTTGCGGAAACACCATTGCCGCATGAGGCCGATAATCGCCGGGTCTTGTTCCAGTCGAAGATGCGCGGACCGAACCATGCCGTGGATATGGCTTTGGCTTGATCTCCTGACATGAGCAGCAAGAGGTCGCCATCGGTAGCGGCAATGGATGGAGCCCCCGGCTCTAGCGTGTTGTGCCCGCCAAAGCGTTTTTCAATTCGGCAGCGGTCATCGGTATGCAGTATGTCGGTGTGCCGCGCTCAAATCGCCAGCCTTCGGATAGGGGGCCGACATCGACTGCGTCATAACCGAATTCGTCGTAAAGTGTGACCGCGATCGCCTTGTCGTCGGAACTGTTTCCCGCAACAGGCAGGGCACGTCGATCCGATGAGCCCTGGACGCGCCCGTCCTTTTCGAGATCGTTCATCGTAACCGCATTGAAGGCTTTGACGATCCGCGATTCCGGCAGATGGTGCGCGAGCAGTTCACTCGTCGTGACAGAGCCTGTGTCCAGTTCGGGGATATTGCCGTCGCGCTCGGGATAGTAGTTGTTCGAGTCGATAACCACTTTGCCTGCCAACGGTTCAACCGGGATGGACCGATAGGCTGCAAGCGGAATGGCAACAACAACGATGTCGCCAAAGGCGGATGCCTCCTCGACCGTTCCGACCTCACAGGCAAGGCCACGGCTTAGGCTGAACATTGTCTGCGGCCCGCGCGAATTGCTCAACATGACCTTATGGCCTGCGCCCACTGCAAGCTTGCAGATAGCGCGCCCAACCATGCCTGCGCCGATGATGCCGATTTTCATATCTGTTTCTCCGTGTCGGTGATGCGATAACGGAGATTTAATTGCCATCGTAATTGGGATAAATATCCATCATTGAACGACATTGCCAATCAGGAGGAGGGAATTGTGGACAGGCTTACCAGTATGGCGGTCTTCGTCAAAGCCGTTGAGCTCGGCTCTTTTGCGGCAGTTGCGGAAGCGATGGGCATGTCCCCGCAGATGGTGGCCAAACATGTTGTTTACCTCGAGGATCGACTGGGAACTGCTCTGCTCCACAGAACAACACGGCGGCAGAGCCTCACCGATGTGGGGAGAGCCTATTATGACCGCTGCAAGCATCTCCTTCTGGAGGTCGATGCTGCCGAATCCGTGGCTCAGGACATGCGCAGCAAGCCGAAGGGTGTATTGCGGGTCAATGCTCCTTTGACTTTCGGCGCCTTCAGTCTCGCGCCATTCGTGACCCGTTATCTCAACCGGTATCCCGACATGCAGATCGACCTGACGCTCAACGATCGTTTCGTCGATCCGCTCGAAGAAGGTTTCGAGGTGATGGTGCGGGTGGGCGATGTCAACGACGCCTCGCTCGTGGCCCATCCCCTTGCACCTTACCGGCTGGTTGCCTGCGCATCGCCGGATTATCTTGAGCGGCGTGGCGTCCCGCGAACTCCGGCCGAGCTGAGGCAGCACGATTGCCTTGCCTATGCCTATTGGTCGCCGTCCATCCCTTGTCGCTGGCAATTCAGTCGCGACGGCAAGATCGAGGAGGTGCGCGCGACGGGGCGTCTGCGCAGCAACGACTGGAAGGCGCTGCTGCATGCGGCGATCGAAGGTCATGGGATCACGCTCGGGCCGGAGGGAGTGCTGCAAGCGGAAATCGAGGCCGGCCGGCTTGTTCGGGTCCTGCCGGATTATGAAGGGCCGACCCGGCCGATGCATGTCATCTATCCGGCGGGACGGCGGCCGACGGTCAAGGTGCAAAGCTTCGTGCAGGCAATCATCGAAGAGTTCGGGGCAGCCTGAATGTAGGGGGGCTGCGGACGTCCGGGATAACAAAGACGGCCTGCTGCCATCGTTGAGTGACCTACCCAAAAAGAAAAGCCCCCTCCTTCATCGAAGGAGGGGGGCTTCATCGTTGTGTGCGGGGTTTGAAGTCCTGGCTTAGAGCAGCTTTGCCAGCGCGACCGAAGTGTCGGCCATACGGTTGGAGAAGCCCCATTCGTTGTCGTACCAGGACAGGACGCGGACGAAGTTGCCTTCCAGCACCTTGGTCTGGTCGATCGCGAAGATCGAGGAATGGCTGTCGTGGTTGAAGTCGCGGGAAACCAGCGGCTCTTCGGTGTAGCCGAGGATGCCCTTCAGCTTGCCGTTGGCGGCAGCCTTGATGGCTTCGTTGATTTCGGCAACCGTGGTGTTCTTCTTGGCGACGAACTTGAAGTCGACGACCGAGACGTTCGGGGTCGGCACGCGGATCGAGGTGCCATCGAGACGGCCCTTGAGGTGCGGCAGAACCAGGCCGACAGCCTTTGCTGCGCCGGTCGAGGTCGGGATCATGGACAGGGCTGCGGCGCGGGCGCGGTACAGGTCCTTGTGCATGGTGTCGAGCGTCGGCTGGTCACCCGTGTAGGAGTGGATCGTGGTCATAAAGCCGTGGTCGATGCCGACGGCGTCATCCAGAGCCTTGACGACCGGAACCAGGCAGTTCGTCGTGCACGACGCGTTGGAGATGACCAGGTGATCCTTGGTCAGCTGGTCGTCGTTGACGCCGAAGACGACGGTCAGGTCTGCGCCTTCGCCCGGGGCCGAGATGATGACGCGCTTGGCGCCGGCGGTCAGGTGGGCCGCAGCTTTTTCACGCGAGGTGAAGATACCGGTGCATTCCAGAGCGATGTCTACGCCGAGTTCCTTGTGGGGAAGCTGGGCCGGGTCGCGAACGGCAGTGACCTTGATCGGCTTGCCGCCGGCAACGGTGATGCTGTCGCCGTCGACCTTCACATCGGCCGGGAACTTGCCGTGGATCGAATCGTAGCGGAGCAGATGGGCATTGGTTTCAACCGGGCCGAGGTCGTTGATGGCAACGACTTCGATGTCGGTGCGACCGGATTCGACGATGGCGCGGAGGACGTTGCGGCCGATACGGCCGAAGCCGTTAATGGCAACCTTTACAGTCATATGAGCTTTACTCCCTGATAATGGGGCTACGTTTTAACGCGGGTTGTGACTGCCCTACTTTGATCTAGGGCAGTCGGTAGCATTAAATTTTTGCGACAGCGGCAGCGACGACGGCGTCCGCCGTGATGCCAAAGTGCTTGAAGACGTCCTTGGCCGGGCCGGAAGCGCCAAAGCCCTTCATGCCGACAAACGTGCCTTCAGGACCGATAAACGCATCCCAGCCTTCGCGAACGCCGGCTTCGACGGCAATCTTGACCGGTGATTTTCCGAGGATCTCGGCGCGGTAGGCGTCCGGCTGTTCGAAGAACAGTTCGGTCGACGGAACCGAGACGACGCGGACGGTCGTGCCCTTTTCGCCGAGCGTCTTTGCTGCAGCAACGGCCAGTTCGACTTCCGAGCCGGAGGCAAAGATCGTGACCTTGGCGTCGGCATCGCCGGACAGCGTGTAGGCGCCCTTGGCCGAGCGGTTCTCTTCAGAATACTCCGTGCGAACGGTCGTCAGGTTCTGGCGGGTGAGCGCGAGACCAGACGGACGATCCTTGGTCGAGACGGCGATCTGCCAGCATTCGGCAGTTTCGACCGCATCGGCCGGGCGGAACATCATCAGGTTCGGGATGGCGCGCAGCGATGCCATCTGTTCGACCGGCTGGTGGGTCGGGCCGTCTTCGCCGACGCCGATCGAATCATGCGTCAGCACGTGGATGACGCGGATGCCCATCAGCGAGGCAAGGCGGATCGGCGGGCGGCAATAATCCGAGAAGATCATGAAGCCGCCGCCGTAAGGGATCAGGCCGCCGTGCAGCGCGATGCCGTTCATGGCGGACGCCATGCCGTGCTCGCGGATACCCCAGTGCATGTAACGGCCGGCGAAATCCGTCGGCGTGATCGAATGCATCTGGCTGGTCTTGGTGTTGTTCGACGGCGTCAGGTCGGCAGAGCCGCCGATCGTTTCCGGAAGGAAGCCGTTGATGACTTCGAGCGCGTCTTCGGAAGCCTTGCGGGTCGCGATCGTCGGCTTGGTTTCGGCGAGCTTCTTCTTGTAGTCGAGAATAGCGGCGTCGAAGCCTGCCGGCAGGTCGCCGGCAAAGCGGCGGTCGAATTCGGCCTTCTTGTCGGACTTTTCGAGGCGGCCTTCCCATGCCTTGACGGCATCGACCGAGCGGGTGCCGGCGGCGCGCCATTCGGAGAGAACGTCGTTCGGAACGACGAAGGGTTCGTATTCCCAGTTCAGCGCCTTGCGGGTGGCGGCGATTTCTTCCGCACCGAGCGGGGAACCGTGCACCTTGTGGCTGCCGGCCTTGTTCGGAGCGCCGAAACCGATGACGGTCTTGCAGGCGATGAAGGTCGGCTTGTCGGACTTGTGGGCCTCTTCGATCGCAGCTGCGATCGCGGCCTGGTCATGACCGTCGATCTGGATCGTATGCCAGTTGACCGCCTTGAAGCGGGCGATCTGGTCGGTCGAATCCGAGAGAGAGACAGCGCCATCGATGGTGATCGAGTTGTCGTCCCAGAAGAGAACCAGCTTGTTCAGCTTCAGGTGGCCGGCAAGCGCGATGGCTTCATGGGAGATGCCTTCCATCAGGCAGCCGTCGCCGTTGACCACGTATGTATAGTGATCCTGCAGGTCGGAGCCGAATTCGTCGGCGAGCTTGCGCTCGGCGATCGCCATGCCGACGGCATTGGCAATGCCCTGGCCGAGCGGACCGGTGGTCGTCTCGATACCGGTGGCGTGACCATATTCCGGATGACCGGCGGTCTTGGAACCGAGCTGGCGGAAACCTTTAAGGTCTTCCACCGTCATGTCCGGATAACCGGTCAGATAGAGAACGGAATAAAGAAGCATCGAACCGTGGCCGGCCGACAGCACGAAGCGGTCGCGGTCGGGCCAGTTCGGTTTCGTCGGGTCGAACTTCAGGTATTTGGAGAACAGGACCGTTGCCACGTCGGCCATGCCCATCGGCATGCCTGGGTGGCCGGAATTCGCCTTTTCGACGGCATCCATGGCGAGGAAACGGATCGCATTTGCCATCCGGTCGTTTTGTTCGCGAGAAGTCATGGCTAATCCACTGTATCCGAGTGTCGGTCAGAGGCCCGTTGATGGGCCCTTTGAGGGAGCGCCTGATCCATATCAGGTGGCGCGCGCAAGTCAACAAAAGTGGGGCTATAGCGATTATATATTGAGCAGGCTTGTGATAGGCCGCCGCTTGTTTGCGTAGACATGTGCAAAAACGATATAAGGCGCTTGATCCACAAGTCGATGGTGCAGAGACGGCGGTGGTTTGTTGACCGGCTTTCAACCGGTGCTTAATCTGTTTTCCCTAATGGCGAGGTTTGGCTGCACGATTCGGTCTTCTTCGCATTCTCACGGGATATGATGGATGCCGGCAGAAAAGACGGTTGAGGTGGCGCTTTCGGAACTCCGCGCAGCGGTGGGCAGTCTCGAAAATGCCGTGGATGCCCGTATCGAGCGTCAGCGCGAGAACCGCGACGTCGATAGCGAAGTGCGTCGGGTCCATGCCGACCGCGCCCGTCTGGCCCAGGAACTCGACCAGTCGCAATTTCGTGCCAATCGTCTGGAAGAAGTCAATCGCGAAGTGTCTCGTCGACTGGTGACGGCCATGGAAACGATCCGCGCCGTGCTCGATCGCTGACGGGAGAATTTGATGGCTCAGATTACAGTCACGATCGATGGCAAGGCCTATCGCATGGCCTGCGAAGAGGGGCAGGAAGACCACCTGACCCAGCTCGCCGACAGGCTCGACCGGTATGTCGGCCATCTCAAAGGTCAGTTCGGCGAGATCGGCGACCTGAGGATAACGGTTATGGCCGGTATCATGATCATGGACGAACTGTCCGAGATGACACGCAAGGTTTCAACGCTCGAAGCGGAACTGGATGCCTTGAAGTCCAACCGCGACGGGTCGCTCGAAGTGCAGCAGCGCAACGAGCAGGTGCTTGTCTCGACCATCGCGGAGCTCGCGGCGCGGATCGAAGGGCTTGCCGCAAAACTCAACGGGCGCACGCCGGCCGAGATCAGCTGATCACTGCAAAAAATAGAGTGCGGACCACTGGCGCTGTCTGTGGATCGAACATATATTGCGGATGCGTTCTGCGCTTCCCGACAGGAACCACAATCCCTGGGGCCATACTCGATCCAAAGGGAGCTGTCCCTGACCAGGCCCGTGGGCTTGGACATATGGCGCCCACCTACGTTTGTAGGCACCCAGGATCGTAAACCTCCATCGGTCGCCGTGGATCGCGCTTATCTCTTTTCGATTGTCGTGCATGCATTCCGGCTGCGGCCGGATATGCATTGACAATGCCAGCGTTGCGGACAAGGTCATTCCGTCCATCTCAATCGACGGTTTCCTTCATGCCCTTTTCAAATGCCAAGTTTGCCCGGTCTTCGCTTCTCATGCTTTTGATCGGTGCAGGGCTGCTGCTCGCCATCGTTCTATCGTCCTTCTTTCTCGCGTCGATGACGCGGACCTATTTCGACGACGTCACGAAATTGAGGGCCGTGCGATCCGTGGCCGCCGACATGCTGATCCTGCTCAATTCGGCGGAGTCCAGCCAGCGTGGCTATCTTCTGGTGCAAAACGAAGCTTTTCTGGAGCCTTATCAGAAGGCGCTCGAAGCACTCCCGGCCCAGGTCGATCGGTTGAACCGTGTCGCGACCAATCAAAGCACGGTCCATGTGCCGCTTGACGACATCCGCCGCCTGATCGCCGAGAAGGTGACGGAGATGCAGTCGACGCTCAATCTTGCAAGCGAGGGCAAGGTGGCCGATGCCGTCGCCATCGTGCGCAACGAATCCGGTTTCGTCGTCATGCAGCAGCTTCGGCAAACGATAGGCGACGTCGTCCAGGAGCTGGACGGACACCTGATAAAGGGTATCGATGAAATCCGCGAAATTGCGGGAACGCTTCAATATGTCACGCTCGGCGGCGGCCTGATGATCATCCTCGTTGTCGGCGGTGCGATTGCACTGGTGATGCAGCATGTGCGCGAGCTGGATCACGCGCGCGCCGAGGTCGAGGAGCTGAATGTCGGGCTCGAGGAGCGTGTCACGGAACGCACCGAAGACCTGATACAGGCCAATCGCGAAATCCAGCGATACGCCTATATCGTGTCCCACGACCTGAGGGCGCCGCTCGTCAATATCATGGGCTTTACCAGCGAGCTGGATGCATCGCTCAAGTCGATCAGCGCTTACGTGCTGGCGGACGGGGCGGCGCCGAGCGAAGGCGATGTGCGCGAGGCGCGCCTTGCGGTGGAGGAGGATCTACCGGAGGCAATCGGCTTCATCCGCTCCTCGACGAAGAAGATGGATGCCCTGATCAATGCGATTCTGAAGATTTCGCGAGACGGCCGCCGCGAGCTGAAGCCCGAACGCGTCGATCTCGGCGAATTGCTGGAAACGACGGCTGCAAGCGTGCACCACCAGGTCAGCGAAACCGGGGGCGAGGTCAGTATCTCCGTCGGTGCCGCCCGCGGCCTTTTGACCGACCGGTTTTCAATGGAGCAGATCTTCGGTAACCTGTTCGACAATGCGGTGAAATACAAACATCCCGAGCGTCCGCTCAAGCTTTCGGTGAAGGCGTCTCCGATGGGGCGTGGCACGGTCCGGATCGAGGTGGCGGACAATGGTCGCGGGATCGCGCCGGAAGATCACGAGCGTGTCTTCGAGCTTTTCCGCAGGGCCGGCGTGCAGGACAAGCCGGGCGAGGGGATCGGACTTGCGCATGTGCGATCGTTAGTCAGAAATTTAGGCGGTGAAATTACTGTGACATCCACGCTGGGCGGCGGAGCGACATTCATCATCCGCCTGCCCATGGATTTGTCCCAGTATGTTAGGAGTAGCGGGCCATGAAAGCTGCCGGCAAAGAAGTTACCATCGTGATGATCGAGGATGACGAGGGGCATGCCCGTCTGATCGAGAAGAATGTGCGCCGTGCCGGCGTCAACAACGAGATCGTGCCGTTCACCAATGGGACCGATGCGCTGGATTACATTCTGGGCGCGGACCGCTCGGGAATGGTCAGCAGCGATCGTCATCTTCTGATCCTGCTCGATCTCAACCTTCCCGATATGTCGGGTATTGACATCCTCGAGAAGGTGAAGTCCAACCCTCATGCAAAACGGCTGCCTGTGGTGATCCTCACGACGACGGACGACGAGCGGGAGATTCAGCGCTGTTACGATCTTGGCGCGAATGTCTATATTACCAAGCCAGTGGAATATGAGAGTTTTGCACACGCCATTCGACAGCTGGGCCTGTTCTTTTCCGTGATGCAGATCCCCGGACAATAACGAGAAGATATGCCGCGAACGATCCTTTATGTTGACGACGATGTCGCACTGGCCCGTCTCGCGGAACGCCATCTTGGACGTGCCGGCTACAATGTCGTCACGGCCGTCGACGGTGAAAGCGCGATGGCGGCGTTCGAAAAAGGCGGGATCGATGCTATCGTTCTCGACCATTATCTTCGTGCCGAGACCGGGATGGATATCTTCCATCGCCTGCTGGAGCGCGGCTGCTCGGCTCCGGTCATCTACGTCACCGGTTCCAGCGAAGCGACGATCGCCATCGAGGCGATGAAGAACGGCGCGTCCGATTACGTCATCAAGACGGTCGGCGATGAGTTTCTCCCGCTGATGCAGAATGCGATCGGCCAGGCGATCTCGACCGCAGACCTGTGGCGCGAGAAGGAAAAGGCTGACCAGGAAATCCGCATCGGCAAGGAACGGGCGGAGGTCCTGCTTGCCGAGGTGAACCATCGTGTGGCCAACAGTCTGGCACTCGTGGCGGCGTTGATCCGGCTTCAGGCCGGAAGCAGCAAGAACGACGACGTGAAGGCCGCGCTCGCCGAAACGCAGGCGCGGATTTCCGCCATCGCTGGCATGCACCGAAGCCTCTACACGTCCGATGATGTGCGGCAGGTGGAGATGGACAAGTATCTTGGCACGCTCGTCAACGAGGTGCAGGGGACGGTAACCGACCGCCAGGGTCCGTCGATACGGCTTTCTGCCGACGAGGTGATGCTGACATCGGATCGTGCCGTCTCCGTGGGCATGATCGTCACCGAACTTCTGACCAATGCGCTGAAATACGCGTACGAGCCGGGTGCGGAAGGCGAGGTGCGCGTCCTTCTGACGCGCCAGCCGGACGGCAAGGCATTGCTTGCCGTGGAGGACGACGGGATCGGCTGGAAAGAGGGCGATATCGTACGGGGAACCGGTCTGGGAAGCCGGATCGTCAAGTCCATGGCCTCGACACTCGGATCCTCGATCGAATACGTGCCGCGCCCGGTGGGCACGCGTGCGGAAATGACGATCGCGCTATCTGTTTGAGCGGCGGGCGACTTCAGTTGTTCCAGCCATTGCAATACGGTCACGCGGACCTTATGATTTCTGCTCACAGGTGATGGTGCGCAGTTCCGAGAACCGGCTGACGGTTTTCCGAACTGCGCGCGAGATCACATCAGTAAGTCAACGGCAGCCGCCGCAAGCGGTCAACGTTTTTGTGCGCAGGATATTGTCCCAGCCTAAGAGCACCTTTTGTTAACCGAAATCCTTATCGTCGTTGCACTCACCATTTTGAATGGTGTTCTTGCGATGTCGGAACTTGCCGTTGTTTCATCCCGCCCCGTCCGTCTCAGGGTCATGGCCGAACAGGGCAATCGTGGCGCGGCCACGGCGATCAAACTCGCTGAAGATCCAGGCCGCTTTCTTTCCTCCGTACAGATCGGCATTACGCTGGTCGGCGTTCTCTCCGGCGCGTTTTCCGGCGCGACGCTCGGCACGCGTCTGACCGGCT
The DNA here is from genome assembly GCA_900466875.1 of Hyphomicrobiales bacterium. Lineage (GTDB taxonomy): Bacteria > Pseudomonadota > Alphaproteobacteria > Rhizobiales > Rhizobiaceae > Neorhizobium. The sequence goes on along the minus strand of UBNQ01000003.1, from coordinate 198,988 downwards.
GGCTCGAAGCCCAGGGCATGGCGGAAAATCTTGCCGACTGGCTCGGCGTCGGCGGCGTCGTTGTCGTCATTACCTACATGTCGCTGATCCTCGGCGAACTTGTGCCCAAGCAGATTGCCCTGCGTGCGCCCGAGATGGTTGCGGCGCGTGTTGCGCCGGCGATGAAGCTTGTTGCGACTGTCGGTGCGCCGGTCGTCTGGTTCCTCGATATTTCCGGCCGCTTCGTTCTGGCGATTCTCGGCCAGAAGGGAGAATCGGAAGACAGGGTGACGGATGAGGAAATCCGTACGGTTCTTGCCGAAGCGAAGAGCGCCGGCGTGATCGAAAGCGGCGAGTCCGAGATGATTTCCGGCGTGATGCGGCTTGCCGACCGCACCGCCCGTGGCCTGATGACGCCGCGTCGCGATGTCGAGGTGATCGACACGGAGGACGAGCCGGAGGAAATCCGCGCCCAGCTTCGTGCCACGACGCGTTCGCGCCTGCCGGTTCGCAAGGGCAGCTCCGACGAAATCCTCGGCGTACTTTTCGTCAAGGACGCCTACGACTTCATGGCTGGCGGAAGGCCGTTCGACATCCAGGCCGCGATGCGCGAGGCTCCGGTCGTCTCCGACCTGACAGGCGCACTCGACGTGATCCAGGCGCTGAGAAAGGCACCGGCGCATATGGTGCTGGTCTATGACGAATACGGCCATTTCGAAGGTATTATCAGCTCGGGCGACGTGCTCGAGGCGATCACCGGCGTGTTCCAGGAGAATTCGACCGAAGAGCCCGCCATCGTGGCGCGGGACGACGGCTCGTTTCTCATTGCCGGCTGGATGCCGGTGGATGAGTTCGGCGCCCAGATGGGAATATCGGTCGAGGAGGATCCCGGCTACGAGACCGTTGCCGGTTTCGTGCTGGACGAGTTGAAGCACCTGCCGGAACTCGGCGAGAAGTTCACGACGCATGGCTGGACCTTCGAGGTCATCGATCTCGACGGCCGCCGGATCGACAAGCTGCTCGTGTCGCGCGCAGCCGAGAAGGGCTGATGCCGGGCCAGACCATCAAGGAGAAGCTGCGGGCCGAGAGGCTCGCGGCACGCGATGCGATAGACACGGCTGAGCGTATGGAAAAAAGCCTGTCGCTGGCATCGCATGGCATGGGGGCAATCGATCTCGGTGAGCAGAGTATCGTATCGGGCTTTTTGCCGATCCGCTCCGAGGTCGATGTTCGCCCGCTGCTTGACCTTCTGAGAGATCGCGGCGCGCGTATCTGCGTGCCGGTCGTGCTCGACAAGCAAACGATCGTTTTCCGCGAATTCGTGCATGGGGCCGAGCTTGTCGCGGGTGTCTTCGGCACAGTCGGACCCGGGCCTGAAGTCACTGAACTCGAACCCGACATCATGCTGGTGCCGCTTGCGGCGTTCGACCGCAGAGGCCATCGGATCGGCTATGGCGGCGGTTATTATGACCGTGCGATTCACCGGTTCCAGCAAAAAGGCTGCAATCCACGGCTGATCGGCATTGCATTCGACTGCCAGGAAGTGGCATCAGTTCCCGACGAACCTCATGATATAAGGCTTCACGGGATCCTGACTGAAAGCGGCTTTCGTGATCTGTCCGATGAGGCCATTGTAAAGATTGGATAGGAATGCGCCTTCTCTTTCTAGGTGACATGGTCGGCAAGACCGGCCGCACGACCGTATGGGAAAAACTGCCGGGCCTGATTTCCGACCTGAAGCTCGATTTCGTCATCGTCAACGGCGAGAACGCGGCGGGCGGCTTCGGCATCACTGAAGACATCTTTCTCGAGACGATCAATGCCGGTGCCGACGTCGTCACGACCGGCAATCACGTCTGGGACCAGAAGGAGGCCGTCACGTTCGCCGGCCGCCACGACCAGTTCCTGCGGCCTGCGAACTATCCCGCCGGCACGCCCGGCAAGGGGTCGGGTCTCTATTACGCCCGCAACGGTGCGCGCATTCTGGTCGCCAATATCATGGGCCGGGTATTCATGCATCCGGAACTCGACGATCCCTTCAAGAGCGCCGAGGTCATTCTCGATGCCGCTCCCTTGAAGGAGCAGGCGGATGCGATCATCTTCGACTTCCATGCGGAAGCGACCAGCGAGAAGCAGTGCTTTGGGCATTTCGTCGACGGGCGCGCCTCGCTCGTCGTCGGGACCCATACCCATGTGCCGACGGCCGATTGCCAGATCCTGAACGGCGGTACCGGCTACATGTCGGATGCCGGCATGTGCGGCGACTACGACTCGTCTCTCGGCATGGAGAAGGAAGAGCCGCTCAACCGTTTCATCTCGAAAATGCCGAAGGGCCGTTTCGAGGCGGCGCATGGGCCGGCGACGCTCTGCGGCCTCGGCATCGAGATCTCGGATACGACCGGCCTTGCCGAAAAGATCGAGCCAATCCGGATCGGGCCGCGGCTGGCGGAAACCATTCCCAGCTTCTGGCGTTGATTGGGACGCTGCGCCTTTCGTGCTATCATTCCTGCATGTGACCGTTTGGCCCGGCGTTTAATCGGGGCAGGGGCCTGCATGCTGGAGGATATCAGATGGTGACACCCGTAAGCCGCATATCTTCGACGTCCGCCTCTACTGCGACCCAGGTCGACAGCAGTGTCGTCAGCCGAGCCGAACCCGACAATGTCTGGGCGGCCGAACGCCAGTCCCAGATAAACGCCGACCTTGCGGCAATGAAGCAGTTTCGCGAGCAGCGTGAACAGACCGTGGAAGACGAGGAGTCGTCAGGCTCGCCTGATGATAGGCATCTGCATCGGCCGCAGGAGGCTACGGCATCGGAAACACGCGACGATGCGGGGGAAGATGACAGGCTTTCGGGTGAGAGCGATCGTATCGGCACGCGCAATTTCGACGACGATACGCCGTTCGGGCATCGGGTGCTGATCATCTGATGCTGATGCCGCAGGGCCGCAGCCTATGTTCATCGGGCTTTTGCGGAAGCCCGAATGACGGAATTGTGAGGCGTTGATCTTCATTGCCTGCTGGACGCTTTCCCGGGCTTCCCGCATCCTCTCAGCCGGAATGAGCATGAACGCGGTTCTCGGAGTGTGGCATGAAGCTGCGAACTCTCGCATTCGGTTTTTCGGCCTTTCTTATCTCGGCAGTTTCCTCGGCTCATGCACAGGATGCAGGTCTTCCGATCAGCCAATGCCAGGCGATCGCTCAGAGTCTGCCGAAGGTGCAGTTCGCCAGTTTTACACCACCGGGCGTGCAGCTTGCGCAAGCAGGCAAGGCTTTGACGCTTGCCGAACGGGAGGAGGTGAGGATCACCTTCGTCGGCCATTCCACCTATTTCATAGAGACACCGGACGGGATCGGGATTGCGACCGATTACAGCGGCGTTTATAGGCCCGACAGGCTGCCGGATGTGGTGACGATGAACCGGGCGCATTCGACGCATTACACGCTGACGCCCGATCCGGGGATCAGGACCGTCCTGCACGGCTGGAGCGATGTGCCGGGTGACAAGGCGGTGCATCAGGAGATGATCGGCGACGTCTATATCCGCAACGTCGTGTCCGATATTCGCAACTGGGGCGGCGGCATCGAGGAGAATGGCAACTCAATCTTCATCTTCGAAGTGGCAGGGCTGTGTATCGGCCATCTCGGCCATCTGCATTTCGAGCTGAACGAAGCGCAATATACGCAGATCGGCCGTCTCGATATCCTGATGGTTCCGGTCGATGGCGGATTGACGATGGGGGCGGACAGCATGAGCCGAGTCGTACAGCGGCTGCGTTCTTCGCTGATCCTGCCGATGCACCGGTTCGGACCTCCGCTCGATACGTTTCTTGCCATGTTCGACGGAAAATTCGACATCGCGTATGCGAAGGAAAAGACAATCAGGGTGTCGATGCGGTCCTTGCCGAAAAAGCCGACGATCCTGGTGCCGCAGGGGCTCTGAGAGCCCCCGCAACAATTTCCGGGTTAATGAACGGCAGAGAAGGTGAGGTGCTGCTTGACGCCGACCTCCGGAACTTTCTCGTCCTTCAAGTTGGCCTTTGCGATCTCCCAGCCGAATTTCAGCGTGCTGTTGGTGGAGGCCCAGATTTCGGCATCATCGACTTTGAAGGCCAGCATGGTCAAAAGCGGGTCATCCTTACCGTGCTCGTACCAGGCTGCGGTGACCGCGCTCCAGTATTCGTCGCGCTTGGCGGGATCGAGGCGGACCTGGATCAGACCGGACAGGCAGGCGTGGTAATCGTGGCTCTTGCCGGTGACGCAGAAATGCGCCTTTCCGCCGGCGCCGATCGCGCGCACCAGATCCGTATCCGTCTTGGTGAAGAACCAGATCGTGTTGGTATTCTGATCGACATTCGGCGCCATCGGCTGGAAATGCCTGTGCGCGCCTTCAAGTCCCAGCATGCCGGCGTGAACGCTGTTGATCTCGTCCCACAGCTGGCGCTCGGGTGCTTCGCGGGCTTCAGTGAGGCTTGCCATCGTCTGCGTCTCCTTTTGTTGTTTTCGAAAAGTCAAACGGAGTGACGAAGGCTTTGTTCCTGCTCAATTTGCCGGACACGAAGGGCGCGCGTGACCGAAATACCTTGAACGGGCGCGCTATCGAAATTATAAGGCCCCATTCCCAAACAGGCTAAACTATCAGGGGTGCCATGGCTGGCCATTCACAGTTCAAAAACATCATGCACCGCAAGGGCAAGCAGGACGGTATCCGTTCCAAGATGTTCTCCAAGCTCGCGCGCGAAATCACCGTTGCTGCGAAAACAGGTTTGCCCGACGTTTCGATGAATGCCGCGCTGCGCCTCGCCGTGCAGAACGCCAAGGCGCAGTCGATGCCGAAGGACAATATCGACCGTGCGATCAAGAAAGCATCGGGTGCCGATGCCGAGACGTATGATTCCGTTCGCTACGAAGGCTACGGTCCGGGCGGCACGGCGGTTATCGTCGAGGCTCTGACCGACAACCGCAACCGTACCGCATCGAACGTGCGTTCGATCTTCACCAAGGCCGGTGGTGCGCTTGGCGAAACCGGATCGGTTTCCTTCTCCTTCGATCACGTCGGTGAAATCACCTACAAGCTTTCGGTCGGCGATGCCGACAAGGTCATGGAAGCGGCAATCGAAGCCGGTGCCGACGACGTCGTTTCCGACGAAGACGGCCATACGATCTATTGCGGTTTCGAGGACATGAACGAAGTGTCCAAGGCGCTGGAAGCGGTGCTCGGCGAAGCCGAAACCGTCAAGGCGATCTGGAAGGCGCAAAACACGATCGAGGTCGACGAGGAAAAGGCCCAGTCGCTGATGAAGCTGATCGGCAACCTGGAAGACGATGACGACGTGCAGAACGTCTATTCGAACTTCGAAGTCTCCGACGAAGTCATGGCCAAGCTTTCGGCCTGATAGATTGATGGGGTGGCTTCAGAGTTGCCCCTCATCCGCCTGCC
>UBNQ01000003.1:88154-193535 GCA_900466875.1 Hyphomicrobiales bacterium | reverse complement strand
GGGGAGAAGGGATATGCCGCACCGTCTTTGCTCTTCCTGAGCATTGCGTGAGCCACGTCCCCTCGCCCCGCACGCGGGGAGAGGGTTAGGGTGAGGGGCAGCCTTGAACGCCTCAAGCCCCGTAATTTTCCTTTTGCATCATCGGCATTGACGCAAACAATTCCACCGAATGCAGACGGGCGTCCATGTCGTGGATCGGCATGGAAACGATCAGTTCGTCCGCGCCGGTCTCTTCCAGAAAATCCTTCAGCTTCGCTTCGATCGTCGGCACGGAGCCGACGGCGGCGTAACGCAGCGTGTGCTCGACGCTCATCTTTTCCATCGGCGTCCAGAAGCCGTCCATCGTGTCGAGCGGCTTGGGGAAACGGGTGCGGACATTCTTGCGCAGGTTGACGAATTGCTGCTGCGACGAGGTGAACAGACGCTCGGCTTCGTCGTCGGTATCGGCGGCAACGCCCATGACGCCGACCATGACATAGGGCTTGTCGAGTTCCGGTGATGGCTGGAAACGCTCCCGGTAGATCGCAATCGCATCCATCAGCATGTCGGGCGCGAAGTGCGAGGCAAAGGCATAGGGTAATCCCAATGCCGCGGCGAGATGGGCGCTGTAGAGGCTGGAGCCAAGCAGCCAAAGCGGGACGTTGGCTTCGGTGCCGGGGACGGCGATGATCGCCTGGTTCTCGACCGGGGTGCCGAGCAGGTGTTTCAGCTCGACGATATCCTGCGGGAAGTTTTCAGCACCTGCGTCCATGTTGCGTCTAAGCGCGCTGGCGGTGCGCATGTCGGTGCCGGGGGCGCGGCCGAGACCGAGATCGACACGGCCCGGCAGCAGCGCTTCCAGCGTGCCGAACTGTTCGGCGATCACCAGCGGAGAGTGATTGGGCAGCATGACGCCGCCGGATCCGACGCGGATTTTCTTCGTGGCCGCCCCCACATGGGCGATGACGATGGATGTCGCGGCGCTGGCAATGCCTGGCATGCCGTGGTGCTCGGCCAGCCAGACACGTTTGTATCCCTGCTCTTCGGCCTTGATCGCCATGCGGCGGGACTGGTCGAGCGCATCGCGCACCGAGTAACCTTCGCCGACGGGCGAAAGATCGAGTATCGAGAACGGAATCATGGATCTACCTTGGAAAGGAACAATTCTGTCGTTCCTATCTAGGGAGCCGGAACCGCCGATGCGACCCTTGCGCGGAGAAAAGCACCAGGATGCCATTCTGGCATCGTCTAGGTCTTCACCAGCCTCAGGTGGCTGCGATGGTGAGGAGGGCGCGTATCCGGCGGGCTGTGGTCGTCGCGCAGCACAGTCACCTGAATGAAGCGTCCGCAATGGCGGTTGATCACGGCAAGCTCCTGCGCCATGCGTTCGAATGCGGTCTCCAGCGCGTGATCGAGCGAGCGGCGCTGGCTTGAATGTTTCAGCGCCCCATCGAGAATGATGCCGCTGCGGGCGACCATATCTGATGACATCGTGGTTGCTTCGGATATCGCCGTGAGCTTGTCGCCGATCGTCTCGAAACTCTGCCTAACGTGCTGCTCTTGCCGTGACATGTGATCCGCCTGTTCGCGCGCGTGCCTGAGGCCGAGCGTGACGTCGCGCTCCAGAAGAGAGGCCTGTTTGGCTGCTGCTGCGCTTGCTTCGGCCATGTTGCGCAGTTCAGCGGCAAAGACGGGCAATGTTTCCTGCGGCGAAGACGTGTGCGCTGCCGCGACATTGGCGCTGACGGACAGCATGTTGGTGCGGAAAGCCACATCGCGCATCAGCGCGGCGATTTCGCCAACCTGTTTTTCGGAGCGGTGCAGGCTGACGGAGACCTTATTCTCTTCGGCTGCGCGTTCGCAATGCGTCTGCCAATAGGTCTTGGCGTTTGCTGCAATCGTTGCGATTTCCCTCAGCGCGGCATCCTGCTCGCGCAGCAGGTCCGCTATATCCCGCAGGCCATTGCCTGCGACGGAGAGTGCGGGAACTTCATCCGGGATCTGCGAGCGTTCCTGCGCCAGCCGAATGCGCGCTTCCGCACATTCACCGTGAAGGGTTCCCGCCGAGGTGATGATCGTCGTCAGGCTTTCGTTGAGCGAACTGACGGCCCGGTTGAAATCGCCGCGCAATCCTTCGAAACCATCGGGAAACGGAGTGTCGAGGCTGACCGACAGGTCGCCGGTCGCCAGACGCCGCAAACCGGCATCCAATGCGCCCAGGGTTTCTTCCGATTCTTTCCTGCGGGTGGCATCATCATGGGCGTTCAGGGCGCTGTTGCTCTTCACGGACGTGAGGTGTGGGCCAGCAACGGAGAGCCGCTCCGATGTCGACGGGAGTTCGGGGGCGCGCGACGCCAGATCCGGAGTGGAGATTGCGCTGTTTTCAACGGCGGGACCCAGTGATATCCTGGTCGGTATAGGGCGTGCCGTGTGGCCGCCGGCGATGCGGGTGGCCATCATGGCCGTCGTCAATGAAAACACAATGACGCCCGCTGCCAGGCTCGCCTTCATGGCAAGAGACATGCCCGGAGAGAGTGTGGATACGATCATTGCCAACAAGCCGTTCTGCAACAGAAGCAGAACCGTGATCTTCATGAACAAACCTTGGCGTTCAGACATCGCCCTCTCTCCCTCTCGTATCATTCGAGAACACCCAGAACGCGGAAAAGCGGCCGTCGTTGCACGGGTTATGTTAGTAGAGCGACATATGGTTAGCGGCGCGTTAACCAGACCGAATTCGATGTTTCCGTTTTGTTCATATTTCGATGGCTATCAAGGGCGGGTGAAGGTAGGGTGAGACATGGCAGACATCATTCGAATCATCGGCATCGATCCCGGACTTCGTCGTACAGGCTGGGGTGTCATCGAGACGATCGGCAACAGCCTGCGCTTTGTCGCCTCCGGCACCGTGACGTCGGACGGGGATCTCGATCTCGCCTCCCGTCTCTGCCAGTTGCATGACGGCTTGGCCGAAGTCGTTCATGCCTACAAGCCGGACGAGGCGGCGGTGGAGCAGACCTTCGTCAACAAGGATGCCGTCGCGACGCTGAAGCTCGGCCAGGCGCGTGGCGTTGTCATGCTGGTGCCGGCACGGGCCGGGTTACCGGTTTCGGAATACGCACCGAATGCCGTGAAGAAGTCGGTCATCGGTGTCGGCCATGGCGACAAGAAGCAAATCCACATGATGCTGAGGATCCTGATGCCAAAGGCGGAATTCAAAGGCGATGATGCTGCAGACGCGCTCGCCATCGCCATCTGCCACGCCCATAACCGTGGCGGAAACCGCATGCGCCAGGCACTGGCGGGTTGAGTGGGAATACGTTTGTTCTTGACTTGTTCTCAAGGTAAGATATTTTCTTACTTAAAGGAGAAAAGTCATGCGCGTCACATCCAAGGGGCAGGTAACCATTCCGCGGGATCTTCGCGAACTGGTCGGTATTGCGCCAAACAGCGAAGTGATCTTCGGTGTAGAAGGCGGCGTCATCACTCTTGCGCCCAAGCATGGCGCGACTGCTGAAGCGGATCGTGCGCGGCTCGATCGTTTCATCGCAACGCTCGACCAGCTGGGTGGTACGGGTGACCAGTCCGTTGATGCCGATGAGCTCATGCGCATCACGCGCGATCGTTGAACCGCATGGCAACGCTCATCGATACCAATATTCTCGTCGACCTTGCTGTGCGAGATAGCAACTGGCTCGAATGGTCACGCCAGCAGCTGCTGGGGGCTATGGCGCGCGGCAGCGTGGTGATCAATCAGATCATCTTTTCCGAGTTCTCCTACCGCTACGATGATATCGAGACGGTGGACGCGCTTTTGCCGCGCAACCAGTTCGTTCGTGAAAACCTGCCATGGTCGGCTGCGTTTGCAGCCTCCTATGCCTTTCGCCGGTATCGGTCGGCTGGCGGACGACGTGAGCGCGTGTTGCCGGATTTCTTCATCGGCGCGCATGCGACGATCCGTGGATATACTTTGCTGACGCGCGACCCGTCCGGCTATCGCAACTATTTTCCGGGCATAGAACTGATCGCGCCCGACACTCACCCTCTTTCAGGACATCAGTTATGATCGGCAAGCTCAAAGGCACTATCGACGAGATCGGCACCGACTATGTGCTCATCGATGTGCATGGTGTCTGTTACGAGGCCTTCTGCTCGTCGCGCACACTCTCCAGGCTGAATGTCGGTGAGGCAGCGATCCTGTTCATCGAGACCTATGTGCGTGAGGACCAGCTCAAACTGTTCGGTTTCGTTTCGGCGCTGGAGCGGGAGTGGTTCGGCTTGCTGCAGAGCGTGCAGGGTGTCGGCTCGAAGGTGGCGCTTGCGGTTCTTTCGACGATGACACCGGGCGAACTCGCCAATGCAATCGCGCTGCAGGACAAGACAGCGGTCTCGCGGGCTCCGGGCGTCGGCCCGAAAGTTGCGGTGCGTCTCGTCACGGAACTCAAGAACAAGGCGCCCGCCTTTGCCGGAGAGGCGTCCGCCAATATCGGTCTCAAACAGGAATTGGGCGAGGGTGTTGCCGCCGCACCGGTTTCGGATGCGGTGTCGGCGCTGACCAATCTCGGCTATTCGCGCGATCAGGCGGCCAATGCGGTTGCGGCTGCGCTGAAGACGGCGGGCGAAGGCGCGGACAGCGCCAAGCTGATCCGGCTGGGATTGAAGGAACTGGCGAGGTAGAATCCGACGAATTGGCTTCAGTCGGAAAATTTGCTATTTTTCGGACAGCAAGGCAGGAGCGGTCCAATGAAAGTATGGGAATCGGTATTGTCGGCCAAGGGGCAGGTGACCATTCCGAAAGAGATGCGTGAGGCGCTCAACCTCCGCACCGGCGACCAGCTGATCTACAGTCTCGTGGACGGAGAAATAGTCGTCACGCCCAAGAACATAGACTTCAAGGATCTCGCAGGATTTCTCGGGGATCCTCCGAATGGCCCTGCTACACTGGACGAGATTGATGCGGCCGTCATGCAGGCGGCAGGAGACAGCGTTCTCGATACGGACGACAGTAGCAATTCCGATGTCGCCGCATGAAGATGATCGGCCTTGATACCAATGTCGTCGTTCGTTTTCTGACGAATGATGACCCCAAACAGCGGCGAGCCGCATTGCGCTTTGCCGAAGGGCTGGGTGTGTCTCACACCGCTTACCTGACACTCATCGCTATCGTTGAACTCGATTGGGCTTTGAGGTCTCGGCTTGGTTTCTCAAAACAGGATGCAATGACAGCGATCGGAAAATTGCTGCAGACACGTGGTTTGGTGATAGAGCACCATGATCTTGTCGTGAAAGCCCTGCGGCTTGCGGCCACCGATAGGGCTGACTTTGCCGATGCCCTTATCGCAGCCCGCTCACGTGAAGCGGGCTGTACCTCGATCAAAACTTTCGACAAAAAGGCCGCGTCCCGCGTGCCCGGAATGGAATTACTCGCATGACCGATGACAACCGCCTCATCTCGCCGGAAAAGCGGGGGGAAGATCTCGATACGGCCTTGCGGCCTCAATCGCTGGACGAGTTTACCGGCCAGGCAGAAGCGCGTGCCAATCTGAAGATTTTCATCGAGGCGGCGAAGAACCGCGGCGAGGCACTGGACCATGTCCTGTTTGTCGGTCCGCCCGGCCTCGGCAAGACGACGCTGGCGCAGATCATGGCGAAGGAACTCGGCGTCAATTTTCGCTCGACCTCCGGCCCGGTCATTGCCAAGGCGGGGGATCTGGCCGCGCTCCTGACCAATCTCGAAGAACGCGACGTGCTGTTCATCGATGAAATCCATCGGCTCAATCCGGCGGTCGAGGAAATCCTCTATCCCGCCATGGAGGATTTTCAGCTCGATCTGATCATCGGCGAGGGACCGGCGGCGCGTTCGGTGAAGATCGACCTTTCGAAATTTACGCTGGTGGCTGCCACCACCCGCATAGGCCTGCTGACGACGCCGCTGCGCGACCGTTTCGGCATTCCGGTGCGGCTGTCTTTCTATACCGTCGAGGAGCTGGAAGGCATCGTGCGCCGTGGGGCGCGGTTGATGGGCCTCAAGATGACGGATGACGGTGCCCGCGAGATTGCCCGTCGGGCACGCGGGACGCCGCGTATTGCCGGACGTCTTTTGCGTCGCGTGCGCGATTTTGCCGAAGTGGCCCGCGCGGAAGCCGTGACTAAGGAGATCGCCGATGAGGCGCTCATCCGCCTCAATGTCGACCATGCCGGTTTCGATCAGCTCGACAAACGCTATCTCAACATGATCGCGGTGAATTTTGCCGGCGGCCCGGTAGGGATCGAGACGATCGCTGCGGGTCTTTCGGAGCCTCGCGACGCGATCGAGGACATTATCGAGCCCTATATGATCCAGCAGGGTTTTATCCAGCGCACGCCACGTGGGCGCGTGCTGACTGCCGTTGCGTGGAAACATCTCGGCCTGCAGCCGCCGAAGGATATGGAAGCGGCGCAGTTTCGCATGAGCCTGGAAGATGAATAAGAAGGATAAGCCACAGGATCTTCGCATCCGGATGAAGTTCAAGCCGAAGCGCATTTTTCAGATGCGCATTGCCGGACTGGCGTTTCGTGACGGGCATGTGCTCGTCCATCGCGCCATTCATGAAAGCTTCTGGACGTTTCCGGGCGGGCGCGCCGAGATGGGCGAGACCTCGGAAGAGACGCTGAAACGCGAGATGGTCGAAGAGCTTGGCGTGACGGCCGAGATCGGGCCGCTGCTCTGGGTGGCCGAGAATTTTTTCCACTACGAGAGCAAGGACTGGCACGAGCTCGGTTTCTACTATCGGATGGAGCTGCCGGAGACCTTTCCGTTCCATCCGACCGATATCGTTCATCGCGTGGTCGATACCCATGAACTCGAATTCAAATGGGTATCGGCGACAAGGGATGCTTTGAAGGCTCTCGATATCCCGCCCTATTTCATCGCCGAGGAGATCGAGAGCTTGCCGACTTCCCCACGCCATGTCGTTCAGCGCGATGGCGATTTCGATCTGAAGAACTGATTTCGGAACCTCATCCGGCCCCTTGAGTTTGCCTTAGAGCAAAAAGGAGCCATGCATGCAGAAAATCGAAGTCGGAAACGAAGTCGAATGGAAATGGGGGCGCTCCACAGCGGAGGGCAAGGTCACCCAAAAAATCACCCGGGATGTCGAGCGTAGGATCAAGGGCAAGACGATCAAGCGCAAGGCGGACGACAAGGAGCCGGCCTTGCTGATCAGGCAGGACGATGGCGACCGTGTGCTGAAAAGTCAGTCGGAGGTGAAAAAGACCCATGGCTGAAAAGGACCTCGATAATCGTCCGCCGGCAGACGTTGCGGCTGCTGCCGAAAAGGGGCTGAAACTCAGGGCCAAATTCCGACGCGGCGGAACCACTGTCGGTATTGCCCGCGCCCGCGACCTGCACCATCGCAAATCGCTTTCCGATCTGACCGTCAAAAGAATGGTTAGCTATTTCGCCCGTCACAAGGTGGATAAGCGCGCCGAGAATTTCGGCGATGATGACGAGCCATCCACCGGATATATTGCCTGGCTTTTATGGGGTGGCGATGCCGGGCAGAAATGGGCTGAAGAACAGGCCAAGTCCATCGAGAGCCGGAAACAAGATAAACGGCAGCCAAATCGCCATGGCCGTGACGGCAATGTTCAGCGACATGCTTCCCATCATCAGTGAGGGCTGCCCAACTGGCGGGCGAGGACCGCCAGCGTCTGATCGAACTGATGCATGCCACCGGGCTGCCAGCCGATGCGGCTGATTTTTTCGATATCCATCACGTTGGCGGAAAGCGCTGTGAAAGCAACAAGCTGGGCCGAAAGGCCCAGTTTCTCGACGATCTTTCGCGTATCGACGGTGACGTCGGAAATATTGAAGCTCTGGCCATCGATGAGTGATGTTTCGGATTGCAGCAGGAGACGGACCGCCTGGGCCACATCCCGCCCGTGAACTTCCGTGCCGGCGCGTGGGGCAAGCGGTTTGCCGGCGAGCGCGTCGGTGATGAGATCGTCCCATTTGTTGGGGCGGAATTCCCCATAAACGCCGGTGGCGCGCAATGAGGCCGTGATAAAGTCGGGGCCGGACAGCGCGCTCAGAGCCTGTTCGCAGCAAAGCTTGATCTCGCCGTAGAGCGAATTGGGATGAAGCGCCAGGTCTTCGGTGAGTTTTGTTCCTGCCGGAAGGCCGTCATAAACGGCTCTGCTTGAGAGAAATACTGTTCGTCTGACACCGGTGCGTTTGGCCGTCTCGAACAGTTTGACCGAGCCATCGAGGTTCAATCTGCGAAAGCGCTTCGGGTCGCTGCCTTCACCACCACGATATTTTCCCGGCAGATGATCGAATGCCGCATGGATAAAGGCTTCGATCCCTTCGAATGCGCTGGACTGATCGCCTTTGGGATCGAGATGAAGCGGACGGAATTCGACCGGTTGCGAAAAGAAGCCTGCTGATTGCGGTTTGCGAGCGCCGACCACGATCGCATAACCGGCCGAAAGAAGGCCCTCGACGATATAACGGCCGACGAGCCCCGTGCCGCCGGAAATCAGAACCTTCACGATGCGCCTCCGGCCTCGGTAATCGGCGGACCGGGGAGGGTGGAGATATTGGGAATGTGCTTTCCTTCATGAAACGCGTGCCAAAGGTCAATCAGCGGACGAAGCCGATCGGATTTCGGATGGTCGACCTCCCACGGCTTTTCATATTGGTAATGGAGGATGGCGACGCTTCTCCAATCCCAAAGCGCCGGCATGTTGAACCAGACATATTGCAGCATGTTCATCGTTACCGGCAGGCCGTGCCAATCGGGAAAGAAGCTTTCGAGAAAGGTCTGGTCGGTTCTTCGCCAGAAGGCATCCGGCTGGTCGAGGGCGACAAGCATGCGTTCGAAGGTTTCCGTGGAAGGTTTTGCAACGAAAACGCCGGAGTTCAGGCGGTGGAAATCCGCGAGGCTCTCGTAGACATTCGGGGCTGCGGAGAACTCGGGGTAGCCGAACAGCCTGTCGATGTTCTTCAGCACGATTACGTCGGCATCGAGAAAGACCACGGTGCGATATTCTATGAGCTGCCAGAGGCGCAGCTTGCAGAAATTGTCGAGCGGTGTGTGGAAGTCGGGTTTGCGGCCCTTGGTGAAGGGCGCCGCGCCATGCAGGTTTTTGCGGGCGTGGCGTTCATTGAAGCTGTCGGAGAGCGGGAGATGCTCGACGTGTATGAGGCGGCAGCCGAGCGACTGGAGGCTGTTCAGTGCCTCTGCGCTGACAGCGCCGGTGTGGAGGATGACAATGTCGGCTGATGTGCCCGTATGACGTAGCGAGTGAACGAGGGCGGTGGCGCCTTTGATATAGTCTGCGTTGGTCACGAGCGTGACGAAGGCGTTGGAAGATATTACTGCTGCTTGTCCGAGCATCGCCGTCCCCCTCATTCCTGTGCTTGTCACAGGAATCCAGCGCACCCAAGTCTTTGGGTGCAAAAGAAGTATTTTTAGTAGAGTCCTCTCACGGCGCAGACGCGCCGTGAGAGGATTCCTGTGACATTCCGTGGGCGAAGCCCGAGGGCACAGGAATGAGGGAGAAATATAGCTCCGCTCGTTCAGCGCGGACCCTCTGTCTACTGTCCTGCTTACGAAACCGACTTCAGCCGTATGCCTTCCGGGTCCCGCTCGACGGTTGCCGCAATGTCCTTCGTCCAGGCGGAAACGGCGGGAACGCGGCTGCGATCAACGCGGTAGGCGTATTTCTTCGCAACATCGACGATCTCTGACAGCAGGCCTTCGCCGAGCGTGATAGGCTTCAGGCCGAGTTCGAGGAATTTCTCGTTCTTCACCACGAGGTCGTTTTCCGGGGCTTCCTTGCGCGGGTTGGGCAGCCAGGCGATTTTGGCGCCGGTCATCTTCGAAATCATCTCCGCCAGATCCCGAACCCGGTGCGTCTCGGTCATCTGGTTGAAGATCTCGACGCGACCGCCGCGGGCAGGGGGATTGCTGAGGGCGATCTCGATGCAGCGGACCGAATCCTGCACATGGATGAAAGCGCGGGTCTGGCCACCGGTTCCGTGTACGGTCAGCGGATATCCGATCGCGGCCTGGATGAGAAAACGATTCAAGACCGTCCCGTAATCCCCATCATAATCAAAGCGATTTATCAATTGCTCGTGGATGCGCGTCTCAACCGTATGGGTGCCCCAGACGATGCCCTGATGCAGGTCGGTAATCCGTAAGCGGTCGTTCTTGGCGTAGAACTGGAAGAGGAGCTGATCAAGGCACTTGGTCATGTGGTAGATCGAGCCGGGATTGGATGGGTAGAGGATTTCCTGCGAAACCGTCTCGCCGCCCATCGTCTCGATACCGACCGGCAGGTAACCCTCGGGGATAGCCGCGCCGACGGTCGAGTAGCCATAAACGCCCATCGTCCCGAGATGGACGAGGTGGGTGTCGAGATCGAGTTCGACAAGCGCATTGAGAAGATTATGAGTGGCGTTGACGTTGTTGTTGACCGTGTAGTTCTTGTGGCGGTCGCTCTTCATCGAATAGGGCGCGGCGCGCTGTTCGGCGAAATGCACGATCGCGTCCGGGCGATGCTCGGCCAGCCAGTTCTTCAGGAGTTCGTAGTCCTTGGCGAGATCGATGAGGTTGAAATGGATGCGCCGGCCTGTCTCGGCGTGCCAGATTCGGGTGCGCTCCTGAATACTGTCCATCGGGGTCAGAGACTGCACGCCGAGTTCGGTATCGATCCAGCGGCGGGAAAGATTGTCGAGAATATGGACCTCGTGGCCCGCATGGGACAGGTGAAGGGATGTTGGCCATCCGATGAAACCGTCGCCGCCCATGACTGCAATCTTCATAAAAAATCTCCGATGATGTTCTGATTTTTTCCTGATAGGGAGGAAATATGACGCCCTTTCAATGGTGGGGCAGTGTGCTCCCAATATCCAGATGGCGATAAGGTTTTTCCAAGGCAAGCCTCATGAACAGTGATAATTTTCTTCTTTCCGGTGAGTTGACCGATCACGGGCATCGTCTCGTGCAGCGCGTCTATTACGAGGACACGGATTTTTCCGGCGTAGTTTATCACGCGCGCTATCTTCACTTTCTGGAGAGGGGGCGGACCGATTATCTGCGCTGCCTGGGCTGCGAGCAGAGCGCGCTTCTTGCGGCCGACGAGGAAGGCCTGGTGTTCGTGGTTCACCGGATGGAAATCGATTTCAAACAGCCGGCCCGGATGGACGATGTCCTGACCATCACCACGACAACGGAAAAGGCCGGCGGCGCCAAGATGGTGCTCGTCCAGGAAATCCGTCGCGGCGAGACGCTGCTGATCGCGGCGAAGGTGGTGATCGCCGTGATCAACAAACACGGCCGGCCCAGGCGCTTGCCGGAGACGATCGCGGAGAAATTTTTGGGGCATGGCGCTTAAGGCGTAATGTCCGCCACGCAATAGCCTGGCAGAAATCAAGGGCGGATGATCAAGCCGCTCCTGGTCATCTTCTTCATGCCCGGCTTGAGTTCAGCGGGGCATTGCCCTGCAAATTTTACCTTCGCGCCAGCATGGAGCGTATTCGTCTTGCCGGCGGAGTCGAGGAATTCGGTCACCGATTCGAAACTGTAGCCGGTCTTGAAGTCTCCCGAAAATGTGAGGTCCAATTTAGCCTGCGTGTTGTCCGGCAATCTGCAGGTCGCTTCGATCTTGCCGGATGAGCCGTCGGTACTGGAGGCCGTGACCTCGCACTCGTTGGCGAAATTATCCCAGACGTCTGTATCGATGAAATCGTTCCTGAATTCGTCGATACATATGGACCAGTCCGCAAACGGATTGTCTTCCGACTTGAGGACCCAAAGGCCGGTCGTTCTTGCGGGGATATCCTCGGCAGTGGCAGGTGAGATCAGAACGACAGACGCAAAAGCCGCGCCGGCAAGGGCGCGTGTAAAAACAATCATTTATTCCTCTTTGAAAATATTCGGCACGAGGCCGGGCAGCACCGTCACAGGGCTGGGCTGGACTGTCGCGATCGATAACCAAAGCCTCCATGACGCTCAACCTGCCAACGGTTGCAGACCGGCAGATCTCGCGCTGCCGCAGGCTGGACAGGCGGCGAGGCGCTTTCGGGAACTTTCAGCTTTTGCGTTTTGTCGAGTCGTTTCAGGGGGATGGGGTGCGCTTTTGTAACGCATTATTAACGATAATGTTGTCTTACTCAGACGTGAGGAATTTGTGCAACGCACGCCTTCCTTTGACCAAATTTGAAGGCGAGAAGCCAAGCTGAAACTCAGGACTTCTGGGGTTAAGGGCCGCGCTTCCGATTGGTCAGTCAAGATTTTCGCGAAAGCGCGCTTTGGAACCCGCCCGGTCTTCAAGCCGGGCGTTTGGATTCGGGGATAATGGATGGAACAGGTAGCTTTGGAAGCCGCGACGCATGACGTCAGTCTGTGGGCGCTGTTCATGCAGGCGGGACTCATCGTCAAGCTGGTCATGATCGGTCTGATCGGGGCGTCGATCTGGACCTGGGCGATCGTGCTCGACAAATATGTGAGCTTCTCCAAGGCACGCAAGCAGTTCGACCAGTTCGAGCAGGTCTTCTGGTCGGGCCAGTCGCTGGAAGAGCTTTACCGCACGCTCGGTGAGCGTCAGAACAACGGTCTTGCCGCCATCTTCGTTGCCGCCATGCGCGAATGGAAGAAGAGCTTCGAGCGCGGCGCACGGTCGCCGATCGGCCTGCAGATGCGTATCGACCGTGCGATGGACGTGACCATGGCGCGCGAAGGCGAAGCCTATGAGGCGCGCCTCGGGTCGCTGGCAACGATCGGTTCGGCCGGCCCGTTCATCGGCCTCTTCGGTACGGTTGTCGGTATCATGACATCGTTCCAGGCGATTGCCGGTTCGAAGTCGACCAACCTTGCGGTCGTTGCTCCCGGTATTGCCGAGGCGCTGCTCGCAACCGCGATCGGCCTTGTCGCCGCTATTCCGGCTGTTATCGCCTATAACAAGTTCATGGCCGAAGCAGGCAAGCTGAATTCCCGCATGGAAGGCTTTGCCGACGAATTCTCGGCCATTCTCTCGCGTCAGATCGACGAGAAGCTGCAGCCGCGCCAGGCCGCGCAATAAGCCGCGCGACGAAGGAGATCTAGATCATGGGCATGTCTGCCGGAGGAGCGAATGGATCGGGTGGCGGTCGCCGCGGACGTCGCGGTCGTCGTCGTGCCGGTGCCATCAGCGAAATCAACGTTACGCCGCTCGTCGACGTCATGCTGGTGCTTCTGATCATCTTCATGGTCGCTGCACCGATGATGACCGTCGGCGTGCCGATCGACCTGCCGGAAACGCAGGCGAAGGCGATGAATTCCGATACCCAGCCGATCACCATTTCCGTCAATCCGGCAGGCGAAATCTACCTGCAGGAAACGCCGATCGTGATCGACGAAGTGGTGCCGAAGCTCGAGGCGATTGCCACCACGGGTTATAACGAGCGCATCTATGTGCGTGGCGATACCGCTGCCGCCTATGGCGTCGTGATGAAGGTCATGGCCCGCATTTCTTCTGCCGGTTACAAGAATATCGGCCTCGTCACCCTTCAGGAACAGGACAGGTAATCGGTTGCCATGAAGGGAAGTCTCGGCACATCGCTGGTTCTTCATACGCTGGTTCTGACCTGGGCGATGGTTTCGCTCAGTTCGCCGGCGCCGATGACCGTGGCCGACGTCGAGGCACTGCCTGTCGACATCGTGCCGATCGAAGACATGACGATGATGATGCAGGGCGACAAGACCGCGCCGATGCTGGAAAAGCCCGCGGCCAAGCCGACCAATAACCAGAAGATCGTCGAAGGCGCCGAAAATGCCGGCGAAAACGACGTCGATCTGAAGACGCCACCGACACCGGCCAAGCGGCCTGTGCAGGTAGAGGCCGCGGCTGCCCCGAAGCCGGCGGAACGCCCGACCCCGACGCCCACGCCCGAGCAGAACGAAGTCAAGGACATCGCGCCGGAAGAAACCGCGCCGAAGCCGACCGAAATGGCCGCGCTGCCGCAGACGAAGCCAGAGCCGACACCGCCGAAGCCTGAACCCACTCCGGCACCGACGCCTGCGCCCGCCGAGACACAGGCGGAAGAGATGCCGCTGCCGTCCTCCATTCCGTTGCCGGCCGCCAAGCCGAAGCCGGAACCGCCGAAGGAACAGGCAAAGCCGGTTGAAAAGCCCGTCGAGAAACCTGTCGAAAAGAAGCCCGAGACGAAGCCTACCGAGACTGCAAAGCCGACCGACAAGAAGGAAGGCAAGAAGCAGGAGACCGCAAAGTCTTCCTCTTCGCAGAAGAGCGACTTCAACGCGGACGAGATCGCCTCACTGCTCAACAAGCAGGAAGCATCCGGCGGCGGCGCGAAACGTTCGGCCTCTCCCGCATCCACCGGCAGCACCAAGCCCTCCACCGGCGCAAAGCTCAGCCTCAGCGAGATGGACGCGCTGCGCGGCCAGATTCAGAACAACTGGTCGACCATTGCCGGCATCGAAGGATTGCAGGGCATGGTGATCAGGGTGACGTTCAGGCTCGACAAGTCGGGAATGATCATCGGCGAGCCGGAGGTCACTTCGAACGGCGGTTCCTCGATGGCGCGCCGGACAATGGAAGGCGGCGCATTGCGCGCAGTCTTGAAGTCACAGCCCTTCAAGGGCTTGCCGGCCGAAAAATACGACGCCTGGAGCGAAGTTGCCGTCAATTTCGACCCCAGTGAGTTGGGGCTCTAAGAAATCAAGTAGCTGAGAGGCTTTAGCGATATGATCAGACGTTCCCTCATCGGTTTCATGATGGCGATTGCCGGAATGGCGATGACGTTTTCCGCGCCGGCACATGCGGCGGTGGAAATCAACATCAACAAGGGCAATGTCCAGCCTTTGCCGATCGCGATCACGGACTTCCAGTCCAATAACGATCTTGGTGCCCAGATCGCCCAGGTGGTCGCTGCCGACCTGCAGCGTTCTGGCCTGTTCGCTCCGGTGAACAAGGCTGCCTTCATCGAGAAGATCACCGATCCGAACAAGGCGCCGCGTTTCCAGGACTGGACCGCGATCAACGCCCAGGCGCTCGTCGTCGGCCGCGTCACACGCGAAGCCGATGGCCGTCTGCGCGCAGAGTTCCGCCTGTGGGACACCTATGCCGGTCAGCAGATGACCGGACAGCAGTTCTTTACCCAGCCGGACAACTGGCGGCGTCTCGCTCATATCATTGCCGATGCGATCTACGAGCGCATCACTGGCGAGAAGGGCTATTTCGATACGCGCGTCGTCTTTGTCTCGGAAAGCGGCCCGAAAACTGCCCGCCAGCGCCAGCTTGCGATCATGGACCAGGACGGTTTCAACGTCCGCATGCTGACCAACACCAAGGATCTGGTTCTGACGCCGCGTTTCTCGCCGAGCCGTCAGGAAGTCACCTACATGTCGTTCGAAGGCAACCAGCCGCGCGTCTATCTGCTGCAGCTGGAAACCGGACAGCGGGAAATGGTGGGCAACTTCCCCGGCATGACGTTTTCGCCGCGCTTCTCTCCCGATGGCCAGAAGGTCATCATGAGCCTGCAGCAGGAAGGCAACGCCAATATCTACACGATGGACCTGCGTTCGCGCACGACGACGCGCCTGACCTCGACGGCAGCGATCGACACGGCGCCGTCCTATGCGCCGGATGGTGGCCGCATCGCTTTCGAAAGCGACCGCGGCGGACGTCAGCAGATCTATGTCATGAATGCCGATGGCTCGGGACAGAACCGCATCTCCTTCGGTGACGGATCCTACTCGACACCGGTCTGGTCTCCGCGCGGCGATCTGATCGCGTTTACGAAGCAGTCGGGTGGCAAGTTCTCGATCGGCGTGATGAAGCCGGACGGTTCGGGCGAACGCATCCTGACCTCGGGCTTCCACAATGAAGGCCCGACCTGGGCGCCGAACGGCCGCGTCTTGATGTTCTTCCGCCAGGGCGCCGGTGCCGGTGGCCCGCAGCTCTATTCGATCGACCTGACCGGCTATAACGAGCAGATGGTCAAGACCCCGTCCTACGGCTCCGACCCGGCATGGTCGCCGCTGCTGGAATAGGTTGTATGAACAGGTGCAATCAAGAGTGAGGCGATCTCGCCTCTTTCCCGCCCCATTTTCGGCAGAATGGGGCGGACACGGGACACCGGAAGGTTTGGTTAACCATAGCTATTTGAATATGGTTAACTCAATTAGGTTAGAGTCTGGCAACTCTGAATTTCATGATCCAAGGAGAGATCGGCCATGAGCCGCACGTATACCCCGGCGATGAGCCGCATGCAGACCCTCGCTCGCAATCCTGCCGTCATCGCGCTTACGCTGGCGCTGGCGCTTGCCGGTTGCGCCAACAAGAAGAACCTGCCCAACAGCGCAGGTGAGCTTGGTCTCGGCGGCGCCGGTTCGGCTACACCGGGCTCGACCCAGGACTTCACCGTCAATGTCGGCGACCGTATCTTCTTCGATACCGATTCGACCTCGATCCGTGCCGACGCCCAGCAGACGCTCGATCGTCAGGCTCAGTGGCTTGGCCGTTACCCGAACTACGCGATCACCGTCGAAGGCCATGCCGACGAACGCGGTACCCGTGAATACAACCTTGCTCTCGGCGCACGCCGTGCAGCCTCCACCAAGGAATATCTTGCTTCGCGCGGCGTACCTGCCAACCGCATCAAGACCATCTCCTACGGCAAGGAACGCCCGGTCGCCGTTTGCGACGACATTTCTTGCTGGTCGCAGAATCGCCGCGCCGTTACCGTTCTCGGCGGCGCCGGCATGTAATCTCGCCACGGGCTTGCGCTCACGCGAAGATGACAATTTGGTTAGAAAAGGTGGTCTTTCGGCCACCTTTTTTGTTTTTCCTTAGTTTGGCCCCGATTCCCTAGATTTTGAATGACGGCTTGGTTGCTTTTTGGCGGCAGGTAATAAAAATCCGTCTCGCGTCATCCCGGCGCAAATCAGAGAAGCAGGACGAACGACATGAAGAAAATTGTCTTGGCAGCAATGCTAGGGCTGGCGGCAATGGCAGGCCCGGCTGGCGCCTTCCAACTCTCATTGCCGAAACTCTTCCAGGGCGAGCAAAACGTTCAGCAACAGAAACAGGCCGAAGAACGGCCGGTCATTCTGGCGCAGAACAACGATGCCGTTCGTAACCAGCAACTCCAGGAAGAGATCCGGCAGCTCAACGGCCGGATTGAGGAAATGAGCTATCAGTTGCTGCAGATGCAGGAACAACTGCGCAAGACGCAGGAAGATAACGAATTCCGCTTCCAGGAGCTGGAAAAAAAGAAGAGAAGCGATTTGGGCGACACGACCGGGCAACCGGCCGTGGCGTCCAGCCGCCCTTCCTCCTCGTCTTCCTCACCCTCATCTTCTCAGGCACCGTCGTCCGGCGGCGACGATATTTCTCGCATCATCGAGACACCTTCCGACAGTGGCGCAAGCGGTGACCAGCAGGGCAATTCCGCGCCGGCTCCGACGACGCTCGGTTCGATGGAGTTCGACCAGAACGGCAACCCGGTCGGGGCCAGCCGTAACGACAGCGCCCGCAATTCGTCCGCACTTCCCGGCGTCGAGACGGGCTCTGCCCGCGCGGGGCGCGATCCGCAGCAGACCGCTTCGCTCGGCAGCGAGAGCGATGCCTACAAGATTGCCTATGATCACGTGCTGACGGGCGACTACAAGCTCGCGGAGACGGAGTTCACCAGCTATATTTCGGCTTACCCCAAGAGCAGCCGCCTGCCTGACGCCAATTTCTGGCTCGGCGAGGCGCAATATTCGCAGGCTAAATATAACGAGGCGGCAAAGACCTTCCTCAATGCCCACCAGACCTATGGCAAGTCGCCGAAGGCACCGGAAATGCTGCTGAAGCTCGGCATGTCGCTCGCTGCGCTCGACAATAACGAGACCGCCTGCGCCACGCTGAAGGAAGTGCCGCGCCGTTATCCAAGTGCGGCCAAGGCCGTGCTCTCCAAGGTCAGCAGCGAACAGAAGCGTCTCGGCTGCTGAGCGAGCCCACCATGACTGTGCCTCAAGACTGGTCACCGTCTCCACAGGAGGCGGTGCAATCGTTTCTCGCCCGCCTCACCAAGCCATGCCGCATTCTCGTGGCGGTCTCCGGCGGGAGCGATTCGATCGGTCTGCTTGTCAGCCTTCACCATGCACTCGCGGCAGGCGAGGGGGCGGGGCATGAGCTTGTTGCTGCGACCATCAATCACGATCTGAGGGCAGAAGCTTCCGATGAGGCCGAAGCGGTCTCGCGCCAGTGCAGGGAATTGTCTATTCCCCACGTCATTCTCCGGTGGTCCGGCGAAAAGCCGAAATCGGGTATTTCCGCCGCATCAAGAGAGGCGCGATATGGGCTGTTGATGCAGGCCGCCGATGGCCTGCGAGCCGATCTCATCGTTACCGGTCATACGGTCGACGATCAGATGGAAACGATCGCGATGCGGGCTGCCCGCAACGAAGACAATGCCAATCTAGGCTTGGCCGGCATGGCCGAGGCCGTGCTTCTCGACCGCCGCCGCTGGCTGTTGCGTCCGTTTCTTGCGACACGACGTCAGGCAATCCGCAATCGTCTGCGCCAATCGGGCCTGGGATGGATCGACGATCCGAGCAATACGGACCGGCATTATGAGCGTGTGCGGGTGAGGGAAAGCCTTGCAGATCGGTCCGATGTCACGTTGGAAGCCATCCAATCGGCGGCTCAACGGCGGTTTCGGCTTGCACAGGATGCAGCCGAACTTGCACGCCGCCACTTGTCCGTCGCGCAGGGCGTTCTCGCCCGGCTTGGTCCCGAAGCTTCAAACGAAGAGGCCGACACGCTTCGCCACCTGCTGGGCAGCCTGGCGGCGGTTCTCGGCGGACGCCAGCATCTGCCGTCGGCAACGACGATGGATCGCATCATGGCGATGCTCGACCGACGCAGCATGGGACGCATGACGGCGGGACGGGTGATTTTCGATCTCAGGCGGGACGGTCTCTACATGCATCGAGAGACTCGCGGGCTCTTCCCGATCGAGGTTCGGAAAGGCGTGACAGAAATCTGGGACGGGCGGTACCGGATCGGCAACCGGACTGAGGATGTCGTCAGGGTTTCTCCAGTCGTTTCGAAGCGAAATGTGGCTGCCGCCATGTTTCCCGACGCGCCTCCGGCTGTTGCCATGCGCGCCATGGGGGTGATGCCGCATATCGAATCTGCCCTCGCGTCATCGGTCGACATCGATAAAGCGAGTGTGATCGTCGAGCCGATCCTTTCTCCCTACGACCGTTTTTTGCCGCAGTTCGAACTTATTCTGGGATGCGAGTTCGGGCTTTTGTTCGGATGTGAGGAGTTTCCCGCCGCTCCAATTAAGGTTTTCGAGCGGAAAAGCTAAACGGCGAGCCTGCCTTGCCTTGGCAAGGGCGTGACGCAACCTTATGTTATGGGCAAGAAAGGCAGCCGCTTCAGTGACTGCCAATGCAGGCCGGGGAGTTCGATGAACCCAAACTTTCGTAATTTTGCCCTCTGGGCTATCATAGCCCTCTTGCTGATCGCTTTGTTCAGCATGTTTCAGACGGCACCGTCGCAAACCAGTTCCCGCGAAGTTCCGTATTCGCAGTTCCTGAAGGATGTGGATACGGGACGTGTTCGCGATGTCGTGGTGACGGGCAACCGCGTCATGGGCACCTATGCCGAGAACGGCCAGAACTTCCAGACCTATTCGCCGGTGATCGACGACTCGCTGATGTCGCGCCTGCAGGAAAAGAATGTCACGATCGTTGCACGCCCTGAAACGGATGGTTCGTCCGGTTTCCTGAGCTATCTCGGCACGCTGTTGCCGATGTTGCTGATCCTTGGTGTCTGGCTGTTCTTCATGCGCCAGATGCAGGGTGGCTCGCGTGGCGCAATGGGCTTCGGCAAGTCCAAGGCCAAGCTTCTGACCGAAGCGCATGGTCGCGTGACGTTTGACGACGTCGCCGGTGTCGACGAGGCCAAGCAGGATCTTGAGGAAATCGTTGAATTCCTGCGCGATCCGCAGAAGTTCCAGCGTCTCGGCGGACGAATTCCGCGCGGCGTGCTGCTCGTCGGCCCTCCGGGTACCGGTAAGACGCTGCTTGCCCGCTCGGTTGCCGGCGAAGCCAATGTGCCGTTCTTCACCATTTCCGGTTCGGACTTCGTTGAAATGTTCGTCGGTGTCGGCGCATCTCGTGTGCGCGACATGTTTGAACAGGCAAAGAAGAATGCGCCTTGCATCATCTTCATCGACGAAATCGACGCCGTCGGTCGTCATCGTGGTGCCGGTCTCGGCGGTGGTAACGACGAACGCGAACAGACGCTCAACCAGCTTCTCGTCGAGATGGATGGTTTCGAAGCCAATGAAGGCGTCATCCTGATCGCGGCCACCAACCGTCCCGACGTTCTCGACCCCGCACTGCTGCGTCCGGGCCGTTTCGACCGTCAGGTCGTGGTTCCGAACCCGGATATCGTCGGCCGCGAGCGCATCCTCAAGGTGCATGCCCGTAACGTGCCGCTGGCACCGAATGTCGACCTCAAGGTTCTGGCCCGCGGTACGCCCGGTTTTTCCGGCGCCGACCTGATGAACCTCGTCAACGAATCCGCCCTGATGGCTGCGCGCCGCAACAAGCGCCTCGTCACCATGCAGGAATTCGAAGACGCCAAGGACAAGATCATGATGGGTGCGGAACGCCGCTCCTCCGCCATGACCGAGGCCGAGAAGAAGCTTACCGCCTATCACGAAGCCGGCCACGCCATCACGGCGCTCAAGGTCGCGGTTGCCGATCCGTTGCACAAGGCGACGATCATTCCGCGCGGCCGTGCGCTCGGCATGGTGATGCAGTTGCCGGAAGGCGACCGTTATTCGATGAGCTACAAGTGGATGGTGTCGCGCCTGACCATCATGATGGGCGGTCGCGTTGCCGAAGAACTGACCTTCGGCAAGGAAAACATCACGTCCGGCGCGTCTTCCGATATCGAGCAGGCCACCAAGCTTGCCCGTGCCATGGTGACGCAATGGGGCTTCTCCGACGTGCTCGGCCAGGTCGCCTATGGCGAAAACCAGCAGGAAGTGTTCCTCGGGCATTCCGTCTCGCAGTCGAAGAATGTTTCCGAATCGACCGCGCAGAAGATCGACATGGAAGTCCGGCGTCTCATCGACGAGGCCTATACGGAAGCCCGCCAGATCCTTACCGACCATCACGATGGTTTCGTGGCGATTGCCGAAGGCCTGCTCGAATACGAGACGCTCTCGGGTGAAGAGATCAAGGCGTTGCTCCGTGGCGAAAAGCCCGCCCGTGATCTCGGCGACGATTCGACGCCGAGCCGCGGTTCGGCCGTGCCGTCAACCGGCGCCAAGAAGGACGATCCGAAGGGTGGCGAACCCGAGGCCGGCCTCGAGCCGCAGCCTCACTGAGGCGACGTCACATTATTTAACAAGACCGCCGTGGACCCTTCCGCGGCGGTCTTTTATGTTAACGATGACTTATCCGGTCACGGGATATGATCGGCTTTGACGCTAATTGACGTGCTTGCGCCACCCGGCTGTGGCAATAGCCAGTGATATACGCCGATCCGAAATAACGCGGCAGCGGGTGCCAGGTCGATCCTGCCCGCAGCGCGTGGGTCGCGCGACGACGAAGGAGATTACATGGCACGCCGCTATTTCGGTACCGATGGTATCCGTGGACATTCGAACGTTTTCCCGATGACCCCAGACCTCGCAATGCGGGTGGGCATTGCGGTGGGCACGATTTTCAGGAACGGCAGCCACCGCCACCGTGTCGTGATCGGCAAGGACACGCGCCTTTCGGGCTACATGCTGGAAAATGCGATGGTGGCGGGCTTTACCGCTGCAGGCCTCGATGTCTTCCTCCTCGGCCCGATCCCGACACCGGCCGTTGCCATGCTGACGCGTTCGCTGCGTGCGGATGTGGGCGTGATGATTTCCGCGTCCCATAACCCATTCGAGGATAACGGTATCAAGCTGTTCGGTCCCGATGGCTACAAGCTTTCCGACGAGTTGGAGATGCGGATCGAGGATCTGCTCGACAGCGACCTTCACGCCCAGCTTGCCAAATCGTCCGATATCGGCCGGGCGAAGCGCGTCGAGGGTGATATCTACCGTTATATCGAGCAGGCCAAGCGCACATTGCCGCGTGATGTCACTCTGCATGGACTGCGGATTGCCATCGACTGCGCCAATGGCGCCGCCTACAAGGTCGCTCCGCTGGCGCTCTGGGAACTCGGTGCCGACGTCGTGACGATCGGCAACGAGCCGAATGGTACGAACATCAATCTGGGTTGCGGATCGACAAGCCCGGAAAGCCTGCAGAAGAAGGTTCACGAAGTTCGCGCCGATATCGGCATCGCGCTTGATGGCGATGCTGACCGCGTCATCATCGTCGACGAGAATGGCGAGATCATCGACGGCGACCAGCTGATGGCCGTGATTGGCGAAAGCTGGGCGCAGGATGAGCGCCTGACAGGCGGCGGCATCGTCGCAACCGTCATGTCCAATCTCGGCCTGGAACGGTTCCTCGACGACAAGGGGCTGACGCTTGCGCGCACCAAAGTCGGCGACCGGTATGTCGTCGAACATATGCGCAACCATGATTTCAACGTCGGCGGCGAGCAGTCAGGCCATATCGTTCTGTCGGATTTCGGTACGACCGGCGACGGGCTGGTGGCGGCTCTGCAGATTCTCGCCTGCGTGAAGAAGCTCGGACGGCCGGTCAGCGACGTCTGCCGCCGGTTTGAGCCCGTGCCGCAGCTTCTGAAGAATGTTCGTTTCTCCGGCGGCAAGCCGCTCGAGGACGTGATCGTGCGTCAGGCCATTGCCGATGCGGAAGCGGAACTCGGCTCCAAGGGCCGCCTCGTCATTCGCCCGTCCGGCACCGAGCCGCTGATCCGGGTGATGGCGGAAGGCGACGATCGCGGCCAGGTGGAAAAGATCGTCAACGGTCTCATCGACGTGATCGGGAATGTCCGGTCGGAAGCGGCCTGATCCTGAGACGGTTCAAGGCCGCCATTCCCTGAATTTCCCGTCCAAAGCGCCGTCGAGATAAAAGGCGGCGCTGATCAGGGCGAGGTGGGTGAGGGCCTGAGGAAAATTGCCCAGAAAATTTCCGCGCGGATCGAATTCCTCGGCGTAGAGCTGAAGGTGATTGCCAAAAAGCAGCAGCTTTTCCATGTTGATCTCGGCTTCCTGCAACCGGCCTGCGCGGGCTAGGCATTCGACGAACCAGAACGAACAGGCGCCGAAAAAGCCTTCTCGTCCCTCCAGTCCATCCTGCCACTTGTAACGCATGACTAGGCTGTCGTCGGCGAGTTCGCGCGAGATTGCATCGAGTGTCGCCAGCCATTTGGGGTCGGTAGCGCTGGTGAAACGCACGAGCGGCATCATCAGCATCGAGGCGTCGAGTTGCGTGCCGCCTTTGGCATGGACGAAATGGCCGTGCTTCTCGTTCCAGAAATTCGCCCAGATATCCTCGGTGATGGCGTTGCGCGCTTCAATCCAGCGGCCGAAAGGGGCGGCGAGCGAGCGTTTCTGGGCAAGGCGCAAGGCGCGATCGACCGCGACCCAGCACATGAGACGGGAATGCAAGTGCTCCTGCGGCTCGCTGCGGGCCTCCCATATCCCGGCATCCGGCTCCTGCCAGACCTCACAGACGTGATCGACAACGTTGCGTACGCTCAACCAGTTCTCGTGGGAGATGGAGCCGCCGTATTTGTTGCTGATATAAATCGAATCGAGCAACTCGCCATAGATGTCGAGCTGGACCTGGCCGGCCGCGTCATTGCCGATCCTCACGGGACGTGCGCCGCCGTAACCGCAAAGATGATCGAGCGATTCCTCACGTTCGACCCTTGAACCGTCGAGATTGTACATGATCTGCACATTGCCGTCGGAGCGGTCGGTTCTTTCGCTGATCCAGCGACCGAAGGCATTGGCTTCATCGAGATAACCGAGGCGCATCAGCGCATAAATGGAGAAGGACGCATCCCGGATCCAGGTGGCGCGGTAATCCCAGTTGCGCTCGCCGCCCGGCGCTTCCGGCAGGCCGAACGTACCGGCCGCGGCGATCGAGCCGTATTCAGCCGAGGTCAGCATTTTCAATGTCAGGGCCGAGCGGGTAACAGAAGCACGCCAGCGACCGCGATAGGTCGATTTCTTGGCCCATCCCTGCCAATAGCTGTTCGTTTCTTGAAGGATGGAGTCGATCTTTTCCGTGTCGGGCGCATGGCGTGTTTCATCGCCATCCAGGGTGAAATCGAGGGATTCTCCGCCTTTCAACGAGAATTCCGCGATGGCGGCACCATGCTCTACGTGAAAGTCCACCGCGCCGGACAGGCGGAGCGTGAAGTCCCCGCAGTGGAAGAACACGTGGCCTTTGCCGGCCTTTATCTTCGGAGTGTTGCGGGCATAGTCGAATCGCGGCCAGCATTTGAGTTGGAAGGTTACCTTTCCGCGCGTGACGGTGACGCGGCGGATCAGGGAGGATGGTTCTTGCGGAGCTTGCGGCAGCGGCATGAAATCGATGATTTCGGCGCTGTTTTCGGTGCCTAGCCATCGGGTCAGCAAGACATTGCTTTCGGGTATGTACATCTGCAGGCGTCTTGCGCCGTCGATTTGCGGTGTCAGTTCGAACGCGCCGCCTTTTCCCGGATCGAGCAGAGCGGCGAAGACACTCGGGCTGTCGAAGTTCGGCCAGCACAGATAGTCGATCGTGCAGTCCTTGGCGATAAGCGCGATGGTGCGCATGTTTCCGATGGCGCCGTGCTCGGCTATGGGGCGGGGTACATCGACCGTGTTCACGATCGATTTGCCCGCGTCGTCTTTCGAGTGCTTCAAGGCCGGTCCTTTCGCGTTGCGCATGTCAACGCCGGAAAGGGATATCGGGTCCATCACTCAGGCCGTGAACTTTATGTGAGATGCTAAGTAACGCGTCTGTGTCGCGATGGAACAGAACGGTAAACGGCTATGGTTGCGTAATTGTTTAATTACAGCATTTTTCCCACGTTGATTTCCTCGGTCTTCTCGCACAGCCTCAACTTGTCCTTTTCCCTGTCTTCACTACAGTGCCCGTAACGGCGAAGGGGCAGGCACAAATGGCAGTTAGAGAAAACGTAATGATCGCAGGTGGCGCGGCTGCTGTGATTGGAATTGGTAAAGCGCTTACGAGCGGTGTCCATATTCCGGGATGGATAGCGATTGTTATTTGGCTGCCTATTCTGGCTATCCTTGCCTACGCTGCTTTTAGCATTTACCAAACTGGAAAGACGATGGAGGCCAAAAAGAAAAGAAGGAGGCAGGAGAATAACAGGTGAATTCAACTATTCATGCTGGCAAAAGTGTTTAAATACCATATTTTACAGGTCGGCATGTTATGGTTAATAAATAGCCGTTCTTAAGTGGGGCTTAACCTTTATCCTTCATTCTCCATGCCAAATAGGGTGGTCGTGCAGGTGGCACGCCATGCATGATAAAGCTTGGAGAAGCGAACATGAAGATGCGCCTTGCGACCTCGGTTGCTGCGGCAATGCTGTTGGCCGGCGTTGCCCAGTCGGCAGACCTCTATCAGCCCCAGCCCGAACCGCTCATGGACGCACCGGAAGTGACCGTCCAGGAAACGAGTGGATGGTACCTTCGCGGCGACGTGGGCTATTCGTTCAACAAGATGCGCGGCGCGAAATACTTTCAGGGCGGCCAGACATTCGAAACGGATTTTACCACCGCCAAGCTTGACGACAGCTGGATGTTCGGCGCCGGCGTGGGTTACCAGATCAACAACTACCTGCGTACCGACGTAACATTCGATCGCCTGACATCCTCGGATTTCCGCGGCAGCACGACCGGTCTTTGCCTTGACGGCGTGACCATCTGCACCTCGTCCGACAGATCGTCGATGAGCGCCTATTCGATGATGGCCAACGTCTATGTCGACCTCGGCACGTATTCCTATTTCACGCCTTATCTCGGCGCAGGTCTCGGTGCTTCCTACGTCAAGTGGAACAAGCTTCGCAACCAAATCTGCGACGATCCGGGTTCTCCGTCCTGCTATGGCGACGACCATGGCGGCAAGAGCAAGTGGCGTGTAAGCGGTGCGCTGATGGCCGGTGCGACCGTCGACGTTACCTGCAATCTCAAGGCTGATATCGGTTACCGCTACCGTTACATCGACGGCGGAAACATGTTCGGCTTTGCCGGCGGCGGTGGCGCACAGGGACGCGACAAGGGCTTTCACAGCCATGAGGCGCGCATCGGCGCACGCTATATGTTCAACAATGGCTGCAATGCACCCGTTGCCTACGAGCCGGCTCCGGAGCCGATCGTCTACAAATAACTCCAGGATCCCGCGAGAGGCCGCCCATCGAGGCGGCCTTTTGCGTTGAACAGCATTGCCTAAACCGAAATCAGCGGGAGCTGTTTCCCTGCCTTTTGACCATCGCGACGATGCTTTGATAAAGCTCGTCCTGCGCCTCGGAGGCGTCGAGCTCGCCATTGGCTGCACTACCGGATAATGCTTCGGCCGCACCCAGCATTGCGCGAAGGCCGGCCAGCCCGATTTTCGGGGCGAAAGGGGCAAGCGCGTTGCGGCAAACATCCATGAACACGGATTCGCACTCACGCCGTACTTTTTCCAACTCCGGAGAACTCGCGAGGGCTGCGATAATGCCTGGGATTTCTCGTCCCTGAACCATGACGCAATCGATATAGGCGGATGCGATCACCGTCGCCCGGCTCTCCAGTGTCTTGTCGCTGGCCTTGAGGGCGGAAGCCATCCGCTGCGTCTGACGAGTGTCAAATTCCCGGTAGAGCGAAGCCAGAAGGCCAGAACGCGTGCCGAAGTGATCATAGACAACGGGCTTGGTCACGCCTGCGGCTTCCGCGAGCCTGCCGAGTGTCAACGCTTCGGTTCCTTCCTGTCCGATCAGACTCCAGGCCGTATCGAGAAGCTGCCGCTGTCGTTCATCTTTCGACATGCGGCGGCGGGGCGGTGCCGAAATATGAGCAGTCACGGTTGACATGATAACCTACCAAAGGTAACTTACTAAAAGTAACTTCGTAGAATACAGATTTTTGCGATCATCGCAATCAGGAGGCATATGATGCATGCTCTCGTCGTCCTCTCTCATCCCGATCCCGAATCGTTGAGCCACGCCATTGCCGGGCGTCTCGGCAATGGCCTCATCGAGTCAGGGGCTGACAACACATTCGAAATTGCAGACTTGCATGCGGAAGGTTTCGACCCGCGATATTCCTTTGGCGACAGGGCTGCACATCATCATACAGCACAGCCGCCAGCGGATGTTCTGGCGGAGCAGGCCCGCATCGAGCGTGCGGATGCATTGGTTCTGGTCTTTCCGGTTTACTGGTGGTCAATGCCGGCCCTGCTGAAGGGCTGGATCGACAGGGTGTTCGCCAATGGCTGGGCCTATGACGATACGGGTGCGAAGGTGGTCAAGAAGCTCGGCAATTTACCGATCCATCTGATCGGTATCGGCGGTGCTGACGCCGGTACCTATGAGCGGCACGGGTATTTTGCGGCGATGAAGACACAGATCGACCACGGCATTTTCGACTATTGCGGTGCACCGGTCGTCACGTCCGAACTTCTTCTTGAGTCGGACGGTCAGGAACAGGCGGCCAATCTAGCCGCGGCACATGCTATCGGTACGGGCATTTTCCGGTCGGAAATTCAACGGGATGATGTCAGCGTTGCATAAAACCGCGAGGCAGAAATGACGTAGGTGCCAGCAGCACCTGCGTCCCTGAGAGCAACACTGATACGGCAAATATTCTTCCTCTACGACGTGACCCGCTTGACTGTGAAGCGGGACAAATATATCCACGACGGCGGGACACCTCTCCCCAACGAGAGGCTAATTACCTGGAAGGGTATCTATATGGCCACTGCCGCCGCGAAGCCGGACCTCCGTCCGCAGAATGCTCATTTTTCCTCTGGCCCTTGCGCCAAGCGCCCCGGTTGGTCGCTTGAAGCGCTTTCCGATGCCCCGCTCGGTCGTTCGCACCGCGCCAAGGTTGGCAAGGACAAGCTGGCACAGGCCATCAATCTCACCCGTGAAATTCTGAACGTTCCGGCGGATTACCGCATCGGCATCGTTCCCGCGTCCGATACCGGCGCTGTCGAAATGGCGCTCTGGTCGCTGCTCGGCGAGCGCGGCGTCGACATGCTCTCCTGGGAAAGCTTTGGTGCCGGCTGGGTGACCGATGTCGTCAAGCAGCTGAAGCTCAAGGATGTTCGCAAGTTCGAGGCCGATTACGGCCTGCTTCCTAACCTTTCCGAAGTCGATTTCGATCGTGATGTCGTCTTCACCTGGAACGGCACCACTTCGGGCGTACGCGTTCCCAACGCCGACTTCATCCCGGCTGACCGCAAGGGCCTGACCATCTGCGACGCGACATCCGCTGCTTTCGCGCAGGATCTGGATTTCGCCAAGCTCGACGTCGTCACCTTCTCCTGGCAGAAGGTTCTGGGCGGCGAGGGCGGTCACGGCATGATCATCCTCAGCCCACGCGCCGTCGAACGCCTGACGACCTATGTACCCGCATGGCCGCTGCCGAAAATCTTCCGCCTCACGTCAGGTGGGAAACTTTCGGAAGGCATCTTCAAGGGCGAGACGATCAATACGCCGTCGATGCTCTGCGTCGAAGATTATATCGATGCGCTGAACTGGGCAAAGACGGTCGGTGGCCTTGAAGGCCTGGTCGCCCGCGCCGATGCCAATTCCAAGGTGATCTTCGATTTCGTCGCCGCAAACGACTGGATCGCCAACCTCGCGCAGGTGGACGAGACCCGGTCCAACACCTCCGTCTGCCTGAAGATCGTCGACGCCGACGTCGCCGCTCTCGACGCCGACGCGCAGGCCGCATTTGCCAAGGGCGTGACCGCGATCCTCGAAAAGGAAGGCGTCGCTCTCGACATCGGCGCTTATCGTGATGCTCCGTCCGGTCTTCGCATCTGGGCCGGCGCCACGATCGAAGAGGCCGACATGAAGGCTTTGATGCCATGGCTGGCCTATGCGTTCGAAACGCAGAAAGCCACGCTTTCCAAGGCTGCCGCCTGATCCGATTTCCGGTGCCGCTTAGGCGGCACCGTTTCATCCCGCATTCTCAAGACTGAACCCTTTATCAGGAGCCCAGACCATGGCACCTCGCGTACTCGTATCCGACGAACTGTCGGAAACCGCCGTCCAGATTTTTCGCGATCGCGGCGTCGAAGTGGATTTCCAGCCGAAGCTCGGCAAGGACAAGGACAAGCTGGCCGAAATCATCGGCAATTATGATGGCCTTGCGATCCGTTCGGCCACCAAGGCAACCGAGAAGCTGATTGCTGCTGCGACCAACCTCAAGGTTATCGGTCGTGCCGGTATCGGCGTCGACAATGTCGATATTCCGGCCGCTTCCAAGCGCGGTATCATCGTCATGAATACCCCGTTCGGCAACTCGATCACGACGGCTGAACACGCCATCGCGCTGATGTTTGCCGTTGCGCGCCAGTTGCCGCAGGCCGACGTGTCGACCCAGGCCGGCAAGTGGGAAAAGTCGAAATTCATGGGTGTCGAAATCACCGGCAAGACGCTCGGCGTCATCGGCGCCGGCAATATCGGCGGCATCGTCTGCAAGAAGGCGATCGGCCTTGGCATGCATGTCATCGCCTATGACCCCTTCCTGTCGGCAGAACGCGCGCAGGAAATGGGCGTCGAAAAGGTCGAGCTGGAAGAGCTGCTGCCGCGCGCCGATTTCATCACCCTGCATGTGCCGATGACCGACAAGACCCGCGGGATTCTCGGCGCTGAAAACCTTGCAAAGACCAAGAAGGGTGTTCGTATCATCAACTGCGCCCGTGGTGGCCTGGTCGATGAGGCGGCACTCGCAGAAGCCATCAAGTCCGGTCACGTCGCCGGCGCCGGTTTCGACGTGTTCGAAGTCGAGCCTGCAACGGAAAGCCCGCTTTTCGGCCTTCCCAACGTCGTCTGCACGCCGCATCTGGGTGCATCGACCACGGAAGCACAGGAAAACGTGGCCCTGCAGGTTGCCGAACAGATGTCGGATTACCTCGTCAAGGGTGCGGTCTCCAACGCCATCAACATGCCGTCGATCACCGCTGAAGAAGCGCCGATCCTGAAGCCGTTCATCCGCCTGGCAGACGTTCTCGGTGCCTTTGTCGGTCAGGTTTCCGACGATGCGATCAAGGAAATCGAGATCCTGTTCGATGGTCAGACGGCCAACATGAACACTCGCGCGCTGACGTCTGCGCTGCTCGCCGGCCTGATCCGCAACCAGGTGGCCGACGTCAACATGGTTTCGGCTCCGATCATGATCAAGGAAAAGGGTATCGTCCTTTCCGAGGTCAAGCGTGACAAGACCGGCGTTTACGACGGTTACATCAAGCTGACGGTCAAGACCGACAAGCAGACCCGCTCTGTTGCCGGTACCGTCTTCTCCGACGGCAAGCCGCGCTTCATCCAGATCAAGGGCATCAACATGGACGCCGATGTCGGCGCCAACATGGTCTACATCTCCAACACCGATGTTCCCGGCATGATCGGCTTCATGGGTACGACGCTCGGTAATGCCGGCGTCAACATCGCCAACTTCCAGCTCGGTCGCGAAACCGGCGGCGGCGATGCCATCGCGCTTCTTTATGTCGATGCTCCGGTGTCGGAAGATGTTCTCGCCCAACTGACGGCAAACCCGGCCATTCGCCAGGCCCGCCCGCTGGTGTTCAACGTCGAATAAGCCATTTCCGAGCGCCGATTCCTCGGCGGTCGTCCGGTTTTCCTCCCAGGAAATCTCCAGAAAAGGGTCCGGCACTTCAGGTGCCGGGCCCTTTTTGCCGTTGCTGACGATTATGTGATCGCTTTACCGGTAAAAACGCCCGAAGGTTGTATTTACGTCAATTGGCTCTCGCGTCGAACTTTTGTAACTACTAAAGCGGGAAAAAGTGTTGGAGCTACTGAAAACTCCGCCATTGCTCCCCATATCAGGGCAAGGACCGCATAGGGCGGCCAGAGGAGAATTTTATGTTATCCAAGCTTCGGCGTTTCCAGAAACTCTTCGCGATCGTCACGATCGGAATGGCAGTTTCGCTAACTGCCGTCGATTTTGCGGAGGCACGTCGTGCCGGCGGCGGGTCCAGCTTCGGTAGCCGCGGTACGCGCACATTCGCAGCGCCGCCGGCGACCACTACCGCGCCGGGCGCAGCCAGCGGCATCAACCGCTCGATGACACCCAACACGCAGCAGAATGCCGCAAGCCCTGCCAACGGCATGGGTGCGCAGGCAGCCCAGCAGCAGCGTCGTCCCGGCATGTTCGGTGGAATGTTCGGCGGCATCCTCGGTGGTCTCGCTCTCGGCGGCCTGTTCGGCATGCTGATGGGCGGCGGCTTTGGCGGCATGGCCGGCTTCTTCGGCATGCTGTTGCAGATCGCGCTGATCGCGGGTCTTGCCATGCTGGCCTTCCGTTTCTTTGCCCGTCGCCAGCAGCAGCAGGCAGCCG
Organism: Hyphomicrobiales bacterium; assembly: GCA_900466875.1. Classification (GTDB taxonomy): domain Bacteria; phylum Pseudomonadota; class Alphaproteobacteria; order Rhizobiales; family Rhizobiaceae; genus Neorhizobium. The sequence goes on along the minus strand of UBNQ01000003.1, from coordinate 162,055 downwards.
GTCCGGCCGGTAACGCCCGCAACAGCTATGGCTCTGACGATCAGGCGCAGCAGCACAACAACGCCTATCAGCAGGCACCGCAGCAGAACCAGGGCGGTTTCCAGATCCCCAAGATCGGTTCGCTCGGCGGCGGCGCTGCAGGTTTCGGTGGTGGCCATCAGGCTGCTCCGCGCCAGGCAGGCCCGGACACGGACGAGATCGGTATTACCAGCCGAGACCTCGGCCAGTTCGAAAAGCTGCTGACCGACGTGCAGGGTGCCTATGGCGAGGAAAACTACGCCAAGCTTCGTGATCTCACGACGCCGGAAGCGATGTCCTATCTTGCCGAAGAACTGGGTGAAAACGCCACGAATGGCGTGAAGAACGAAGTTCGCGACGTGACGCTGCTGCAGGGCGATCTTGCCGAAGCGTGGCGCGAAAACGGCCAGGAATACGCAACGGTTGCCATGCGTTATTCCTCCGTCGACTTCCTGCGCGATCGCAAGACCGGTGAAGTTGCCGAAGGCGATCCGAATGAAGTCACCGAGACGGTGGAAGTCTGGACCTTCGTGCGCAAGCCGGCCAATGACTGGAAGCTTTCCGCAATCCAGTCCGCCGCTTAAAATCGGCGGCTAGATATTCAGGAGCTCGGCGGTCTTGCCGTCGTGCTCCCCCTTGTAAAACATGTGGAGGGCTCGCTCATAAGGCGAGCCCTTTTCGCTGACCAGATGAAAGAGGGTCATGGAGCTCTTGAACTTCAGGTCGTCTGTCTCGCCCAGGATATCGCCTGCGCTGCGTCCCTCATGCCCGAGCATGACTGCGGTACATTCGCCAAGCCGCCAACCGAGCAGCGGGTGTTCGAGATAGGCGATGGCTTCCGCTTTTGAGCGAATGGCGAAACGCTGGGATGTAGCGGATACGCCCAGGCCGCTGATTTGCGGAAAAATATACCATATCCAGTGGCTTCGCTTCTGTCCGTCCCGCAGCTCGGCAATCACCTGATTGTAGATCGACGCCTGCGCCTCGACGAAGCGGGTGAGATCGAAAGGGACAAATTGTTCGTTCATGGACTGCTCCTCACCCCGATTACGGCATGAAGTCGGAGAAAGATGATATTTTTGCGGCCGCACTTTTCTATGCTGCGCTGCACCCTAACTGAGCGGAGATGGACCAGTTTATCGCAGAGTTTCGCCAATATACGGATTGGCTGCCCAATTGGATCGTCAGCCTCGGTCTTTTCGCGTTTGCAATCCTGATCGGGCTGGCTATTCACCGGCTCGCATTCCGTATTCTCACCCGCATCGTCGAGAACAAGGACCTCTTCTGGCGCTCCATCGTGTCGAGGGGGAAACGGCCGCTGCGGCTCGCCATTCTCACGTTCACGCTATCCTTTGCCGCCTCCGTCGCGCCGCTTGCCGCGCGTCCGGCGGAGATCATCCGGCATGCGCTGCTGATCGCCTTCATCCTCGTGCTCGGATGGTCGGCGAAGGCGGCATTGCATATCTGGATGACTGTATACCTGCGCCGCTTCAAGCTGGATGCAGAAGACAATCTGCTTGCGCGCACCCATGTGACCCAGTCGCGGATCGCGGAGCGCATTGCGGGCGCGATGATCGTAGTGCTGACCGTCGCCGCCATGCTGATGACGTTCCCGGCCGTGCAGCAATATGGCGTCAGCGTGCTTGCCTCGGCGGGCGTTGCCGGTATCGTTCTCGGCCTGGCACTGCAGCCGATGCTGAAGAATATCTTCGCCGGCATCCAGCTTGCGATCACCCAGCCGATCCGCATCGACGATGCGCTGATCGTGGAAGGGGAGTGGGGCAATGTCGAAGAGATCACCGCGACCTATGTGGTGGTCAAGCTATGGGACTGGCGTCGGATGATCCTACCGCTGTCCTATTTCATCGAGAACCCTTTCCAGAACTGGACGCGCGAAAGCTCTGCACTGATCGGCACGGTGATGATCTATCTCGACTACACGATCCCGGTGTCGGTGGTGCGCAAGAAGGTCGAGGAGATCGTCGCCGCATCGCCCCTGTGGGACAGGCGAGTGGTTGCAGTTCAGGTGACGGATTTTCGCGAAAACGTCATGGAAATGCGTATCCTCGCATCGTCGAGCAGCGCGCCGAAAGTGTTCGATATCCGCTGCGAGGTGCGCGAAAAGCTCGTCGAGTTCATCCAGCGGGAATATCCGCATGCGCTGCCGAAAGTGCGCACCGACCGGCCGCTTGACGGCAATGCCGCCGCGTCTGTCCATGCTGCGCATCAGGCCGCACTGCAGTCCTGACGAGCGGATGCTTGCATGCGGTAAGAATAGTTTCTATATCCGGTCGACATTGCCCGGCAGGCGGCCGATCCCGCCTCGGGCGCAACGTGCCGCTGATTGCGTCAGGGCATCAGATATTGCAGCGAGAGTTGTCCCGTGAATACGCTGGATTTTGACAAGAAGCCGGAAGATACGCGCGTTGTCGTCGCGATGTCGGGCGGCGTGGATTCCTCCGTCGTGGCCGGGCTTCTGAAACAGCAGGGCTATGACGTGCTGGGCATCACGCTGCAGCTTTACGATCATGGCGCCGCGGTTCACCGCGCCGGCTCCTGCTGCGCCGGCCAGGATATCGACGATGCGCGCCGCGTCTGCGAAACGCTCGGCATTCCGCATTACGTGCTCGATTACGAAAAGCGGTTCCGCGAGACTGTGATCAATCCATTCGCCGAAGCCTATGCGATGGGCGAGACGCCGGTTCCCTGCGTGGCCTGTAACCAGACCGTCAAGTTTGCCGATCTTCTGGCGACTGCGCGTGAACTTGGTGCCGATGCGCTGGCAACCGGCCACTATATTCGGTCGTCCGCCAATCCGACCGCAGACAACCCCAATCGCCGGGCGCTCTATCGCCCGATCGACAGCGATCGCGACCAGAGTTGGTTCCTGTTTGCCACGACGCAGGAGCAGATCGATTATCTGCGCTTCCCGCTCGGCGGCATGTCCAAGGCTCAGGTGCGCGAGCTTGCCGAAGAGATGGGGCTTGTCGTCGCCAAGAAGGCTGACAGCCAGGATATCTGCTTCGTGCCTGCCGGAAAATATGCCGACATCATCAACAAGGTGAAGCCGAATGCGGCGCTTGTCGGCGATATCGTGCATATGGACGGGCGTGTGCTTGGACGCCACGAAGGGATCGTTCACTACACGATCGGCCAGCGCAAAGGCTTAGGGGTCGCGACGGGCGAGCCGCTTTACGTCGTCTATCTGGATGCCCGCTCGCGTCGGGTCATCGTCGGGCCGAAGGAAGCGCTCGACACCCATCGCGTCTATCTGCGCGACATGAACTGGATCGGTGATTCATCGCTCGAAAATGATGCGCGCGAAGGCTTTGCGTGTTTCGCCAAGGTTCGCTCCACCCGTCCGCCGACACCGGCCACGCTGCATGTCGACGAGCGCGGCGTTTATGTCGATCTGTCGATCGGCGAGGCGGGTGTGGCACCCGGCCAGGCCTGTGTTCTTTATTCCGCACCGGGTGCCGATGCACGGGTTTATGGCGGCGGCTTCGTGGAACGGTCCGAGCGGGCCAAAGAAGCGGAAGCTTCGCTGAAGCAGCTTCTGGCTCAACCGGTTGCGGCCTGAGGCTTAAGAGTTCCCTGCTTTTCAAAGGCAGTGAACTGGACAAAAACGAAGGTTTGAAACTCCTTGGTTTTTCTCCTGTCATATGCTTGACAAGGTTCGCGGCCTGCCTTTATAAGCCGCTCATTCCTCGGAGCGGATGCTTTAGAAGCAGCTTCGTTGGTGTGGCTGGGTAGCTCAGTTGGTGAGAGCGCAGGATTCATAACCCTGAGGTCGGCGGTTCAATTCCGCCCCCCGCTACCAATTTTCTCCAAGCTGCAGCGTGCGAGTTTACGGCTCGCCTTTCCCGGATGGCTCCATCGTGACGACTGCGCTTTCCGATGTTTCCCCGATCTATCATCCGCCGCTTGATCCCTATCTGACCATCCTGCATCGTGACCGGGATTTTCTGGTCTGCGACAAGCCGAGCGGGCTACTCTCCGTTCCCGGTCGTCATCCTGCTCTGAGCGACAGTTTGCTCACGCGCGTGCAAAAGGAATTTCCAAAAGCTCTGATTGTCCATCGGCTCGACAAGGATACGTCCGGTGTCGTGTTGATGTCGCTGAACCGCAAGGCACATGCTTTTGTCGCGGGGCAGTTTGAGGCGCGGACGACCAAAAAGTCCTATGTCGCAGAGGTGTGGGGCAGGGTGGAGGACGAAGAGGGGACGATCGATCTGCCTCTCGCCATCGATCCCGACAACAAGCCCCGGCACCGGGTCGATTACGAGCATGGCAAGCCGGCGCTGACGCGCTGGCAGGTTCTGGGCTATGGCGAGAACAGGACGCGGCTTCGCCTCTTCCCCATGACCGGGCGGACGCATCAGTTGCGGGTGCATATGAAATCGCTCGGTCATGTTATTCTCGGGGATGAGTTCTATGCAGAGGGCGAGGCATTGGCTGCTGCCGACCGTCTGCTTCTCCATGCGGAGGAACTGACTTTCCGCAGGCCCGACGGTTCGGATATCACCTTCACAGCGTCAACTCCTTTCTGAGATCAGCCCATCGTGCAGAAATTCGAAAAGTCCGATTTGGTTGTCGATTTCGTTGGCGGTGCGGTGGGCCACCGGTTCCGCTCCAACGAAGGGCGCAAGCAGGGCCTTGCGAAAGCCGTCGGGTTTTCCGGACCCAAGGCTCCCGAAGTCGTCGATGCGACGGCCGGCCTTGGCCGCGATGCGTTTCTGCTCGCCTCTCTTGGCGCACATGTCACGCTGATCGAACGCTCCGAGACGATGCATGCTTTGCTGGCGGAAGGGCTGAGGCAGGCTGAGGCGGAAGGCGGACGCCATGCCGAGACGGTGGCCCGGATGACGCTGATCCATGGCGATTCCTGCGCGCTTCTTCCGCAGTTGAAGCCCCAGATCGTTCTCATCGATCCCATGCATCCTCCGCGCAACAACACCGCGCTGGTGAAAAAGGAAATGCGATTGATACGGGAGATTGTCGGCGACGATCCCGACTCGCTGGAATTGATGCAGGTTGCGCTGGAAAACGCTCAGAAACGAGTGGTTCTGAAATGGCCGCTGCGCGCGGATCCGATGCCGGGCATCCGTAAGCCCAGCCATCAGATCGTTGGAAAAAGCACCCGGTACGATGTCTTCGTAACCGCGAAGGCTACAGGCGATGCCTCTTGATCCATGTGCCGGAGGAGGTTCGCTCCTCCAGGCAGTTTCCTATCCCCGGATGATGTCTTCGTACTGAAGCGCTGCGGTGAGCAGCTTCGTGTCATCCCCGGCAACGCCGGAGAGAAGGAAGCCGACAGGCATTGAGGCATCGCCGGTGCCGCAGGGAATGGAGACGCCGCACCAGTCGAGGAAATTGCCAAAGCCCGTATTGCGCAACGTCTTGCCGTTGGTGGCGAAGAACAGGTCGTCATCGGCGAGCAGCGGGTCGATCGCCGGTGCGACATGGGCGACCGAGGGGAAGGCCACAAGGCGTCCGGCAAGCAGGTTGTCGGTTTCTGCGGTCAGGCGGCGGCGGATGTCGAGTATGTCGATATAATCCGCCATGGTCGTCTTTTCACCAAGTCTGATGCGGGCGACGACGCGCGGGTCGATCTGATCGGCAATGCTGCCCGTCAATCTTTCGCGATGCAGGGCGAAAGCTTCGGCCGTCACCAGCGCTCCGCGGGCCTTGACGAGGTCGGTGATGGCATCGAATGCGGGAATGCGGATGCGTTCGATCCGGGCGCCGGTTTTTTCAAGGCGTGAGAGAGCGGCTTCGAAGGCCTCTACGACACCCGTCTCGGCACCGTCGAACACGCCATTTTCGGGTACGACGATATCAAGCTTTACATCGGTGCCACGCAGAATTTCCGGCCGGGTCGCGCCGCGCATGGCCGCATCCACCCAGATAGCGTCCTGGACGGTGCGGCAGAGCGGGCCAAGGCAATCGAGGCTCTTTGCCAGCGGGAAGACCCCGTCCATTGAATAACGACCGCCGCTTGCCTTGTAACCGACGATGCCGTTGAAGGCGGCGGGGATGCGGATAGAGCCGCCGGTATCCGTGCCGATCGCGACCGGTACCAGACCTGCTGCGACCGCAACGGCGGAACCGGAGGACGAGCCGCCGGAAACGCGAGGAACGTCCGTGCTCTTCGGGTTGTGCGGGGTACCGTAATGCGGGTTTATGCCGATGCCGGAAAAGGCGAACTCGCTCATGTTGGTGCGGCCGATCGCGACCATGCCGGATTGCCGCAGGAAATCGACCACCGCTGCATCTTTTGCGGCGGGTGGATTGCCCGATAAAACAGTCGAGCCCGCGGTTGTCGCCAGCCCCTTGATATCGAACAGGTCCTTCCAGCCGATCGGGATACCATCCAGCCAGCCGAGTGAGCGGCCATCGGCGACACGCTTTGCGGCAGCCGTTGCTTCCTCCATCGCACGGTCTTGCAGAAGCGATATGAAGACGGACTTGTCGGGATGACGATCAATCGCGTCGAAAACGGATTCGGCTATCTCCACCGGGCTCATGACGCCCGAATGGATCAACATCGACAACTCGGCAACAGACATGCCGGAAACGGGTCTTCTCACGGATGTTTCCTTGAATGAATTGACTTCTTTGGACTGGCTGGCTCCAAGATGTATCCGATATCTTCGGCAAGGGTAGCGGAATTATCGGCTCAGCCCTATTTCATCCTCATACTCACAGAGAAGGATCGCGCAGCCGATCTTTCCGTTCAAGGATGACGCCATGAAACCGGCTCTTGTCTTATCCATTCTGGCCCTTGCGCTTGCGGGATGCTCCGCGTCGGCCACCACCGTCGGCTACAATTTCAACACGGGAGCGGGTCTTGCACCGATACCCGGCAGCATCACCTATGGTGGCCAGCCTCGCACCCGGCTGACCAGGTCGCCGATCGGCAGCACATTCTCCCATGAATTCACCAACCAACTGGGTAGGGAAGTTCACGAGACTTACATGATCCAGCCGGATCGAAGCCTGAAAATCGTTGATCGCTACGTCAAGCGGGAGCGGATCTGGGATTGATCTCTGATTAAAGTTGCATTTTTGACGGATGCATCTTTTAGGATGGGCACATTGACGCGCTACATCTTGTTGCCTTGATGATTGCTAATGTTCGGGGTTAGGCATTCTCCAGAGATATTCGAGAGGAAGCCGGATCCATGGGACATGACGCGCACTGGCCGACACTTTCGCCGTCTAACACCGGATTGCGTGGCCGCTGCCCCCGTTGCGGGCAGGGCCATTTATTCGACGGCTTCCTGTCTATGAAGCCGAGCTGCGAGGTCTGCGGACTGGATTACGGGTTTGCCGACCCGGCCGATGGACCTGCCTTCTTCGTCGTCTGTTTTGCCTGCGTGCCGAGCGTGGCTCTGGCGGTCCTGATCGAGGCGATCTACCAGCCTCCGTTCTGGATGCATCTGTTTACCTCGCTTCCGTTCCTGCTCCTGACCTGCATCCTTCCGCTCAGGCCGCTCAAGGGCTGGCTTCTGTCGAACCAGTATTTCTACAAGGCGGAACACGGAAAGCTCGATCGGGAATCGGGTCTGAGGCGGGACGGGCCTTAAGGCCGCCGCTGTTCTTTTATTTCTCTTGCAGATTGCCGCAAAACAGCGCGTCAATCCGGGAACCTTTTAAGGTTGCGGCCGTTCACTTTTGCGACATCAAAAGGAGAACGTCATGAACAGCATCATCTGGTTGGTCGGAGCAGTCGTGATCGTCATCGCGGTTCTCAATCTCGTCGGTTTTGCCTGATCGACGACGATCCGCCTTGCGGTGTTTAAACCTTTTCAGGAGAGTATCATGAACAGCATTGTCTGGCTCGTTGGAGCCGTCGTTATCGTCCTCGCCATTCTCTCGTTTTTCGGCCTTCGTTGATCCCGAAAGACAGATGTGGCGAAACAGAAAACCGCTGGACTGAAAAGTCCGGCGGTTTCTTTTTGTCCTTTGGTGCGATCATCACTCCGCGACAAGGACCGCGAACGGATGATCGGCGAAAGCCCAGTTGACCGAAACGTCATCGGCGAAGTCAAAGACGCGGCCGGTAAAAACGTCACGGTAGCGCTTTCCCGCAAGCGCCGCAGGCAGCGCGATGCGGGTTTCAGCCCAATGGGCGGATCGGGGCGACGCCAGATCCTGCAGGGCTTCCAGCACAAGTCGCGGAGCGATGACCAGCAACGCGTTGCGGCCGTCATGCCGAGCAAACGCGACGATGTTTTCTGCGCGCAAACCCTGCGCTTCAAGCGGAAGGTATTCGCCCTGACGGAAAAGCTCCGGCAAGGTGTTGCGAAGCTTCAGTATCGCGCCGATCACCTGCTGCTTGAGGCGGCCGCTCAACCAGTCGTCCTCGTCGGCGGAGCTGGGCTTTTCTTCCGACGAAAACTGTCCCGCCAGCATGTCGAAATCCGGTTCGCGCCGGTTGTCGGGGTCGACGAGCGACAGGTCTGAGGTTTCACTGCCCTGATAGATATCCGGCACGCCCGGCGCCGTCAGCTTGATGATCGTCTGAGCGATGGAATTGACGCTGCCGGTGCGGGAGAAGGGGCGAAGGGTGGCGGTTAAATCCCCCAGGAAGTCCTGGTTGTCGGGTGAAAGCATCGCATGAACGTAGTCTCTGACGGCGGCTTCGTAATCCGCGTTCCCGTCGGCCCAGTTCGTGCGGAGCTTTGCCTCGCGGATTGCCTTTTCGGCATAGGCCTGGAAACGCTCTTCAATCCTAGCAAGGCCATCCGTGTCATCGGATGCAAGATCGGACGGCCAGACACCGGCAAGCGCCTGATACAGCATCCACTCCACGGCCGGCTCCGGTGCGGGGCCATCGTCGAGCCGGGTCAAGGCGGCGCTGTTCATCCGCCTCCAGCGTTCGACCGCGTCAGCCCAGATCTGCGGTGCTTCGCTCAGTGCATAAAGCCGGGCGCGGGCGTCTTCGCCCCGCTTGGTATCGTGGGTGGACGTACTCGACAGCGCATCCGGCTGACGTTTCTGCCGCTCGGCCATCTGCTCGTGGAAACGGGCCAGCGAAAACTCCCGAGGCAGAGGTTCGGAACCGACTTCGTTCAAGGCGATCAAGGCGTGATGACGGAAGAACAGCGTGTCTTCGACCGACTTTGCCATCAGCGGGCCGGTCAGTTGCTGGAAACGGATGCGAAATGTCGAAGCCTTGTCCGACAGCGAGGCTGGAACGTCGCTATTCAGCACCTTCGTCAGGAATGGCAGGGAGGCCAGATCGGTGTTTATCTGGCTGCGCCGAATATCGCTCACGACCTTTTCCAGCATCTGTCTGCCTTCCGGCGGCATGCCGTCGATCGTGCCGTAGGTGCGGTAGACAGGGAAGGCGACAAGCAATTCCCTCAGCCCGGCCCTGATCGTCTCGAGCGGCAGCGGGGCTGCGTCGTGCAGTTCCTCATGTATCGATTCAGCAAGCTTGACGAGGGTCGCAACTTCACCGGCGAAGTTGTTGTCCGCCATCAGTAATTTGGCGGCGCGCAGTTCCGTCTGCATCTCCGGGACCGACCCGGTTGCTGTCGCATAAGCGGCATGGAGCTGGCTCAGTTTGTCACCATCGACAAGGGCGTCGCTGAGGGTTGCGATGAACTCGTAGCCGGTCGTGCCGGAAATCGGCCAGGAGGGCGACACGTCTTCGCCCTCGCCTAGGATCTTTTCGACGGTGATGTAGCAGTCCGGACCAGCCTCTTGCCGCAGGCGTTCGAGATAGGTTTTTGGATCGGCAAGGCCGTCGACATGATCCACCCGCAGTCCGTCGACCGCGCCGGACCGAACCAGCTCCAGGATCAGGCGATGGGTGTCGTCGAAGACGGCGTCGTCCTCGACACGGACGCCCGCAAGGCCGGTAATCTCGAAGAAACGGCGATAGGAGAGGTCGCGCGGCGCATCGCGCCAAGACGTCAGCCGATAGGGCTGCCGGTCATGCAGATCGGCGATCGCTGCCTTGTCGGTGAGTTGCAGGACATCTTCCTGGCTACCGACATAGCTTTCCGGGTTCAGAGGATAGAAGGTTTCGTAATAGGCGAAGGCCGGCTTGCCGGTTTCCGGATCCGGCTTGACCGAAATCTCGCCCGCTTCCAGCACGGCTTCGAATGTATCGCCAAGGAAGGGCAGGGTGAGGCGGCGTGACCAGTCGATGTCGAAATGGCGGGCGTAGCGGCTCTTGTCACCATGCTCCACCACATCGCGCCACCACGGGTTTTCCAGTGACGCGGCCATGTGGTTCGGAACGATGTCGAGGATCAGGCCGAGGCCTTCGGCTTTCAGCGCCGTCACCATGCGGTCGAAGCCTTCGCGGCCGCCGATTGCCGGATCGATCTCGTTGGCGTTGGTGACATCATAGCCATGGGTGGAGCCGGTCGTGGCGGTGAAGACCGGCGAGGCATAGAGGTGGCTGATGCCGAGCCGTTTCAGATAGGGCACGAGGGCGGCGGCGCGGTCGAAGGTCATGCCGTTGCGGAACTGGATGCGATAGGTTGCGTTCGGGATCATGCGGCGGCTCATGCCTTTTCAAAACTGACGAGGATGGAATTGGGAGAAAGCTCGCTCACCCTTTCCGGGTGATCCTTCTTCGGGAAGGCGTAGATCGGCTTGCCCGGCATCGTGGGCAGCGGCCTTGCCGCCTCGCCGATATTAAGGGCGAGAGCGAGTTTGCCTTTCGGGAAATCCCAGGAGACGGCAAGGTATCCTGTATCTGTTTCGATCACGTCGCCGGTGCCGCCCGGAGCAGTTGCCAGAAGCGGCACGACGATCTCCTGCCGCAATGCCAGCAATTCGCGGGTAAAATCGAGCCAGTCCCGGCCTTCCGGTGATTGGAGCTTGTCCCAGTCGAGTTTCGACCTCTCGAACGTCTGCTTAGCGTTCGGATCGGGCACTTTTTCACCGTGACCGGCGTGGCCCTCGAACTCCTTCGCTCGCCCTTCGCGCACTGCCTTTGCCAGATCCCCGTGGAAATCGGTGAAGAAGAGGAAGGGGTTTGTCTCGCCGTATTCCTCGCCCATGAACATCAACGGGATATGCGGCGACAGGAGAAGGGTGGCGAGCAGCACTTTATTGCGTGCATCGCCCGCAAGCGCGATCAGGCGTTCGCCTTGCGCGCGGTTGCCCGTCTGGTCATGGTTCTGGATAAAGTCGACGAAGGCGATGGGCGGCTGACCGGTGCTGTCGACGCCGCGCTTTTCGCCCGATTGCGGCGACACTTCGCCCTGATAGGCGAAACCCTGCGCAAGGCAACGGGCGACAAGCTTTTCCGGGCTTTCGGCAAAATCCTTATAATAGGCGTGGGTTTCGCCCGTTGCGAAAACATGGACGGCATTGTGAAAATCGTCGTTCCACTCTCCGGTGAAAAGCGGGGCGGAACCGTCCTCGTCGCGTGGATGCAGGAAGGTGACGTTGCGGCAGTCTTCGGTCGTCAGGTGGATCGGCCGGTCGGTGATCTCGGCGCGGATGCGCTCGGCGATCTCGGTCAGGATATGTTTCTCCGACGTGTCCTCGATCTGGTCGATGGCGTCGAAACGCAGGCCGTCGAGATGGTATTCCTCCAGCCAGTAGAGAGGAGCTTCGGCCATATAACTCCGTGCGGCCTCGACATCATAGGCGATACCGGCGCCCCAGGGCGTCATGCGCTCCTTGTGGAAGAAGTCGGGCGCCAGAAGCGGTAGATAATTGCCTTCCGGGCCGAAGTGATTGAGCACGATATCGAGGACAACGGATATGCCCTGCTGGTGGGCTGCGTCGACGAAAGCCTTGAAATCCTCGGGCGGGCCATAGGCCGAGTGGGGGGCGTAAAGCAGCACGCCGTCATAACCCCAGCCGCGCTTTCCGCCGAACTGGGAAAGCGGCATCACCTCGATCATCGTGATGCCGAGATCGGCAAGATAGGGGAGCTTTTCGATCGCGGCGCGAAACGTGCCTTCCGGGGTGAAGGTGCCGAAATGCAATTCGTAGACGACCGTCTCTTCCCAGGGGCGGCCGGTCCAGTCGGTGTCCTGCCAGTCGTAATTGGTCGGGTCGATGACGAGAGATGGACCATTGACGCTGTCCGTCTGGGCGCGGGAAGCCGGGTCGGGGACGACCGTGCCATCGGAGAGGACAAAATTATATTCCGTTCCGGCCGAAACGCCGGTCGCCAGCAGCTCGAACCAGCCGCCGCCGCTTTCGCTCATTTCCGTGTCGTCGCCATCGAGACGCAGGATGACGCTCTTTTGACCGGGTGCCCAGAGCCGGAAACGCACCTCTCCGACGGCGACATATTCCGCGCCCCAGGTCTTTGGAAAAACACGAAACTCCGCGGCGGCATTGCTGTCCGTCATATGACCCGGTCCCTCGTTGAAAGAGACCGGCAAACGGACGAACGGGCTTCGGGTTCCATGGCGGGCGAAGGAGGTGGGAGATTTTCGGGGTTTATTGCCCGCTGAGTTTATGATCCCCCTCTGGCCTGCCGGCCATCTCCCCCACAAGGGGGAGAGAACACGCGGCAATCGCCAGCTTCTTCTTGGGGCTTAGTAGTGCGTCCGGGTTAAGCCCTCCCCCTTGTGGGGAGGGTTTGGGAGGGGCTTTCGCTCCGCGGCTCACATTTCCAATAAAGCGTAGGCCTTCCCCGTCGGCTTCTCGATATGGGAGGCGACATTGTAAACCGGGGCGCCGCCGGGCGTCCGGCCCTCATATGTGCCGCGATGGGCGTGGCCGTGGACGACGGCTTTTACCGGAAACCGGTCAATGGTTTCGGCAAGTCGGGACGAGCCGAGGAAGGGAAAGATTTCCGGCGGTTCGCCTTCGACCGTCTGCTGGATCGGCGCATAGTGAAGCACGACCATGGCGCGTTCGGAGCGGACCTGACGCAGCGCATTTTCGAGCCGCATTGTTTCCTCGACGCTTTCGGCCACCATCGCCTTGATCGCCGGTTCACCGAAGGAGCCGAGCATGTAACGGCCGAAGCCGCCGGCAAAACCCTTGACGCCGGCAAAACCGACACCGTTGATCTCGATCGCGGACCCTTCCAGAAGATGGACGCCGGCATCCTTGATGATGGCCTTCACCTCATCGACATGGCCGCATTCGTAATCGTGATTGCCGAGCACGCCGACGATCGGGATCGAGCAGGAACGCAGGTCGGCTGCCAGAAGCTCCGCTTCCGCCGGCTTGCCAAGGTCCGTGAGGTCGCCGGTCAGCACGAGAATGTCAGCCTCCTGCGAAATCTCGGCAAACAAGTCCTTGTAGGATACCGAGCCGTGTTCCTTGACGTGCAGATCGCCCATGGCGGCTATGCGCTGTTTCCCATTGGGCTTGCCATTGGCTTTCTTCGACGCGGTATCTTCCTGCTTCTTTTCGGGCGCCTTGGTCACACCGGGCCTCCTTCTCTGGTTTCCTCGTCCACGCCTTCGCGCAGATCGCCTTCGCCGCCGACATCGGCAAAACCCCATTCCTTGACGTCGATCTCGAAGTCGACACGGCTGAACATCCGGCCACGGCAGATCTTCATTTGTGGAAGGGGCAGTTCGCGCTGGGCTTTCAGGCGGTCGAGCAGCTCGTCGAGCAACCAGTCCGGCACCTTGTCGCGCTCGGTCGGGTAGATCCAGCGGAAGTTGAGGAGGTGAATGAGCAATACCTCCCAGTGGACTTCCATGTGGTTGAGAAGCCTGTCCCAGTCGATCTGGTCATGGGCGCGCAGGATCATGTGGACGATATCGCCGCCATCGTAACGGTGGCGAAGCTGGACGAAACATTTCGACCAGATCAGCTCTGTCGGTGCGATGATGCGCACCTTGTGGCCGTTCATCTCGATCTGCCGGGCGTTCTCGAACCAGCTCTCGCTGATCGGCATCGTGCCGTTGGAGGCGGCAAAGATGACGTCGCAGAAATGGCGGCCCTTCTTGATCTTGCCGAGCCAGCGGTCGTCCTCGACCTCGATCTCGTAACCCTTTTCCTTGAAATGGGCGAGGATGCGGGCGTAATCGCCTGCCTTGCAGAAGATATCAAGATCCTTGGTGGGCCGGGTGATGCCGGTATAGGCGCTGATCGCAAAGGTGCCGGCCAGCAGGAAGGGAATGTGGCAGGCGACGAGGTCTTCCAGCGCTTCGGAGACGAAGTTTTCAGCTTCCGCATCGGCAAGCGTCGGTGCTGCCTTGACCTCCATCCCCGGCATCAGGTGCAGGGGATGGGTGTTGCGTCCCTTTTCCGGTTCGGGCGTCGGCCCCGACCCGGTGGTCGGTAGTGTGTCGGCGTCCATGGATGTCTCCCTTATTGCTTCGATAAAGCAACACGCGAGAGCCCGGGTGGTTCCGTTTCTAACCGCGCCCGGGCCTATCCGCGTTCGGGATTGTCGGCATTGCTCATCGGGCTGGCGCGGCCGTCCGGCTGGTCGCCGTCCTCACGCTCATCGGCATCTTCAAGGTCGGTCTTGACCAGATAGGTGTCATTGTTGCCGAGCCGTGCGGCTTCTTTCAGCGCTTCGGGATTGGTGGTGTCGCGCTGTTCGCGCTCGATGTCGGTGTCGATCTTCGGAGTTGTCGCGCTCATGGCGTGTTCCTTTCCAGTATCCGGTCGTCCGCAGGGGAGTTGCTGACGTCGGGAAACAACCCGTCGCACGGTGAGAGGTTCCGTGCTTGTCGATTGGAACGAAAATCGCCCGTTGACGGTTGGACGTCAGGCAACCAGATGACGGAGGCAGCGATGCCGGCAAAATCGAAGGCGCAGCAAAAGGCTGCAGGCGCGGCACTTGCCGCAAAGCGCGGCGACATCAAGAAAAGCGAGCTCAAGGGTGCATCGAAGAGCATGGAAAAATCCATGAGCGAGACGCAGTTGGAAGACTTTGCGTCAACGAAACGCAAGGGCAAGCCCGAACATGTGGCGCACCCCTGAAACATGGCTTTCGGTCCGATCCCGGACTTCCCGGAAAGGCGGGCGCAGCAGCAGGCGCCCGCCTTTTCCTTTTGTCTATCAGGCGTAGCTGGCGCGCAGCGCCTCGAACTTCGCGAGCTGTTCGACGAGCAGTTCACGGGCTTCGTCGCGTTTGACGAAGACCTTGAACATGGCTGAGCCCTTGGCGTTCATGAACCAGATGGAACAGGAACGGCGGCCGTGGAAGGCGCGGTCGACAAAAGCGATCGAAGCGCAGTTATCCTTCTTGATGTGACCGCCGATCGGGCTGTCGCCATGGATGTTGAACCAGCCATGACCTTCCGAGCCGACCGGGAGTTCGCCATCGATTTCGGCAACGACGTCATCGGTATGAACGAGGAACAGCACGATGCCCCAGGTGGTCAGCTCGTTCCAGATGTCCAGAAAGCTTTCCTTCGGCGCGATGACGGCCGAGCCCTGCGGCAGGATTTCAAGAATTTCGGCGGGTGTCACGTCGGCCGCGGCTGCGATCGACTCGACGATGCCGTCTGGCTTTTCCGCCAGCGCGGCCAGTGCACGCTCACGGCGATCAGGGGTGATTTCGGTTACGGCGTTCATCAATGATCCTCAGGCCGCATCGGCGGCGCGCACGCCGTTCTTGTCTTCATGGATGATGACTTCGAAACCCTCGAAATGCGGGCCGGAGAGATATTCCACCTTGCCGCGGTTGTTGCCGGCATTCGCATGGGCGGCGCGGAACTGTTCGGAGGTCGTCCAGGCCTTGAAATGCTCGAACGTTTCCCAGACCGTGTGGGACGCGTAGAGGGAATGATCCTCGGCCTTTGGGCCTTTCAGCATGTGAAATTCGATATAACCCGGCAGTTCCGCAAGGCGGCCTTGGCGGTCGCGCCAGATGGCTTCGAAAGCCTCTTCAAAACCCGGAACAACCCGAAAACGGTTCATTGCAATATACATGAAAACTTCCCTCACTTAAGTTTCACTCGCCGGTCAAGATATCTGCCGGTCCTCCCCTTGAAAAGCCAAAAAAACTTGCGTAGTCAACTCAAGTTATTGAATTTTGCAGCGTTGCCCAGTCTTGTTTCTCTCGGGTCTGCGGTGACGCCAAAAGGTGGATCATCATGGTTTCCTGTTCCAGGTTCGGACGTCTTTTTGCGGTCATTCTGATTGGATCGACAGTTTCGGCGGGTAGCGTGTCGGCTGCCGACAAGGGCAATCCGGAGGCGAAGCGCATCGTCTCCGTTGGCGGCACGATCACCGAAATCCTCTACGATCTTGGCGCGCAGGACCGTATCGTTGCGCGCGACTCCACCAGCTTCTATCCGGCAGATGCCAATTCCAAGCCTGATGTCGGCTATATGCGCCAGCTTTCGGCGGAAGGCATTCTGGGCCAGAAGCCGGATCTGATCCTGATGGAGGAAGGTTCCGGCCCGCCGCCGGTGCTGGAGATCCTGAAGGCCAGCGAAGTGCCGATGGTGGTCATCCCGACGCCGCCGGAAGCCGACAAGATCGGTCAGAAAATCCGCGATATCGGTACGGCTGTCGGCTTGTCCGACAAGGCCGAGGCGCTGGCGACGAAGACCGAGGACGGGCTAAAGGCGGTTGCCGCCGACGTTGCCAGGATCGGCGAAAAGAACGGCGACCAGAAGAAGAAAGTCCTGTTCGTCCTGTCCACATCAAACGGTCGTCTGATGGCGGGTGGTGCGGATACGGAAGCAGGCGCGATCATCGAGATGGCGGGCGGCGTCAATGCGGCGCCGACCATCAACGGCTACAAGCCGATGTCCGACGAGGCGGTCATAGCCGCAGCACCCGATGTGATTCTCTCCATGTCGCGCGGTGACCACTCCATCACGCCGGAAGAAATGTTCGCGCTTCCCTCGATGCAGACGACGCCTGCAGCCGCCAACAAGGCGCTGGTTTCGATGGACGGGCTGCTGCTGCTCGGCTTTGGTCCCCGCACACCGGAAGCGGCACGGGTGCTGGCAACGAAAATATATCCGGGCGAGATCGACTGATGAAAGCGCTCGCCATGCCCTTTCGCCGGACAGGTGAGGGAGACAGGACGTCTCAGGGCGTGCTGGTTCTTTTTCTTCTCGCCATCCTGCTCGTCGTTTCCTGCCTGATTTCCCTGCATGTCGGCCCGACCGGCGTGGGCTTGCGTGATCTGTTCGCCTATCTGACCGGCAATGGCGGCAGCCTGACGACGCAGGAACGGGTGATCCTCGAAGCCGTGCGTCTGCCGCGCACCGCGCTCGGGCTATTGATCGGCGCGGCGCTCGCGGTGTCCGGCGCGATGATGCAGGGCCTGTTTCGCAATCCGCTTGCCGATCCCGGCATTGTCGGGGTGACTTCCGGTGCCGGCCTTGCCGCGGTAAGCGCCATCGTGCTCGGTGGCGGGGCGCTTGCGCCGATCGCGTCTTTGCTCGGCAACCAGTTTTTGCCGCTGATGGCGTTTTTCGGCGGTCTGGTGGTCACCTGGCTTCTTTATGCGATCGCCACGCGCGACGGGCGCACCTCGACCACTGCGCTCATCCTGTGCGGGATTGCGATCGGGGCGCTTGCCGGCGCCGTCATGGGCCTTCTGATCGTCGTTGCCGATGACCGCCAGCTGCGCGACATCACCTTCTGGAGCCTCGGCTCGCTGGGCGGGGCCACCTATGGCCGCGTGCTGTCGATCCTGCCGTTCATCGTGTTCGTCATGGCGATCATTCCCTTCGTTGCCAAAGGGCTCGATGCGCTGATCCTGGGCGACGCGGCCGCCTTTCACATGGGCATTCCGGTACAGCGGCTGAAGCGGGTCGTTATCGTTGCCGTCGCCGCAGCCTGTGGTTCGACTGTGGCTGTTGCGGGTTCCATCGGCTTCGTCGGCATCGTCGTGCCGCATCTCCTGAGGCTCGCCATGGGACCCTCCCATCGTTTCCTGCTGCCGGGTTCGGCACTGGGCGGCGGTGCGCTGCTGCTGATCGCCGACGCTGTCTCCCGCACAGTCGCAGCGCCCATGGAACTGCCGATCGGTGTCGTGACGGCGCTGTTCGGCGCTCCCGTCTTCCTCTTCCTGCTGATCGGCAAGAACGGCATCGGCTCGCGGGATTTGCCATGATCATTGCAGACAAGGTTACCGTCAGCCGTTCGGGCCGCAAGCTGATCGACAGTATCGATATCGCGCTGAAGCCCGGCCAGTTTACCGTTGTGATTGGCCCGAACGGCGCCGGCAAGTCGACGCTGATGAAGGTCCTGTCGGGCGAGATGAAGCCGGACAGCGGTCTCGTCTCCTATTACGGTACCAGCGTCGATCTGTGCCAGCCGGCCGATCTTGCCAAACGCCGGGCCGTGCTACCGCAGGCGACGCAGCTTGCCTTCCCGTTCACGGCGCTCGAAATCGCCCGCATGGGTGCGGTTGCGCATGGCGCGCTCAATCCCAACGAGGAGGCGCGCAAGGCTTTGTCGCGGGTGGGCTTGCGCGGCTTCGAAAGCCGTCCCTATCCGTCCATGTCGGGCGGGGAGCAGCAACGGGTGCAGTTTGCCCGGGCGCTGGCGCAGGTGCCGCAGCCGGTCGTCGACGGCGTGCCGAGGGCGCTTTTCCTTGACGAGCCGACGGCAAGCCTCGATCTCGGCCATCAGATTTCCGTGCTGGAAACCGCGCGCGATTTCGCATCGGCCGGCGGCATGGTGCTCGCCATCCTGCACGACCTCAATCTGGCGGCGGAGTTCGCCGATCATCTGGTTGTCCTACATCACGGCCGCGTGGTTGCCGAAGGCGCATGCCACGAGACGGTGAGCGACGAGATGATTGCGTCGGTCTACGGCATTGCCGGTGCCGTCGGGCGCGTGCCGGCCGCGCATATCCCCTACATCTTGCCGCAGTCGCGCAATCGCTGATCTTCGCGTTTATTCACTCGGCCTTGTGAGCATGAAGATCGCCGGTCCGATCATGAAGACTGCCACGAGAAGCGCGAGCCAGGCGGACGGGTGCGAGCCGAACCAGAAAACCGTGTAGCTGAGTGCCATCAGCGAGATCGCCGTGATTTTTGCACGGCGTGAAATCGCGCCGCGTTCGCGCCAGTTCTTCAATGGCGGGCCGAATGTCTTGTGGTTCAGCAGCCATGCTTCCAGCCTTGGCGACGAGCGGGCGAAACAGGCAACGGCCAGCAGCAGGAATGGCGTCGTCGGCAAGACAGGCAGAAAGGCACCGACCACGCCGAGCGCCACGAAGAACCAGCCGAGACAGAGAAAGACGTAACGCATGAAGACTTTCGGGAAATGAATCAGGAGAGGACCTGAAGTCCATGTTTTCGCACGATATCCAGAAGCTTCAAGGCGGGGCCGCTAGGGCGTTTGGCGCCGCTCTCCCACTTCTGCACGGTGGACTCGCTCGTGTTCATGTATCGAGCAAAGACGGGCTGGCTGAGGCGATTTTCTTCTCGCAGGCGTTTGATTTCATGCGGGGATAATTCCACTGGGACAGTCAGGCACGTTTCGTCGAAAGTGCGCAGCGTCCGCTTGTCGATCGTGCCGGCATTATACATATCCTCGACGGCGCTATGTATTGCCTCGAAAGCTTCGCTCTTGAAAGCTTTTTTAGTCGCCATCGCCGATCTCCTTCAATGCGCCGCTCTGGAGTTCGTTTTCAAGGTCTGTGCCTTTCGACTATACAATTATGATCGAGCCGCTTCTTGAAAATGCCGCCACCGAGATCGTCAGCCTGGCCTTGTTCAACTTGCTTGATCGCCATGCGAAGCGCATCATCGCTGATGCGTGCCTTTCTGGCAGCCTTCGCAAACTAGGCGGTTTTAAAGATGCGAGCGTTCATGATTTAAGGTAGCACTGAGTGCTATGTTTTTCAAGTTTGCGATGCAATATCTGACGGGTGGCTTTTCACAAAGCGCCCGTTATAGTGCCGCCGGCTTCAACAACCTTTGAGGACATGATGTCGAAGAAGAAAGTGCTTGTGGTGGGTGGTGCCGGTTATATCGGATCCCATACGTGTCTGGTGCTGGCGGAGCGGGGTTACGAACCCGTCGTTTTCGACAATCTTTCGAATGGGCATGCGGAATTCGTCCGTTGGGGCGAGCTCGAAGAGGGCGATATCCGTGACCATGACCGTCTGGATGAAGTGTTTGCCAAGCACAAGCCGGAAGCGGTTCTCCACTTCGCCGCGCTGATCGAGGTGGGTGAGTCTGTCAAGAACCCGGTCGGATTTTACGACAACAATGTGGTCGGCGCGCTGACGCTGATGTCGGCCGCGATGAAGGCTGGCGTGAAGGCTTTCGTCTTTTCTTCGACCTGCGCGACCTATGGCCTGCCGGTTCAGGTGCCGATGGACGAAACCCACGGACAGGCACCGATCAACCCTTACGGCCGCACGAAATACATCATCGAGCAGGCGCTGAAGGATTACGGCCAGTATATGGGCCTGAAGTCGGTGATGCTGCGTTATTTCAACGCCGCCGGTGCCGATTTCGAGGGGCGGATCGGTGAATGGCATACGCCGGAAACCCACGCCATCCCGCTCGCGATCGAGGCAGCGCTCGGCCGCCGTCAGGGTTTCAAGGTCTTTGGCGATGACTATGACACGCGCGACGGCACCTGCGTGCGCGACTATATCCACGTTCTCGACCTGGCCGATGCGCATGTTCGCGCCGTCGATTACCTTCTTGCCGGCGGCGAGATGGTCGAACTCAACCTGGGCACCGGCACTGGAACGACGGTGAAGGAATTGCTCGGCGCGATTTCGGATGTGTCCGGCAAACCCTTCCCGGTGGAATATGTCGGCCGTCGCGAAGGCGATTCCACATCGCTTGTCGCCAACAATGACAAGGCGCGCGAAGTGCTCGGCTGGGAGCCGCAATATTCGCTGGCCGATATCATCAAGTCCGCGTGGGCCTGGCATTCCCGGTCGAACCACGTGATGCAGTAAGGAAGACTGTTCATGGCCAAACTGGTTCATTCGATGATCCGCGTGCTCGAAGAGGCGCGGTCGGTCGATTTCTACGACAAGGCCTTTGGTCTGAAAGTCGCCAGCCGCGTGCCCTTCGACGGGTTCACGCTGATCTATCTCTCGAACCCGGAAACCGGGTTCGAGCTGGAGCTGACTGTCAATGCCGGCCGCACAGAGCCTTACGATCTCGGCAATGGTTACGGCCATCTGGCGGTGACGGTCGAGGATATCGAAGCCGAATACAAGCGCTTTACCGATCTGGGGCTGACCGTCGGCAAGCTCGTCGAGATGCCGCATGAGGGCAAGCCGTTCGCAAAGTTCTTCTTCGTGACGGATCCGGATGGCTACAAGACGGAAGTCATCCAGCGCGCTGGTCGTTTCCAGTAAGGCGGTTTCAGTAAAGGGTGAATGGCATGGCGGATGGTGAGATCAAGCTGGAGGAAAGCTGGAAATTCGCTCTGGAGGGCGAATTCGCGGATCCCTACATGGCCGATCTCAAGCGCTTTCTCGTCGCTGAAAAGCAGGCGGGAAAGCGAATCTTCCCAAAGGGTTCGGAGTATTTTCGAGCACTCGACCTTACCCCGCTCGACGAGGTGAAGGTCGTGATCCTTGGCCAGGACCCGTATCACGGGTTCGGCCAGGCGCATGGCCTGTGCTTCTCCGTCCAGCCCGGCGTGAAGACCCCGCCATCGCTCGTCAATATCTACAAGGAAATGCAGGCCGATCTCGATATCCCTCCGGCAAAGCACGGCTTTCTCGAAAGCTGGGCGGAGCAGGGCGTACTGCTCCTGAACAGCGTGCTGACGGTGGAAGAGGGCAAGGCGGCGGCGCATCAGGGGCAGGGTTGGGAGAAGTTCACCGATGCGGTGATCCGTACGGTAAATGACGAATGCGACGGCATCGTCTTCATTCTCTGGGGCTCCTACGCGCAGAAGAAGGCGGCCTTTGTCGATCAGGAACGGCATCTGGTGCTGAAGTCGGCGCATCCGTCGCCGCTATCGGCACATAACGGCTTTCTCGGCTCGCGACCGTTTTCCACGACGAACGAATACCTGCAATCGATCGGTAAAGACCCGATCGACTGGTGTTTGCCGGAAGACGTTCAATAGGTGAACGCTGTCGGCTTGGCGTCAACTAAAAGCGAACAATCCGTTCGGATGTGTTCGTCTATCCAAGCCGGGCCAGATCGACCAAATATCACCCCATGAACAGCGGGCCGCATGGGCGGTCCCGAAGGAACAAGGGGTTTGACATGCTTACCCAGATCAAGGGCCTGCACCACGTCACGTCGATGGCCGCGAGTGCTTCCACCAACAACAAATTCTTCACCGATACGCTTGGCCTTCGCCGCGTCAAGAAGACCGTCAATTTCGATGCGCCGGATGTCTACCATCTCTATTACGGCGACGAAGTCGGCACGCCCGGTTCGGTGATGACCTATTTTCCGTTCCCGCATATCGCGCAGGGCCGTCCCGGTACCGGCGAAGTGGGCACGACCGTCTTCTCCGTGCCGCAGGGCTCGATCGGTTACTGGACGGACCGGCTGACAAAATTGGGTGCCGATGGGTTGAAAGCCGATGAAGCCTTCGGTGAAAAGCGCCTGCATTTTGCCGGTCCCGATGGCGATGGTTTTGCGCTGGTCGAGGTGAAGGATGACAATCGCGCTCCATGGACAGGCAATGGCGTCGGTGCGGAAGAGGCGATCCGTGGTTTCCACTCCGCTTCCATGCGGCTTCGCGACGAAGGCTCCACCGCCGAACTGCTGAAGTTCATGGGCTATGAACGGGTCGATGCCAAGGATGGTGTCACCCGCTTCGGCATTCCCGGCGGCAATGGTGCGGACTTCATCGATGTCGAGACGATGCCGAATATTTCGAGCGCCCGCCTTGGCGCCGGTTCCGTGCATCACATTGCTTTTGCGGCCGAAAACCGGGCAAAGCAGCTCGAAGTCCGCAAGGCGCTGATGGATACGGGCTATCAGGTCACGCCGGTGATCGACCGCGATTATTTCTGGGCGATCTATTTTCGCACGCCGGGCGGCGTTCTGTTCGAGATCGCCACGAATGAGCCGGGCTTCGACCGCGACGAGGATACCGCGCATCTCGGCCAGGCGCTGAAACTGCCGACACAGCATGAGCATCTGCGCAGGTCGCTCGAAGAGCGCCTGGAGCCGATTGCCTAAGGTTGTTTCAGGGCAGGGCCTCGTTGCCTTGCCATCTTCATTCAGGAGATTTCAATGAGTTACGACAGTTATCTTCACCGGGTGCGTCCCGGTGCGCCCGGATCGCCGATCCTGTTCACCTTTCACGGCACGGGCGGCGACGAGAACCAGTTCTTCGATTTCGCCAGCCGTCTTCTGCCGGGGGCGACCGTGGTTTCGCCGCGTGGTGACGTATCCGAACACGGTGCGGCGCGCTTTTTCCGGCGCAAAGCGGAGGGCGTCTATGATTGCGACGACCTTGCCCGTGCCACAGAACGCATGGGCGAGTTCATCGCCGCCAACCGCGAACGCTACGAGTCCTCGACCGTGCTGGGTCTCGGCTTTTCCAATGGCGCGAATATTCTCGCCAATATCATGATCGAGAAACCCGGCCTGTTCGAAGCCGGTGTGATGATGCATCCGCTGATCCCGTTCCAGCCGACCGAGCGCAAGGCGGACGAGACGGCGCATGTGCTGATTACCGCCGGTGAGCGTGATCCGATCTGCCCGGTGCCGATGACGCTTGAGCTTGCCGACTATTTCAAGCGGCAGGGCGATACGGTGACGCTCGACTGGCATGCGGGCGGGCATGAGATCCGGCCGAACGAGATCGAAGCGATCAAGACTTTTCTCGCCCCCTATGGCGGACAGGGGTAGCCGGCAGGGCTGATTTTGCGATCTGCCCCCGTCGGGCTTGCGGAAGTGCATGATGTTGGCAGATAGTGCCGCCATCATAGCGCGCAAGCCCGGAGGACGGCATGAGCAATCACCTGAAATTCTTCATCAATGGCGAATGGGTGGAGCCGGTGTTCCCCGTCGCACTCGATGTGATCGATCCGTCTACGGAAGAACCCTTCACGCAGATCGCGGTCGGCTCAAAGGCGGATGTCGACAAGGCCGTCGCGGCCGCCAAGGCTGCGTTTCCAGCCTTCTCCAGATCGACGCAGGCCGAGCGCCTGACGCTTTTGAAGCGGATACTCTGGGAATACGAAAAACGTGCCGAGGATATCGCCCAGGCGGTCAGCCGGGAAATGGGCGCGCCGATCGCATTCGCCCGCGACAGCCAGGTCGCAGCCGGCCATGGTCATCTGAGCGCGACGATCACGGCGCTTGAAACCTACAAGTTCACCGAGGACCGCGGCACGACGCGGATCGTCAAGGAGCCGATCGGCGTCGTGGCGCTGATCACTCCTTGGAACTGGCCGCTCAACCAGATCACCTGCAAGGTCGGGCCGGCGATCGCGACCGGCTGCACGATGGTGCTGAAGCCGTCGGAAATCGCACCGATCTCCGGCATCATCTTTGCTGAAGTGATGGAAGCGGCGGGCGTGCCCAAGGGTGTGTTCAACATGATCAACGGCACGGGACCAGATGTCGGCCAGGTGATGGCCGGCCATCCGGATGTCGACATGGTGTCGTTTACCGGCTCCACCCGCGCCGGCATCATCGTTGCGAAGACGGCAGCCGATACGGTCAAGCGCGTGGCGCAGGAGCTTGGCGGAAAATCGGCCAATATCATCCTGCCGGATGCGGATCTCAAACAGGCCGTGGCCGATGGCGTAACGGGCTGCTTTGGCAATTCCGGCCAGTCCTGCGATGCGCCGACGCGCATGCTGGTGCCGCGCGACCGGCATGACGAAGCCCTTGTGGTGGCAAAGGAAGCTGCCGAAAAGCTTGTTACCGGCGATCCGCAGGCTGATGGCGTCAATCTCGGTCCGGTCGTCAGCAAGGTGCAGTTCGACAAGATTCAGCGGCTGATCGAGGCAGGTATTTCGGAAGGTGCGACGCTGGTGACCGGCGGTCCGGGGCGGCCGGAAAATCTCAATCGCGGCTATTACATCCGCCCGACCGTGTTCGGCAATGTCATCAACGACATGACGATCGCGCGGGAGGAAATCTTTGGCCCCGTTCTCTCCATCCTGCCCTATGACAGCGAGGAGCAGGCGGTCGAGATTGCCAATGACACGCCTTACGGTCTAGCAGCCTATGTGCAGGGAAAACCGGAGCACGCGAGGAAGATCGCGCCTCTGCTGAGGGCCGGGTCGGTTTACCTCAACTATCCCGAATGGGATCTGTTTTCCTCTTTCGGCGGCTACAAGCAGTCCGGCAACGGCCGTGAATATGCCGACTGGGGCATTCACGATTTTCTCGAGATCAAGAGCGTCGTCGGTTACGGAAATTGAACTTCTGCGATCCGCGAGTGGCAATGCCGCTCGCGGCCAGCCTGTCATCAAGGCTGAAGTGAAGGCTTCGACAGTTTTCTGAGCAAGATTCTGTTAACTCTGGTGAAAGCTTTTCCCCCCGGCGTCGATCTCCGCTAATCCAACCTTATGTGCGAAACCGTACAATGTCAGGAAACGGTCAGCATGATGTTGGCGCGAGGGTTGAAGATTTGAACAGTCTCTGGGTTGGATTGCTTGCGAATATGGCGGTGGTGGCACTGGTCATTTCGCTTTGGTCCAATATTCGTCTGCCGGCCCTTGCCCAAAATGGATCCATTCAGGGTTATGCGTTCGGGCTTCTGTTTGGGCTCGGCTCGATCGGCGTGATGCTGATCCCCTTCCAGCTCAGTCAGGGCTTCTTCATCGATCTCAGGATGACGATGATTGGAACGGCCGCCTTCATCGGCGGGCCGATTGCAGGTCTTGTCACTGCGCTCATCGCCGCCGTCTTCCGTCTTTATCTCGGTGGCGCGGGGGCCACTATCGGCCTGGTCGGAATTGGGTTCGCTTGCGCGGCCGGGCTTATCGGCTGGCGTCTGAAAGTGAAGGAAGCGCCGACGCTGAAAGCGAACGTGCTGTTTTCACTCGTCATGGCCATCGGCGCCATGGCTCCGGGTTTTATTTATGCCTTGTATCAGGATATCGATACCGGTCCGCAGATCCGTCTGCCTTACATGACGTTCCTCTTCGTTTCGACCCTGATGGCGTGCGTGGCGCTTTCCAACGAGATCAGGCGGAGAGAGACGGAGGCGCGCAACCACATGTACCGCCACGTCATCGACAGCCTGCCGGAAGCGCTGAACGTGAAGGATCGCGAAGGGCGGTTCATCATGGCCAATCCCGCAACCGCGGCCCTGATGCAGGCGGACAATGCCGATGCGCTGATCGGCAAGACGGATTTTGACTTCTTCTGCCCGGAAGTGGCGACCGCTTTCCAGGCGGATGAGGAAAAGGCGCTGAAGGCTGGAAGCCCGATCGTCGAGGAACAGATGCTTGCGCGGATGGATGGCAACAAAACCTATCTGTCGACCCTCAAGGCGCCGTTCACCGATCCCGGCGGCAATATTATCGGGCTGATCACTCACAGCCGCGACACGACCGACAAGAAGCTGCTGGAGGCTGCCCTGACCCAGAGCGATCGGCGTGCGGCCGAGGCGCTGTCCAGCATTTCCGACGGTCTCGTGATGTTCGACAAGGACCTCACGCTGGTCTTCTGCAATGAGCGCTATCGTGCGATGTTTTCCATCACCGCGGATTTGCGCGTTCCGGGTACACCGGCTGCCGCCATTCTTTATGCCTCGATCGCCCGTGGCGAACTGGTCGGGATACCGCAGGAACGGGTGGCCGAATGGGTGGATACCGCGCTTGTAAGGTTGAGGCAGGGGGGCACCGTGCAGTTTCCGCTCGCCGATGGCCGCTGGATTGAATCGCGCACGCGCCCGACCCCGGAAGGGGCCTGCTTCGTCATCTGCTCCGACATCACGGCCGCCAAGCAGCATGAGCTGGAGCTGCAGAACCTGAATGACCGGCTGTCCGTGCTGGCCGAGACCGACAGCCTCACCGGACTTCTCAACCGACGCGCCTTCGATGCCGTCATGGTCGAGGAGCTTGACCGGGTGGAGCGTGGCGACAGCTCGCTTGCCCTGCTGATGATCGACGTCGATTACTTCAAGCGCTTCAACGATACCTACGGCCATGGCGCAGGTGATTCCTGCCTCAAGACGGTTGCCGATTGCCTTCGTGCCACGGCCCGCCGGACCGATGACCGGGCCGCCCGTTATGGCGGCGAAGAGTTGGCGCTTATCTTGCCGGATGCCGACGAAAAGGCTGCGGTCATTATCGCGGAAGAGTTCTGCGAGCGGCTGCGCAGTCTGCGCATTCCCCATACGGGTAGCGACAAGGGGATCGTGACTGTCAGCATCGGTGTTGCAAGCCTTGGGCGCGGTTCCATTCCGACGGATGCGGTGCGCCTGATCGCACGGGCCGACGAGGCCCTTTATGCTGCCAAGCGAGACGGACGTGATGGTGTGAGGCTGTGGGAGCCCAGCCGCCCGCGCATCGTGCATTCGGACAGCGGACGGCCCTGAATTTTCGATCGATTGTTATCGGGGCGGAAAAAGCGTGCCGCTCCCGCAGCACGCGTGCTTTGCGTAGGGGGAAATCCGAAAGCCTGTTCGGGCTTCCGGGTTCACGGTCAGTATCCGCACCCCTTGAGCTGTGCCGCATAACGGGCGGCCATGCCTGCGGACTTCTGGGCGGTCTGCCTCAGGCTGCCGCTGAAATTGCCGCGGTCATATCCTGCGTGCCCGGAATAGTAGGCGAGATAGAGATTGTAGGCATCGTTTCGGGCAACGCCGTTCCGTGTGGAGGTCTGGTTGTGATACCAGCCGACGAAGCGGATCGCGTCGCCAAAGTCGTTACGGCGTGCGCCCCAGCGGCCGGTGGCGCGCTGGTAGGTTTCCCAGGTGCCGTCGAGGGCCTGGGCATAACCATAGGCTGACGATGCCCGCTTGCCGGGAATGAAGCCGAGGAACCATTTGCGGGGCGGCCGTGCATTCGGCCGGAAGCTCGATTCGACGTAGATCGTCGCCATCAGGATCGGCACGGGCACGCCATATTCGCGCTCCACGGCGCGGGCCTGTTTTTGCCAGTTGTTGAAGAAGCCATCTCTCTGGTCGAAAATCGCACAGACATTCGAGATCCGGCTCGGCGCGCTGGCGCAGCCGGCAAGAGAGAGAAGCGCGATGAAAAACGCAATACGCATCGCAGAAACACGGGTCATGTTCCGATAGATGACTCTTAAGATTTAATGAAAAGTTTAAACACCGGGCATTCGGCCTGCGGTTTGAGACGGAAGTATCTTGCAAAGCAGTGGGGAAGGGCGTTTTCTGCGGCAAAGCGCCACGTCGTGCAGTCACGGGTATTTGATAATAGTCAATCGCGAAGACCGGCCACAGCGGCGGTCAAGGACCCTCATGAATGTCGAAGCGCAGTTTCTCGTTTCCGGTTGCAGATGTCAGGGCGCGTGCGCTCGGTGAAATCCATTCGCGTCCCTATACCTTGCTGCCGCTGCCGCGCGTCATTTTTCAGCTGGCTTTCCTGACCGAAGCCAGTCTGGCTGCCGACCACTCCATCCTTGCCGAGCTTTCATTGGGGCAGGGCGTGCCGGCGCCGTCTCCCGATACCAGCCATCACACGATGAGCTGGGGCAGCGGCACTTTGCGCTGGGAGCGGCATACGGAGTTCTCGACCTATTTCTGGGATACGCCGGCTCCGGCAGTCTTCGGGGGTGAAATCCCGGTCAATCCGTTCGGTGCGAGCTTTGTGGCGCCCGGCCCGTTCATTTCAGGCGTCCGCATCGAAGTCAGGCCCGCCAGCGACGACATGTCGGACATCACGTCGCGTTTCGATCCGACAAGTCTCTGTCAAAGCATGGTCGCCGACAACCAGGCGACGCTGATTACCGATTTTCGCCAGGATGGCGACGGGCTGACGAAATTCCTGATCCTCGACCACGGCATGACCGATGCTGCGCGCGGAATGCTCGTCCAGCGTATTCTCGATATCGAGACCTATCGCACGCTGGCGATGATGGGACTGCCGATGGCGCAGGGTCTTTCACCGGAAATCCGGCAGTTCGAGGCGCGGTTTACCGCGATCACCCAGCGCATGAAGCAGCATGCCCGTGACGAGGCGGACGGCATGCTTCTGGAAATCACCACTCTTGCCGCCGAGCTGGAAGCGAATGCCGCCTTCAGCCTTTACCGGTTCGGTGCCAGCCGCGCCTATAACGACATCGTTCTCGATCGTGTGGGTATGCTGGCGGAAAAGGCCGTGCCCGGCAACGAGACGCTGGGCGCGTTTCTGCATCGTCGTCTGGCGCCGGCGATGCGAACCTGCCAGTCGGTCGAGGAGCGGCAGGTGAACCTGTCGCGCAAGCTGACCCGCGCAACGGCCTTGCTGCGCAGCTGGATCGATGTCGACTTGCAGAAGTTCAACACCGAAATCCTCGCCTCGATGGACAAACGCTCCCATCTGCAACTGCGCCTGCAGCAGACCGTCGAAGGCCTGTCGGTGGCCGCGATCTCCTATTACGTGATCGGCCTAGTTGGGTATCTCGCCAAACTCACCCATTATATCGGCGTCAACGTCACGCCGGAGACCCTGACCGGGGCCTCCGTGCCGTTCGTGGTGATCGCGATATGGCTGCTTGTCCGGCGGATACGCAACCGGCATGACGATGACGGCGGACGCAAGCTCGGCTGGCGCCAACGCCGCGCCGAGGCGCGTGAAGCCACCCAGCAGCAGACAGCCGTCTGAGCGTTTTCCTGCATCAAAACGCCATGCTTCCTGTGCCAAGGCGGGAAAAACTGCGATTTCAATAAAATTGCATCTTTCCACTTAAGCCAGCCGAAAAGTTGTACGGCCTATTGTCGTGCCAGAACGAAACGCGATGGCCGCAGAGCCGTCCGTAAAACAGGGTTCAGGCAATGATCAGGAAGCTCATTATTTCGGCGGCCGTTCTGACCGCGCTCATTTACGGCAAGGAAGCGAGCGCTGCCGGTCCGGGCAGTTTTGCGCGTGATCTGGCCACTACCGTCGCCAATCGGGCCGAGGTCGCGGAACTTGCGCCGGAACGCCTGGAACTGAAGAGGTTCACCACCGAACAGCGCAGCGAGGTCATCCAGATCAGTGCGGCGGTCGACGAAGCTATCGACGAGGTCGACGCCTATCTGGATCTGTTCGCCGATGAAGAGACGAAGGCTGCGGCACCTCAGGGATGTTTCGACTGCGCCGATATCAAGCGCGATCAGTTGATCGGCCTCGGCTGGTCGGCCGATGACATGCGGATCGCCTATTCTGTGTCTGACGAAGGTCGCATCGAACGCGTGCTTGTGGTCGAAACGGCTCTCGGCGATCTCATCGTCGGCGGCGATCGCCCGACCTTCGTGATGGAGGATGCCACGCCGGATCAGGCGGGGCCGATCGATGCCCGCTTGTATTACGATATTTAACGGACCGCTTGCCGTTGCGAATGACCGGCTCTCGCATTCACGCGAGGGCCGGCTTTCCGCGTTCGGCAATCGCGATCCCGCCCAGGGCGAGCACGAGGGCTGCGATATGGAAGAGCTGCAGCTGTTCGCCGAGCACGGCGACCGACAGCAACGTTCCGAAGACCGGCACGAGATTGATGAACAGTCCGGCGCGGTTCGGTCCTATTTCCGAGACGCCGCGGATATAGAGAACCTGCGCAACCAGTGAGGCAAACAGGGCGGTGTACAGCGTCAGCACCCATCCGGTCGTGTCCGGCCATATCATGTTGCCGCTTGCATATTCCCAGCCCGCCAGCGGGGCACTGAAGATGAGGGCAAACAGGGCCGGAATGGCCATCAGGCTCTTCCAGCTGATCTGCGGGCGCCAGCGCAAGGCGATTGTGTACAGCGCGTAGGCGGCGATTGCGATCATCATGAGTGCGTCGCCGAAATTGACACTCAGTGTCAGAAGCGAGGCGAGGTGGCCGTGAGAGGCGGTCAGCAGCCCGCCGATGAGGGTCAGGCTGAAGCCGACAATCTGCAGCCATGACACGCGTGTTCTGAACAACGCGAAATTCAGGACGAAGATCAGGACCGGGATGAGCGTCTGCTCTACGGCAACATTGATCGCGCTCGTATAGCCAAGCGCCGTATAAAGCACGGCATTGAAGACGACGTATCCGACGATACCGAGAAAGCCGAGAACGGGAAGGTTGCTGCGGATCAGCGGCCAGTCGCGGCGCAGGTCCTTTGCCGAAATCGCGAATATGATGATAACGGCGAAGACCCAGCGCAGGAAGGTCAACAGCATTGGGCTGATATGGCCCACAGCGAGCTTGCCCGCGACGGCATTGCCGCCCCAGCACAGTGTTGCGATGACGAGAAACAGATAGGCTTGACGATGCACGTTGCCTCCCAGACACGCCGCATTGCCGACGCCAGTATGCTTATATGAATTGGCCAATAGCGTGTGGTTTCGACCTTTGTCACGTAAAAACCTCGACCCCGTCACAAACCGGTCGCTTTCATCGCATCAAGGCATTATAGATGCACGCGTTTGCGGAGCCGTTGGTTGTAGCCGAACGGTATTCGAGAAAAAGAAGTTGTGTAATGCTCGCCGTCGGGCCTGGTCACAGACCGGTATCTCGGGCGGGTTTCGTCCAAAGGGCAGGAAGCAGATATGACGAACTGTGTCGTAGTGGGTTCGCAATGGGGTGATGAGGGCAAGGGCAAGATTGTCGACTGGCTCTCGGAGCGCGCCGACATCGTTGTCCGTTACCAGGGCGGTCATAATGCCGGCCATACGCTCGTCATCGATGGCGTGAGCTACAAGCTGTCCCTGCTTCCTTCCGGCGTCGTGCGTCCCGGCAAGATGGCTGTCATCGGCAACGGCGTCGTCGTCGACCCGCATGCCCTGATCGCCGAAATGGGCCGGCTTGCCGCCCAGGGCGTCAAGGTGAGCCCGGAAAACCTCAGAATCGCGGAAAACGCCACGCTGATCCTGTCGCTCCATCGCGAGCTTGACGGCATGCGTGAGGATGCCGCCTCCAACAGCGGCACCAAGATCGGCACGACCCGCCGCGGCATCGGCCCGGCTTATGAAGACAAGGTCGGCCGCCGCGCCATCCGCGTCATGGATCTGGCCGATCCGGATGCACTGGAAGCCAAGGTCGAGCGCATTCTGACCCATCACAACGCGCTTCGTCGCGGTTTCGGCGCAGCCGAAGTCGAACACAAAACGATCATGGAGGAACTCACCTCCATCGCCGAGACCGTCCTGCCGTTCATGGACAGCGTCTGGCAGTTGCTCGACAAGGAGCGCCGCAAGGGTTCGCGTATCCTGTTCGAAGGCGCGCAGGGTTCGCTGCTCGATATCGATCACGGCACCTATCCGTTCGTCACCTCGTCGAACACGGTTGCCGGCCAGGCCGCTGCCGGTTCCGGCATGGGTCCGGGTTCGCTCGGTTATATTCTCGGCATCACCAAGGCCTATACCACGCGGGTCGGCGAAGGTCCGTTCCCGACGGAACTGACCGACGAAATCGGCCAGTTCCTCGGTGAAAAGGGGCATGAATTCGGCACGGTGACGGGCCGCAAGCGTCGTTGCGGCTGGTTCGATGCCGCTCTCGTGCGCCAGTCGGTCGCCACCAACGGCATCACCGGCATCGCGTTGACCAAGCTCGATGTGCTTGACGGTCTCGAAGAACTGAAGATCTGCGTCGGTTACACGCTGGATGGCCAGAAGATCGATTACCTGCCGGCGTCGCAGGCAGCGCAAGCCCGAGTCGAGCCGATCTACATCACGCTCGAAGGCTGGAAGGAATCCACCGTCGGTGCACGCACCTGGGCCGAACTGCCCGCTCAGGCGATCAAGTATGTGCGTCAGGTGGAAGAGTTGATCGGTGCTCCGGTTGCACTGTTGTCCACAAGCCCGGAACGCGACGACACCATACTTGTGACCGATCCGTTTGAAGACTAAAGTCAAGAATTGATTATCCATTCAGCCGGCGGTTGTCGGCTACCATGAGAAAGTGCTGATGGCTGATTTTGTAGCGGTGATCCGCCGCGCTGTTGACGGTTTGGCGACCAATACGCCCGAGGCGCGCGCGCGGGTTTATGACAAGGCTCGCGGTGCCGTTCAGCGCCAGCTTGAGAACATGAAGCCGCGTCCGCCGGAGGACATGCTTCGTCGGCAGATGGACAAGCTGGAAGCGGCCATCGTGGAGGTCGAAACGGAGCATTCCGAGGCACTTCCGGCCGAACCGGAAGTGCCTGCTGCCGTTCCGCTACCTGTTCCCGAGCCCTATCAGCCGCCTGAGCCCGTCGACGAGATTCCAGCCGAAACGACCGCGACGTCGGAAGCCTATCCTGCAGACGATTATGCAGGTTCGCATTCTCAGGCCGAATCGTATCGTGAGGAAGAGCCGGTTACAGAACCGCCTCACGCCGATCCTTATCAGGCACCGGACAGGCACTGGGAAGACACACCGCATGTGGAGACTCCAGCGCAGCCGGTCGAGCATGACTGGCGCGACGCTCCCGAGGAGCCACAGGTTGCTGCCCCTGCCGAGGAATCGACCGCTGAACGCTACGGTGACTGGCGCGACGACGTTCCCGAGGACCGGCCCGAATATTCACAGCCGGCCGCTCCGGCGGAGCCCGACTACAGCCATCCGGAAGAGGTCGCTGCCGTCGCCGAGGAGCGCCATGAGACGCCGTCTTTCGTAGAGCAGGACGCCGCGCCCGCTGAATGGCAGGTCGAACAGCACGCTCATGCGCAGGACCATGTCGAGCCGGAACCGGTCTCTTCTGAGGCGGGCGTATGGCCCGAACCGGAACCGGTGAAGCCGGCCGAAGACAACCGTGCCGCAGCGGCCTGGGACGAGGTCGACGATCTGACCCGTCATCTCGATACTGCGCATCGCAGCGAGCCGGTTGCCGCGCATTTCGGCGAAGAAATGCGTGCTTCGGCGGAGCCTGTCCGCATGCCGCCTGCGGCCGATATCCCGCAGACATCGCAGCAGACGAAGGACGGTCTATCCGACGAGGATCCGTTTGCCGCCTATGTCAACGCCCAGCCTTCCGCGCCTGCGGCACAGCAGCCAACGAAGGCGCAGCCGCAGCAGGACGAGCGCGATCCGTGGAGCGATCTGGAAGACCTGATCGGCTACACGAAGGATGCGCCTGCTTCCGAGCAGAAGCCGCAAAAGGCGGCCGCCCAAGACGACGATTTCAGCGACCTGCTTTCGCCGCCGGCAAAACCCTATCGGGTGACGCCCGTCCGCAAGCGCAATTACGCCGGCATCATTCTCGGCCTGCTCGCTCTCGTCATCATCGGCGGCGGTGCCTACGGCGCGTGGATGTATCGCGACAAGCTCAACGACATGGTGGGTGGACTGATCCCGTCCGGCACAGGTGGAAGCGAAACGGCAGAGCAGACGCCTTCCGCCACCGCACCAACCGATTCCGGCTCGACGCCTGCAACGCCTGCGCCGCAGACGCCGGCCACCACGCCGCCGCAGAGCGCAACAACGCCTGTCCAGCCGCAGTCGAACACGCCGCCACCGGCTGACGGTTCGTCGACCGCGACAAAGTTCACGCAGCGGCTGATGGAAAACGGCAGCGAAGTCGATGCCGGTCCGGGTGATGCCGGCAGCCTGGCACAGAATGCCGAAGGCCAGTCGGTCGCGCAGCTCAATGCGCCGCCGGCCGATCCTGCACCTGCAACGCCTTCAGCCGATGGTGCGGCTCCGCCCGCCGCGGGTGCCACGCCGGCGCCTGCAACGCCAAGTGCGACAACCACCGAGGCACCGGCTGCTGCTGGCGAGAAGATGTTCCTTTACGAGGAGCGTATTGGCCAGACCGCACCGACGGCAATCGAAGGTTCAGTCTCCTGGTCGCTGCAGCGCGAACCCGGCCAGAATGGCGGGCCGGCTGAGCCTGTCGTCCAGGGACGCATCACGGTACCGGGTCGCGGCCTGACCGCTCTGGTGACCGTCAAGCGCAACAACGACTCGTCGCTGCCTGCAAGCCATCTGATCGAAATCGTGTTTGCCGTTCCGCCGGACTTCGAAGGCGGCGCGATCGACAGCGTTCTTCGCATCGCGATGAAGCAGACCGAGCAGGATCGCGGTAACGCGCTGGTTGCCGTTCCGGCGAAGATCACCGACGATTTCCACATGATCGCGCTGAACGACTTCCCGGACGCGCAGCGGACCAATCTCGAACTGATGCGGACGCGCAACTGGATCGACATCCCGCTTGCTTACCGCAACGGTCGTCGTGCGCTGCTGACGCTGCAGAAGGGCCCAGACGGCGTGAAGGCCTTCGACGAGGCAATCCGCGAATGGAGCCAAAACAGTGGCGGCCAGACCGGCCAATAAATACCGGTCACTCAAAATCGAAAGGCTCGCGGGTTTGAAAACCTCGCGGGCCTTTTTTCTTTTCTCAGGTTGCGAACAGACCAAATGTCGCGCGGCGATATGCGTTAATGTCGCATTGACAATCATCAGCTTGATGGCGATGAACTGCTGCCATGCACTTCTTTCGGCACCTGATCAGAGATGGATTTTGCGGCAGCCCGCTGGCTGCGCTGATTGGCGTTCTGCTGGCACTGCAGGCGCTGATCGGCGGCTTTGGCACTGGTGCAATGGCGTTTGCCTCTGCCGAAGCAGCGATCATCTGTTCCACCGACGATTCCGGCCACAACACGCTGCATGCGCTTGATCCGCATGCGGGTCATGGCGCGATGCCTGGTTCAGGCGGATCGAAGAATGCCAATCATGCCAAGGACTGTTGTCTGACCGCCTGCCAGGTGGCGGCTGCGGTCCATGTCGGCATCCCGTCGAAAGCTCCGGCGCCGGTTGCGCTTGTCGCGATCCGTTCCGCAACTCTCGTGGCCTCGCTCGAGGTGAGCGTTTCGCCGCGGCGGCTTGGGCTGATCGGCGATGCAAGGGGCCCGCCCGTTCTTCCAGTCTGACGTCACCTTCCTGCCGGCTTTGCCGGTTGTCGTCCTATTGGAGATCATCATGACCTTTCTCCGGATCATCGTTCCGGCATCGCAGTGTGCAATCGCTCTGTCGGGAGGCGCACATGCAGGCTGAACCCGCGCCATCGCAGCCGGCTTTTGCCGCCATCAGGCAGTTCATCACGCGCCTGCATTTTTACGTCGGCCTGTTCGTCGGGCCATTTCTGCTCGTCGCGGCGATCACTGGCACGCTCTACGTGCTCACGCCGCAGATCGAAAACCTGCTTTATCGCGACCAGCTGATCGCGCGCACCAATGGTCCCGCGAAGCCCTTGGCCGACCAGATCCAGGTGGCACGCCAATCGATCGGGGAGGGGCCGAGGCTGTTTGCCGTTCGGCCTGCGACCGCGCCGGGGCTGACGACGCGTGTGATGTTCACGCAGCCGGATCTCGGCGAATCGGAGACACGGACAGTGTTCGTCGATCCGGCGTCGCTCGGTGTGCAGGGCGAACTGATCACCTATGGCACGAGCGGCATTCTGCCGTTCCGCATCACGCTCGATTACCTGCATCGCAACCTGCTGCTCGGCGATATCGGACGGCATTACAGCGAGCTTGCGGCCTCCTGGCTATGGTTCTCGATCCTGGGCGGTCTGTTGCTATGGTACTGGCAGCGAAGCGTCGCACGGCCCAAGGCTGCCAAGGTCACGGCTTCCCAGCGCGCTCGCCGGCTGCACAGTCTTATCGGCCTGTGGACCGCACTGGGCCTGCTGTTTCTCTCGGCTACCGGGCTCACCTGGTCACGATGGGCCGGGGGCAATATCGACAGCTTCCGCAATGAGGTCGGCTGGATCACACCGGCAATCACGACGGCGCTCAACCCGCAAGCCGAAGCGCCAGTGCTCGGTGAGCATGCGGCGCACGGAATGGGAGCCGCTGCCGACACAGCGCCCCCGGTTTCCGAACCGGATATGGTTGCCCGATTCGACCGCGTTGTCGCATCCGCCCGCGCAGTCGGCATCGATTCGCCGATGATCGAGATCCGCCCGCCGCGCACTGTCGGCCAGGCTTTTCGCGTCAGCGAATATGATCGAAGCTGGCCCACGCAGGTGGATACGATCGCGGTCGATCCCACCAGTTTTGGCGTCACGAGCCGGGCGGATTTCGAAACCTTCCCGATCGTCGCAAAGCTGATCCGCTGGGGCATCGATGCGCATATGGGCGTGCTGTTCGGCGTCGCCAATCAGGCGCTGATGGCGACGCTCGGCATCGCGCTGACGGCGATGATCATCTACGGCTACCGCATGTGGTGGCTGCGCCGCCCGGCACCCGGTGCATCCGCGCGCACGCTGATCCGCAGCTTTTCCTATCTTTCGCCGGTCGCCAAAGTCACCGCGATTGCCGTGGCGGTCGTCTTCGGTATCGCCTTGCCGGTGATGGGTGTCAGTCTGCTGGTCTTCCTGCTGATCGATTTCTTCCGCGCGGCTCTTTCAGAGATGATGGCGGCCGAGCAACGGAACATGCCTCCCGGTCTTCGCTGAGGCGCTTCCGACGACAAAAACGACAAGCCCGCGGTGATGGCCGCGGGCTTGCTCTTTCGTCAGGCCGTCGACCGATCAATCAGTCCGGCGAGCGGACCAGGATCTTGATCTGGCTTTTTTCGGCAACCAGCGTGTCAAAGCCCTGGGCAACGATGTCGTCCAGTTCGATGCGCTTGGTCACCAGCTTGTCTGCCGAGAAATAGCCCTGGACCATCAGGTTCATGACGGCCGGAAAGACGTCGCGATAGGCGATCGTGCCCTTCAGGCTCTTCTCCTTCAAGACCACAGTATTGGGCTGGAAGGCCGCTTCCTTTTCCCAGATCGAGACGATGACGGTCTCGCCCTCGTAACGGGTCGCGTCGATGCATTGCTGCAGGACGGCGGGCACGCCGGTGACCTCGAAAGTCACATCGACACCGCCGGGTGTCAGTTCGCGGATGCGCTGTGCAGCGTTTTCCTTGGAAGGATCGATGATGCTGGTCGCACCAAGTTCGATCGCCTTGGCGCCGCGCTGCGGCGACAGTTCGACGACGTGGATGGCGGAAGCGCCCGCAACCTTCAAAGCCTCGACCACGAGCAAGCCGATCGGGCCCGCGCCGAAAACGGCAGCCGTGCCGCCGGCCTTGAGGCTGGAGATGCGCACCGCATGGAGCGCAACCGCTGCCGGCTCCACAAGCGCGCCCTGTTCGAAGGACAGGCCCTCGGGCATCTTGTGGACCCAACGCTCACCGACCGTCGTGTAACCGGCAAAACCGCCGCCGCCGCCGGAAAGGCCGTGGAAACCGAGATTGTCGCAGAGATTGTATTTACCGTGGAAGCAGGCGTCGCACTTGCCGCAGGCGAGGATGGGCTCGACGACGACGCGGTCGCCCGGCTTGACGCGCTCCACGCCTTCGCCAATCTCGGTTACTTCGCCGGAGAATTCATGGCCCATGATGATCGGTGCAACGTCATGGCTGACGGGATGCGGGGCCTTGACCGGCACGAAGATCGGACCGGCGACATATTCGTGCAGGTCACTGCCGCAGATGCCGGCCCATTTGACCTTGATCTTGACCTGTCCGGCTGCGGGTTTCGGCTCCGTGACTTCCTCGACACGGATATCCTTGGCGCTGTACCAGCGTGCTGCTTTCATCGTTTCATTCTCCTCTAGGCTCTGACTTGCGCAGTCCAGAGTTTCTAGCGGGGAAGCGTGTGAAACTTGATGCGCGGCAAATTCTGCCGGATCCGAAAATTGCCCAATGTGTCGCATCCTTGAGACAGACCGGGCACAAAAAAGCCGCAACCCGAAGGTTGCGGTTTTTCTAAATTAGACTTGCGCTTTTGGCGCTTAGGCGTCGACCACGCGCAGAGCCTGAGCCTGTGCAAGCGCTTCCTTCTGAACGGCGTCCTGCACCTTTTCGAAGGCGCGGACTTCGATCTGGCGCACGCGTTCGCGGCTGATGTCGAATTCCGACGACAGCTCTTCCAGCGTGATCGGGTCTTCGGTCAGGCGGCGGGCCTCGAAGATGCGGCGTTCACGATCGTTCAGCACGCCGAGTGCCTTGGCCAGCATGCGACGGCGCGTGTCCAGCTCGTCCTGCTCGATCAGTACGGCTTCCTGGCTTTCGCTATCGTCCACCAGCCAATCCTGCCACTGGCCGGATTCGCCTTCCGCCGCACGGATCGGGGCGTTGAGCGACGCGTCGCCGGAAAGCCGGCGGTTCATCGAGATGACCTCTTCCTCGGAGACGTTCAGCTTGGTGGCGATCTCGGTTACCTGGTGAGGCTTCAGATCACCTTCGTCGATCGCCTGGATCTTGCCTTTCAGGCGGCGCAGGTTGAAGAACAGGCGCTTCTGGTTGGCGGTCGTGCCCATCTTGACCAGCGACCACGAGCGCAGGATGTATTCCTGGATCGAGGCCTTGATCCACCACATGGCATAAGTGGCGAGGCGGAAACCGCGTTCCGAGTCGAACTTCTTGACGGCTTGCATCAGGCCGACATTGCCCTCGGAGACGACTTCGCCGATCGGCAGGCCGTAACCGCGATACCCCATGGCGATCTTGGCCACGAGACGAAGGTGGCTGGTTACCAGCTTGTGGGCGGCGTCGCGGTCACCATGCTCGGCGTAACGCTTGGCAAGCATGTATTCCTGCTGCGGTTCCAGCATGGGGAACTTGCGGATTTCGTCGAGATAACGATTGAGGCCGGCTTCACCGGCAGTAATGGAAGGCAATGTATTGCGGGCCATAAAGCACCCCTTTCCGAACGTTGCCGGCTCCCTTTGGGTTTAAGCGTCCCTGCTTGAAGGCGAACCGAATATGACGCGGATCGTTCCCGATCCCGCACCAATGCAGGTACCAAGTAAGTACGGCGGAACAGTGATTCAAGATATCACGACGGCGTTATATCATTACGTTTTGGTAATGCTCCGGCGCCTGTTCAGGTCAGCGATAGACCCGTTCCGAAAGGGATCGCATGCCTGACCTGACCATCATCTCATAGACCATGCGGCGGCCCATGGGATTGTGCAATCTTATTGCTTTCGACCCGAGGAAATCGGTTTCGACATGGTCGAAGGCGATCAGGTCCGCGGCCTCGCCGATGATGCGGCTATAGAAGTCGTGAAATTCCCGGCGGCATACATAGGTCTTGTATTTCGTCATGCAGAAGGCCGCGAGTTCATCCTGCCGCTGTCGCAGGACGTCGGTCACGCCCACCGTCACCTCCGGCCATGCCGGATTGAATGTGTCGTCGAACGCGATGATGCCGTGGGGAGCGAGCGTGTCGAGGGCGAGCGCGCTATCGGAAATGACATGATGCAGCATATGGCCGCCGTCGATGCTGAAAAAGCGCGCCTGGCCGATCTTTCCGGTGATGTCTTCCGGCCGGAGCTTTGTACTGTCGCCGCGGATGACCAAAGCTTCATCCACTGGCAGGCCAAGCTTTTCACCGTTTTCAAGAAAACGACCATATTGGCTGACCGTATCGTTCGCGCTCTGATCGATGTCGAACAGATCGATCGCAAGGATTTTTTCGCTGTTGCCGCAGACCTTGCGGAACAGGAAATAGGATCGCCCGTAGAAGACGCCGATTTCCGCCACGCCGCCGCTCAAGCCTTGCGTGTTTTGCGCCTGGAGCAGGGTGAGAAAGACGAGCGCATCCGGTGGGTCGATATAACCCTCGACGGTCTGCAGGTCCTTGAAGATGAATTTCCGGATGTCACCGTTCATGCTGCGCGTCTTTCGAGTGCTGGAGCGCTGACCTGACGAAGATGACGTTGCAATGGATGTCGATGCTGGCAACGCCGCAGAAGAGACCTTCGTATCCTGCCTATTCATTCTGCATCGCAGCAAACGAAACAAATCAAGCAAAAGTTTGTCACCCTGATGAGAGACTCGGCCGGTCAGTTCGGCTGAATACTAAGTACATCAGTCTATAAAATTTGATACTATTTCTTTTTTGCTGGACTTTTCTGGTGTGTTTATTTGCACGGATGGATTTAGAGGATTCCTTATCTTGAATCCTTGTCATCTTTCTCTTTTCGCGCCGGCCTGCTTCTCTGGAGGCGCACGTGGATTGGACACGGCTGATCAGCCCTCGGTCATTGAGGGCGGCGATATGGTGAGAGGATGAGCCCGCGCCCGCTTTCAACGGAGTGCGGAGACTTGCGGGAGACGAAATCCGGATCGCAGTGGTTTCGGTTGCCCGGCCGTCCTTTTTATCCCCGCAACGCTTCGACCAGTGCTGCCATGTCGTCGGGCATAGGGGCTTCGAATTCCATGATCTCGCCGGTGCGGGGATGTTCGAAGGCAAGCAGGAAGGCGTGCAGTGCCTGGCGCGGGAAGGCTGCGACCACGCTTCTGATCGGCTCGGGCAGGCGGTTCGCCTTGGTTTTGAAGCCGCCGGAATATTCCGGATCGCCGACCAGCGGATTGCCGACATGCGCCATGTGAACGCGGATCTGGTGGGTGCGGCCCGTCTCGAGGCGGCATTCGATGAGGGAGGCGAGCGCGGTGGCGTCGGGCGTTTCCTGAAAGCGCTCCATCACTTCGTAATGGGTCACCGCATGGCGGGCGTCGGCGGACGTCTCGCGCTTGACCGCGCGCTTGGTGCGATCGCCCGTCGCGCGTCCGAGCGGCGCATCGATCGTGCCCTTCAACTGGCTTGGACGACCCCAGACCACGGCCTGATAGGCACGCTCCAGATCGCCCGAACGGCCGTGATCGGCAAACTGTTCGGCGAGATGGCGGTGCGCGATGTCGTTCTTGGCCGCCACCATGACGCCGCTGGTTTCCTTGTCGAGCCGGTGAACGATGCCGGGGCGCTTGACGCCGCCGATGCCGGACAGGCTTGCGCCGCAATGGTGGATGAGTGCGTTGACCAGCGTGCCGGTCCAGTTGCCGGCACCCGGATGCACGACGAGACCGGCCGGTTTGGAAATGACGATCAGGTCGTCGTCCTCGTAAAGAACTTCGAGCGGAATATCCTCGCCCTTTGGTTCCGGGTCCTCGGGTTCAGGCTGGACGAGTTCGATCAGGTCGCCGGGCTGAATCTTCTTCTTCGGTTCGGTCACGATTTTGCCGTTGATCGAGACCGCACCCTCCTCGATGAGCGCCTTGATGCGGTTGCGGGACAATTCTCCGTCAACCTGCGCCGTCAACCAGGCATCCAGCCTGCCGCCGTCATCCTCTCCGGCATTCAGGACTTTCCTTGGCAGCCCGGCTTCGCTAAAGGTCTCGCTCATTCAATCATTCCGTTTAAAAGGACAGTTCATGCCGCAGCCCGATATCGAGGACAAGGAACAGCCACTCGATCCGGCTATGGAGCGTATCCGCCAGAAGATGGTGCGCCTGCAGCTGATTTCGGGCGGTATCTTGGTCGTCTGCTTTATGGCGGTCATCGCCGCCATTGTCTACAAGATCTCCCAGCGCCCGGAAGCACCGGCAATTGCTGCCACTTCTGGTGGTTTTTCCGTTCCAGCCGACCATCCGCTTGTTGCAACCGCTGCCCTGCCGCGCGGTTTCGATATCCAGCAGGTCTCGCTTTCCGGCAGCCAGGTGCTTTTCTATGGGGCACTCAACGGCACCCCGAAGCTCTTTATCTTCGACCTTTCGGTCGGCCGCATCATTGCCGACGTGACGGTCGGCCAGGGCCGCTGATGACCGTGATCCGCATCGAGAATGCGGAGGATGCCCGTATCGACGAATTCCGCTCCATCCGCGAGCGGGATCTCGTCGGACGGCATGGACGCTTTATCGCCGAAGGAACGGTGGTGCTGCGCATGCTTGCGGCGGCGCATAAGCGGGGTGGCGAGTTCGCCGCCGAGAAAATTCTCATTCTCGAAAACCGGCTTGCCGGGGTGGCC
This sequence comes from Hyphomicrobiales bacterium, assembly GCA_900466875.1. GTDB lineage: Bacteria > Pseudomonadota > Alphaproteobacteria > Rhizobiales > Rhizobiaceae > Neorhizobium. The sequence continues at coordinate 119,400 of UBNQ01000003.1, read as the reverse complement.
GATATCCTGTCGGAGTTTCCGGAGGATGTGCCCGTTTATGTCGCCGACAGCGCGGTTCTCGACGGCATTGTCGGGTTCCATCTCCATCGGGGCATTCTGGCGGTCGGCAGGCGGGTGAGGGAGCCTTCTTCCTTGGAGCTGCTTGCCAAGCTTCCCGAGAATGCTCTGGTTGCTGCTGCGATCGGTATATCCAATCACGACAATATCGGCTCGATCTTCCGCAATGCGGCCGCGTTTGGCGTAAGTGCGGTGCTGCTCGATGAAAGCTGCTGCGATCCGCTGTATCGAAAGTCTCTCAGGGTATCCGTCGGCGCAGTGCTGCAGGTTCCATACGCGCGCGGTGGAACAACGCTCGAGCTTGTATCCGGGCTTTTCGAAAACGGTTTTGCCGTCTGGGGGCTTTCACCTGCTGGTCGCACCGAAATCCGCACGGTTCAGCCGTCACCAAGGATGGCGCTTCTGACCGGCAGCGAAGGAAACGGCCTGCCGCCAGCGCTGATGGAGAAAATCGAGACGGCCAGCATTGCACAGGCCCCTGGTCTCGACAGCCTCAATGCCGCAACGGCGACTGGTATCGCGCTTTATCAGATCGCGAGCGCCCAAGGGGTAATCTGAGGATTATTGACCCGTGGTCGGTCCGCTCGTCGTTTCGAGCAGCGAGCGTACACGGGCTGCAAGGCTCTGGCGGTTGCCGCCGGCAGGCTTGCCTGCAATCATGGCATTGATCGGCGAAGACTTGCCTTCGGCAAGTGAGGTCATTGCCACCATGTTGGCGGCGATCGTTGCCATTTCCTCACGCAATACATCGTCGTTGGCCGTCGTCTTGCCATTTGCGACGCGCTCCGAAAGGGCGGTCGCGCGGTTCCTCGAATCTCCGGCAAGCTGCGCGATCCGGGCTTCGGTATCGGTTTCCTGATCCGGCTTTTTCGGGAGGGCTTTCGTCGAGGCGCCGGCAACCGCAGCCGCATCCTGGGACGCTGCCAAAGCCGGTTTCGCTCCGGTCTTGACGTTCATCTTGTCGCGCAAGCGGGCTATCTCCTCGTTGCGACGCTCAAGCGCCGTCTCCTTGTCGGTCCGCAGGGACACTTCCTTGGTCAGCTTGTCTTCCAGCTTGGTGGAGCGGTATTCCTCGTTGGCAAGCCGCGTCTCGGCTTCCTTGGCCCTTGCTGCCTGGATGCGCGCATCCTTGCGCAGGATGTCGCGTTCCTCGCGCAACGCGCTGACACGAAATTTCAGGTTTTCGACCTCGGTCTCGCGTGTGGACAGATCGATCCGGGCATTGTCCCTCTTGGATGCCAGAAGCTCGATCTGCTGTCTGAGCTCTTCGAGGTCGAGATCCTTCCCGATACTCTGTTCTTCAGAGGCCTCCAATGCGGCCTTCAGTTCGGCAATATAACTTTCTTCCTGACGCAACTGCGACTTGAGATCCGCTGCCGCCACGTCGAGGTTTTCCGCCACCGCCTTCAGCTCGATATTGTCGGCGGTTAGTTTGCGGATCTCGTCCTTGAGGGTGTCACCCTTCAATGTCAGCGAAACGACCCTGTCCTTTTCCTGCAACAGCTCTTGCTTGGTGCGTGCATTTTCGGCGGCATAGACGGCGCGCGCCATGTCGCGCTGGGCGCGCACTTCCTGCGGGCTGATCGGGACGGTGGCCCTGATCCGGTTTTCCGTGAAGACGACGATCCGGCGATGGATTGCAGGCGCAACCAGCATCGCGATCAGCAGGGCGCTCAAGAAGCCGAGGCCAAATAGCAGAGCAAATTCGATCACGATCGGGCCGTCTCGGTGTAGGTATGCGGGAATACACGTTTAAGCATGTGGGCGAGAATGCAGCAAGCGCACACTGCGCCTACTTTCGCTGCGACAGCCAAAGGGATCAGAAAGGATTCCAGGTGGGCGAACGGGTCAGCTTGAGATAGCCGATATTGACGCCCAGACGCGCGCCGACGCCGGTGCGGATCGGAACGAGGACGACGTTCTCGTTGCGCAGCACGGTCATGCCGACGCCTGCAACGACGAAGGCGGAGCCGGATACGCCGCCGAAACGGGCATAAAGCGAATCCACCGAAGGGAGATCGTAAACGAGCATCATCACGCGCGTGCCCTGACCGCCATAGTCGATACCGAGCGACGGGCCCTGCCAGAAGCTCGGGTGCTGGCCGGCATTCTTGGTGTAGAGCTGGCCTTCGCCATAGGTAAGGCCGGCAATGAAGGCGCCAGAACCTTCCTGGCCGAGGATGTAGCCGTTCGGCAGGCCGAATTTCTGGAAGGCGTTTTCCACGACCTTCGCCAGTCCGCCGCTGGTCGAACCGAAGAAGCCGTGACCAGCGTCGACGACTTCCTGCAGTGAATACTGGCTGCTGTTCTGCTGCGCGGCAGCCGGCATGGCAGAAAGCCAAACGGCCGCAAAGACGGCGATCAGGGCTTTCAAGCGAAGGGCGAGAGCGGAGACGTGGAGGCGGCGCATGTTCAGGTCCGTTTTTAATTCGTCCATAGGGCGTAGCATCATGCTTCAGCTCGCACCATTCTGGAGACATGATATTAACAACCAGTTAAGCATTTCAAATGCTAAATCGTTGATATTATTGAATGTCAATGCACCACCGTACCGCCGGCCCAATCTTCCTCGGTCTTTCGGCGGCTTTCTTCAGCCTGTGTTGATGGGATGATAGGCTCGCCGATCCTGTCTTTGTTATGGCGTGCCCTCTACCCTTTTCGGCGGGAAGAATACCGAAATAGGACAAATCCGCGATCTTTGTTGTCTTCCTGCGTGTGGATTTAATGGTCAGTTTACCAAACGTAGTGTCATTATGCCGGCCTTATCGTCCATCCCCACGCAATCTTGCCATGGCAAAGAGCGTCGATTGGCACCAGATGCATCAGGAGAATAGCATGCCGAAAAACCCCAATCTCACCCTCAGCGGTCCGGATCTGGCGGCACTCCTGTGCAGCCGTGTCTGCCATGACGTGATCTCGCCCGTCGGCGCGATCAATAACGGCCTCGAACTCCTCGACGAAGGCGCGGCCGATGCCGACGCTCTCGACCTTATCCGTACCTCGGCCGTCAATGCATCGGTTCGCCTGAAGTTCGCCCGTCTCGCCTTCGGCGCATCGGGTTCCGTCGGCGCGTCGATCGATACCGGCGAGGCCGAAAAGGCCGCCAAGGATTTCGCGATTGCGGAAAAGAAGACCGAAGTGACCTGGAACGGCCCTCGCGCGATCATTCCGAAGAACCGGGTCAAGCTGCTGCTCAACCTGTTCCTCGTCGCCTATGCCGGGATTCCGCGTGGCGGCTCGGTCGATGTGACGCTGGAAGACCCGGAAGGCGCTGCCCGTTTCGAGATCGTCGTCAAGGGCCGGATGATGCGCGTACCGGCCAAGTTCGTTGAAATCTGCAGCGGCACGCTTGAAGAGGCGATCGACGCCCATACGATCCAGCCCTATTACACCGTGCTTCTCGCAGAGGAATCCGACATGGAGCTGAGGCATGTCGTTTCGGAAGACAAGATTACCTTCATTGCCGAGCTGGCGAAGCACGAGGCCTGAACGCGACCGCTGCGGCGGCCCTGACCGGCCGCCCGGCTGGCTGCTAACCTTTCGTTAGCCGCAACAGGCTATAGGTTAACAGTCGACCGCCGGGGCGGTCGCTGAAGGGGAGCGGGTTATGCAGCGTCTGATGATCGCAGACAATTCCGATATTGTGCGAAAAGTCGGCAAGCGCATTCTGTCCGAGCTTGGCTTCCTGATCGCCGAGGCCGGCGATGCGCACGAGGCGTTGCGCGGCTGCCAGACAGAGCTGCCCAATTTCATGATCGTCGATGCGAGCCTCGACGGCGCACTGGACCTGATCGCAGCCGTTCGCGCGCTGCCGGATGGAAAGAGCGTCAAGATTTTCTACTGCGTCATCGAAGCCGATCTGAAGAAGATGATGGCCGGCAAGCGGGCAGGGGCCGACGAGTTCCTGCTGAAGCCGTTCGATCGCAAGATCCTGACCTCGGTTTTCGCATCTTACGCTGCTGCCGCCTGAAGGCGCATATCTTCCTAGATAAAATCAACGCGGCGGCCTTCGGTCGCCGTTTTCCGTTCATGGATGTTGAAACCCGCGCTACAGACAAAATAAAACCCGCCTGGCGCACCAAGCGGGTTTTAAGGCAAAGGGGAATGCCGTCGGGTTTAAGCCGTTTCGGCGTATTCCGCACCGTCCGGCTCGCGCAGAACATAGCCGCGGCCCCAGACGGTTTCGATGTAGTTTGCGCCACCGGCTGCATTTGCGAGCTTCTTGCGCAGCTTGCAGATGAAGACGTCGATGATCTTCAGTTCCGGTTCGTCCATGCCGCCGTAAAGGTGGTTGAGGAACATTTCCTTGGTGAGCGTGGTACCCTTGCGGAGCGAAAGCAGCTCCAGCATCTGGTATTCCTTGCCCGTCAGGTGAACGCGCTGGCCGCCGACTTCGACGGTCTTGGCGTCGAGATTGACGATCAGTTCGCCGGTAATGATGATCGACTGGGCGTGGCCCTTGGAGCGGCGGACGATCGCATGGATGCGAGCGACCAGCTCATCCTTGTGAAAGGGCTTGGTCATGTAGTCGTCGGCGCCGAAGCCGAGACCACGGACCTTGTCCTCGATGCCGGCCATGCCGGACAGGATGAGGATCGGTGTCTTGACCTTCGACAGACGGAGCGTCCGCAGAACTTCGTAGCCCGACATGTCGGGCAAGTTCAGGTCAAGAAGAATAATGTCGTAGTCGTATAGCTTGCCAAGATCGACGCCCTCTTCACCAAGATCAGTGGTGTAGACATTAAAGCTTTCCGATTTCAGCATCAGCTCGATGCTCTGCGCTGTCGCGCTGTCATCTTCGATGAGTAGAACCCGCATAATTTTCCCCTTTACCGCCGCGCAAGGTTACCTTTTGCCCCCTCACTCGTTACGGATCCAGACTGTGCCTGATTTGGAAGCTGCCACCAAATGGTTAACAAACTGTGACCTGATTTGGCAAGGTGCATCAATTTATTAAGCAAAATAAGTAGCAGCCTGTTTTCCTTTACGGATTGGACATCACCATGTTGAATCAGCGAACGAGGAAGTTCCGCTAAGTGATTCTTGCGACTGACACATTGCCGCTGTCCGATTCGGACTTGGTATTTACCGACCCTTAAACGATCGTCTTTATCATTAATGATGCCCGTAAACGAAAAGTTAATGCCGCGTCAAATTTATTAACGTGTCGGAAATTTTTTGATCTGCAGTGTAACAGGCAGATCACGGGCCGGGGTATTGGTATCCACGGAGTATTGCGTATGAAATCGCGTGACAGCCTTGTTCGCCTGAAGGGATTTCAGGTTAACGAAAAGCGTCGTCAGCTGCAGCAGCTGCAGATGATGATGGCAGAATTCGAACGGATGGCGAAGGAACTGGAACACCAGATCACGCTTGAAGAGAAAAAGTCCGGTATCACTGATCCCGGTCATTTCGCTTATCCGACCTTTGCAAAAGCCGCGCGCCAGCGGGCGGATAATTTGCAGGTCTCGATTCGGGAACTGAAAGTCCAGCAGGATAGTGCCGAACTGGCACTGGAGGAAGCGGAGGCGGAACTCGCCAAGGCTTCGGCGCTCGAAGAGCGTGACGGCGGAATGCGCGCCCGCGCCTGAAACGCGGATGCATCGAGGTGGATGAAGAGGGCGACCCGCAAGGGGCGGCGCCCTTTTTCCATTTCCTGCACGGCTGCGCGTCATTCTGCCGCAGCGTCTCCCGCTTTGAAACGAAGCGGTGATTTATTTGATGACATCCTGCCATTCGGGATGGCGCGCCACCTGCGCCTTGAAGAACGGGCAGAGCGGAATGATCTTCCAGCCACTTTCACGCGCATCCTCGACGGCAAATTTTGCCAGGGCCTGACCGACGCCTTTGCCGCGCAGGGCATCCGGCACGCCGGTGTGATCGATGATGATCAACTGCGGTGAGGTGCGGGAATAGGTCATTTCCGCCTCGTGCCCTTCGATGGTGGCGGAATACCGCCCGCCCGATGTCTTTTCCTCGCGGCTGATGTCCATTGCTGATCCTGCTCCTGCTTGAATCCGGGTGCCAGCTTGGAGCATAACCTGATTTGCGCCATGGTATGAAGGATCATGCGTGACGCGGTTCGTGATGATTGTTTCGGGGAGTTCGCTTGAACCGGATTTTGCCGTTTTTCCTGCTGGCGGTGTCCGCCGTGCTTCTGGTGCTTGGCGTGACCCTGCCGATCATGCGGTTCGAGCAGCTTTACTTTTTCAGCAATGAGCCGTCGCTGCTGCGGCTGGTTGGCGAGTTGTGGGCCGACGGCAGCACCGGCCTGGCGGTTGCGGTCGGCGCGTTTTCGCTGGTGTTTCCGGCCGCAAAGCTGATCGTGCTGGCTGCGGAAGCGGTCGCCGGGGATATGGGCACGGGTTTGCTGCATCGGGTGATGCCGCATCTTTCGCGATGGTCGATGATGGACGTCATGCTCGTGGCGATCGTCATCTTCGCGGCAAAGACCAGCGGTCTTGCGACAGCCGTCACGCTTCCCGGTTTCTGGTGTTATGCGGCATCGGCCGTGATTGCGGCCATCTTTCCCTCTGTGGTCAAACTGGGAAAGACGGATCGGCAATCGGAAAAGGGATAAAACAAAGGATGCCGCGACCTTGGTCACAGCACCCCGCAACGGGTGGCTTTTCGCCGGATGCGCCTAGTGGCGGTACTGCTGGATACGCGTCGTACGCAGGCCGGCAAGGCCATGGTCGTTGATCGACGACTGCCAGGAGAGGAATTCTTCGACGGTAAGCGTATAACGGTCGCAGGCTTCCTCCAAGCTCAACAAGCCACCGCGAACAGCCGCGACAACCTCTGCTTTACGACGGATAACCCAACGGCGCGTATTGGCCGGCGGAAGGTCCGCAATCGTAAGCGGGCTGCCATCGGGGCCGATGACATATTTAACTCGTGCACGGATCATTTCGGTCATTGGAACTCTCTACACAACACAAGACCACGCCAATGAGCCTAGTCCGGCAGTTTTAACATTTGACTAAACAGGTTCGGCAAATGTGACCTAACTCGCAAAGGTCGTATTTTCTGCGGGCTGCAGCCCTCAATCCCCTGCAAAACAAGGCCGGCAGGGGAGGGGGAGAGGTGGAATTTCCGTGTTTGGACGGCTGTCGCTGTGCGATATTGGCACGGGTGCTCGATCATTTTTTGAAGTTTTTTCGCTAAATCATTGCCAGGGAAAGGATAGTTCCCGTTGCTCCAGCGTTGATCGTGGCGGAACCGGAATGGGTAAATGTCAGTGTATCCCCTTGTTGCAATTGAGCGATGGCCGAAGAGGACAAGGTCGTGGCATTTCCGGTCGATCCGGAAATCGTCAGTACGCCGGAACTACCATTGCGCGAAACTGTCACACCATAGGCGGCCGATGCTGCGGCCACCGACAGTGTGAGGGCGAGAAGGTAGAGGCCGGTTGCAGGCACGACGAGTGCATTGCCGCCACCGGCGACCGCGGAGCCGATGGTAAAGCCGCCCTGGTTCACCGCAAAGGCCGATACGCCGCTCTGCTGCCCGGCTGCCGGGGTAAAGCTCGCGCCGCTGCGATAGACGCGCGCAGCCGGCTGGTTGGGTTTCGTGACGCGGCCGACACCATCGATGGAAAGGCCCGTCTTCCATTCGCTGCCATTGCTGACCTTGATGGAAAAATCGGTGTTTCCGGCCAGTCCCATTTCCGCGTGGCCGGTCCAGCCGGACTGGAACAGCAGTGTCGCGGTATCGGTCGCTGCTGCCTTGTTGACCTTGATCTGGTGGCTGCTGCCGGCATGATTGAAAAGGCTGGCGGGGGAGGAGACGGAAATCCTGTTGGTGCTGTCGGCGGTCGCCGAGATGCCAAGTGTCGTGACGTCTGCATTCTCGGGAAGCGGTAAATCCTGCCATGCCGAACCGTCGAACACTCTCAGCCTGCCGCTTGTCTCGAACCAGGTGCGCCAGCCCTTCCCGGGTTTTGCATAGGCCCAGTAACCGTCCTGCCAGATTGCGATCTGCGCGGCGCGACCGTTCCATGGGCCCGTGGCACCGGCCGCGATGACGAAACGGTCTCCCGGTTCAGGATCGCCCGGAGGGCCGTTGCGCTCGTCGATGACGGACAGTTGAACGATCGCATCCAGCAGAAGCAGGGCTTCGTTATGGGTAACGTGCTTCTGTGCTTGCGAGGGCATGATGAAGGGCATTTTCAGATTTGTGCTGCGGTCGCTCATGGACATCTCCGGCAAAAGTGTTTGCCGGATTTTAAGGCCGTCTCCGACATGCGGGGATGAAGTTCGGCTCAAGCTATTGAAAGCACTTGCGCGAGCTTGCTATTTATCCCCGCGGTTCTGCGTCGTATCGGCGCAACAGCCTGACGATGCAGGGAAAGCTGTCGCAAACGGGTCGGTCAACGTCCTGATTGCGCTTGTCTCTATCCCCGCATATGCGAAAGTGGACCGGGCATGAACGGGACGGATGGATGCGTTATTCGGCATATTCGATCATTAAGCAGGCGCTTTCGGGCAACCGGTTGTGGACGCCGGCATGGCGTGAACCGGAGCCGAAACCGCATTACGACGTAATCATCGTCGGCGGTGGCGGGCATGGCCTTTCGACGGCCTATTATCTCGCCAAGGAATTCGGCATCACCAACATCGCGGTGCTGGAAAAAGGCTATATCGGTTCGGGCAATGTCGGGCGTAACACGACGATCATCCGCTCCAATTATCTGCTCGAAGGCAACATTCCCTTCTACGAGTTTTCGCTGAAGCTGTGGGAAGGGCTTGAGCAGGATTTCAATTACAACGCCATGGTCAGCCAGCGCGGCGTAATGATGCTGGCGCATTCCGACGGGCAGCGTGACGCCTATGCGCGGCGCGGCAATGCGATGCGGATGCACGGGGTCGATGCGGAGATGCTGGATCGCAAGCAGCTTCAGGCGCTGATGCCCTATCTCAATTACGACCATGCCCGTTTCCCGATCCTCGCGGGTCTTCTTCAGAAGCGCGGCGGAACCGTCCGGCACGATGCGGTCGCCTGGGGTTATGCGCGTGGCGCCGATATGCGGGGCGTCGATATCATCCAGCATTGCGAGGTAAGCGCCATCCGCCGCGACGAACAGGGGCGGGTGACGGGTGTCGAAACCAACAAGGGGTTCATCGGCTGCAACAAGCTGGCGCTGGCGACGGCTGGCCATTCTTCCGAGACCGCGCGTATGGCCGGGCTGGAACTGCCGATCGAGACCCATGTGCTGCAGGCCTTCGTCTCGGAAGGCATCAAGCCGGTGGTCGATCATGTGATCGTCTACGGCGCCGGGCATTTCTACATTTCGCAGTCGGACAAGGGCGGCTTGGTTTTTGGCGCGGATATCGATTACTATTCGTCCTATGCCCAGCGCGGCAATCTCGCGACCGTCGAGCATACGATGGAGGAGGGCGTCTCGCTGATCCCCGGCCTATCCCGCGGCAAGGTGCTGCGCGCCTGGGGCGGTGTGATGGACATGTCGATGGACGGTTCGCCGATCATCGACCGGACGCCGATCGACAATCTCTACCTCAATGCGGGATGGTGTTACGGCGGGTTCAAGGCGACACCCGCCTCTGGCTTCTGCTTCGCGCACCTGATTGCCAAGAACGAGAGCCACCATGTTTCACGCTTCCTGCGGCTCGACCGCTTCGAGCGCGGTCACATGATCGACGAAGCGGGCAAAGGCCCCCAGCCGAACATTCATTGAGATAGACCATGGCAAGCCTCATTACCTGTCCGCATTGCGGGACCAGACCCAAGGAAGAGTTTTCCATCCGCGGCACGGCGCTCACACGCCCGCATCCGGCCGCGAGCGAGGAGGACTGGCATCGGTATGTCTATCTTCGCGACAATCCGAAGGGCCGGTATCAGGAATACTGGCACCATGCCGCTGGCTGCCGCCGCTGGCTGGTCGTCGACCGTGATAACGTGACCCACGACGTGTTCAGCGTCACCGACGCCGCTCCAGCGCGGGGGGCAAGCGAATGACATCGTATCGTCTCGCGTCTGCCGGCAGCGTCAATCGCGGCCAGCCGCTGACCTTCACCTTCGACGGCAAAAGCTACAAGGGGTTTGAAGGCGATAGCCTCGCCTCGGCTCTGCTCGCCAACGATCAGATGCTGATGGGCCGCAGCTTCAAATATCACCGTCCGCGCGGTCCGGTCACGGCCGGCTCTTCCGAGCCCAATGCGCTAATGACGATCGGGAGTGGCGCGCGTGCCGAGCCGAATGTGCGCGCAACGGTGGCCGAGCTCTATGACGGACTGGCCGCCGTCAGCCAGAACCGCTGGCCATCGCTGGCATTCGACGTCGGCGCGGTGAACGGCCTGCTTTCGCCGATGCTGGGCGCAGGTTTTTACTACAAGACATTCATGTGGCCGGCAGCTCTTTGGGAAAAGCTTTATGAGCCGGTCATCCGGCGTGCGGCCGGTCTTGGCAAGCTTGCGATGCAGGCGGACCCTGACCGCTATGAGAAATCCTGGGCGCATTGCGATCTGCTGGTCATCGGCTCCGGCCCGGCCGGCCTGATGGCGGCGCTTGCTGCCGGGCGTGCCGGTGCGCGGGTCATCCTCGCGGATGAAGGGTTCCGGCTTGGTGGATCGCTTTTGTCCGAAAGCGCCTCTGTCGGCGGCGTTTCCGCTGCCGATTTTGCCAGCGCGATGATCGAAGAGCTTGAGGCGCTTCCGAATGTCACGCTGATGCCGCGCGCGACCGTGTTCGGCTGGTATGACGACATGGTGTTCGGCGCGGTGGAACGGGTGCAGAAACACGTCGGCACGCCATCACCGGACCTGCCGATGGAGCGCCTGTGGCGGATCGCGGCCAGGCGCGCCATTCTGGCAACCGGCTCGGAAGAGCGGCCGCTGGTTTTCGGCGGCAATGACAAGCCGGGCGTGATGACCGCAAGCGCGATGCGCACCTATGCCAACCGTTATGGCGTGGCGGCTGGCGGCAAGGTCGCCATCTTCACCAATGGTGGCTCGGGTTACCGGACGGCGGCCGATCTGGTGGCTGCCGGCGTCGATGTCACGGCGATCATCGATGCCCGCGTGCAATCGGCGGATGCCGTGCCGGGAGGTGTCCGGGTAATCCGCAACGGCGGCGTCGTCGGCACAAAGGGGCGCAAGCGTCTTGAGGCGCTGATCGCCGAGCGTTCCGGCTTTCAGGAACAGATCACCTGCGATGCGCTTGCCATGGCTGGCGGCTGGTCGCCCATCGTGCATCTCATGTGCCAGCGCGGTGCAAAGCCGGTCTGGTCGGATGAGGCGCAGGCATTCCTGGCGCCGGATGTCGGCTCGGCTTTTATCGCCGTTGGCTCCGCTGCAGGTGCGGACACGATTTCGACCTGCCTGAAGGAGGGCGCGACGAAGGCGATGATGCTTGCCCGCGACCTCGGTTTTGCCGCCTACGAGATGAACATTCCCGAGGTCGAGGGCGAATACGATCCGGCCTTCGCGCCGGTCTGGTACGTGCCGGGCGCCAGGGACAAGGCTTTTGTCGATTTCCAGAACGATGTGGCGGTGAGCGATCTCGGGCTCGCCCAGCGCGAAGGCTTTCGCCATATCGAACACACCAAGCGCTACACGACCGCCGGCATGGCGACCGATCAGGGCAAGCTTGGAAACGTTGCCACGATCGGCATCGTTGCCGGAATGCGCGGTGTATCTCCTGCCGAGATCGGCACCACGACCTTCCGACCTTTCTACACGCCCGTCTCCTTCGGCGCGCTGGCCGGAACATCGCGCGGCGAACATGCGGCACCTGTTAGAACCTCGCCGCTGCATGACTGGGCGAAAAAGAACGGCGCGACCTTTGTCGAGGCCGGTGTCTGGCATCGCTCCGCCTGGTTTTCGCGCGAAGGCGAGAAGGGCTGGCGCGACAGCGTCGATCGCGAAGTGCAGAACGTTCGCCGCAATGCCGGGCTCTGCGATGTCTCGACGCTCGGCAAGATCGAGATTTTCGGCAAGGGGGCTGCGGAGTTCCTCAACCGCATCTATTGCAACAATTTTCTCAAGCTGCCGGTCGGCAAGGCGCGTTATGGCCTGATGCTGCGTGAGGACGGCATGATTTTCGACGACGGCACGACCAGCCGGTTTTCCGAACATCATTACGTGATGACGACAACGACGGCCTACGCCGCGGAAGTCATGGCGCATCTCGAATTCGCGTCACAGACCTTCTGGCCTGACCTCGACGTTCGCTTCGTCTCTGTGAGCGATCAGTGGGCGCAGATGTCGCTCGCCGGCCCCAGGGCACGCACGATCATGAGCCGCGTGGTGGAAGACGATATTTCTGATGCCGCCTTCCCGTATCTGGCGGCAAAAACGGTGACACTCCGCGGAGGCCTCAAGGCTCGGCTGTTCCGCATCTCGTTCTCGGGCGAGCTGGCCTATGAACTCGCTGTTCCCGCCGGTTATGGCGAGGCGGTGGCGGATGCGATCATGGAGGCCGGCAGGGATGAGGGGATCTGCGCCTATGGCGTCGAAGCCCTCAATGTCCTGCGCATCGAAAAGGGATTTATCACCCATAGCGAGATCGATGGTCGCACGACGCCGGACGATCTTGGGCTTGGCCGCATGATGGCGCTGCAGAAGCCCGATTTCATCGGCAAGCGGATGTCGACCCGTTTCGGCCTCACTGCCGCCGACCGTTTGCAGCTCGTAGGCTTGCGGCCGCTGGAAAAGCTCGAGGAATTCAGCGCCGGCGCGCATCTTCTGAAAGAAGACGCGACACCTTCCATGGCCAATGACCAGGGATGGGTTTCCTCCACCTGCCATTCGCCGACGCTCGGGCATACGATCGGCCTTGCGATGTTGAGATCAGGTCGCGAGCGTTATGGCGAAACGATTGTCGTGTGGGATGGATTGCACGGGCGCGAAGTGCTGGCGCAGGTCTGCCCGCCCGTCTTCGTCGATCCCGAAAACCGCAAGCTCCAGGGGTAGGCCACGATGTCGCTCACGCTCTTTCACCGGCATGTGCTGGAAGATTATCTCTCGGATTTCGGGACCAAGGCCAATCCGAACCATCTGGCCGTCATCCGCCGCCCGGCGATCTTTTCGGTTCTGGCCCATCGGGGGCATGATGCTTCCGTAGAGAATGAACTGAAGTCCGTCGAGGGCATCGATGTCCGGGACTGCGCGCCAGGCGAATGGCTCGTCGTCTCCACGTCCGCCGGCGCTGCGGCAATCGAAAACCTTCTCGCAGACATCGCCGGCGCCTCGATCGTCGACCAGAGCGATGGCCGGGCGCTGCTTCGGGTTCACGGGCCGAATGTGCGTAAGATCCTCGCAAAATGCGTAGCGGTGGATCTGCATCCTGACTCATTTCCAATCGGCACTTCGGCCAACATGCTGTGTTGTCATGTGGCGGTCAATTTGGCCCGCACCGGTGCCGATACGTTCGAGATCGCCGTTCCGCGTTCCTTCTGCGGCTCGGTATTCGAGGAGGTGATGGAGATGGGCCGCGAGTTTGCGTTGACGGCAGCATTTGCGGATAGCTGAATTTCAGTAGCTGTCCCGCACGAAGTACCAAAGGGCTTTTTCCGGTGTGGCGGGCATGACGAGGTCCGGCCGTCTTTCAAGCGCCGGCACGAGCGCCTGCAGGCCCTCCACGCGGCTTAGAAGATCGATATAGCCGGGTGCCTGATCCTCGGCGAAATCGCGGCAGAAGCCGTGGATCACGCCGAACTCGATCGTTTCTCTCGGAGTGATACTGCGCGCCTGCGCCAGAACGCTGCCAACCAGTTCGTCGAAACTCAGTACGGTCTTCATGGTGCGGCCCCTTGTTTGTTGGCGCTCATGAAAGCCTATACGGGATCGCCACGGAAAAAGTTTCAGCCGCTGATCCAAATGGCGCGAACCGAACATCCGCTATGTCGGAAACGACAAATCCCGCTTCGCAGAACAGCCTATTGGCTGCCGATCAGACACTCTAGGCTCGCTTCATCTTTCGTCTTTCTCACCGGAGAATTTGAATGAAGAGCCATGCCCGGGTTGTCGTGATCGGCGGCGGTGTCGTCGGATGTTCCATCCTCTACCACCTGACGAAATTCGGCTGGACCGACGTGGTTCTGGTCGAGCGCTCCGAACTCACCTCCGGCTCCACCTGGCATGCGGCGGGCGGAATGCACACGATCAACGGCGATCCGAATGTCGCAAAACTGCAGAAATATACGGTCAAGCTCTACAAGGAGATCGAGGCCTATTCCGGCCAGGATATAGGCCTGCATATGACGTCCGGCCTGATGCTGGCGGCAACCAACGAGCGGTTCGACTGGTTCAAGTCACTGCTGGCCAAGGGCAAATATGCAAATGGCGAGGCGAGGCTCGTCTCGGTCGAGGAAGCGCATGCGATGATGCCGCTGCTCGATCCGAAGGAATTCGTCGGTGCCGTGTTCGATCCGCATGAGGGCCATCTTGATCCTTACGGCACCACCCATGCCTATGCAAAATCGGCGAAGAAGAACGGTGCCGAAATCTATCTCCACACCAAGGTCGAGGAACTGATCCAGCTGCCGGACGGAATGTGGCGGGTGGTCACCGACAAGGGCGAGATCCGCGCTGAGCATGTGGTAAACGCTGCGGGACTATGGGCACGCGAGGTGGGACGCATGGTCGGGCTGGAGCTGCCGGTGCTGGCCATGGAGCACATGTATCTGATCACCGAGGACATGCCCGAAGTCATCGAGTTCAACAAAAAGGCCGGCCGCGAGCTGATGCATTGCGTCGATTTCGACGGCGAGATCTATATCCGCCAGGAACGCAACGGCATGCTGATGGGCACCTATGAAAAGGACTGCCGTCCTTGGTCGCCGATCGAGACGCCGTGGACCTTCGGCCACGAGTTGCTGGCCGAGGATATAGAGCGCATCTCCGGTGAGCTGGAAGTCGGCTTCCGGCATTTCCCGGCCTTCAACAATGCCGGCATCAAGACGATCATCAACGGGCCCTTCACCTTCTCGCCGGACGGAAATCCGCTGGTGGGGCCGGTGCGCGGCATGACGAATTTCTGGTCGGCCTGTGCGGTCATGGCAGGCTTTTCCCAAGGGGGCGGCGTCGGGCTGGCGCTGGCGCAGTGGATCATCAACGGCGATCCGGGCTTTGATGTTTTCGCCATGGATGTCTGCCGTTACGGCGACTATGCGACGCTCGGTTACACCAATGCCAAGGTGCGCGAAAACTATTCCCGCCGCTTCTCGATCCGTTATCCCAACGAGGAGCTACCGGGCGCACGTCCGCTGCTGACGACGCCGATCTATGACAGGCTGAAATCGGCCGGTGCCGTCTTCGGAGCATCCTACGGGCTGGAGACGCCGCTGTGGTTTGCGCCGCAAGGTGTGGAGGACGCTTTCTCGTGGCGGCGCTCCACCGATTTCGACCATGTCGGCAGGGAAGCAAAGGCCGTGCGTGCCTCCGTCGGCATAATGGAAACATCCGGCTTTGCCAAATACCTGATCGCGGGAGAGGGCGCGCGCAATTGGCTGGACGGGATTCTGGCCGGCAGGATTCCGCCGGAAGGCCGCATGGCGCTGGCGCCGATGCTCAATGAAGCCGGCAAGCTGATCGGCGACTTCACGCTTGCGACACTCGACGACGAGGAGTTTCTGCTGATCGGCTCCGGCATTGCCGAGGATTATCACATGCGCTGGTTCGAGAGCCATCTGCCGGAAGATGGCTCGGTCGAGGTCGACGCGCTCAATCTCGGGCTGCTGGGGCTTTCCATCGCGGGTCCCAAGGCGCGTGAGGTGCTGCAGAAACTGACGCATTTGGACCTGTCGGATTCCGCCATGCCGTTCATGGCGGTCCGTGAGATCGATCTGGGCATGGCGCCGGTCATTCTCGGGCGTGTCAGCTATACCGGCGGTCTCGGTTACGAGATCTGGATGAAGCCGGAATATCAGCGCTACCTGTTCGATGCGATCATGGAGGCAGGGCGCGAGTTCGGCATCTCGCTCTTCGGCCTGCGAGCACTCAATGCCCTTCGCGTCGAAAAATCCTTCGGCAGCTGGTCACGGGAATATCGGCCGCTCTACGGGCCGCTGGAGGCTGGTCTCGGCCGGTTCATTGCCTACGGCAAGCCCGCGGATTTCATCGGCAAACAGGCGGCGAACGCCGAAAAGGCTTCAGGCGGCGCGATGCGGCTCATCACCCTGATCGTCGATGCAAAAGATGCCGATGTCATCGGCGACGAACCGATCTCGCTGAACGGCGAGGTGAGGGGCTGGGTTACCTCGGGCGGTTACGCCCATACATCCGGCGTATCGGTCGCCATGGGCTATGTGCCGAAGGAAATCGCCGAGGTGGCTGTCGGATGGCAGATCGAAATCCTTGGCGAGATGCTGCCGGCACGTCTCCAGCCGGTGCCGCTGTTTGACGCAAACGGATCACGAATGCGCTCTTGATGGTTGTAAACTCTATAGAAAATCACTGGTTGGAAACGGCGTCTTTACACGCTGGAAAACGCTCATTTTCTGTGAGTTTCATGCCGCATTTCTGGCATTTGTGAGTGTATTTGCGCCATCCTGGGCAAAAGCTCGTGAAAATTGATCTGCCTCTTTAATTTGCACTTCACATATTTAACGAAACGGATAGGAATCAAAAAAATTGAAGATCTCATCAGGTCTTTGAAAGAATGATGCGGCCGATCAAGGACCGCATTAGGGGAAATTATATGGAATACTTTATCCAGCAGCTCATCAACGGGCTGACTCTCGGATCCATCTATGGCCTCGTCGCAATCGGCTATACGATGGTTTACGGTATCATCGGCATGATCAACTTCGCCCATGGCGATATTTTCATGCTCGGCGGCTTTGCTGCTCTCATCATCTTCCTGATCCTGACGTCCTTCTTCGCCGGCATACCGATCGCGCTGCTGCTGCTGCTGATGCTGCTGGTCGGCATGCTGATGACGGGCCTGTGGAACTGGACGATCGAGCGCGTCGCCTATCGGCCGTTGCGCGGGTCTTTCCGCCTTGCGCCGCTGATCACCGCGATCGGTATGTCGATCGCTCTGTCGAACTTCATCCAGGTGACGCAGGGACCACGCAACAAGCCGATCCCGCCGCTCGTCACCGACACCTATCACCTCGGCGCGATCACTATTTCGCTGAAACAGATTCTGATCGTGGTCATCACCTCGATCCTGCTGTTCGCCTTCTGGTATATCGTCAACAAGACGCCGCTCGGTCGAGCGCAAAGAGCGACCGAACAGGACCGCAAGATGGCGGCGCTGCTCGGCGTCGATGTGGACAAGACGATCTCGATCACCTTCATCATGGGCGCGGCTCTGGCTGCCGTCGCCGGTGCGATGTACCTGATGTATTACGGCGTGGCCTCGTTCAACGACGGCTTCATTCCGGGCGTCAAGGCGTTCACCGCAGCCGTTCTTGGCGGTATCGGCTCGCTGCCGGGCGCCGTTCTTGGCGGGCTGCTGATCGGTCTGATCGAAAGCCTGTGGTCGGCCTATTTCTCGATCGCCTACAAGGACGTCGCGACTTTCGCCATCCTTGCGATCGTGCTGATCTTCAAGCCGACCGGCATTCTTGGCCGTCCGGAAGTGGAGAAGGTCTGACATGGCTTACACCACAGAAAACAACCAGTCCGGCCTGATGGCAAAGGCCGTCAAGGAAGGCATTTTCGCCGGCCTGATCGCGTTCGGCATGTTCCTGCTGTTCGTCGGCATCGAGACCTATCAGGACATCAACAACCAGCTGGTCTGGCGCACGCGCTGGGGGCTGCTCGCGGTCTTCGTCGCGGTCGCCGCGATCGGCCGCTTCGTGACGGTCGGTTTCATCAAGCCGCATCTCGACAGCCGCAAGCTTGCCAAGGCGAAGAGCGGCGTTCTGGAAATCTCGGACGAGAAGGGCTTCTTCCGCACGCATTTCCTCAAGATCGCGCTGGTCTTCCTGCTCTGCTATCCGTTCCTGGCGATGCTCATCTTCGGCCGCCAGGGCTCGCTGAAATATGTCGACAATTTCGGCATCCAGATCCTCATCTACGTGATGCTCGCCTGGGGCCTCAACATCGTCGTCGGCCTCGCGGGCCTGCTCGATCTCGGTTATGTCGCCTTCTATGCGGTCGGCGCCTATTCCTACGCGCTGCTGTCGGCCCATTTCGGCTTCTCCTTCTGGCTGCTTCTGCCGATGGCCGGCATTCTGGCCGGGCTCTGGGGCATCATCCTTGGCTTCCCGGTTCTGCGGCTTCGAGGGGACTATCTTGCGATCGTGACGCTCGCCTTCGGTGAGATCATACGTCTCGTGCTGATCAACTGGACGGATGTCACCCGCGGCACGTTCGGCATCTCCGGCATCGAGAAGGCAACGTTCTTCGGCATCTGGTCTTTCGACGCAGGCGCGCCCAACAATTTTGCCAAGGTCTGGGGCCTGCCGACCTCGTCGGTGTACTACAAGATGTTCCTGTTCTACATCATCCTGGCGCTCTGCATGCTGACGGCATACGTCACCATCCGCCTGCGCCGCATGCCGATCGGCCGTGCCTGGGAAGCGCTGCGTGAGGACGAGATCGCCTGCCGTTCGCTCGGAATCAACACTGTCACCACCAAGCTGACGGCGTTCGCCACCGGCGCAATGTTCGGTGGTTTCGCCGGCTCGTTCTTCGCCGCCCGTCAAGGGTTCGTCTCTCCGGAAAGCTTCGTCTTCCTGGAATCGGCCGTCATCCTTGCCATCGTCGTTCTCGGCGGCATGGGATCGCTCACCGGCATTGCCATTGCGGCGGTCGTCATGGTCGGCGGCACGGAACTGCTGCGCGAAATGGAGTTCCTCAAGCATGTCTTCGGGCCTGACTTCACGCCTGAACTCTACCGCATGCTGCTCTTCGGTCTGGCGATGATCATCGTCATGCTGTTCAAGCCACGCGGCTTTGTCGGCACCCGTGAGCCAACCGCCTTCCTGAAGGAGAGAAAAGCTGTCTCCGGCAGCTTCACCAAGGAAGGCCACGGCTGATGACGACCGGGACCACGACAATGACAAAAGACTCTATCCTCAAGGTCGAACGCCTGTCGATGAAGTTCGGCGGCCTGATGGCCATCAACGACCTCTCGTTCGAAGCCAAGCGCGGTGAAATCACCGCTCTGATCGGCCCGAACGGTGCCGGCAAGACCACGGTGTTCAACTGCATCACCGGCTTCTACAAGCCGACCATGGGCATGATCACGCTGTCACGCGACAATGGCAAGGAGTTCCTGCTGGAGCGCCTGCGTGACTTCGAGATCAACAAGGTGGCGGGCGTTTCCCGTACCTTCCAGAACATCCGGCTGTTTTCCGGCCTGACGGTTCTGGAAAACCTGCTGGTCGCGCAGCATAACGTGCTGATGAAGGCTTCGGGCTTCACGATCCTCGGTCTTCTCGGGCTGCCGACCTACAAGAACGCTGCAAAGGCGGCGATCGAGAAGGCGCAATACTGGCTGGAAATGGCCGACCTCGTCGATCGCGCCGACGATCCGGCAGGGGACCTTTCCTATGGCGCGCAGCGCCGCCTGGAAATCGCCCGCGCCATGTGCACCGGGCCGGAACTTCTATGCCTGGACGAACCGGCGGCCGGTCTAAACCCGAAGGAATCCCTGACGCTCAACACGCTGTTGCGCGCCATCCGCGACCAAGGCACGTCACTGCTCCTGATCGAGCACGACATGTCGGTCGTCATGGAGATTTCCGACCATGTTGTCGTTCTGGAATATGGCCAGAAGATCTCCGACGGCACGCCGGATCATGTGAAAAACGACCCGAAGGTCATCGCAGCCTATCTCGGCGTCGAGGATGATGAAGTTGAAGAAATCGAGGAAAAGCTGGACAAGGGCATTATCGAAGAGGGGACCGTCTGATGGCCGGTGAAACCCTCCTGAAAGTCCAGGGTGTCGAAACCTACTACGGTAATATCCGCGCGCTTTCGGGCGTCGATGTCGAGGTCAAGAAGGGCGAGATCGTCAGCCTGATCGGCGCCAACGGCGCCGGCAAGTCGACCCTGATGATGACCATCTGCGGGGCACCGCAGGCAAAGACCGGCCAGGTCATCTTCGACGGCGAGGATATCACCACGCTGCCGACGCATCTGATCGCGCGCAAGCGCATCGCCCAGTCGCCGGAAGGCCGCCGCATTTTCCCCCGCATGACGGTGCTGGAAAACCTGCAGATGGGCGCCAATCTCGACAACCTGAAATATTTCAAGGAAGACGTCGAGAAGGTGTTCGTCATGTTCCCGCGCCTGAAGGAGCGGCAGAGCCAGCGCGGCGGCACGCTTTCGGGCGGCGAGCAGCAGATGCTGTCGATCGGTCGCGCGCTGATGTCGCGTCCGAAACTGCTTCTTCTCGACGAGCCGTCGCTCGGTCTTGCCCCGCTGATCGTCAAGGGCATTTTCGAGGCGATCAAGACGCTCAACAAGGAAGAGGGGCTGACCGTCTTTCTCGTGGAGCAGAACGCATTCGCGGCGCTGAAACTGTCGGACCGCGCCTATGTCATGGTCAACGGCCGCGTGACGATGAGCGGTTCCGGCAAGGAGCTTCTCGCCAATCCGGAAGTCCGTGCCGCCTATCTCGAAGGAGGCCGGCATTGAGCGCGATCACCATCTTTATGGCCAGCGGGGTATACTGACATGCAGGGCCTGTTTTTCGAAACCGATACGGTGGTCCGCTATTTCCTGCGCGGCATCGTGCTTCTGCTCGGCTTCTGGACCGCCTGGCGCTCCGGCAAGGCTGCGGCCGAGGGCTGGAACGGCTATCGCGAAGTCGTGATCTATGCGGTCCTGCTCACGGTCGCCATGCAGTTCCTGCATTATGCGCTGTTCCAGGGGCCGTTCATCAACGCCTTCTACTTCATTCTGGACCTCATTCTCCTGTTCGGCTTCGCTCTTGCGGGTTTCCGCATCCGGCGCACCCGGCAGATGGTCCAGAACTACTACTGGCTCTACGAGCCAACCTCAGCTTTCTCATGGAAGAAGAAAGATTGACACCAGAACAGTTCTGAATTCAGATCGGTTTTGGCAAAGACAAAATACACCAAAAGGTGGAACAGCTTCCGGCACGATAATGGTGGGTATTGTGTCGGACCCCAAAAAACCTCTCACCTCATAATAACTGGGAGTTATTCTATGAAGAAGTCTCTTCTTTCCGCGGTTGCGCTGTCGGCCATGGTCGCCTTTAGCGGCAATGCATGGGCTGATATCGTCATCGCCGTCGGTGGTCCGCTGACCGGTCCGAACGCAGCCTTCGGTGCACAGCTGCAGAAGGGTGCCGAACAGGCTATCGCCGACATCAATGCTGCCGGCGGCATCAACGGCGAAAAGCTGACGATCGCGCTCGGCGACGACGTCTCCGACGCCAAGCAGGGCGTATCGGTCGCCAACAAGTTCGTTGCCGACGGCGTCAAATACGTGGTCGGTCACTTCAACTCGGGCGTCTCGATCCCTGCTTCGGAAGTCTATGCCGAAAACGGTATCCTCGAAATCACGCCTGCTGCGACCAACCCGGTCTTCACCGAGCGCGGCCTGTGGAACACGTTCCGCACCTGCGGCCGTGACGACCAGCAGGGCGGCGTTGCCGGCAAGTATCTTGCCGAAAAGTTCGCCGATGCCAAGATTGCCATCATCGACGACAAGACGCCTTACGGCCAGGGCCTCGCAGAAGAGACCAAGAAGGCTTACAACGCCCTCGGCAAGAAGGAAGTCGTGCGCGAAGGCGTCAACACCGGCGACAAGGATTTTTCCGCTCTCATCTCCAAGATGAAGGAAGCCGGCGTTTCGATCATCTACTGGGGTGGTCTCCACACCGAAGCCGGCCTGATCATCCGCCAGGCGAAGGACGCAGGCCTCAAGGCAACGCTCGTGTCTGGTGACGGTATCGTCTCCAACGAACTTGCCTCGATCGCAGGCGACGCCGTCGAAGGCACGCTCAACACCTTCGGCCCCGACCCGACGCTGATCCCGGAAAACAAGGCACTGGTCGAGAAGTTCAAGGCCGCCGGCTTCAACCCGGAAGCCTACACGCTCTACTCCTACGCTGCCGTCCAGATCATTGCCGAAGGCATCAAGGCTGCCGGAAGCGCGGACGACGCCGAGGCCGTTGCCAAGATCCTGCACGAAAAGGGTCCGTTCAAGACCGTTCTCGGCGACATCGCCTTCGACGAAAAGGGCGACCCCAAGCTTCCGGGCTACGTCATGTACGAATGGAAAAAGGGTCCGGACGGCAAGTACAGCTACTTCCAGCAGGGCAGCTAAGTCGCCGCCAGATCTGTAATCGAAAGAAAAGCCCGGTGAAAGCCGGGCTTTTCCCGTTTTCGGCATAGTCGATAGTCAAGATGTCCCGGCAATCCGGGACACCAAATGTTTACGGGTCAGAAACTGTAATTTACGTCTTTAGAATGTTCTAAAATAAGAGGACTGGAACATTTCGGAAAAGGATTCGCATGTTATCGCTGAATGACGAGCTGAACGCCGCGTTACTGTCCTGTGGAATGGCGTTTTTTAGCTGGGAGCTCGCCACCGACAAAGTATATGGCGATGTAACACTGGCAGAGCTCTTTGATGTCGAGGCCAGCGCCATGGCTTCCGGAGTGCCCATCCTGTCGCTGGTGGAACGGATATCGATCAATGACCGGGCGCGGGTGGCGGCATCCGTTCACCGTGCGATCAGCAGCGGGCTTCTGTACCAGGAACGATATCAGATCAATCACAGCAAACGCGGTCCGGTCGACGTCATGGCCATCGGGCGCTGCCTGAAAGACGATGCGGGAATACCGTTCATCTACAACGGAACCGTAATGGAAGTCTCGGGCGGTGTTGCTGCGTCTGTGATCGATCCGCTTTCCGGATACTGCCAGTCGGCTCTCGAACTGGCACAGAGACGCGGCAATGAGCTTGCTGCCCGTTACCTTTCTTCCGCTCTCAAAGTGATCGGAGCCACCTGAGCTGCGATCGGCATGGGCTGGAAGCGGGAAAGTTTTTCGATGACGCTCGAAATTCTCGCTTCCTTCTCCAAGGCGGACAGCTGTTGTCGTTCGCTATCGCGCTTCAATGTCTTGACGAGATTGAGGAGTGAGGTGATCGAGGTGTTTTTCGGGTCGGTTGTCATCTATCGGCCTTTTGAGTACCGCGATTCTCTACCTGCTTCATTGCGGCGCAACAACGAATGCCTGATTGCAATGGTGATGTGAGTATATTCTAATTGGCGAATGTAATTATGACGCACATATTTTGCGTATTGCGCGCCATGCTCTTACCTCGTCCGGGGCGGAAACCGGCTTTCGTGATCCCGCCTCATCCCGCTCGTGCCGCTGCCTCGGACGGCAGATCCTGCGGCCCGTAGCCCTACGATTCCTCGTGTAGCACCCGTGCCGCCCTGACAGCCGCCGAGGCGCGGTTTTCTACGCCCAGCTTGACGTAGATTTGCTCCAGATGCTTGTTGACCGTGCGGGCGGAGAGGCCGAGAATTTCGCCGATATCTCGGTTCGACTTGCCCTTTGCGATCCAGAGAAGGACCTCCGATTCCCTGGCCGTCAGCGGAAAATGCTGACGCAACGCTTCGGAATCCGAGCGACGGTTTCCAGCCGTCAGGCGAAACAGGAATTCATCCGCATTCAGTCCGCCGAGAAAGGCAAGCTGCAGTCCCTTTTCTTCACCGTCTTCAAGCGAGAAGGCGGCATCGCGCGAAAAGCCGGGACGATCGCGCTCGGCCATCCATGTCGCGATCCGCCTGGCAACAAGCTCCAGTCCGTCGTCGCGATTGGTAGCCGCATTGATCAACCGGGTCGCCTGTGGCGTCGACCATTGAATGCTGCCGTCCGCCCGGACTGCGAGAAGATGACGACCGGCGGCGTCGAGCGCCACGCGTGCGCTTTGAGCTGAACGGGCATTGGTCAGGTGTACGCGGATGCGGGCGCGCAATTCGTCGATGTTGATCGGCTTTGTCAGGTAGTCGACCCCGCCGGCCTCCAGCGCATGAACCACGTGTTCCGTCTCGGTAAGCCCGGTCATGAAGATTACCGGCACCTGGGCGACACCGGCATTGGTCTTCAGCCTCCTGCAGGTCTCGAACCCGTCCATTGCGGGCATGACGGCGTCGAGAAGGATGAGATCGGGCGTGATCTTGTCGATGATGTTGAGCGCCGACTGTCCGGATGTCGCGATGAGCACGGAGAAGCCGGACTGTTCCAGCGCCTCGGTGAGAAAACCAAGCGCTTCCGGGCTGTCATCGACCAGGAGAACGATGTCGCGGGGCGTTGCGGTGTCAGCCATCGCTTGTCTCCTCCTTGTCCAGGCGTTCCAGGAATTTCATGTAACCGGCCATGTCGAAGGCCTTCAGGTAGAGGCCGAGTTCGTCCGCGAAGGGGCGATTGGTCTCGTCGGCGGCAAGATCGGCAAGCTTGGCTTCGATCCCTCGCACGTAACCGATCTCCCCAAGCCGCAGCAAGTCCTGCAGGTGGTTCGTCCCCGGACTAATGACCGGCTTTTTCGCCGCAGTGGCGGGTGGTGGCGGCAGTTCGCCTTCGTAGATCCAGGCAAGGCCAAGGTGCGAGGCGAGCTTGTCCGCAAGCCGGCGCAGGTTGACCGGCTTGGACAATGTGTCGTTGTGGTCTTCGCCCGCGACGTCCGCCGTCGTTCCATCGCCGATATTGGCCGACAGCATGATGATCGGCGCCGCCTGCTCTTGCTCTCGCAGCCGGGCGACGAGCTGCCAGCCGCTCATGCCGGGCATGGAGATGTCGATCAGGAATATATCCGGTTTCACCCCTTCGATCAGCGTCAGGCATTCCGGGCCTCCGGCTGCGGTCAGCACGACGAAATCCATTGGTGCCAGCACTTCGCGCATCAGGTCGCGGTGGTCCTGGTTGTCGTCGACGACCACGATTGTGCGGCGCGGGCCGGTATAGGAAACGATTTTGCGCTCGGCGGCCGGCGTCGTGTTCGGCCGCTCGACTGCGGACAGCATCAGCCGCACGCGGAAGGTGGAGCCTTCATCCTTGACGCTTGAGGCCGAGATTTCGCCGCCAAGCGTGTTGGTGAGAAGCTGGGTGATGGTCAGCCCGAGGCCAAGCCCCGGCATCGGCCGCACGCTGTCTGCCTCACCGCGCTGGAACGGTTCGTAGATCCGGCCGAGATCCTTTTCGGCGATGCCGCGACCGGTATCCGCAATGGTGAAGGTGGCGACCTGGCTGCGATAGGCGACTTCGAAACGCACCTTGCCTTCGTCGGTGAATTTTATCGCGTTGGACAGAAGATTGACCAGGATCTGCCGCAGCCGTTTTTCGTCGGTGCGCACATAGTGCGGCAGGGCCTTTGCGCGGAGATGCTCGAACTCAAGTCCCTTGGCCTGCGCCTGCAACGAGAACATCTCGACGATCTGGTCGAGAAAATCCTGGATGTTGATCTCGTTGGAATAGACCTGCAGCCGGCCCGCCTCGATCTTGGATATGTCGAGAAGTCCGTCGATCAGGCCCGACAGATGATCCGCCGAACGCTTGATGATCTTGATCGCCGATTGGCGCGGAGGAGGGATCGTCTCGTCGCGCTCCAGGATCTGGGCATAACCGAGCACGGCATTGAGCGGGGTGCGCAATTCGTGCGACAGGCCGACGACATAACGGCTCTTGGCGCGGTTGGCGGCCTCGGCGGTTTCCTTGGCGTCCTGAAGCGCCGCATCGGTTTTCTTATGGGCGGAAATTTCCTTGAGCAGCAATGTGTTCTGACGTGACGATTCCTCTTCCGCCACAACGCGGCTGTCATGCGCCAGCACGTAGAACCACGAGAAAATTCCCGTAATGATGGCGAAGACGAAAAAGACGATCAGGATCGTGCCGTAGATCACCTCAGCATTGGCCGGGGCCGCTTCCCCCACCTGATAGGCGATCAGGGACAGGATCGCGGCGATCGTCGAGATCGAAAGCGTGGCGGTCATGGCATAACGGCCCAGCCGCGTGGTGAGGCGGGAGATGATGCTTTCCGACAGGAAGGTGCGCGCCACCGTTCCGACCTGCGTGTTCAGTCGCGCATGCGGTTTGCACATATCGTGGCAGCGGCTGTCCAGCGAACAGCAGAGCGAGCAGATCGGCGCGGCATAAGCCGGGCACCAGGCCATGTCCTCGTGTTCGAAAGGGTGTTCGCAGACGGAACAGGTGATCGAGCCGAGCGTCTTCCAGCTCTGGCGCGGCTTGCGGGCGAGATAATATTTTCCGCGCGTGGCAAAGGCGATGGCCGGTGAGAGCAGGAAAGCGGTCAGCGTGAGATAGGTGGCGAGCGAGGCCATCAGGGTGCCGAACAGGCCGAAATGGGCTGCGAGCGCAATCGTCGTCGCGCCCATCATGGCGCCGAGGCCGACCGGATTTACGTCATAGAGATGGGCGCGCTTGAACTCGATGCCATCAGGTGAGAGGCCGAGCGACTTGTTGATGAAAAGATCGGCCGAAATCGTGCAGAGCCAGCTCATCGCGATGATCGAGAAGATCCCGAGCGTTTCTTCCAGAAGCCGATAGATGCCGAGTTCCATCAGGAGCAGCGCGATGGCGACGTTGAAGACCAGCCAGACGACGCGCCCCGGATGGCTGTGGGTCAGTCGCGAGAAGAAGTTCGACCAGGCGAGCGACCCGGCATAGGCGTTCATCACGTTGATCTTGAGCTGCGAAACCACGACGAAAGCCGCCATCAGCAGCAGCGCCGCCGTCTCGTTGGGGATCATGTAGCCGAAGGCTGCAAGATACATATGGGCCGGATCGGCCGCCTCGTTCACGGGGACTGCGGTCGACAGCGTCAATACGGCAAGGAAGGAGCCGGCCAGCAGTTTCGGCACGCCGACAACCACCCATCCGGGGCCGGCGAGGAAAACGGCGAGCTTGTGTCGCCATTTGCGCATGCCTTCCGGGGGAAGGAAACGCAGGAAGTCGACCTGTTCGCCGATCTGCGGCATCAGCGCCAGGATGACGGCGGAGGCCGCTCCGAATTCGAGGAGATCGAAGGGGGCAGCGCCCCCGATTTCCCCATTCGAATGGCCAACGCCGGCAAATGCCCGCCAGAGATCGAATTTCTCCCAATCGGAAAAGGCGATGAAGATGAAGGGCAGGATATTGAGGACGATCCAGAAGGGCTGCGTCAGAAGCTGAAAGCGGGAGATCAGCTGCACGCCGTAGATGACGAGCGGGATCACCACGACGGCGCTGACGATATAGCCGATCCACAGCGGAATACCGAAGGCGAGCTGCAGCGCCCCGGTCATGATCGAGGCTTCGATGGCAAACAGCATGAAGGTGAAGCTTGCATAGATCAGCGAGGTGATCGTCGAGCCGATATAGCCGAAGGATGCGCCGCGGGTCAGAAGGTCGATGTCGACGCCGTGGCGGATCGCATAACGGCTGATCGGCAGGCCGACGAGCAGCATAACGACCGCCGCTGCCATGATCGCGAAAATGGCGTTGGTGGTGCCATAGGACAGCGTGATCGCACCGCCGATGGCTTCCAGCGCCAGAAACGAGATTGCGCCGATTGCCGTTTGCGAGATGCGACTGGACGAAAACCGACGCGCGCTCTTTGCGGTGAAGCGCAGCGCGTAGTCTTCCAATGTCTGATTGGCGACCCAGCGGTTATAGTCCCGCCGGACCGGGATGATCCGCTGCCGCGCTGCCATGCCTTGTTTTTGATCCCTTGGGAGGAGTGATCGTTAAAAAGGCACTTTCAATGCTGGATTCGGTTTTTGCAACCGAATTGACGTGTTCAATGCGCGACCGTCTTGGAAAACACGTTGACGATGATGACGCCGGCGACGATGAAGCCGAGGCCGATCATGGCTGCGATGTCGAGGCTCTGGCGAAAGACGATCAGGCCGACGACCGAGATCAGCACGATGCCCAGACCGCTCCAGATCGCATAGGCAATGCCGACAGGCAGAACGCGTAGCGTGATCGACAGCAGATAAAAGGCCGCGCCATAACACAACGCCATGCCGAGCGTCGGCAGGATGCGGGTAAATTGCTGGCTTTGCTGAAGGAGCGTGGTGCCGACGACTTCAAGTGCGATGCCGCAGAGCAGAGAGCCGTAGGTGATGAGGGCGGGATTCACGTGTTTTTCTTTCGTGTCATTGAGATCAGTTGTTCGAGGAGGGCATCGGGGTCTTTTGCCTCGACGGCCGAATATTCCAACAGGCCGGCAAGCCAGAGACCGTCGGCGGCGTAGCGGGCAATGCCCAGATCAGCCCCGGCATCGGTTTCGGCATGGCGTGCGAGGCGGGAGGCGTACCACTCGGACCACATGACCTTCATCTCGGGATCGGTGAGAGAGGAGAGGGGGAGGGCGTTCCAGTTACAGGCGCCTTCACTGTCGGCATTGGCGAAGGCGCGGATATAGGCCCGGGTGAAGCGGCCATGGGCTTCCGGGTCTTCTTGCAGCAATTGATCGATCTGGGCGTCCAGTTGATGGAGCAGGTCCTGGAAGACGGCCTGGACGAGAGCCTGCTTGTTGGGGAAATGATGTAGCAATCCGCCCTTCGTCACATGCGCGGCGTCGGCCACGGCCTGCAGGGTGACTGCGGGCAGGCCCTGTTCCTGCGAGATCTGCGCGGCGCAATCCAGCAGCGCGCGACGGACAATCTCTGGCTGTTTCTTGCGTTCGTGAGCTTCGGTCATGCATAAACATACCAGATGGTCGGTTTGTTTTGCAAGCGGCCTGCAGATCACGTCTTATCGTCGGTTATGGCGAACGTCTTCGGTTAAGTAGGGGGGGGCGCGGTGCCGCACGACGCCTGCCACGAATTGCGGCGACAGTTCGCGCTTAAGTTTCTGGCGGATCGCGAGCGCGTAGTCCGCCTGGCTTTTGACCGTCATGGTGAAGCCGCCCGTGCCACGCACGACGTCCTGCGCGTAATAGGCGGCGAGGTCCTCCTCCTCGTCGGCAATCGCCAGGGCGTTGATCGTCACCCCCATCTGGATGGTTCGCAAGCGGGCCTGGTAGAGCGTTGCCCTCACGCGTTGCTTCGGTACGGTGGTTTCCCTGCCGTCGCCCGACAGGTTGATGATCGAGCGGCGGGCGCAGATGCGCGGCTCCGACAGCTTGTCGAGCGCTGCCCAGAGGCCGCTGCCGATATTGGTGTCGCCATAGACGTGTCGTCCGCGACTTTCGAGTTCCCGTGCGAAAGCCTCTGCGCCCAGTCCGTCATGGACGACGTACCAGTCGAGATCTTCGGTCGGAAACTCGCCGTCGCCCCAGAACACGGCAGAAAGCATGACAGTTCCGGCATCCTTCAGAACGGCAGTGATCGCATCGTCCCTGAAGGCTGCTGCAATGGCCGATTTCTGAAACCGGTATTCACCGTCGGTGACGCTGCCCGATCCGTCTATCGCCAGCACCAGCGCGACATCGGCACAAAGCGGCGGCTCCGCTGCCGCACTGCCGCACGTAAACAGCAACAGCGCCAAAGGCGCCGCCTTCCCCCATCGAGACATTCCGTTGCCCTCCAGCCCTGCTCGATAGGTCTATTTTAGCATATCTTTGTTTTCTGGAACATGACGAATCCGGGCCTGATGAAGTGTGTGCGGAAACGAAGCGCCGCCGGATTTCCAACGATTTCACGTCTGATGACCGAGCAGGGCCAGCGTGAAGGAGGCTGCCGGCATTTTCAATCTGTCCTTTGGGCAATCCCTGCGACCACTTTTCCCCTCTGCATACGTCATTTTGCGTATGTGGTTTTGCGCGGCCGCGCCCGATAGTCCCCTCAGGCAACGGTCAACGTCACCGTTGTGCCAACAAACCAAAAAAGAGGGGGTTTGATCCTATGAGCTTCAAGGCGAAACTGGGCGGAGCACTGCTGGCTGCCGCACTTTCCACCACGGCTTTCCATGGCGCATTCGCGGCCGACGACACGATCAAGATCGGCGTTCTCCACTCGCTCTCCGGCACGATGGCGATTTCGGAAACGACGCTGAAAGACGCCATGCTGATGCTCGTCGAAGAGCAGAACAAGAAGGGCGGAGTGCTCGGCAAGAAGCTCGAAGCCGTCGTTGTCGACCCGGCTTCCGACTGGCCGCTGTTTGCCGAAAAGGCCCGCCAGCTGATCTCGCAGGACAAGGTCGCCGCCGTCTTCGGTTGCTGGACGTCCTCATCGCGCAAGTCCGTCCTGCCGGTCTTCGAGGAGCTGAATTCGATCCTCTTCTACCCGGTCCAGTACGAGGGTGAAGAATCCTCGCGCAACATCTTCTATACCGGTGCTGCTCCGAACCAGCAGGCGATCCCGGCCGTCGATTACCTCGCTTCGACCGAAGGCGTCGAACGCTGGGTTCTGGCCGGTACCGACTATGTCTACCCGCAGACGACCAACAAGATCCTGAAGGCCTACCTGATGTCGAAGGGCGTCAAGGAAGAGGACATCATGGTCAACTACACGCCGTTCGGTCATTCCGACTGGCAGACCATCGTCTCCGACATCAAGAAGTTCGGCTCCGCCGGCAAGAAGACCGCTGTCGTCTCGACCATCAACGGTGACGCCAACGTGCCGTTCTACAAGGAACTCGGCAACCAGGGCATCAAGGCGGAAGACATTCCGGTCGTCGCCTTCTCGGTCGGTGAAGAAGAGCTTGCCGGCCTCGACACGACGCCGCTGGTCGGCCATCTGGCCGCCTGGAACTACTTCCAGTCCGTCGATGCGCCGGTCAATGCCGAGTTCATCAAGACCTGGCATGCCTATACCAAGAACGACAAGCGCGTGACGAACGACCCGATGGAAGCCGCCTATATCGGCTTCAACGCCTGGGTTAAGGCCGTCGAAGCCGCCGGCACGACCGACACCGACGCAGTTCTCGACTCGATCATCGGCGTCGCCGTCCCGAACCTGTCGGGTGGCACCTCCACCGTCATGCCGAACCACCACATCACCAAGCCGGTGCTGATCGGGGAAATCCAGGCCGACGGCCAGTTCGAGGTGGTGCAGGAAACCGCAGCCGTCGTTGGTGACGAATGGTCGGACTATCTGCCGGACTCGAAGGACCTGATCTCCGATTGGCGCAAGCCGATGGAGTGCGGCAACTTCAACGTCGCCACTGGCAAGTGCGGCGGCAAGGGTAGCTGATCTTTGTCAGGCATCTGGTGGGGATTGCCCCTCACCCTAGCCCTCTCCCCGCACGCGGGGCGAGGGGACGTGCCCAACTCGACGCTGAAGAGGGACGGCACGGTTGCGGCAAATGTCCTTCTCCCCGTCAAAACGGGGAGAAGGTGCC
>UBNQ01000003.1:0-88144 GCA_900466875.1 Hyphomicrobiales bacterium | reverse complement strand
CGGATGAGGGGCAGACGCTCTCTCGACGCCCGTTCATCCGGGGGACAAAAGCATGCTTATCCGTTTCTTTACTCTGGTTTTTCTGGTCCTTGCATTCACCGCGACATCCTTCGCGCAGGGCGCCGACCCCAAGTCGCTGTTCGACCAACTGGCCGATGCCAATTTCAATGCTGCCGAAAAGCTCGTGGCCGACATCGCCGCCACCGGTGATCCGCGTGTCGTCCCGGCGCTCGAGGCTTTTGCAAGCGGAGATCTCTATTTCCGCAAGGCCGACAAGGCCGTGTTTGTCGGCAAGGAACAGGGTTCGGAGCTTGCGCTGACCGATCCCGTCACCGCCGAGGCGGCCGGTGAGGTCGCCAAAGGCGCGGTGACGAAAATCCGCGTCAACAACAATCTGCGCCGCGCCATCCGCGCGGCTCTCGGCGGCCTGACGCTGATGAGCCCGGATCGCAGCGCGCGTCTTTCCGCTGCCGATGCGATCCTGCGGTCCCCGAGTGCGGAAGCTCTCGAACTCGTCGAGGCAGCACTTGCCCAGGAAACCGATGCCGAAGTGAAGGCCCGCATGGAAGAGGCGCGCGCCGTGTCGCTCCTCTCCTCCGACCGTTCCATCGACGAAAAGCGTGCCGCGATCGAAACGATCGCCGGCCTCGGTGCCGGCGGCCTCGGTGTGCTGAACTCTGTTGCGGGCACGATCGATCCCAGCCTCAAACCGGATCTCGACAAGGCGATCGCCTCGATCCAGAACGCACAGCAGCTCTGGAACCTCGCCCAGAACGTCTGGTACGGCATGTCGCTCGGTTCCGTCCTGCTTCTCGCGGCGATAGGTCTCGCCATCACCTTCGGCGTGATGGGCATCATCAACATGGCGCATGGCGAAATGGTCATGCTCGGTGCCTATTCCACCTTCATGGTGCAGCAGGTGATCCGCGATAACGCACCCGGCCTGTTCGACTGGTCGCTGGCGATTGCGCTTCCGGTCGCCTTCCTCGTCACCGGGGCAGTCGGTTTCGTCATCGAACGCGGTGTCATCCGCTTCCTCTATGGCCGGCCGCTCGAAACGCTGCTCGCCACCTGGGGCGTATCGCTGATCCTGCAGCAGGCGATCCGCACCATTTTCGGTCCGACCAACCAGGAAGTCGGCAACCCGTCATGGATGTCCGGTTCCTTCCCGCTCGGCGGCATGACGATTACCTATAACCGCATGTGGATCATCGTCTTTTCGCTGACGATCTTCTTCGCGCTGCTCTTCGTGATGAAGAAGACGGCTTATGGCCTCAATATGCGCGCCGTCACCCAGAACCGCCGCATGGCGTCGTCCATGGGCATCCGCACGCCCTGGGTCGATGCACTCACCTTCGCGCTCGGCTCGGGCATCGCGGGCATTGCCGGGGTGGCGCTTTCCCAGATCGACAATGTCTCGCCCAATCTCGGGCAGAGCTACATCATCGACAGTTTCATGGTCGTGGTCTTCGGCGGTGTCGGCAATCTCTGGGGCACGCTGGTCGGCGCGCTGTCGCTCGGCATCCTCAACAAGTTCCTCGAACCGTCCGTCGGGGCAGTGCTCGGAAAGATCCTCGTGCTCGTCCTCATCATCCTCTTCATCCAGAAACGTCCGCGCGGCCTGTTCGCGCTCAAGGGAAGGGCGGTGGAAGCATGATCTCCGGCTTCATTCTTCGCGCACTCGAAGGCAGGATCGTCATCGCCGTCGGCATTCTGCTCGCCGTCGCCATCATCGTGCCGGCGCTCAACCTGCTGACCTCGCCGGACAGCGCCCTGCATATCCCGACCTATGCCATGGCGCTGATGGGCAAATATCTCTGCTATGCGCTCCTGGCGCTCGCACTCGATCTCGTCTGGGGCTATTGCGGCATCCTCTCGCTCGGCCACGGTGCGTTCTTCGCGCTCGGCGGGTATGCGATGGGCATGTATCTGATGCGCCAGATCGGTTCGCGCGGCACCTATGGCAATCCCGACCTGCCGGATTTCATGGTCTTCCTCAACTGGAAGGAACTGCCGTGGTTCTGGTACGGGTTCGACATGTTCCCGTTTGCGATGGCCATGGTGCTGATCGTGCCGGGCCTGCTCGCATTCGTCTTCGGCTGGTTCGCCTTCAGGTCCCGCGTCAACGGTGTGTACCTGTCGATCATCACCCAGGCGATGACCTATGCGCTGATGCTCGCCTTCTTTCGCAACGACATGGGTTTCGGCGGCAATAACGGCCTGACAGACTTTAAAGATATCCTCGGCTTCCAGGTGCAGGCGGGCGGCACGCGTGCGGTTCTCTTCGCCCTGTCAGCCATCATGCTGGCCCTCTGCCTGATCGTGGCTTCCGCCATCACCCGTTCGAAATTCGGCAAGGTTCTGGTCGGGGTTCGCGATGCGGAAAGCCGGGTGCGCTTCCTCGGCTTCCGGGTGGAAAACATCAAGCTGTTCACCTTCGTCGTCTCGGCCATGTTTGCGGGCATTGCCGGTGCGCTGTTCGTGCCGCAGGTCGGCATCATCAATCCGGGCGAATTTGCGCCAGCCAACTCGATCGAAGTGGTCGTCTGGACGGCTGTCGGCGGCCGCGGAACCCTGATCGGCCCGATCATCGGCGCGATCCTCGTCAATGCCGGCAAAAGCTACTTTACCGGCGCATTCCCCGAATTCTGGCTGTTTGCGCTCGGCGGGCTGTTCATTGCCGTCACGCTGTTCCTGCCCAAGGGCATCGTGGGCACGATCCAGCACGGGTGGAATGCCCGCAAGGCGCTCAAGTCCGCGGCAGATGCGGAAAAGGGCAGGGATGCCGGCGCTGCGCCGGTCACGCAACAGGCTCAGGCAGCGGAGTGAAACGATGAACACGATTGCCGAAACCAGAAGCAAAAGCCTTCTCTATCTCGAAGACGTCTCCGTCTCCTTCGACGGGTTCAAGGCGATCAATTCGCTGTCGCTGGTTGTCGAGCCGGGCGAGCTTCGCGCCATCATCGGCCCGAACGGTGCGGGCAAGACGACGATGATGGACATCATCACCGGCAAGACCCGACCGGACACCGGCAAGGTGATCTTCGAGGATACGATCGACCTGACGAAGAAGGACGAGGCCGATATCGCCCAGCTCGGCATCGGCCGCAAATTCCAGAAACCGACGGTATTCGAAAGCCATACCGTCTGGGACAATCTGGAACTGGCGCTCAACCGTTCGCGCGGTGTGTTCGCCACGCTGTTTTATACGCTGACGGCAGAAGACAAGGCGCGGATCGAGGAAATTCTCGTCACGATCCGGCTGACGCATCGGAAAAATGAATACGCCGCCAACCTTTCCCACGGCCAGAAACAGTGGCTGGAGATCGGCATGCTTCTGGCGCAGGAGCCGAAGCTGCTTCTGGTCGATGAGCCGGTGGCCGGGATGACGGATGCCGAGACGGCCGAGACTGCGATCCTCCTGCGCGAGATCGCCAAGACCCGCTCGGTGGTGGTGGTCGAGCACGACATGGGCTTCATTCGTGATCTCGGGGTGAAGGTGACGTGCCTCGCGGAAGGTTCGGTGCTCGCCGAAGGGTCGATCGATTTCGTCTCCAGCGATCCGAAGGTGATCGAGAATTATCTGGGGCGGTGATGGAGAGCGCAGTGGTCTTGATACCCCCCTTTGGCCTGCCGGCAATCTCCTCCACAGGGGGGGAGATCGGCTGGGAGCGATCCTTCTGCCTCAAGCACGCATCTCTTCCGGTTTCGACTTCATTGCAGGATGACGTCTGGCCTCCACTCGACCTTCAAAGGGGGGCGAGTGGTCGCCCCCCTGCGATCTCCCCCCTTGTGGGGGAGATGCCCGGCAGGGCAGAGGGGGGTAATCCAGCCCTCCTGAGCAAACAGGGAGGCTCCCCATGCTGACAGTCAACAACGTCAATCTCCACTACGGCGCCGCTCAAGCCCTGCGCGGGGTCTCCGTCAACGCCGAGATGGGCAGGATCACCTGCGTGCTCGGCCGCAACGGTGTCGGAAAATCGTCGCTCTTGCGCGCCGTCACCGGCCAGCATCCGGTCTCCGGTGGCACGATCAGCTTTCAGGGCGAGGTGCTGAACGGGCTGGCCCCTTATTCCCGCGCCAAGCACGGCATCGGCTACGTGCCGCAGGGCCGTGAAATTTTTCCGCTGCTCACCGTTCAGGAAAACCTGCAGAGCGGGTATGCACCGCTTGCCCGCAAGGACCGGTTCATTCCCGACGAGATCTTTTCGCTGTTTCCGGTGTTGAAAACCATGCTCGGCCGTCGCGGCGGCGACCTTTCGGGCGGGCAACAGCAACAGCTGGCGATCGGCCGGGCCATGGTCACGCGACCGAAAATCCTTGTTCTCGACGAGCCAACAGAAGGCATCCAGCCGTCGATCATCAAGGATATCGGCCGGGCGATCCGTTATCTGCGCGATTCCACCGGCATGGCGATCCTGCTGGTCGAACAGTATCTGGACTTCTGCCGCGAGCTGGCGGACCAAGTCTACATCATGGATCGTGGCGAGATTGTGCATCAAGGCCCCGCCGAAACCTTGGATACGGCAGAAGCAAGGCGGCATCTAACAGTTTAATGGTGAATGTTTGCATTGCTTCTATTGATTCAGGGCGTTTCAATGCTTCAACAGGTGTGCTAGATGAACCGCAGATGAACGACATCTCCGAACATCGTTGACAACCCGCACCCCATGATGAGGCGCTGATGGTCTTTGCATGCATCACTGGTCACCGTTCCCGCTCCGCTCTTGTTCGCTTCGTTGCGACCGGAGCGTTTTTCTTGGCTGCAGGTGCCGCTTTCGCCGGCTGCGGCCAATCCACGACACCGGCCATGGCGCCGGGTCGCCATCAGGTGACGATCGATAGCGACGGTGTCGCGCGCCAGGCCGTCTACTACGTGCCATCCTCCTATACCGGCAAGGACAAAGTGCCGGTCGTGTTCGATTTTCACGGCAGCAACAGCAATCCCGACGGTCAGCTGAACCGCTCGTCCTGGGACAAGGTCGCTGAAAAGAATGGCTTTATTGCCGTGGCGCTGCAAGGCAGCCTGCCGGGCAAGACGCCGGGTACCTATGCCTGGAACGTTCCTTTCGTTGCCGTCAGCAAAGCCATCATTCCGACCGGCGCCCAGGGTGGTCTCGACGAGATCGCCTTCATCGACGATGCCGTCGAGGAAGTGAAAGAAGACTTCTGCGTCGATCCGAACCGCATCTTTGCCTCGGGTTATTCCGGTGGTGGACGCATGTTGTCAGCCTATGTCTGCTCGGGCCAGGACGATTTTGTCGGTGCCGGTTTCGTCAACTCGCTTCGCGCCGGTCGTCCGGTCGAGACCGAGGGCAAGTGGGGGCCGGACAAGGCCAACTGCAATCCGGCCAAGCCGATTTCGATCGTCGCCTTTGCCGGCGAGAAAGACGCACAGAACCCCTATGCCGGCGGCGGTGCCGCGTATTGGCAATATGGGTTCAAGACCGCGATCCAGCGCTGGAGCGACCTCGACGGCTGCAAGGGTAATGGCGATCCGAAGACCGCCGATGGCGTGACATTCACCATGCTCGGCACCTGCAAGAACGGCGCACGCATCGCGACCTATGTTTTTGAAAAGGGCACGCATGACTGGCCGAAGCCGGTCGCCGCCAGAGAAGCCGTGATGGCTGCCGCCAAGGACGGCGCTGCAAGCGTCACCAAGGTTGCCGCCGTGGTTCCCGCAAAGCAGCCTGCCTTCGATGCCAATGTTGATCCGGCTTTCCGGATGTGGGACTTCTTCGGCAAGGCGGATGCTACGGATCTCGTTGCAACCGCAACGCCCGCCAAGTCTTCCGCGCCTGCGAAGTCTGGCACGTCCATTGCTTCTGACTGCGCAACACAGGCAGAAATCGAAGGTACGTCGTGCAGCAATACTCAGTTGAACACTATGCGCCGCAGCGGGCAAGGGGTACAGGACGCCTTGTAACCAAGGCTTTTGACGAGCGCACGAGGCTCGACGAGTTCTTCCAGGAAGGCTGCGCAAAAATACGGCTTCCGGAAACATTTTCGCCTGAAATGGAGGCGATTCTCATCAACACGTCAGGGGGACTGACGGGCGGCGACGTGATCGAATGGTCCGTCGCCGCTGCGGCTTCTACAAGCCTCTCGGTCACCACCCAGGCGAACGAGAAGATCTACAAGGCCGCTTCAGGTACGGCATCGGTTTCCACCGATATCACGGTCGGCGACAATGCTTCCGTCCATTGGCTCCCCCAGGAAACCATCCTGTTCGATCAGGCGTCGCTCAGCCGCCGTCTGGATGTCGATCTTGCCGAAAGCTCTGAATTTCTCGCCGTCGAGGCCGTGCTTCTCGGGCGTCGGGCGATGGGAGAGGCGGTCGCAAACGGGTTTTTCCGCGATCGCTGGCGGGTGCGCCGCAACGGGCAGCTGATCCATGCCGAAGAGATGCGCTTCGAGGGCGAGATCGCGCAGATGGCGCAGGCCGCGGCCGTGCTGTCAGGCCAGGTCGCCTTTGCCACGCTTTTCCACACGGGTCCCTTGAGCGAAGCCATGCTGCCCAGATTGAGGGCGTGCATCGGCAATGCCGGTGGTGCCAGCTACTGGAACGGCAAGCTGATCGCCCGCATCGCCGCACCCACCGGATTCGATTTGAGAAAAATCCTGGTACCGGCAATTTCCGTATTGCGTAACGGTGCGCCAGTGCCGAAAGTCTGGAACATCTGATTTGCCCTATCCGAAATCGATTGCGGGACGTCCATGAACCTCACCCCACGCGAAAAAGACAAGCTGCTGATTTCCATGGCG
Source organism: Hyphomicrobiales bacterium (assembly GCA_900466875.1). Lineage (GTDB taxonomy): Bacteria > Pseudomonadota > Alphaproteobacteria > Rhizobiales > Rhizobiaceae > Neorhizobium. Next base: position 81,376 of record UBNQ01000003.1, on the reverse strand, counting down.
GCAATGGTTGCCCGCCGCCGCTTGGAGCGCGGCGTGAAGCTCAACTATCCCGAGGCGATCGCGCTGATTACCGATTACGTCGTCGAGGGGGCTCGTGACGGCCGCTCTGTTGCCGATCTGATGGAAGCCGGTGCGCATGTTATTTCCCGCGATCAGGTGATGGAGGGTATTCCGGAAATGATCCACGACGTACAGGTGGAGGCGACGTTCCCCGATGGAACCAAGCTGGTTACAGTGCACGAACCGATCCGCTGAGGAGCGCCCCCATGGCTTTGGAACTGCGACCAAACTGCGAATGCTGCGACAAGGATCTGGCACCGGAAAGCCGCGAGGCGATGATCTGCACGTTCGAATGCACCTTCTGCGCCGATTGCGCGATGGATGTGCTTGGCGGAACATGCCCCAATTGCAGCGGTGAACTGGTGCGCCGCCCGGTTCGCCCGGCAGCGGCCCTTATCCGCAACCCTGCCTCGACCGTGCGGGTTCTCAAAACCGAGGGCTGCCGGCCACAAACTGCTTTAACGGCGTAGGGGAGAGATTCATGATTCCGGGCGAAGTGATTGCCGCAAAAGGCGAAATCGAACTCAATGCCGGTGCTGCGACGATCTCGATCGACGTTTCCAATACCGGCGACCGGCCGGTGCAGGTGGGCAGCCACTACCATTTCTTCGAGACCAACAATGGTTTATCCTTCGATCGCGACAAGGCGCGCGGCATGCGGCTCGATATTCCGGCTGGAACTGCCGTGCGTTTCGAACCGGGCCAGACCCGATCCGTGACGCTGATCCCGCTTTCGGGTGCGCGGCGGGTCTTCGGTTTCCAGCAGAAGATCATGGGAGGACTCTGACATGGCGACGAAACATTATCTCGGCAGCTGCCAGTGCGGTTCCGTGTCCTACGAGGTCGATGCCGATCTCGATCAGACGGTCACCTGCAACTGCTCGCGCTGCCAGCGGCTGGGCATCGTGCTTGCCTTTGCACCGCGCGGTGCTTTTTTGCTGAAGTCGGGCGAGGGGAACCTCACGGAATACAGGTTCAATACGAAGAAGCTGCAGCATCTGTTCTGCAAGAGCTGCGGTATCGAGAGTTTTGCCTATGGCGACTCGCCGAAAGATGGGTCTCCCATGGTGGCGATCAACGTCAACTGTTTGGAGGGCGTCGATCCGCGGGCGCTGACATCGCACCATTATGATGGCGCGGCGGCGTGACCTCATGCTGAAACTCGCCCTCCTGCCGCTGCTGTGCGGCTGCGTGCTTCTCGTCGACGCTCCGACATCCGCGCAGCAACCGCAGCCGGATTGCAAGGAACCTCAGACGCAGACGGATATGACGATCTGCGCCGGGCAAGATCTGGCGGATGCCGACAAGGCGCTGAATGCCCAGTATCAATTGACGCGCAAGGCGCTGAAGGAGCGGGATGCAGGTGCTTCCACCCCAAACCTGAAGGGGGGCGAGGAGGCCTTACTGAAAGCCCAGCGCGCTTGGCTCGGCTATCGCGATGCCCAATGTGTCTCCGTTGGGTTTCAGGCCCGTGGCGGGTCGATGGAGCCGATGCTGATCTCGACCTGTGAAGCCGATCTGACCCGCAAGCGCACAGCCGAACTGAAGGCGCTGGTTGATAGCCTGCTCTAATTTTCGGATTGGCGCACAGCCATCCGAGCGAAATTGCCCGAATTCATATTGCCCGAACGACTGAGGTAATTCATGTCCTACAAGATGTCCCGTGCAGCCTATGCCTCCATGTTCGGCCCGACGACGGGCGATAAGGTGCGGCTTGCCGATACCGAATTGTTCATCGAGGTGGAGCGCGATTTCACCATCTATGGCGAGGAGGTGAAATTCGGCGGCGGCAAGGTCATTCGCGACGGCATGGGGCAAAGCCAGGCGACGCGGGCGGAAGGGGCGGTCGATACCGTCATCACCAATGCGCTGATCGTCGATCACAGCGGCATCTACAAGGCCGATGTCGGCCTGAAGAACGGTCGCATCCATGCGATCGGCAAGGCTGGCAATCCGGATACGCAGCCGGGGGTGACGATCATCGTCGGGCCGTCCACGGAAGCGATTGCGGGCGAGGGCAAGATTTTGACTGCCGGCGGCATGGACGCCCATATCCATTTCATCTGCCCGCAGCAGATCGAGGAAGCGCTGATGTCGGGCGTCACAACCATGCTCGGCGGCGGGTCCGGTCCGGCGCATGGGACGCTTGCGACGACCTGCACCGGCGCCTGGCATATCGAGCGGATGATCGAGAGTTTTGACGCGTTCCCGATGAACCTGGCGCTTGCCGGCAAGGGCAATGCCTCGCTGCCCGCACCTCTGGAGGAGATGATCCTTGCAGGCGCGTCGTCGCTGAAACTGCACGAGGACTGGGGCACGACACCGGCTGCCATCGACAACTGCCTGACTGTTGCCGATGCCTTCGACGTTCAGGTGATGATCCACACCGATACGCTGAACGAGAGCGGTTTTGTCGAGGATACGATCGCCGCCATCAAGGGCCGCACCATCCATGCTTTTCATACGGAAGGCGCCGGCGGCGGGCATGCGCCCGACATCATCAAGGTCTGCGGCAATCCGAATGTCATACCGTCGTCGACCAATCCGACGCGGCCCTACACGGTCAATACGCTGGCCGAACATCTCGACATGCTGATGGTCTGCCACCACCTGTCGCCGTCGATCCCGGAAGACATCGCCTTCGCCGAGAGCCGCATCCGCAAGGAGACGATCGCGGCGGAAGACATCCTGCACGATATCGGCGCCTTCTCGATCATTTCTTCCGACAGCCAGGCCATGGGGCGTGTCGGCGAAGTGGCGATCCGCACCTGGCAGACGGCCGACAAGATGAAGCGCCAGCGCGGACAGCTGCCGCAGGAGGCCGGTGACAACGACAATTTTCGCGTCAAACGCTATATCGCCAAATACACGATCAACCCGGCGATTGCGCACGGGGTTTCCCACGAGATCGGTTCGGTCGAAGTCGGCAAGCGGGCCGACCTGGTGCTGTGGAGCCCGGCCTTTTTCGGGGTGAAGCCGGAGATGGTGCTGCTCGGTGGCTCGATTGCGGCGGCTCCGATGGGTGATCCGAACGCCTCGATCCCGACCCCGCAACCGATGCATTACCGGCCGATGTTTGCGGCTTACGGCAAGCTGCGTACCAATTCTTCGGTCACCTTCGTCTCCCAGGCCTCGCTCGACGGCGGGCTGGCGCAGCGTCTCGGCGTCGCCAAGAAACTGCTGGCGGTGAAGAATGTTCGCGGCGGCATCGGCAAGGCCTCGATGATCCACAATTCGGCAACACCGCATGTGGAGGTCGATCCGGAAACCTATGAAGTGCGCGCCGATGGCGAGCTGTTGACCTGCCAGCCGGCGACTGTTCTGCCGATGGCGCAGCGGTATTTCCTGTTCTGACGACCTGAGGGACTGGAGCGGACGAATGAGAGTATTTGCTCGCTCGTTACTCACCGTAATCGCTCTTGTCGTTATCGGTTTGGCAGCGGGCACCTTTATTCCCCGCCCGCTGTTTAGCACTGAGCCACCCGCTCCTGCGGCTGGGATGCAGCGCATTCTCGTGCTCTCCAATCCCATCCACACGGATATCGTCATTCCGCTCGATGACGAAATGCGGACCGCCTATGCGTTTCTGGGGGCGGCGGGCATTCCGGTAAACGATCCGGCCGCCGAGTGGCTGGTGATCGGCTGGGGAGGGCGCTCGTTTTATCTTGAGACGCCGACATGGGGTGATCTGAAGCCGATGCCGGTGTTTCGTGCGCTGACCGTCGATCGATCGGTGATGCATGTGGATGTGGCAGGCCCGATTGACGAGGCGCATCCGGCCATAAGGTCCTTCGATCTTCAGGCGGCAGAATTCCAAAACCTCTCGCAGTTCATTCAGGCGAGTTTCGCGCGTGAGGGAGGTGACGTCGTCGTAATTCCCGATGCGGGATATGGGGCCCATGATCGGTTCTTCGAGGCTCATGGTTCGTTCAACGCGCTCCTCGGCTGCAACACCTGGACGGCGCGGGCGCTGCGTATGGCAGGCATCCGCACCGGCTGGTGGAACCCGTTGCCCCAGACGCTGGGACTGTCGCTGGACCTCTTCAATTGAAGGGCAGAGTCCTCCCTTGGTGCCTGAGCGTTTTTTGATCCTCGGGTTAAACCCGAGGACGAGGATCGGCCGGGACACGTCGGGTGCCTCGAATTGAATTTTTATAAATGACACACGGCGTGTCCCGTTCGGTGTATTTTTCCGCGCAACTCCGGTCCGTCTGCGGCGGCAGGTCTTATGTCCTTGCGGACTGCCATACCGGTATGTGTGCGACACACGCACGCCTTGTTCAGGGGCAGACCATTTTCTGCGCAGCCCCGGACGGTCCGCCTGCATAAGGGCGGCCCACCCGATCACCGGTCCCACCTCGCCGGTTATGCGGACCGGTGTAGCCGAAGCGGAACGGGGGCATTGTAGGCACGGGTTTGGAGGGCGGGGATGGAGTTTGGCCTAAGTGCCTGAGATTACTTGCCGGGAGGCTCGGATCTTCCCCGAGCAGGATGAAGCCCAAGGATATCGACGCGTGAAAAAAAACGAATTCGATGGCGTTTCCGTCTGTTCCAGGTCAACGACCGGGTCTCGGCTTTCGTCCAGTGTGTCTTGCTGCCTGTTGAGCACCGGCTTTATGCGTGCAACGGGTGATTTTGAGAGGCGCGCCGGGAGGCTTTGCCGGGCGCTGTTAAAGCGAGGAAAATTATGAATTCATTGATAAAAGACCCTGATGTGGTGCGCCTGACATCTCCCGGCGGCGCTTCGGCCGTCGTTCTGCATCATGGCGCGCATCTGGCATCCTGGCAGTCCGCCAAGGGCACGGAGAATATTTATCTTTCCGAGCGTGCCGATTTTTCGCCGGGCAGCGCCGTGCGCGGCGGCGTGCCGATCTGCTTTCCGCAATTTTCCATTCTGGGCGACCTGCCTCTGCATGGCTTTTTCCGAAACAAGGCCTGGACGCTGGTCGCGGGCGGGACCGATGCCGCAACCGTCGCTCGATTGCGCTTGACTGATACGGCCGAAACGCGCGCGATCTGGCCACATTCGTTCGAAGCCGAACTTCAGGTGACACTTGGCGAGGACAGTATCGAGATTGCCCTGTCGGCCACCAATACCGGCTCCAGTGCTTTCTCTTTCACGGCAGCGCTTCACACCTATTTCCGCGTCAATGCGATCGAGGATGTGACCATTACCGGGCTTCGAAACCTCCGCTACCTCGACAAGGTCGTCGACAATGCCGTTCATACGGATACGGACGAACGCCTGCGGATCGACCGTCCGCTCGACCGCGTCTATTACAATGCCGCGGGAGACCGGACGCTTGAGGAGAAGGGCCGCAAGCTGCTGATATCGGCGCAGGGAATGCCCGATACGGTGGTGTGGAATCCCGATGAGGAGCGTTGCGCCACCATTGCGGATCTTCCCGACGATGCCTGGCGGCATTTCGTCTGCATCGAAGCGGCGGTCGTGGAGCACCCGATCTCGATTGCGCCCGGTGAGACGTGGCGCGGTGTACAACGGGTAACGGAGGTTTAGGAGTAGGGGGCAAAGCTGATGAAAAGGATGGCTTCCGGGTGAAGCCTTCCCACGGCCGCTGGCGCCGTCTCTGCACCACGACGTCGCCTGAACGCTGGCGACGTTTGACCGTCGCTTTCAGGTCAGCATGTCGAGGATCAGCAGAGCCGTTGCCGCGATAAGCATCAGGAGCGCAGCGGCTGCCGTCCATTTGACCGGCGGCTGCTCGACAATTGCCTCAGCCTCCAGCGAAATCTTTCTGATGCATACAAGAAAAAGATAGACAGAGGTGATGAGAGACATCGCAAGCAGCCACAGAGACAGGCAATAGGCTGGTGTTGGCGTGAAGCTTGCCGTGCGTGAATTGATGGTGATTGCGGCCAGCAGAATTGAAAGGTCGGCGCTTGCGACGATGCGAAAGGCGCCGAGAAGCTCTTTGACAGATTCCTTGTTGCCGTCGTTCATGATCGATCACGCACGCTTGAAAATGTCGCTGAAATAGGGAGCCCAGTCATGGCCGGCGCGCTTTGCCTGGAATTTTGCGGATTGTGGCTCGATTTCCAGTTCTGCCTGCCTGAGAGCGCAGGCGCGCCGCCAGCATGAGGCAAATTCCTGGAAGTAGCGATAGCCCAATTCGCAGGGGACCTTGTTGCTCGCTGTCACATCAAAGGCTTCAAGATCGCCGATCATATGAGCGAATTGGCCCACAGCATTGCTTTGTCGCCTTGAGGCCTCGTCTATGTACCAGGATTTCCAGTCATCAAATGACTTGTCGCGATGCTCGACCGACTTCTGAATAAGTTCGGCGTCGAGCTTTTCGCACAGGTTATCCATAAAGCGCTCGATCAAGGCTTTCAGATTCTGGCATTGCCCGGTGTCTCTAAATTCGAAATAAGAAATGAGATGTCGATCTAAACCTCTGCTGACCCTAGGTCCGATGATAGCTCCATCCATCCAAGCCTCCCCGTTTTATAAATTCTACCAATGGGTGCCTGACTAAGTAAATACTCTTTTTGAGTGCATTCGGTTGAGCCTAGGTATCATCACGCCGGGTTTGAGAATAAGCCCTGCATCCTGTGAATAGCTGCCTTGCTTGACTGCTTTTTATCAAGAACTTTGCTGCGCTGCGAAAGAAGTGTCGCTATGAGAAAGCATCTGCCTCTCGACGGGGCGAATGTTCATTCTTATGGAGGCATTGATGCTGGGCAAAAAGGTTCCGCACGTCACTTTTCGAACCCGCGTACGCGACGAGGCCGTTGGCGGCCCGAACCCTTTCCGCTGGCAGGACGTTACCTCGGCTGACTATTTCGTCGGCAAGCGCGTCGTGCTCTTCTCGCTGCCGGGCGCGTTCACGCCGACCTGCTCGACCTTCCAGCTTCCCGATTTCGAAAAGCTGTTTCCCGACTTCCAGGCCGAAGGCATCGATGCCATCTACTGCATGTCGGTCAACGACGCCTTCGTGATGAATGCCTGGGCCAAGAGCCAGAACCTTGCAAACGTCACCGTCATTCCGGACGGTTCGGGCGAATTCACCCGCAAGATGGGCATGCTGGTCGCCAAGGACAATCTCGGATTCGGCATGCGCTCCTGGCGTTATGGCGCCATCGTCAACGACGGCGTGGTCGAGCAGTGGTTCGAGGAAGAAGGGTATTCCGACAATTGCGAGAGCGACCCTTATGGTGCGTCTTCGCCGCAGAATATCCTCGACAACCTCAAGGCCATGAAGATCGCAGCCGAATAAGGTTTTCAGCGGCTCGCATGTCTTCAAGCCCGGCCTTCGTGCCGGGCTTTTTGCTGTCCGGCAATAACTCCCTCTTGTGCGCCGCGCCGCCTTTGGCAATGATGGCAAAGATTTTGCAGTTCAACGGGTTATCCAACATGCAGCACATCCATTCCTATCGCTCTGCCGGCGAAGTCTCCGATCCGCCGATCGACACCGTCAGCCTGCCGCATGATCTGCGCCATCTGCGCCGCAAGCTGCTGCATCTGTCGAATGGCGACATGGTGATGCTGGACCTGAAGGAGGCCGTGCTTTTCCATCATGGCGACCGGCTGGTGCTCGACAATGGCGATACGGTGGAAGTGCAGGCGGCGCCCGAAAAGCTTTTCGAGGTCAAGGCGCGTGATACGCTGCATCTGATCGAGCTTGCCTGGCATCTCGGCAATCGGCACCTGTCGGCCCAGATCGAGGAAGGCCGTATCCTGATCCTGCGCGATCATGTGATCCGTTCGATGCTGCAGGGGCTGGGCGCCAGTGTTTTCGATATCGAGGAGCCGTTCCAGCCTGCCCGTGGCGCCTATCATTCGCATGGTGGACACGCGCACGGGCATGATCATGGAAACTCGCATAGCCACGACAATCACGACCACGGGCACGATCACGGGCACGACCATGGCCATCATCACGACTGATCGCCTCTCGTGACAGACCACGTGCTGCCGGTCGATCCGGCATTGAATAAGCCGACAGATGCGGCGTTGGACACGAAGGCATTGTTGCGGCTGATGGCGTGGCTATCGCCGGCCTTTCCGATCGGTGGTTTTGCCTGGTCGGGCGGGCTGGAGCGGGCCGTGGCGGACGGGCTGGTCGGGAACGCCAGGGACCTTCAGCAGTGGTTGTCGACCGTTCTCAGCCATGGGGCATTGTGGAACGATGCCGTGCTGTTTGCCGAGGCCTGGCGTCAGGCGGAGAATGAGGGCGCGCTGGCTGACGTGGCGTCACTCGGGCTGGCGCTGGCCGGCTCGGGCGAACGTTTCAGCGAGACGCTGTCGCTTGGCAAGGCTTTCGTTACGGCTGCTGCCGCATGGCCGCATCCGGTGTTTGCGCGGCTTGGCTCCGACCTGCCGTTTCCGGTGGCCGTCGGGGCGGTGGCGGCAGGGCATGGGGTGCCGCTTGTTCCCGCACTTGCCGCTTTCCTGCATGCCGCCGTATCGCAGGCCGTGTCGGCCGGGATCCGGCTCAGCATCGCCGGCCAGGCGGAAGGCGTTGCGATCGTTGCTTCGCTTGAAGCGCTGATAGACGCTGTTTCGCAAAAAGCGGCATCGACACGTCTCGATGACCTGGGCGGTGCTGCAGTGCAGGCTGAAATCGCCTCGTTGCGCCACGAGACACAACATTCCCGGCTGTTTCGGTCGTGAACTGAAACAGAGGCGTTGCCGTATCGGTGAGGCTTGTCGTGGCCTGCGGATGCGTTTTACGCTCCGCGTGTGGCCCGTCACATGCCGTTTGCGCGACATGGCATAGGTGGCGTCTTGCGCGGCTGCGGATACAGGACCCGTTGCCGCTTTTCACGGAATTGCTTGGTCAGGCTTCGTGCGCGACGAGAAGGATTTCGTCGTCGATCGCGTCTGCCAGAGACAGAAGCATTTCGGTGCGGTCGAAACCGTAGGATTCCAGCATGTCGAGCATGCTCGAGAGTGCCGCGTCTGCCGCCTTTCGGCAGTCGTGCCTTTGTCCCAATAGTTCAGATGTGGATGCAGTCGTTTGATAATCCATTCTGATTTCCCCGTTTCCCAAGTTCAGGCAGGTCTCAGCATGCGATATTAAATTGCAACTACAATACGTATTATGACGGTATTATCTCGTCGCCACAAATTTTAAGGTGCGTTTTCTACAGATATCTGAAGATATACTTAATCCTGGAAATCTGGATGACACTTTACTTTTCCGACGCAGAAAATCCGTGAAGTGGAAGCTATGCTCTGCAGCATGGCCCCAGTTTCCGATTGCACCGATTTCCCGCCGCATTATTGTCGGCGCATCATAACGACAAGGACATTTCATGAAATCGGCAAACGGTCCCCTTCGTGTCGGCATTGGCGGGCCGGTCGGATCCGGCAAGACGCATCTGACGGAAAAGCTGTGCAAGGCGATGCGGGACGAATTTTCCGTCGCGGTCGTTACCAACGATATCTACACCAAGGAAGATGCCGATGCGCTGGTGCGCATGCAGGCCTTGTCTTCCGATCGTATCGTGGGGGTCGAGACGGGCGGGTGCCCGCATACGGCGATCCGCGAGGATGCGACGATCAATCTCCAGGCGATCGCGGGCCTGAACGCGCGTTTTCCCGATCTGGACGTGGTGTTCATCGAGTCGGGCGGGGACAATCTGGCCGCAACCTTCTCGCCGGATCTCGCGGATATCACGATCTATGTCATCTCCACGTGCCAGGGCGAGGAAATTCCGCGCAAGGGCGGGCCGGGTATCACAAAGTCCGATCTGCTGGTGATCAACAAGAAGGATCTGGCGCCCTATGTCGGTGTCGACATGGATGTGATGGACCGGGATGCGGCGCGTATGCGGGAGATGAAGCCGCATGTGTTTACCGACCTCAAGCGCGGCGAGGGCGTCGGCCACATCGTCGAGTTTTTGAAGGTGCAGGGCGGGCTGTAAGCCTACCCGTTTTTGCTGGAATTGCTTTCAGTGAAATTGAAATGAAAAAGGCCGGCGGTCTAGTGACTCGCCGGCCTCGCCTGTCGCCGGACACCCCTGTGGCAACAGGCCGCTGCGAAGGCTGCGTCGTCTCGCGCGCCTTCGAGCCTAAGGCAATTTCGCCGTTTCTTCGAAACGCGAAACTGCCGTATCCTTCTGTTCATGCAATTCCGGACGCAAAACCGGTTCCCGCTTTTGCTGGAATTGCTTCAGATGTTCCTGAGTGCCTGGACGTCCCCGACCTGAATGATGCGGCCCCGGACCGTGACACCGACGCGGCGCAGGCTCGAGAAGGCGCGGGAGAGCGCTTCCGGTGCAAGGCCGAGCATGCCGGCGAGCAGGCTCTTCTGGAAGGGCAGGCGGATCGATGCGGAGCTGCCATCAGCCGGGCAGCGGCTGAGGATGTAGTTGGCGACCCGCTGCGGTGCGGTGAAAAGGCGGTCGTTGGCGATGCAATCCATCGTGCCGACCAGATGCCGGGAGACGGCGGCGATCAGTGCCTTGGCAACTTCGGGATCCTGCTGGGCGAGATCGCGGACAGCCTGCATGTCGAAGCGGGCAAGCGTTGCCGGCTCGGCCGTCTGGGCATTGCAGCGGTAGACATTGTCGCTGAACAGCAGGTGTTCGGCAAAGGTGTCGCCCGGGGCGCAGACCATGATATCGGCCTCGCGACCTTCACGGCTCAGCCGGAAAAGCCGGACATAACCGTTCAAGACACAGTAGAAGGCGTCGGCGGATTCGCCTTCGCGCAAGACGAATTTACGAGCTGGCAGCGTGCTGATCGTCATCATGGACATCAGCCGGACAAGGGCACTGTTGCCCAGCCCCGCCAGAAACGGTGCTTTCATAAGCACTGCCCGGTCTCGATTGCTGAGTTTCAGACTGCTGTTCATCTCGCGTTCTCTTCCCTTTTTGCGATCATTGCCAAATCCCTGGAGGCAAGATAGCGCGTGAGGAAAAGAGGGATTTGATACTGATCAATCAATCCCACAATTCAGAAGGTTGTCCGACAATCGGACGTGCCGGATCAGGCGTGGAGCAGCTTACTCGGCCGCCATTGGCGGCAGCCGAAGCACGCGCTGGCTTGCCTGCGCACCCGAAGTCGTTGATTTTTCGCCGTTTTCCATCCGGTCCAGGCGTTCTTCGAGTTCCGACAGGCTGCGACGATTTTGTCGGGTCTGATGGGCGACTTCCTCTGACGTCATCAGGTCCTCGTCTTCCTTGGCTCCGACGAAGCGGCCGAAGAGCTTGCCGAGCAGGCGCGACAGATCGTCCATGATGAGGAAGAAGGAGGGGACGACGAGCAGCGACAGCACCGTCGAGACGATGATGCCGCCGATCACGGCAATCGCCATCGGTGCGCGGAAGGAGCCGCCTTCGCCGACGCCCATGGCGGACGGCAGCATGCCGGCGGACATGGCGATGGATGTCATGATGATCGGCCTTGCGCGCTTGCGGCCGGCCTCGACCATGGCGTGGACGCGCTCCAGCCCGTGCCGCTTCATCTCGATGGCGAAATCGACGAGCAGGATGGCGTTTTTCGTGACAATGCCCATCAGCATCAGGATGCCGATCAGGACGGGCATGGAAAGCGCGTTCTGCGTCGCGATCAGGGCGACCGCCACGCCGCCGATGGCAAGCGGCAGGGAGAAGAGGATGGTGAAGGGCTGGATGACGTCCTTGAACAGCAGGATCAGCACGACGAGGACCAGCATCAGGCCCATCAGCATCGCGTTGCCGAAGCTCTGCGTCATTTCGGCCTGGACCTTGGCGTCACCGCTTTCCGCCAGCCGCACGGTCGGCGGCAGTTCGGTTTCGTCGACGATGCGCTTGAACTCGGCGGTCGAGGTGTCGAGCGCCGTGCCGAAGGGCACGTCGGAGCCGATCGCAACGACCCGGTTGCGGTCGTTGCGCTTGATCGAGCTCGGGCCTTCAGAATAGTCGATATCGGCAACGCTGTAGAGCGGCACCATCGTGCCGGACGATGTCTTGACCTTGAGGTTGCGGATCGATTGCAGGTCGCGGCGTGTGTCGAGCGAGGTCTGCACGCGGATCGGGATCTGGCGGCTGTCGAGCGAGATTTTTGCGAGATTGGCGTCAATATCGCCGATCGTTGCCACGCGGACGGTTTCGGAGATCTGCTGCGGGGTGATGCCGAGGCGCGAGGCTTCCGCCATGCGCGGACGGATCTGCAGTTCCGGGCGGGGCAGGGCGCCTTCGGACGAGACGTTGACCAGGATCGGCGATGCGCGCAGTTTGGATTCCAGCAGGCTGACCGCGTCGTTCAGGTCGTCCTCGTTGGAGGACAGGAAGTTGAACGACAGCTCGCGTTCGGCCCGGTCGTTGACCTTGGAAATGCGCACGTCTGGGATAGACCGGACGGCGGCAAAGATATCCTTTTCGACATCCCATTGCGGCCTGCTGCGGCCGTGTTCGGGAATTTTCGGCAGGAGGTCGCCGATCAGGGGGATTGAACCAAAACCCCTGTTGACGATGGTTTTGACCAGCGAATGGTCGATGTTCTGCAGGATGACGCGGACGGTTGCGCGGCGCAGTTCGAGATCGCCCTTGGGCGAGGCGCCGCCCAGCGTGAAGACGCTTTCGACGCCGTCGATATTCTTGACGGCCTCATAGACGCTGGTGCTGACCGCATCGGTCTCCTCGAGCGTCGCGTTCGGTGGCAGTTCGAGGGAGAGGACCACGCGGGAACTGTCATCCGGCGGCAGGAACGACCCGGGAACCTTGCTGAGCAGGAACAATGAGCCTGCAAGAAAACCGATCGCGGCAAGCAGCGTTGTATAACGCCAATACCATTTACGCGTCGTCCCGGTGACGACACGGGTATAGGCCTTCATCAGCGGGCCGTCATTGTCGTGATGGTCATCTTCCCTGCCGTCTTCGGCACGCATCAGATAGGCGGCCATCAGCGGCGTGATGAGGCGCGCGACCGCCAGCGAGAAGAAGACCGAGAAGGCGACGGTGAGGCCGAACTGGATAAAATACTGGCCCGGAACACCCGGCATGAAAGAGACCGGCACGAAGACGGCGATAATGGTGAAGCTGGTGGCGATCACCGCCAGACCGATCTCGTCGGCGGCTTCCAGTGCCGCCCGATAGGGTGTCTTGCCCATCTTGATGTGGCGGGCAATGTTTTCGATCTCGACGATCGCATCGTCGACGAGGATGCCGGTCGCAAGCGTCAGCGCGAGGAACGAGACGAGGTTCAGCGAGAACCCCATCATGTGCATGATCCAGAAGGTCGGGATGGCGGACAAAGGAAGGGCGACGGCGGCAATCAGCGTTGCGCGCCAGTTGCGCAGGAACAGGAAGACGACGATGACGGCGAGGATCGAGCCTTCCACCAAAGTGTGCAGCGCCGCCTCGTAATTGCCGTAGGTGAAGTAGACCGAGTCATCGACCATCTCGATGTCGACATCGGGATGCGCCTTACGGATGCCGTCCAGGCCCTCGGCGACGGTTTCGGCTACCGAGACTTCGCTGGCGCCTTTGGCGCGGAAAACGGCGAAGGTGACGGAGGGGGTGCCGTTGAAGCGCGAGAAGGATTTCTGCTCTTCATAGGTGTCGGTCACCCGCCCGAGTTCGGAGAGTTTGACGAAGCGGCCGTTGGAGAGCGCAATGTCGGTATCGGCGAGCTGCTGGACATTGCGGGCATCGCCGAGCGTGCGGATCGTTTGCTCGTTACCGGCCACCTGGCCGCGGCCGGAACCGAGATCGACATTGGTGCCCTTGATCTGCGTGTTCACATCGGCCGCGGTAATGCCATAGGCGTCGAGCTTTGCCGGGTTGAGTGCGACGCGCACTTCCCTGTCCGAGCCGCCATAACGGTCGATCTTGCCGATGCCGGCTTTGCCCTGAAGATCGCGGGTGATCGTATCGTCGACGAACCAGGACAGTTCTTCCAGCGTCATGTTGGGCGACGAGACGGCAAAGGTCTGGATCGCCTGTCCTTCGACATCGACCTTGGTGACGATCGGTTCCTCGATGCCGGCGGGCAAGTCGCTGCGGATCTTGTCGATCTGGTCCTTGGTGTCCTGAACAGCTTCTTCGGTCGGCTTTTCAATGCGGAAAACGATGACGGTCTGGGACTGGCCGTCGGTAACTGTTGACTGGATTTCGTCGATGCCGCTGATGGAGGCGACGGCATCCTCGATTTCCTTCGTCACCTGCATCTCAAGCTCTGCCGGTGCGGCACCGCTCTGCGTTACGGTGACGGAGACGACGGGGACGTCGATATTCGGAAAACGGGTGATCGGCAAAGCGAAGAAGGATTGCAGACCGATATAGAGCAGCAGGGCAAAGGCAAGCAGAGGCGCGATCGGATTGCGGATCGACCAGGCGGAGAAATTCATTGGGAGGCCTCCGTACCCTTGGTCGCCGCCGCCTTTTCCGGTACCGGCGCGATATGGTCGCCGTCACGCACGAAGGCGCCTGCCTTGGCGACGACGACGTCGCCGGGCTGCAGGCCATCGAGGACCTGAACGAAGCCGCCGTCCTGGAAGCCGATATCGATGCTGACCTGCTTGACGACACCATTCTCGACCTTGCGGGCGAAGGAACCCTCACGTCCCGAGGTGACGGCGGAGAGCGGAAGGGCGAGCGCTTCGGTCTGTTCCACGATGATCGCTGCACGCCCATACATGCCGGCGCGCGCGCCGCTGTCGGGGTCGATCTCGATATGGACGAGGCCGAGCCGTGTGGTCTGGTCGACGGTCGGGGAGACAAGTCGGACGCGGCCTTCGATTTCGCGCTGGCCGCCGGCAACGGTAACCAGCGCCTTCTGGCCAAGCTTGGCCTTCTGGATGTCGGATTCGGAAATGTCGGCGACCAGTTCGATCGCGCCGTCCTTGATGATGGTGAAAAGCGGATCGCCGTTGCCGGACGCGATTGCACCGACCTTGGCGTTCTTTGCCGAGATGACACCGGCTACAGGTGCTTTCACGCCGGTGCGGGCGAGCTGCAGTTCGACATCGGCAAGCTGGGCTTCGATAACGTGGACATCGGCTTCGCCAACCGCGACCGACTGGCGGGCGGCATTCAGCCGGGCGCGGGCGACGTCGACCTGGGCATTCGCCTGTTCGAGCTGGGAGACGGTGCTCGTGCCGCTCTGGTTCAGCTTTTTCGTGCGGTCACGTTGTTTGGTGGCGTCGTCGAGATTGGCTTCCGCCTCGATGACCTGGGCCTGATACTGCGCGACCGAGGCCTCGGCTTTGGCCTTGTTTGCCTGATACTGGCTTTTCTGCAGCAGCAGGGCGTCGTCGTTGAGGGTCGCCAGAACCGCGTTTGCCTCAACCTCGTCGGCGACGTCGACATTGATCGACTTGACCGACAGGCCCTCGACAAGTGGCTGCACGTAAATCTCGTCGATCGGCCGGATGGTGCCGGTGGCGATGATGCGGTCGGTCAGCGGTTTCGTCACGGCCTCGGTCACGATGATCGACGGAAGCTTGGCCTCCGCGGCGGTGGGCTGACCGGTTTGCTGTCCAGTTTCCTGGGCGGCAAGCGGCGCGGCTGCGACGGAGGACAGCAGCAGAACGAGAGCGGGGATCGATTTCGACAGGCTGAGCGGCATGCGGCAAATCCACTGTTTGGAGGGACGGGCATGCGCCGACCATCGGCATCCCTTCGCCATACTTCCTCCCTGTATGACGCGGGACCAAAGCTGCATCCGACATTCTTCTTCGCTTTCACTCAGAAAAGTTCGAACCTGCTTTGGCAGCTACCTTTACGTGTTCGCCATAAAGCGATCAATCCATGCAAGTCACGACGGGTTGACATGTTCTGATGGCAAAAAAATGCCCGACTGCAAAGCCGGGCACGAAGGAATATCCGAGACGTTCGTTGCCGGATTATTTCGGCATGACACGCTCTATCTGTTTCAACGCAAAACCGGTTTCCGGTTTTGAAAGAATTGCTCTATTTCAGGGCTGCGCTGGTGATGTCGGCCGTATAGGCGCCTTCGGGCGCCTTACTGATGATTTTCTGGTCTGTCAGCGCCTTCACCGTGCGCTCGTAAGTGGCCATGTCGAGCTTGCCGTCGCCGATCAGCTTGGCGACTTCGCCCATCATCCGCTTCTGGTGGTTTTCGTCCTGACCGCCATTTTCCATGACGATCTCGGCGGCTTCCTCCGGATTGTCGATCGCGTATTTCCAGCCCTTCATCGAAGCGCGGACGAACTTGACCATGTTCTCCTTGAATTTCTCGTCCTTCAGCTTGGTGTCGAGGACGTAGAGCCCGTCTTCGAGCAGGTCGTTGCCGAGCGCGGTATAGTTGAAGACGACCAGGTCTTCCGCCTTGAACCCGGCATCGATCGCCTGCCAGTATTCGTTATAAGTCATGACGGAGATACAGTTCGCCTGTTTCTGGACGAGTGGCTGAACGTCGAAACTCTGCTTGAGCACGGTGACGCCATCGGTGCCACCTTCGGTCTTCAGGCCGAGCTTGTTCATCCATGCGAAGAACGGGTATTCGTTGCCGAAGAACCAGACGCCAAGCGTCTTGCCCTTGAAATCGGCTTCGGTCTTGATCGGGCCATCCTTGGGGCAGATCAGTTCGAGGCCGGATTTCTGGAACGGCTGGGCGATGTTGACGAGCGGCACGCCCTTTTCGCGGGCAACCAGAGCACCGCCCATCCAGTCGACGATGACATCGGCGCCGCCGCCGGCGATGATCTGCTCCGGCGCGATATCCGGGCCGCCCGGCTTGATCGTCACGTCGAGGCCTTCTTCCTCGTAAAAGCCCTTATCCTTGGCGACGAAATAGCCGCCGAACTGGCCCTGCGCCACCCATTTCAGCTGCAGCGTCACCTTGTCGGCGGCGAGCGCCTGGGCTGCGGCAAGCGACATTGCGCCGGCCATCAATGCCATCATCATCTTTTTCATGGTCGTTTCCCTCTGGTTGCCTGCCTGTTTACTCAGGTCATGTGCCGGCCCGGATTTTCTCCGTGCCGGGTATCGGGTCTAACCGCTCCGGTTAGACGGATGCCAGAATGTCGTGGCTCTCTCCCCGAGCGCGACGACACCATAAAATACCGAGCCGACGAGCGCTGCAACGGCGATTTCGGCCCAGACCATGTCGACATTCATGCGGCCGATCTCGGTCGATATGCGAAAGCCCATGCCGACGATCGGCGTGCCGAAGAATTCGGCGACGATCGCGCCGATCAAAGCCAGCGTCGAGTTGATCTTCAGGGCGTTGAAGATGAAGGGCATGGCCGCCGGCAGGCGCAGTTTCGTCAGTGTCTGCCAATAATCCGATGCGTAGGAATGCATCAGGTCACGTTCCATCGAACCGGCGGCGCTCAAGCCGGCGATCGTGTTCACCAGCATGGGGAAGAAGGTCATGACGATGACGACGGCGGCCTTGGATTGCCAGTCGAAACCGAACCACATGACCATGATCGGGGCAATGCCGATGATCGGCAGGGCCGACATGAGGTTGGCGATCGGCAGCAGGCCGCGGCGGAAGAAGGCGATCCGGTCCGCCAGGATCGCTACCGCAAAGCCCGCTGCGCAGCCGACAACATAACCGAAGATGACGGCCTTGAAGACGGTCTGCTGTACGTCCGCCCAGAGCGTCGGGATCGAAGAGGCTAGGCGGGCGCCGATGGCCGACGGCGGCGGCAGGATGATGAAGGGAATCCCGAAACCGCGGGTCGCAGCCTCCCAGAGGATGAGAAGCCAGGCGCCAAAAATCGCCGGTATGACGAGGCGCAGGAGGGTGTCCATGGTTCTCGACCTGAGTTTTAGCGCGGACAAGATGCTGACGCAGCGCCAGGCCAGCAGCCAGTTCGCCGCAAGAACCAGGAAAAATGCTGCAGATGCCATTCCCTCGTTGCCGGCAAGGCGCGCAATCAGCAGGCCGGTGGAAAAATGCGCGCAGACAAGGAGGGTGACTGCCACGAACACCGAGGGCAGGGGCAGGAGGGAAACGATGGTTGCTCCGATCGTCAGGACGAAGATGGAGAACATCCGCATCGGCTTGTAGGCGATGGGCGCTTCGGGCGAGAGAAGCGGCAAGCTTGCCAGTGCGGCAAGCGCGAGCGCCAATGCCAGCCAGGATTGCCAGGAGCGTTTGAGGATGGTCATGCGGGCCTCCTGTCGGGTTTCGCACCCATGGCCCGTTCGACGGCGCTGCCGATGAGGGA
Source organism: Hyphomicrobiales bacterium (assembly GCA_900466875.1). GTDB lineage: Bacteria > Pseudomonadota > Alphaproteobacteria > Rhizobiales > Rhizobiaceae > Neorhizobium. The sequence goes on along the minus strand of UBNQ01000003.1, from coordinate 63,221 downwards.
CACGATGGCGACCAGAAGGGCGGCCAGCACCGAGCCGGCGATGAGGGCCGCCCAGATGTCGATCGTCTGGCTGTAATAGGCGCCGGCGAGCAGTTTCGAGCCGATGCCGGCGACCGCGCCGGTCGGCAACTCGCCGACGATCGCGCCGACGAGGCTTGCGGCGATCGCCACCTTCATCGAGGTGAAGAGGAAGGGGATGGAGGCCGGGACGCGCAGTTTCCAGAAGGTCTGGGCGGTGCTGGCATTGTAGGTGCGCATCAGGTCGAGCTGGATGAGCTCCGGCGAGCGCAGGCCTTTCACCATGCCGACCGCGACGGGGAAGAAGGAGAGGTAGGTCGAGATCAGCGCCTTGGGCAGGAGGCCGGTGATGTTGACCGCGCCGAGCACGACGATGACCATCGGGGCGACCGCGAGGATGGGTACCATCTGCGAGGCGATGATCCACGGCATCAGGCTGCGGTCAAGCGCCTTCACGTGGACGATGCCGACGGCGATGAGGATGCCGAGCAGCGTGCCGAGCGTGAAGCCGACGGCGGTGGAGGAGAGCGTCACCCAGGCGTGGTAGACAAGGCTGCGGTTGGAGGTGACCTTTCGCAGAAACGTGTTTTCGAAGACGTTGGACGCCACCTGATGCGGTGCGGGAAGCGTCGGCTTCGGTTGCGACATGGTTTTTCCGAGGAACTCGATCGCGGTCGAAGTGACGTTGGCGCGGCGGTCAAGATCGCGCTGGAACGGGGCGTTCATGAAATAGGCGCCGACATACCAGACGGCGATGATGACGATGACGATCACCGCGACGGGCATGATGCGGTGCTTGAAGAGTTTTTCCTGTCGCATCAGCTTTTCGCTCCGACCGGGAAGAGCATCAGGACCATGGCCGCGACACCCAGCCCGACGCCTGCCAGCTGGGTGGAGGTCAGGCGTTCGCCGAAGACGGCAAAGGCGATCACGTTGATGAGAAGTAGCTGGGCGATGGCCGATACCGAGATCGCCAGCCCCATCCCGCCCTCGCGCATCAGCTTCACCATCATCAGGTTTCCGACGCAGTAGAGGGTGAGCGAGAAGAGCAGAAGTGCGATGTTGCTGGAGGCGATATAGGCACGCGACGCGGTGGCGGCGGCGAGAAAGGTGGCCATGGCGCCGGTGAGCCAGAGGAGGAAGGCGGGGGTCATGGGGCTGCTCCCGTCAGATGTGTCACGCTGCCAGCAATGTTGCTGCCCTGTGGCTCAGCCCCCTCTGCCCTGCCGGGCNNCGGCAGGGCAGAGGGGGGTACGTCTCTGCAGGACGGATGGCATGCTCGGGACATTATTCCTCATAGCTATGCCCCGCTCTCAACCCTTCCCGAACCCGATGCGCAATCGCCAGAAATTCCGGCGTTTCTCGTATCTCCAGCGGGCGTTCCTTCGGCAGGCTCGAGGTGATCACATCCGTTACCCGGCCGGGGCGGGGGGACATGACGACGATCTTGGTCGACAGGTAGACGGCCTCGGGGATGGAGTGGGTGACGAAACAGATGGTTTTTTGCGTGCGCGCCCAGAGTTTCAGAAGCTGTTCGTTGAGATGGTCGCGGACGATCTCGTCGAGTGCGCCGAAGGGTTCGTCCATCAGGAGGAGATCGGCGTCGAAGGCGAGCGCGCGAGCGATCGAGGCGCGCTGCTGCATGCCGCCGGACAGCTGCCAGGGGTATTTCTTGCCGAAGCCTGCGAGGTTGACGAGATCGAGCGTGCGTTCGATGCGTTCTTTCCGCTCGGCCGCCGTGTAGTGCATGATCTCCAGCGGTAGCGCGACATTCTTTTCGATCGTGCGCCAGGGATAAAGCGCTGGGGCTTGGAACACGTAGCCGTAGGACCGTGATTTGCGGGCGTTTTCCGGCGTCATGCCGTTGACGGCGATTTCGCCGGACGTGGCGCTTTCGAGATCGGCGATGACACGCAGGAAGGTCGTCTTGCCGCAACCGGACGGGCCGATGAAGGAGACGAAATCGCCTCGCTTTACTTCCAGATCGACGTCGGACAGGGCATGGACGGGCCCATCATTCGTCTCGAAGGTCAGGCCCAGTTTTTTTGCGGAGACGACGGAGACATTGTTCTCTGCCATGTCACGATCACACGCCGCTTGCCGGAATTCCCGTGCGTTCGACCTTGCGCGGCGCGGTCAGTTCCTTCCAGGTGGAGAGCGCCTTTGAGACCGCGGGATAGGGCTCGCGGGCAACGAACTGGCCGTGGCCCTCGCGGCTCTTTACCGTGCCGTCCTCGACTGCGACGACACCGCGCGTCAGCGTGTAGCGCGGCAGGCCGGTGACCTGCTTGCCCTCGAAGACGTTGTAGTCGATCGCCGATTGCTGGGTTTTGGCCGAGATGGTCTTCGACTTCTTCGGATCGAGCACGACGAGATCGGCGTCGGCGCCAACGAGGATCGCGCCTTTTCTCGGGTAAAGGTTGAGGATCTTGGCGATGTTGGTGGAGCTGACGGCGACGAATTCGTTCATGGTGATGCGGCCAGTGGCGACGCCATAGGTCCAGAGCATGGGGAGGCGATCTTCTAGCCCGCCGGTGCCGTTCGGGATCTTTCGGAAATCACCGACGCCATACCGTTTCTGGTCCGTGGTGAAGGCGCAGTGGTCGGTGGCGACGACCTGCAGCGAGCCGGAGGCGAGGCCGGCCCAGAGTGAATCCTGATGCTGCTTGTTGCGGAAGGGAGGCGACATGACGCGGCGGGCGGAATGATCCCAGTCCTTGTCGAAATATTCGCTTTCGTCGAGCGTCAGGTGCTGGATCAGCGGTTCACCGTAGACGCGCATACCGTTCTGCCGCGCCCGGCGGATCGCCTCATGGGCCTGTTCACAGGAGGTGTGGACGACATAAAGCGGCACGCCGGCCATATCGGCGATGATGATGGCGCGGTTGGTGGCTTCGCCCTCGACGGAAGCCGGCCTCGAATAGGCATGGGCTTCCGGGCCGTCATTGCCTTCATCCATCAGCTTCTGCTGCATGGAGGCGACGATATCGCCGTTTTCGGCATGGACGAGGGGCAGCGCGCCAAGCTCGGCGCAACGGGAAAACGAGGCGAACATCTCGTCGTCGTTGACCATCAGTGCGCCCTTGTAGGCCATGAAATGCTTGAAGGTGTTGATGCCTTTTTCCTGAACGACGGTCTGCATCTCGTTGAAGACCTGCTCGCCCCACCAGGTGACGGCCATGTGGAAGGAATAGTCGCAATGGGCGCGGGTCGCCTTGTTGTCCCAGCGCTTCAGCGCGTCGAGCAGCGACTGGCCGGGATCGGGAAGACAGAAATCCACCACCATGGTCGTGCCGCCGGAGAGCGCCGCGCGGGTGCCTGAGTCAAAATCGTCGGCGGAATAGGTGCCCATGAAGGGCATTTCGAGATGGACATGCGGATCAATGCCACCCGGCATGACGTAACAGCCGGTGGCGTCGAGGGTTTCGTCGCCCTTGAGGTCAGGGCCGATCTCGACAATCTTTCCGCCGTCGATTTTCACATCCGCCCTGTAGGTCAGGTCGGCGGTAACGATGGTTCCGTGTCTGATTACTGTGGCCATGGTTGTTCCCCTTATTGGCTCTTCTAATCTGATGAAGGAATTCGATTAAGTAATGCCGGTGACGTGCAGCAATGCTGTCTCTATTCTCTTCAAATCACCGCTTCCCAATCGTCCGATCTGCTGCCGGATTACTTCCTTTCTTACCGGCGAGATTTTCTCGACCATAGTTTGAGATATTTCCTGCAATCCATTTTCGGCATTGGGTGCAACAATCGGGCGAAGCATGGGCGCGTCGATGAGATGCGTGGTCATCGGACAAGCAAGAACAGTACTGAAGATCTCTGTGAGATCATCAGATTGTAAGATGACGGCCGGTCTGGGTTTGCCAAGTTCGCCAGGAAAAACCGCAATAACGACATCTCCACGGCTCAGCTTCATGGCTTGTCCCAATCGACAGGACCGGCAGCCTCTATCCAATCCATGACATTATCCGATCGATCCGCAGAAGCGATCCGGCGCGCTTCCTCCAGAAGCCGTAGGCGAACAGCTTCCCCCCCAAGATCAGCCACCCATATTTCGACAGGACGATATCCGCGGCGAAGCAAATCGGCGCGCTCCTCCTGTGATAATTCTGTTGGACGTCCCATCGGTTTCTCCTGATGATCGGGAAACTTTCCTGATCCTATTCCACAATCTCCGCCGTCTCCACCACCGCGTGGAAGAGCACGTCGCAGCCGGCGGCGGCCCAGTCCATGGAGATTTCCTCGGCCTCGTTATGCGACAGGCCGTCGACGCAGGGGCAGAAGATCATCGTGGTCGGCGCAAGCTTTGCAGCCCAGCAGGCGTCGTGGCCGGCGCCGGAGATAATGTCCATGTGGCTGTAGCCGAGCTTTTCGGCGGCGCCGCGGACGCGACCGACCAGCGTCGGATCGAAGGTGACGGGATCGAAATGGCCGACGGCTTCGACCGAGCAGCCGACGCCGAGTAGTTCGCAGACTTCCGTCGCTGCCGCCTCGATTTTTGCGCGCATGCGGTCGAGCTTTTCCTGGCTCGGGGTGCGCAGGTCGACGGTGAAGACGACCTTGCCGGGCAGGACGTTGCGGGAATTGGGGGTGAATAATGCCTGGCCGACGCCGGCGACCGCACCCGGCTGTTCGGCCATGGCGATCTCCTGCACCTTTTCCATGATGCGGCCGAAAGCGAGGCCGGCATTAACGCGCATATCCATCGGGGTGGAGCCGGTATGGGCTTCCTTGCCGGTGAGGGTGAATTCCAGCCACCAGAGGCCCTGGCAATGGGTTACGACCCCGATCTGCTTGTTTTCGGCTTCAAGTATCGGGCCCTGTTCGATGTGATATTCGAAATAGGCGTGCATCTTTCGAGCGCCGACTTCCTCGTCGCCAAGCCAGCCGATGCGCTTCAGTTCGTCGCCGTAGGTCTTGCCCTCTGGATCGCGGCGCGCATAGGCGTAATCCAGCGTATGCACGCCAGCGAAAACGCCGGAGGCGAGCATGGCGGGGGCAAAACGAGCGCCTTCCTCGTTTGCCCAGTTGGTCACGACGATCGGATGCCTGGTCTTGATGCCGAGGTCGTTCATCGAGCGGACGACTTCAAGGCCGGCAAGCACGCCGAGCACACCATCGAACTTGCCGCCGGTCGGCTGGGTATCGAGATGGGAGCCGATATAGACGGGCAGGGCATCGGGGTCGGTGCCTGGGCGGGTGGCAAACATCGTGCCCATCTTGTCGGTGCCGACCGTCATGCCGGCCGCTTCGCACCATTGCTTGAAGAGATGGCGGCCTTCGCCATCGGCATCCGTGAGGGTCTGGCGATTGTTGCCGCCGGCAATGCCGGGGCCGATTTTCGCCATGTCCATCAACATGTCCCACAACCGGTTGCCATTGACGCGCAGGTTCTCGCCCGGTGCTGCCACCATTTTCAAAGTCCTCATCTGTTCATGCTCTGCCGATCGGCAGCAAATCTGTCGTTCCCGTCGGCTTCATCCGATTTCTGGAAGGCATTGTCGCCATCAGGCCCGGAAGATCGGCATTGCGTTTGGGCCGCTTGTCGCCGATAATTTAACCGCTTGGTAAAAGCTTACAATTTCCCCAGCAGCACTCAAGCTGAAAATCGTCACGCTTCGGATGTTTTCGAGGATTTTGCGGCAGGGGCGACGAGGGACACGAGACCGCATGGCCATTCCCAGAGCTGCCAAGACGCAGCGGCGCACGCGCATCCAGGAGGAGAAGGAAGAGCTTATCCTGGAAGCCGCGCTGGACGTGTTTTCGCAGAACGGGTTTCGGGGCTCGACGATCGACCAGATCGCAGAGGCTGCCAGAATGTCGAAGCCGAATCTGCTCTACTACTTCCGCACCAAGGAGGCGATCCACCGGCAGCTGATCGACCGGGTTCTCACCACCTGGCTGGAGCCGCTCCGGGTGTTCGATGCGACGGGCGATCCGGAGAGCGAAATCCGCTCCTATATCCGCCGCAAGCTGGAGATGGCGCGTGATTTTCCGCGGGAAAGCAGGCTGTTCGCCAATGAAATCCTGCAGGGCGCGCCGCGGATCGAGGAAGAGCTGAAGGGGCCGTTGAAAGAGCTGGTGGACGAAAAGGCCGATGTCATCCGCACCTGGTCACGCGCCGGCAAGATCGCCAGATGCGATCCCTATCACCTGATCTTCTCGATCTGGTCAACGACGCAGCATTATGCCGATTTCGATGTGCAGGTGAGGGCGGTGCTGGGACAGGCGCATTCCGGCGATGGGCGTTTCGAGGATGCTGCGCGGTTTCTGGAGCAGTTGTTCATGGATGGGTTGAGGGTGCGGTAGGGCGTTTTGCCCGGTCAAGATCCCCTCACCAACAAAATCTAAGACTTAGCTGAAGCTAAGATCTTGATTTTGTAACCTCTCCCACAAGGGGAGAGGTAAGACGCCGAGTTTGCCTCACCGGTATCTCTCCCCTTGTGGGAGAGAAAGCGATTTCAGCATCTTAGCGTCAGCTAAGTGCTGGAAATCGCAAGTGAGGGGATCGCTTTGGACACCAAGGTAGTGGTTTCATCTCGAACACAAAAACGCCGGCACGAAGGCCGGCGTTTCCGTTCTATCCTTGGGAGGACTTGTATCAGGCAGCGGCCGACTTTGCGGTCGGGACTTCCGAGATCGTCTTCAGAACCTGGGAAGCGATCTGGTAAGGGCAGCCCTGCGAGTTCGGACGACGGTCTTCAAGGTAACCCTTGTAGCCGTTGTTGACGAAGGAGTGCGGAACGCGGATCGAGGCGCCACGGTCGGCAACGCCGTAGGAGAACTTGTTCCACGGAGCCGTTTCGTGCTTGCCGGTCAGGCGCTTGTCGTTGTCCGGGCCGTAAACGTCGATGTGGTCCTGCAGGTTGGCTTCGAACTGCGCCATCAGGGCTTCGAAATATTCCTTGCCGCCAACTTCGCGCATGTACTTGGTCGAGAAGTTGCAGTGCATGCCCGAACCGTTCCAGTCGGTATCGCCGAGCGGCTTGCAATGGTACTCGATGTCGATGCCGTACTGTTCCGTCAGGCGCTGCAGCAGGTAACGTGCCATCCAGATCTGGTCGGCGGCGCGCTTGGAGCCCTTGCCGAAAATCTGGAATTCCCACTGGCCCTTGGCCACTTCGGCGTTGATGCCCTCGTGGTTGATGCCGGCTGCGAGGCACTGGTCAAGATGCTCCTCGACGATTTCGCGAGCGACCGGGCCGACATTGCTGGCGCCGACGCCGCAATAATACGGACCCTGCGGAGCCGGGTAGCCGGTTTCCGGGAAGCCGAGCGGACGGCCGTTTTCGTAGAAGAAATATTCCTGCTCGAAGCCGAACCATGCATCTTCGTCGTCGAGGATGGTTGCGCGGCTGTTGGACGAGTGGGGTGTAACGCCGTCCGGCATCATGACTTCGCACATGACCAGAACACCGTTGGTGCGGGCCGGATCCGGGTAGATGGCGACCGGCTTCAGGACGCAATCGGACGAGCGGCCTTCAGCCTGCATCGTCGAGGAACCGTCAAAGCCCCAAAGCGGAAGCTGCTCGAGCGTCGGGAAAGAATCGAATTCCTTGATCTGCGTCTTGCCGCGCAGGTTCGGGACGGGGGTGTAGCCGTCCAGCCAGATGTACTCGAGCTTATACTTGGTCATGTTGTGTCTCTCAGGCCGTGGTGTTCATGGTTGAGCCATCCAAGGACTATCTTCCATCAGGGTCGATATCCCGGGCTTGATCTCAAGAATGCATGCTGCGTGCCAGTTTGAGTGTCGGCAGGTGTGGAGTGATGAAAAAAATGCAGATGCTCGACAAACAGGCCGTTTTCAGCGGGCCGGCATGTTCGGATTTGCTTCATAAACAAGCCGAATTTCGTTTGAGGACAGGAAATGCGGAACTTAAGCGGCTCGCGTCCTGTTTATCCGCACTCACGGCATGCGGCGTTGTGCAATCTAATTTGCTTACAATCTCCGCTGGCGGAATCGTCGAGAATGATGTAAAATCATGCAATTGGATTAAAATATAGGCATATATGATGCCTGTCCAATGCCGTGCAGTTGTTCAGGAGGCGATAGATGGCAAGCATCCATCGTGAAACAGCAAAAATCTACGAGTTTCCTCTGTTACAGCGGAGACGTCTCGACAATGGATTGACGGCGCCGGTTCCTTCGGGGGATGTGGTGTTTTCCGTGGTCGATACGTGCTGGTATCATGGCGATGCCATCCGCGAGGACGATCACACGCCGGACCGACCCAAACCCTGCTGACAGGGATTTCTATCGATAGACGCCACCCGTTGACGGGTGGCGTGATCAGAAGCCGAAAAGCTTCAGGGTCGCATAACCGAAAGCTGCGATGAAGATCCAGCCGAATGCGCCCAGCGCCAACGGTTTCCACCCTTCGGCCCGCAATTTCCCGATATTGGCCTGCAGTCCCATCGCGGCGAGCGCCATGGACAGAAGGATGTTGGTGACCGTCACGATCGTCTGGTCCATATCGGCAGGGATCGAGATTGCGCTGTTGACCAGCATCATCGCGACGAAACCCAGAACGAACCACGGAATAGGCGTTGAGACGCGCTGGCCCTCACTTGAGGTGGAGCGCAAGGCCAATGCCAGTGTCAGCACCAAAGGTGCCAGCAAGACCACACGTGCCAGCTTGGAAATTGTGCCGAACTGACCGGCAACATCACCGGCCTGAAAGGATGCGGCAACGACCTGGGCGACTTCGTGGATGGTTGCGCCGGACCAGAGACCGTAGGCCCGTTCGTCCAGCCCGAGAGGGGCGGCGAGCAGGGGGTAGGCAATCATCGAAATCGAGCCGAAAAGCGTGACGCAGGCCACAGCGTAGGCGACATGCTCCTCCTTGCCGCGGATGACGGTATTGGCCGCGATGACGGCCGATGCGCCGCAGACGGAGGTTCCGGCGGCAATCAGGTCGGTCAATTGACGATCGACGCCCATCAGCCTGCCAGTCAGGCGCATCGCCACGAATGTCGTTGCAAGCGTCAGGGCAACCATAACAAGAGCCGCGCCGCCGAGCGACAGGATCTGGGCCGCGGTGACCTGCAGGCCGAGAAGGATGATGCCGGCCCTCAGGACACGTTTCAGCGAAAAGCGGATGCCGGGCTCGACGCTCCGGGGCAGGCTCATGGTGTTGCGGATCAGCATGCCGAGGATGATGGACAGGATAAGCGGGCTGAGCGCCGTCCAGCCTGTTATCGACCGTATCGTCAAGGCGGCGGCGGCGATTGCTGCCGTCAGCGCAAGGCCGGGAATGAGCGGCGGCAACGCGGAGAGCGACGAATAAGGACGTTCTGCCCAATCCGAAAACGACATGGATAAAATTCCACAAAATTACAGGATTATCGAATCTCATTCTCAATTTTCAAAAAGAACAAATCCAATTCATAACTCTTGTGATATCGTTCGATTGAATCGAATGGTTGTCCGATGACGCTGGAACAGTTGAAGATATTTCTGGAAGTCGCGCGGCTGGAGCATGTGACGCGGGCGGCAGAGGCGCTCAATCTCACGCAGTCGGCGGTGAGTGCCGCGATCTCGGCACTGGAGGCCCGGCATGGGGTCATCCTGTTCGACAGGGTGGGGCGGCGTATCGCGTTGACGGAAGCAGGCAGGCTATTTGTCGATGAGGCGCAGGCGGTGATGGAAAGGGCACGGGCGGCCGAGTTGGCGCTTGCCGATCTCGGCGGTTCGGCATCCGGGCTTCTGCGCGTGCATGCGAGCCAGACTGTGGCAAGCTACTGGCTGCCGTCCAGGCTGGTCGCCTATCACGAGCGATTTGCGCGTGTCGATTTGAGATTGGTCGTTGGCAACACGCAAAGCGCGGTTGAGGCGGTGGTGACGGGCGGGGCGGATCTTGCCGTGGTCGAAGGCGAAATCGCGTTGTCGGATTTGAGGCGTTCGACGGTGGCGGAAGATCGGCTCGTCCTGGTGGTCGGCCGGCGGCATGCCTGGGCGGATGGGCGGAAGCTTGTCGCGCGCGATCTTCTGGAAAGCAACTGGATCATGCGCGAGGCGGGATCGGGAACGCGGGCCGCATTCGAAAGCCAGATCTCGAGCCTCGGCCTCGATCCGCAGGCGCTGTCGGTCGTTCTCGAGCTGCCGTCGAACGAGGCGGTCATGGCGGCGGTGGAGGCGGGGCTTTCGGCAACCGTGCTTTCCAGCCGGGCGACGCAGTTTCATTCGCTCGCCGGGCGGCTGCATGTGGTGGATTTTCCGATGCCGCTGCGGCGGTTTTCAGCCGTCTATCATCCGCAACGCCATGTGACCCGCGCCTTGCGGTCGATGCTCGATCTGCTGGAGGAGGATTTCGGCGACGAGGGATTGGCGGGTGTGAGCAGGGCGGGGTGACGCAAAAGGCCCCGTCTGCGACAGACGAGGCCTTTGCGGTTTCAAGCGTATCGTCGCAGATCGCTCAGATCATCGGCTTGCCGACGGGCAGAACGTCGCGGCCGAAGGCATCCTTGTAGATCTGATGCGCCATGACATAGAGCGCCAGCGCGCCGCAGACCATCAGTTCGTAACCGGCGATGACGTTGAAGACATGCGGGCCGAAATGGCCGATGACGAGCAGGACGAAGCCGATGAACAGGGTGATGAAGACGAGGCCAAGGCCGGTGCTGGCGCGCATCGCGCCGGGGGTCATGATGGCCGTGTAGATTGCCCAGATGACCAGGAACCAGCCGAGATCGGTTTCGCTGACCGCGAAGAGGCCCATAGCGTTGCCGATCTGGATCAGGCAGAGGGAAATCCAGAAGCAGCCATAGGCGGTGAAGGCGCTATAGCCGAAATTGTTGCCGATCTTGCCTTCATGCAGGCCGGCGATCAGCTGGGCGAGGCCACCGAAGATCAGCCCCATCCAGATCACCGGTCCGAGCGAGGCCCAGCCGACATTGTGGAATTGAAGGACGATGGTGGTCATGCCGAAACCGGCAAGGCCGACGACGGCAGGGTTGCCGTGGCCACCATGTGCGTGGTCGGGAGCGGGCGTTGCCGTGCTGGTGGAGGATGGGGAGACGTTCGCGTTCATGTCGGATCCATGGTTGGGGCGGCTGTTCAACAGGCTGCCACCCTCCTCATGTGTGCAGCGCGCATCAGGGTGCGCTGACTAACGCGGCTTTTGCCGGGTGAGAGTGATCTCGATCAAGTGCGGCGGTTGGCCTCAGGTGTTGGCCTGCATTTCGCGGTGCCGGACGTGGATGTGCTTGGCGAGGGTGTCGTTCGTCTCGACGAAAAAAGCCCGGCAATGCCGGGCTTTCGATGTTTTCAAGTCTGGTGCCGTCAGGCTGCGTAGCGCATGCCGCGGGAGGATGCGGCCTCTGCGCCGCCTAGCTTGAAGCTCGACAGGATGTGCTGCAGCTGGCGGCTTTCCTCGGCGAGCGTTTCGCTGGCGGCGGTGGTTTCTTCGACCATGGCCGCGTTCTTCTGGGTCATCTGGTCCATGTGGTTGACCGAGGAATTGATCTCGGCGAGCGCCGTTGCCTGTTCACGGGCAGCGGTGGCGATCGATTCCACATGTTCGTTGACCTTGTTGACGAGGCCTTCGATTTCCAGCAGTGCGTCACCGGTCGAACGGACGAGCGAGACGCCGCCTTCGACTTCTGCGGCAGACGCGCTGATCAGCGTCTTGATCTCCTTGGCGGCGTTTGCCGAGCGCTGTGCCAGTTCGCGGACTTCCTGGGCGACGACCGCGAAGCCGCGGCCGGCTTCACCCGCACGGGCCGCCTCGACGCCTGCGTTGAGGGCAAGCAGGTTGGTCTGGAAGGCGATCTCGTCGATCACGCCGATGATCTGGCTGATCTTGCTGGACGAGTCTTCGATGCGACCCATGGCGGTGACGGCCGAGCGGACGATATCGCCAGACTTGGTCGCGCTCTGCTTGGTGGCATGCACCATGTCGCGGGCTTCGGTGGCACGCGAGGAAGCGGCACGGACGGTTGCGGTGATCTCGTCGAGAGCGGCTGCGGTTTCTTCCAGCGCTGCGGCCTGCTGTTCCGTGCGCTTCGACAGATCGTTGGCGGCGGAGGACAGTTCGGCCGAGTTGTTGTTGATCGTGCCGGCGGCGCCGCGGACGTTGTTCATCGTGCCGCGCAGGCGCACCATCGTGGTGTTGACGTTGGTCTGCAGTTCGGCGAAGGCACCCTGGAACTGGCCGTTCATGCTCTGGGTCAGGTCGGCATCTGCAAGGGCTGCGATGACGCGGCGTACTTCGGTGGTGGCAGCTTCGACGCTTCCGACCAGTTCGTTGACGCCGGAGGCGAAGCGGTTGAGGTCTTCATTCTGGTAATCCTTGGCGATGCGGCCGGAGAAATCGCCGGCGACGGCGGAGGCGACGACGGTCGAAATGCTCGACTGCAGGTCGCTGCTGTTGCGGTGAAGTGCGGCTTCCTGGGCCTTCAGCTCATCCATGGCGAGCGCATTGGTGCGGAAGACTTCGACCGCGCGGGCCATTTCGCCGATCTCGTCCTTGCGGGTGGCGTCGATGCCGAGATTGTCGAGTTCGCCCTTTGCGAGGCGGGTCATGGCCTGGGTCAGCGAGCGGATCGGGCTGACAATGCCGCGGGTTGCGACCATCAGGCTGATCGCAGCGCCGATGACGATGAAGATGACGGCGGAAGCTGCCGAGATCAGGATGGCAGTGGTCGAAGAAGCGACGGCGGCGTCGCGCGCTTCGGCCAGCGATTTGCCGGAGTAGGTGCTGTAGACCTTGACCGTATCCGTGACTGCCTTCTGGCCATCGAGTGCGGCCTTCAGGCCACCGGCGATCGCGGCCGTATCTGCCGGGTTCTTTTCGGCAATATCAACCATGCCGCGGATCGATGTGAAATAGCTGTCCAGAGCGCCGCGGATCGCCTTCAGCTGATCCTTTTCGGCTGCATCGGCGGTGGCTTCGATCTTCGGCAGGCGGGCGAGCATTTCGCCGGCGCGTTTTTCGGCATCCGCGCGAAAATCCTTCGCCTTGTCCGGTGCTGCCGCGAGCTGGTAGGTCATACGGCTGATGGCGATGATGTCGACGCGAAGGTCCATCGCTTCGCGGGCGACCTCTTCGCGGGCGCCCACGGAAATCATTGCTTTCTGCAGCCCGAAAAGGCCGGAGCCCGCAATGCCTGCAATAATGAGAGAAGAAAGGCCCATCACGATCGTGACGAGGCCGAGTTTCTTCGAAATGGCCATATCTCGAAATGCCATAATGCACACCACTTAAGTTTGCCCAACACATCAGCTCGCAGAGCGCCTTACGAGACGCGTCAGGATGCCGCGCTAAATTATTGTCATGGCTAGACTAATTGCAGGTTAAAATACCTGCGCGGCGAGGTGGTTTGCTTTTATGTCGGCGTCGTCTGCATGGGATATCTTGAGCAATATTTCAAATTCAGGGCAATTGCTCTTAAAAGGTGCGACTAAAATTCATTGTTTGCCCGGTACTTCGCTTTATGCGGGAAAGGTAAGCTTGGTGTTTTGCTGCGACGCAGCATAAGATTGCTTTTTTTGTTGTCTCGCCTGCCTTTTCCGGAATTCGTGATTTATTGTCGGAATTCGCCGTCCCTGACAGGGTGACAACGACCGGTCCCTCTCTTGCCGACGCTTGAAACTGTCGGTCAGGCTGCTGTCGCGGTATCGTAGGCGAAGCCTTCGTCGGCCCATCCGGTCATGCCGCCGATCATCAACTTGACGGATATGCCGAGGCGGGAAAGCCGAAGAGCTGCCTTGTCCGCGCCGTTGCAGTGAGGGCCGGCGCAATAGACGACGAACAGCGTATCCGCCGGCCATTCCGACATGCGGTGTGCAGTCATTTTGCCGTGGGGCAGATTGAGCGCGCCCGGAACATGCGACTGGGCAAAGAGTGCCGGTGAGCGGACGTCGAGCAAGACGAAATCGACCTTGCCGGAGGCGAAGGAGGCATGGACGTCCCAGCAGTCTGCCTCGAAGGCGAGCTTGCGGGAAAAATGTGCAGCTGCATCCTGTGGCGATGCGGCGGGAAAATCGGAGACCGGGCTTGGCATGAAGCTATCCTTTGGCTGTGTCGGTGGGTGCGTGTTGCCGCCGATCATGCCCGATGATACGGATGGCTGAAATTGGCCATCGTGACTGGTACCGTAAAGATCATGCCAAAAACACACGTAAACCAGACCTGCGGCCCGCATGTCGTCGCACTTGTCTATGACGGGCTCTGCACGTTCGAATTCGGCATTGCCTATGAAGTCTTCGGTCTTGCCCGTCCGGAACTGGGCGAGGCCTGGTACCGGTTTTCTGTCGCGGGCGTTGAGCCGGGGCCGCTGCGGGCCGCGGGCGGGTTGACCGTTTCCGTCGATCACGGGCTGGACGTGCTCGAGACTGCCGATCTTGTTGTCGTGCCTGGCTGGCGCGGGATCCGCGAGCCGGTGCCGGCACCTTTGGTCGAGGCGCTGCAGGCGGCGCATCGGCGTGGTGCGCGGGTGATGTCGCTGTGTTCCGGGGTGGCGGTTCTGGCTGCTGCCGGCCTTCTGGGCGGGCGGCGCGCGACGACGCATTGGCGTTATGTGGAGGCGGTAGCCGAGGCCTATCCAGATACGTCCTTCGATGCGGACGTTCTCTACATGGACGAGGGCAATACGCTGACGGCTGCGGGAAGTGCTGCCGGCATCGATCTCTGCCTGCATGTCGTGCGTGGCGATTTCGGCGTAGAGGCGGCTAATAGCGTTGCCCGCAGGCTGGTCGTGCCGCCGCATCGCGAGGGAGGGCAGGCGCAGTTCATCGCATCACCGGTGCCGCAGGAGAGGGAAGGGCTTCGCCTCGGCCCGCTGATCGACTGGATGCGCGGCCGACTTTTCGAGGAACAACCGATCCGCATGCTGGCGGAACGGGCCGGCATGAGCATGCGGACTTTCCAGCGTCGTTTCGAGGCCGCGACCGGCGACAGTGTCGGAGAATGGCTGGTCAAGGAGCGTTTGCGGCTGGCGCGCGACCTGCTCGAGAAGCAGGTTTCGGCGTCGCTGGACGATATCGCGGTCGCCTGCGGTTTCGCCACGCAGGCAACCTTGCGCCATCATTTTCGCAAGCGGCTGGGGACAAGCCCCGCCGCTTACAGAAAAACGTTCGGGCAACGCAAGGTCAGTCGCCCGGAAGGCGGCTGACCCGTTCTCATCTACTCCGCCGCTTGCCGTGCCATCGGGTTGTTCGGATGGGTCGTCCAGTTGGCGTAGTTGGGATCGACGTTGCGACCGGTGCGTTTGTCGAGTTGGCCGGCGGGCAGGGCCTCCATGGTGATGCAGTTTTCCACCGGACAGACGTTGACGCAGAGATTGCAGCCGACGCAATCCTCTTCCTTCACCTCGAAATGCCTGACCCCATCGACCATCGCGGTAATGGCCTGATGCGAGGTGTCTTCGCAGGCGATATGGCAGCGGCCGCATTTGATGCAGGCGTCCTGATCGATATGCGCCTTGGCTATGTAATTGAGGTTGAGATATTGCCAGTCGGTGACGTTCTGCACCGCACGGCCGGTGATATCGTCCAGCGTGCGGTGGCCCTTCGTATCCATCCAGGCGGAGAGGCCGGTGATCATCTCCTCGACGATCTTGAAGCCGTAGGTCATTGCCGCGGTGCAGACCTGCACGTTGCCGGCGCCGAGTGCCAGGAATTCGGCGGCATCGCGCCATGTGGTCACGCCGCCGATGCCGGAGATCGGCAGGCCGTAGGTTTCCGGATCGCGGGCGATCTCGGCCACCATGTTGAGCGCGATCGGCTTGACCGCCGGACCGCAATAACCGCCGTGGCTGCCCTTGCCGTTGATCGACGGGTTGGGCGAAAAGCTGTCGAGATCGACCGAGACGATCGACGAGATCGTGTTGATCAGCGAGACTGCATCGGTGCCGCCGCGTTTGGCGGCGCGGGCGGGTTGCCGGATGTCGGTGATGTTCGGTGTCAGCTTGGTAATAACCGGCATGCGGGAATATTGCTTGCACCAGCGGACCACCATCTCGATATATTCCGGCACCTGGCCGACCGCAGCGCCCATGCCGCGTTCGGACATGCCGTGCGGACAGCCGAAGTTGAGTTCGATGCCGTCGACTTCCGTCTCCTCGACCAGCGGCAGGATCGCCTTCCAGGCATTTTCCTCGCAGGGAACCATGATCGAGGCGACGATCGCTCGGTCCGGCCAGTTCTTTTTCACCTGCTTCATCTCGATGAGATTGGTATAGAGGTCGCGGTCGGTGATCAGTTCGATATTGTTCAAGCCGAGAAGTCTGCGGTCAGCGCCCCAGATGGCGCCGTAGCGCGGGCCGTTGACGTTGACGACAGGCGGGCCTTGTTCGCCCAGCGTCTTCCAGACGACGCCGCCCCAGCCGGCCTTGAAGGCGCGCTCGACATTATAGGCCTTGTCGGTCGGCGGAGCCGAGGCGAGCCAGAAGGGGTTGGGGGATTTGATGCCGACGAAATTGTTGCGGATATCAGCCATGGTTCTCGTCTCCCCTCAGGCCACTGCACTGGCCGGCTGAGCGCCGGCTGCCAGCATGCGGTTGATGCTTTCAGCTGCGTCGCGGCCTTGCGCGACGGCCGATACGGTGAGGTCCTCGCCGCGACCGATACAGTCGCCGCCGGCCCAGACGGTTTCGAGCGAGGTGCGGCCCTCTGCATCCACCGCGATCCTGCCCTTGTCGAATTGCAGCGCGCCGAGGCCCGAGGCCTGGAAGGATTGGCCGATGGCTTTGAAAATCTGGTCGGCGGCGATGATGCCGGTTTCGCCGGTGGTGGTGAGCCTGCCGTCCTTCATCGCGGTATATTCAACCTCTATGCCGGCAACCTTTCCATCCTTGCCGATGATCGATTTCGGCGCGAGCCAATGGCGGATGATGACGCCTTTCGAGGCAGCAAGATCCTGCTCCCATGTCGAGGCGTTCATGTTTTCCTTGCCGCGGCGGTAACAGATCGTCACTTCCTCGGCGCCGAGCAGCTTTGCCTGGATCGCGGCGTCGATTGCAGTCATGCCGCCACCGATGACGACGACACGGCGGCCGATCGGGACAGTTGCCTTGTTATGTGACTGACGCAGTGCCGCGATGAAATCGACAGCGTCATCGACGCCGTAGAGGGTCTCGCCATCGACGCCCAATCCGTTGACGCCGGACAGGCCCATGCCGAGGAAGACAGAGTCATAATCGGAGGTCAGATCGGACAGCGAAAAATCGCGGCCCAGTGCCTTGCCGTGTTCGATGGTGATGCCGCCGATGGCGGTGACGTAATCGACTTCGCGCTGGGCAAAATCGTCGACCGCCTTATAGGTGGCGATGCCATATTCGTTGAGACCGCCGGATTTTTCGCGGGCTTCGAGAATGGTGACGTCGTGGCCGTTGACCGCCAGCCGGTGCGCGGCGGCAAGGCCTGCGGGGCCTGCGCCGACGACGGCGATCCTCTTGCCGCTGGGTGCCCTTCGTTCGAAGAACTGCCGGCCGGTCTCCATGGCGATGTCGGTCGCATAACGCTGCAGCTTGCCGATCTCGACAGGCCTGTCCTCGGCCGTGTTGCGGACGCAGACCTCTTCGCAGAGCGTTTCGGTGGGACAGACGCGGGCGCACATTCCGCCCAGAATGTTCTGGTCGAAGATGGTTTTGGCCGATCCGAGCGGATTGCCAGTCGATATCTGCCGGATGAACATCGGGATATCGATGGCGGTGGGACAGGCCGTCATACACGGCGCGTCATAACAGAAGTAACAGCGGTCTGATGCCACCAGCGCCTCATGCTTGTCGAGGCGCGGGTGAAGGTCGGAAAAATTCGATGCGTATTCGTTGGACGAGAGCCTTCCGGCCTCGATCCCGCTTCCCAGTCGTTCCATCCGAGTTCCCTCATTATATGGTTATGGACAACTATTGGGCAGATCGTAACACGGCTTAAAATTTTATCAAACGGTAAATTTTCTGCTTTGCGCCC
Organism: Hyphomicrobiales bacterium; assembly: GCA_900466875.1. Lineage (GTDB taxonomy): Bacteria > Pseudomonadota > Alphaproteobacteria > Rhizobiales > Rhizobiaceae > Neorhizobium. The sequence continues at coordinate 45,289 of UBNQ01000003.1, read as the reverse complement.
GCCGCGACATGCAGCCTCGTGCGTTCTGAAAGGGCGGCATCTGGACCCTTGCGATCGTGACATGCATCAATAGCCGGAATTCGCTTCGGCTCTAGATACGGACCGTAAAGCAAAGCAATTGGAGTGACGAAATGGTTGAAACGTTCAGGGCGGTGGTCATCGACACCGTCGATGGCAAGCCGGCAGCAGCCTTCAGGGAAGTCTCCGTCAATGAACTGCCCGACAACGATGTCCTCGTCGAGATCGCCTACTCGACGCTGAACTACAAGGACGGGCTGGCCATCACCGGCAAGGGCCGCATCGCCCGCCGCACACCTTTGATCGCCGGGATCGATATTTCCGGAACGGTGGTCGAGTCGCGGTCTCCCGAGTGGAAGCCGGGTGACAAGGTGATCCTGAACGGATGGGGCCTTTCGGAAACCGAACCGGGTGCTTACGGGCGCTACCAGCGGGTGAAGGCCGAATGGCTGATCCCGCTGCCGGAGGCGTTTTCGCTGCAGCAGGCGATGGCGATCGGCACCGCCGGTTATACGTCCGCACTTTGCGTCGAAGCCCTGGAAAAATGGGGTGCTATCAATCCGGGTGAGGGCGAAGTGCTGGTAACGGGCGCTGCCGGTGGCGTGGGATCGGTGGCGATCGCGCTGCTTTCCGCCCGTGGCTACAATGTAACCGCGTCTACCGGGCGTCCGGAAACCCATGCCTATCTCAAATCTCTCGGCGCGACCAATTTCATCGATCGGGCCGAATTGCAGCAGAAGGGCGGGCCGCTGCAGAAGGAGCGCTGGACGGGTGGCGTCGACAGCGTCGGTTCCACAACGCTTGCCAATGCACTGGCGCAGACGGCGCGCGGTGGTGCGATTGCCGCATGCGGTCTCGCGGGCGGTGCCGATCTTCCGGCGACGGTGCTGCCGCATATCCTGCGCAGCGTTACCCTGATCGGTGTGGATTCGGTGATGGCCCCGAGGGAGCAGCGTCTGGCTGCATGGAGCAGGCTGGCCCGTGATCTGGACAAGGGCAAGCTGGATGCGATCACAACCGTCGAGCCGATGTCGAAACTGCCGGAACTTGCGCAGGCGATCGTCGAGGGAAAGATCAGAGGGCGCGTGGTCATCGACGTGACCGCCTGAGGCGCGGGCCGCTCAACACGATCTTATGCGGCCCTCGTAAGCGGTGAGGGCCGCAGCGTGAAATGTAACCGCTGCCGCTTAAGCGGCTGTCCGCTCGGCGTGTTCGTTATTTTGGCGCATGCGCATGCGCGCCGGGGTTTGATCCCTTGGTGGACCTGCGTTCGTCATCATATGCCAAGATGCTGAATTTACCCCTAAATCTGACAATTGAACGGATTTTCCCGTTCCGGTACAAAGTTAGGATTGTTTTAACCACGCCGGACCGCCTTATGTTGGAAAGCAGCAAGCCGCGCCATTTCCTTGCGCAATTCTACGGGGCGAATGACAACCCGAAGGTTCGATACCGCAAGGCCAATCTCGTGGCGCGTGCAGTCTATCCGAATGGCGGGGTAAAGTCCTTTTCCAGCCTGCAGGTGCGGATTGTCGGCATCTGCGAGACGGGTGCCCTCATTCAGGCGGGTGCCGTGGAGTTCCTTCCCGATCATTTCTATCTCTGCCTCGGCGATAACGAGGTTTTCTTCACCTGCGCCAAACGCAATGTGATGAAGGACAAGATGGTCCTGATCTTTTCGCAGCCGGAAGACACGTTTTTCATCGATGCCCTGGCCAAAGGCGGTTTGCCGCTGACCGCGCTCAAGCGCATGCGCGCCTCGACCGTGGTCAGAACTCGCACGACGCGCAGTGGGCACACGAGTTGATTTTGTGATCGTCTGTCGCATTTGCATCTTTATGATCCGTCAACTGTGGATGTTAACGGCTCGTTAAGGATCGTCGCCGGTCCATAGCGAAGTGGGATTTGGCAGCGTTTATTTTAGAGCGAGTCGCGCCCCCCCGCATATTTCAGAAGGTGACCATCATGATCGACGACGCTGCCGGCAAGCCATCTCCCGTGTTTCCGGAATTTCCGCCATCGGAGGAGAGCTCCATGCAGCCGCAGCCGTCCCGTGCGCGCCTTGGTGAGATCCCCGTCGAAGTTCAGGTGGTGATCGGTAGGGCGAAGGTCTCGGTCGCTCAACTGGCGGCAACAAAACAAGGATCCTGGTTCAGGCTCGACAAGCGTTTCGGAGAGCCGGTCGAGCTTCAGGTCAATGGGCGGACGATCGGTTACGGCGAGATCGTTTCCGACGATCGGGACAATTTCGTCGGCATCCGCATGACATCGGTGGAGAGCCGCCTTTAAAAAAAGGCCGCAAAGATGGGTTCTGTCGCTGCTTCCAATTGTCATCCCGTCTCTGAAATAAATATGAGTATGATCCTCACGTTTAATCTTTACTCTGATTGTCAACTTATCTAAGGTGCCGCTCACCGAAGGTTCCCGAGATGAGAATCGATCAGGCGAGGCGTGATGGCGAAGAAGCAGAAACGGAAGAACGGCGGCGCAAACGAGGCGGCGGCTGCAACCCAGCAGGCAAAACCGGATCGTGACGCGATCGACGTGCGTTCTTTCCTTTACGTCGGCGGCCGTGACTGTCAGGTCGCTCACCTGCGGGCAATTGCAACCCGCCACGGCGCCGAGCTGATCCACCACGATGGTGGCCTGCGCGAAGCCGTTTCCCGTATCGATACCGTGCTTCCCTCCGTCGACTGCGTGTTCTGCCCCATCGACTGTATCAGCCACGATGCGTGTCTGAGGGTGAAGACGGGCTGCAAGAAGTTCGGTGTCGCCTTCGTCCCGCTGCGCAACGGCTCGAAATCGAGCCTTGAACGTGCGCTCCAGACGATGAAGGAAAGAAGTGATGAGAGACGAGCGTCCTGACACCAGCCTGTTTATCGGCCTGCACAAGCTGGCGGAGCAGAATGGTGAGGGACTGGTGCCGGAGCTTTACGAGATTCTGGCAAGCCGCAGCCGGGACGACCGGCGCGATGATGACAACGTGATCCGTTTTTCCGCCCATGCCACGGTCAGTGCGACGACCGTGCCGTCATGGGAGGCGGGGAAGGTGCTCCTGTTCCGCCGATAAAGCCGGTGGAAACTTTAACCGGTCAGGTGCGGCGACCGAAAAAGGCGCCCGCCGCGATCAACAGCCAGCCCAGCATCATCAGCGTACCGCCTGCCGGCGCCGCGAACGGGAAAAGCCGGTCTCCCAGATAATGCCGTGCGACCAGATCGCCGGCAAAGATGATTGTGCCGAGGCACAAGACGAGGGCGGAAAGCGTCGCCGTCCTGAACGCACCGTGACTCATATAAAGCGCCAGCAGAACCGGTGCGTGGGCCAGGCACATGGTCGACGCATTGCCGAGAAAATGCGTGTCTCCGCCATGGCTTGCTGCAGCTGCGAGAGCGATGCCCGACAGTCCCATCAGCCCGCTCACAAACAGAATCAACGGCCGCAGTTTCGTTAAACTTTCCAAAAGCCTATTCCCTGTTCTGCATGTGATGGCCAAGCCGTTCGATCGGCGGCCAGATGATGTCGCGCAGCTTCGGATTTTCGACGGTCTCGTCGAGCGCGCGCCGGAAGCATAAAAGCCATTCATCACGTTCGGCAGGCCCGATTTCTGCGCCGAAATGGCGGGAGCGCAGACGCGGATGGCCATATTTCTCGACATACACCGGCGGCCCCCCGAGATAGCCGGTCAGATAGTCGTAAAGCTTGGCCTGGCTGCTTTCGAGGTTTTGCGGATGGATCGCCCGGCAGTTGCGGGCTTCCGGCAGCGTGTCCATCAGGTCATAGAAACGCTTTGCCAGCGCGCGCACCGTCACGTCGCCGCCGATCGCCTCATAAAGGGTGATGGTTTCTCCCGTCATTCTGCCTTGCCCGCGTTGTCGTCAAGCGGTGTTAACCGGCGGGAAGAGAGCGGGCAAGTGGTGATGGTAGCGCTTCAGACATGTGCGTGCCGGACTCCTGAAGAGGTGCGCCGGTGGCCCGGTCATTCGGGGCCGGAATCAGTGTCCTTGCTGTCTTTTGCCGGCAAGGAGCCGGTGCCCGGAGTCTTGGCATGATCCGTCAGGTGTTCTTTGGCATGAGGGCCTGCTGCGGGATGTCGTCCTTGTCCTGCATTTGCGCTGCCGCGTTCGACCGCGTTGCGTGCGTCCTTGTCTTCAGCCATTCTTGCCTCCGTTTTTTGCCTTCGGAGGAGAACGGTTGCTGCCGCCTTCTGTTCCGTCGGGTCGACCAACACCGGGCACGTCGAATGCGGATTAACGGCCAATGGTGATCGACGATATCCTGCGGCTGAAGATGTCGAGGCTGCCGTCTTCCAATACCCGGTAACGCTCTTCGACACGGCTTCCGAAGTCGTTGTAAAACTCGTGGGTGAAGGTGGAGCCGACCGGCATGTTGGCGGACCGGCGTTTCGGCTGTCCGCGATAGGTCAGGCTGCCGGAAATCGGTGCGATGCCGGGGCCGTAGTCTATCGCGCGGAATTCGGGATTGCCGGTGGAATTGCAGGCTGTCAGCGCAAGTGCGGCAATAGCCATGACAAGCAGTGTTTTCATAGAACAGCCTCCTTAGATCGGCGACAATAGGTGGGCAAAAGAAACCCGCGAGATCGGATTTAGTTCAACATGACTGACAAGGGAAGATGAGGTCGGTGCGGCAAGCCCGGTGAGGGGCTGGAAGCGCAACCGAGTGGTGTCCTGACTGGAGGTCGAGATTGAACCGGCGTTTACAGTTGCGCTTCCAAAACAGCGAGCCATGAAAGGTGGTTCTTCTCATGGCGCCGACGTCAGCGAAGCTGCGTACCCTGCCAGTTGACCGGGGAGGAGAACGCTCATCCTTCAACACGACATCGACACCAATTCTATAGCGGATGTTTGTCTCCGGATTATCCCTGACAAAAGCCAGAATGGTATCCTGCTGTCGCATCTACGCCTTCTGCGACGTGCCGTTACAAAATTCCTGGTGCGCGTCGAATTTCCATCGGATAAATCGCTGCTATGACCAGCGCGCCCTACATACTGATTGTCGACGATCACGCACAGACCCGGGATGCGCTGAAGCTCTATCTGGAGAAGGTGGGCATGCGGGCCGTTGCCGTAGATGGCGGCAAGGAAATGGACCGGGTGCTGATGTCTGCAGCCTTCGATCTGGTGATCCTGGATGTCATGCTTCCGGGGGAAGACGGATTGGCCATTTGCCATCGTCTCAGGACTGCGAGCAAGATCCCGATCCTGATGCTGAGCGCTCTCAACGAGGAAACGGACCGGATCATCGGTCTCGAACTTGGGGCGGACGATTATCTCGCCAAGCCATTCAATCCGCGGGAGGTCGTCGCAAGGATCAAGGCCATCCTGCGACGTTACGAGCCGTCGGCCCCATCGCTGGGTGGGGAGCATGGCGGCCAGATCCTCCGGTTCGGCAACTGGTCACTCCAGATCGACCGCCGCTGCCTCGTCGATGAGGTCGGCGTCGAGACACCGCTCACCGTTGCCGACTTCCAGTTGCTGATGGCGTTTCTGGAGCGACCCAGGGTCATCCTTTCCCGGGAACGGCTGCTTGAACTGACGTCGGCACGCAGTGCGGGTCCATTCGATCGTGCGATAGACAACCAGGTCAGCCGTTTGCGAAGGAAGATAGAACAGAGTAAGGATCGTCCAGAACTCATTATTACCGTGCGCGGAGGCGGGTATTGCCTTGTCGCGGATGTAACCAGAGCCTGACATATGAAATTCGGCGTCCCTCAAAGCGTTCGAGGCCAGCTCATCCTGTTGCTCCTCGGCTGCCTGCTTGCGGCGCAGATGCTCAGCCTTTCCTATTTCCTGCACGATAAGAACAGGCAACTTCTCGATTACCGAGCCTTTGATGCCGTCGAACGATTGCTCAGCACTGCGAAGATGCTGAAGACGCTTCCTGACGACGACGAGGACGCGATTGTCCGCACGCCCTCGGAATGGGGCATGCAGTTTACGATCACGGATACTGCTCCACAGGTACGTGATGAGCTGCAACTGTCCGAAGACCTCGCGATCTTTCTGAAAAACAAGTTCGGCCTTACGCTCGGGGACGGATTTATTCTTGCTGCCGCCGAAATCGGGCGGCAGCAAGAGCTGACAGATCATGGCGACAAGCCCGGTCGAAACCTTGTGCTTCTTGCCTCGATCGCGCTGGACGATGGGCGCTGGCTTACCGCACGAGATGTGTTGCGGTTGCCAAAGCCATGGGCGTGGCAGCTTACCGCCACGATCCTTGCGACCATCTCCATCGTCGTGGCGGTCGTCTGGACCATCGTAGCGAAAATAACCACGCCGCTTCGCCACCTGTCGGATGCCGCCGAAAATCTGGGTCGAAGCGAGACGCTACAGCCGATTTCCGCCTCCGGGCCTTCCGAGCTGAGAAAACTGACCCATGCTTTCAATGATATGGCGGACCGTCTGACCAGATTGCTCAATGAACGCGCCAGAATGCTTGCGGCGATCGGGCACGATCTCAAATCTCCGATAACGGCGATGCGGCTGAGGATCGAGCTTCTGGATGACGGCGATCCCAAGGACCGGCTTGGTGTGTGTCTCGACGAGATTCAGGAGCTGGTGGATGGTGCGCTCTCCCTGTCGCGCAGCAGCGATACGACGGAGCCGGAAGTCGTGTTCCAGCTTGAAGACCTGATGAACGAACTGGTCGACGATCTGAGCGCCGCAGGTGGCGATATCACTCTGGTCAATCCGCATCATTTCTTCATTTATGGGCGTCGGGCTGCATTAAAACGAGCGCTGCGAAATGTCGTGGAGAATGCTCTGAGATACGGTCACCGGGCACGGGTCTTTGTTCGTCCGGCAATGGGGGACGTCTGCCTGCTGATCGATGATGACGGGCCGGGTGTACCTGAAGCCGACCGGATCCGTATTTTCAATCCGTTTGTTCGCCTTGAGGAATCCCGCTGCAGGGAAACGGGTGGGAGTGGTCTCGGTCTTGCTCTGGCCAAGTCGATCATCGATGCTCACGAGGGAAAAATCCGATACGAGGAAGCCGATTCGGGAGGAGCCCGTGCGGTGATCATCCTGCCGCGTCTGCTGGATCATGTCGCGGGTGCGGCCTGAGCCTCATCGGGCATGCACTGATGCGCCGCCGTCGATGTCGGCAACAGTTCCGGACGTCAGAATCAGACGGCTTCTATCGGTTTGCATCAACACCGTGGCATCTTCTGATTTGTCGCAGAGGCGTGGCTGGCTCAAGCTTCTGATACCATTTGATTACCATCAAATTACGTACGGTTACAAACCGATGCGCGTGCGCAACATCCGCCAGCGCGGCATCCTTTTACCCGACCGCCCACGGGAACTCGTGCTTCAGTCCTCCGCCGTACATTCGTATTCCTTTCCCACCGAACGTTTCTTCGGTTTTTTAATTTGGTGGATAGGCTCCCGGCCGCGGTCCATCGTCTGAATGGAGATCATAATGAACATCAAGAGCCTTCTTCTCGGCTCCGCTGCAGCTCTCGCAGCAGTATCCGGCGCGCAGGCTGCCGATGCGATCGTCGCGGCAGAGCCCGAGCCGATGGAATATGTCCGCGTTTGTGACGCCTTCGGCACCGGCTACTTCTACATTCCGGGCACCGAAACCTGCCTCAAGATCGGCGGTTATGTCCGCGTTCAGCTCGACGGCCGCAGCGACGATGATCTGTCCGGCGACGACGCTGGCTACCGCACCAACACCCGCGCCCAGATCCGTCTCGATGCCAAGTCGGACACCGAATTCGGTGCGCTCGGTTCGCGCATCACGCTTCGCGCCAACAACAACGACGGCACGAGCGACTTTGCACTGAACGAAACCTACATCGAACTGGGCGGCTTCCGCGTCGGTTACTTCTACAACTATTTCGACACGGGGCTTCCGGGCGAAACCGTTCTGCACGACGCCAGCCCGTATGACAACGGCGGTTCGGGTGCAGACACGCTGAACAACTCCATCCGTTACACCTATGACGGCGGCGCATTCTCGGTCTACGGCCAGGTTGATGCATTCGACTCGCAGGATGGCTGGAAGGACGACGTTGCCGGCAGCGGTCGCGGTCAGGACGAAATCGGCGTCAACGGCGTCATCACCGGCAAGTTCGGTGGCGTAACCGTCGACTTCTTCGCCGGTTATGACTTCGATAACGAAAATGCCGCTCTTGCCTCCACGCTGAACGCAGATCTCGGTCCGGGTTCGCTCGGCATCTTCGCTGCCTACGCATTCGGCCAGAACCGCTACTTCGACGCTTCCGAGTGGACGATCGGTGCGGAATACGCCATCAAGGTCACCGACAAGTTCTCGATCGCACCGGGCGCCCAGTACTGGGATAACGTCGAGTTGGTCGATGGCGACTTCGACGGCGGCGATGCATGGCGCGTCGGCGTGACGGCTGACTATGCCATCACCCAGAACCTCGCAGCCAAGGCCACACTCAACTACACCGACGTTGATAACGGCGCTGACTCTGCCGACAAGTGGGACGGTTTCCTGCGTCTGCAGCGCTCGTTCTAATTCGATCGCATAGACAAACGAAAGCCCGGAGCGATCCGGGCTTTTTTGCGTTTATGGGGCGCGCACGTCGCGTCCGTCTGCCCGATCGTACTGCTACGTTCAGCCTATTCGTCAAACCACACGCCCTGCCAGTGGCGGCTCTGCCGCACGCGGCCGACATGATGGCGCTGATTTTCAAAGGCAATGCGGCGAGTTCAAATAACGTGTTGACCCCAACCTTACGTCATAGTCTAGTTGTCGTGTCGAACTAACTCCTGCGGCTCATGTAGCCGCCAATCGACGAGGCTCGACATGACGGTGACACATCCCCTTCCGATCGAACTCCTGTTCAGCGCACCGGCGTTTTCCCGCGCGCAAATTTCACCTGATGGTTCCAGCGTGGCCTATCTTGCGCCATGGAACGGGTATCTGAACATCTGGGTTAGGGCGCTCGCTGCGGGAGGCGATCGCAACGACAGGCGGTTAACCGCCGACGAGACCCGCAGCATCGATGGTTTTTGCTGGACGCAGGATTCCCGATACATCCTCTTCGTTCAGGATGCCGATGGCGACGAGAACTGGCATCTTCACCGGGTCGAGGTCGAACGCTCCGACCTCGAAGACATGAACCTGACACCATTTTCAGGAGTACGGGTCATGAGCCTCGAGCTTTCTACGAGGCATCCCGAAAAGGCCTTCGTGCAGATGAACTACCGAAGCCCGGAATTGATCGATCTCTACGAGATCGATCTCGAGACAGGGGCTTTGACGACGATTGCCGAAAGCTCCGGCCGCTTTGTCGGCTGGGTCATCGTCCCAGGCGGAAAACTCCACGCCTTCGTGATCAACCAGAACGGGGACCACGAACTTACGCGTTACGAAGACGGCGCGTTCACGACAATCGCGACCTTCAAGGGACGGGACTATCCCCTCGGCCCGATGCCCGTCCGCGCCGATCCGGATGGGCGGAGTATCCTGTTCGGTTCGAATACCGGGACCGACCGCACAAGGCTTGCCCGCATCGATCTGACGACCGGGGAGGAGACCGAGATCGACAGCCATCCGATCCATAGTCTCGATACCCCCAGACCCGAAGCTGATCCCCGCTTTCCTTCGAGCCTGATCCTGAACTCGGTCACGGGTGCGTTGCTGGGGGCACGCTATCTTGGAGAACGCCAGGTCATCCACGCGCTCGACCCGCATTTCGCCTCGGTTCTCCAAGCGTTGCAAAGCCTGTCAGACGGAGATCCGGGCCACATGTCCTGTGACGAGGAGGGCCGCCGATGGGTCGTCGAATTCACCAACGATCGGCATCCCGGCACGACCTGGTACTATGATCACGCAACCGGCAAGGCCCGTATCCTCGGTCGGCGGTTCACCGAGATCGCGCCGGAACAGCTCGCATCCGTTCGAACCGTAACCGTCACCTCCTGCGATGGCCTGAAGCTTCCCTGCCACATCACGCTTCCCGCAGGCGTGGAGCCGCGCGACCTGCCGGCCGTCCTTCTCGTCCACGGCGGCCCATGGTATCGCGATGCCTGCGTCTACGATCCCGAGGTGCAGTTTTTCGCAAGCCGCGGCTATGCCGTTCTTCAGGTCAATTTCCGCGGCTCCACCGGATATGGAAAGTCGTTCATGCAGGCCGCCATCGGCGAGTTCGCGGGCCGCATGCATGAGGATCTCATCGACGGGCTCGACTGGATGATCTCCGAAGGCATCGCGGATCCGGAGCGCGTGGCGATCTGCGGGTGCTCCTATGGCGGCTATTGCGCGCTTGTCGGGGCGAGTTTCACCCCCAACCATTTTGCGGCTGCGATCGATTATTCCGGAATGTCCGACCTTCGGTCTCTCGTCGAAGGCGTGGTCCCGTTCGTGCGGCCGACTTTGGTCAATAACTATCTCGCCTATATGGGTGACCCGGCGGTGCCGGAACAGAACGCCGACATGCTGGCGCGCTCTCCGGTGAGCCGACTGGATCAGATCCGCAAGCCCTTGCTGGTCATCCATGGGGTCAATGACGTGCGCGTGGCTAAGGCGCAGGCGGATGCAGTGGTCGAAGCCGTGCGCGCAAACGGGGTGGATGTCGAGTATCTGGTCAACGAGCGCGAGGGGCACTGGTTCATCAACCAGGACAGCAATGTTGAACTCTACGGCGCAATCGAACGGTTCCTGAGCCGTCACCTGCATCCACGAACATAGAGGGACCGATGCACAGCAAGGATATCGCGAAAATCGCAGGGGTCACGGTCCGCACGCTGAGGCACTATCACCAGATCGGCCTGTTGCCGGAGCCGCCAAGGGAAGCGAACGGATATCGGACCTATGGTATCCGGCACCTGATCAGGCTTCTGCGGATCGGGCAGTTGACCGAACTCGGCCTTCCTCTGGCAAAGCTTCCCGACATGCTGGATGGCGACGAGGATGGCAGGCAAGAAACCCTCGACGAACTCGATGACGCGCTGGCCAGGAAGATTGCTGTTTTGGAGCAGCAACGCAGGACGATCGCCGCGCTGCGTGCAGGCGATGCGCCGCTCGACATGCCGCCCGAGATTGCCCGATCACTGCTGTCTCTGGAGGCAGGGCGATCCGAGACGGCCATCGCGGCAGGGCGGGAACAGTCCGTGCTGCTCGGTCACATGGTCGACGCAGACGGCCGCCGGGAACTGGCCGACCTCTACGGCAGATTGACGGAGCCCGGGCTTGCCTCGATCGTCAAAGATCTTTCGAGACGTTTCGATGCGCTGGGGCCTCATACGGATGACCAGGAAATCAGCGCGCTTGCCGAAGCCTACCTGAAACATCTCACACCGTGGATGAAGGAATACAACGCCGTGATCAACGCGTCGGCGAATGCCGATGCAGGTGCATTGCTGTCGACCCACGCGATGGAAACCACGAACCGGCAGCAGCGTCGCATGATCGCCGAGTTGTCGGCACGGCTTGTGGCCAGCCTCTGAGGTTACGCCTGATCAATCCTTGGAAGACACAACGTTTCCTGCATCGCGGTATTCCGGACGCCGGCAAGCTCCTGTATCGTCGAATGAACGTTCGTTTTTGAAGGGGTTCTGTCGTGGCGCGTACTCAGAGGATCAAGCCTGATGACATTCTGGATGCCGCGGCGCGTGTCATTACAAGGCTTGGGTCCGCAGGGTTGTCCATCGATGCGGTCGCCCAGGAAGCGGGCATCAGCAAATCCCAAGTGGTCTATTACCACAAATCCAAAAGCGGCATCCTGGAAGCGATCATCGATCGCCAGTTCAAGCGGGATCAGGACCTGATCGAACACTGCGTAGCGAAAAGCGCCGATACGCCGCATCCCGAACTGTTCGGTCGGATTGCATCCGCGCAACAGCTTCTCACCGAAACCGACAAGGCCGTCGCCGTTGCGATCAGTGCCTCGCTTTCGAACGATGACAGCCTTCAGAAGATCATGCAGGACTGGACGAAGAACGATCTCTCCGCGATGGCGGCCGGACCGAAGCCGGAGGCTGCGCTGATGGCCTATCTCGCCCTCACGGGTTTCTACTGCACTGAACTGTTCGGTTTCCACGAGTGGACCAGCGAGGAGCGAGGGCGGATTCTGGAGGGGCTCCGGACCGTCTATCGTTCCTACGAAGAACGGTAGGGTCTCGCGATGCCGGGCGGCAGATGTTGCTGGCCGGAATAGCCTCGATCAGGGTTTCGATGCAGCCAGGGCGAGTTTAGGCCCAAGTTCACCCAGCCGCCCACCGCGCAGGGCTTTGACGAGCGTGATCTAGGCAAGCGACGCTGCTCCCATTGTCTAGCGCGTGGGAGATGCCCCGGGAAGATGTCATGAAGGAAGAGAGTGCCGCCCGCGGCCGGGGAGGCGCGGGCGGCGATGCGGCAGCCTAAGCCGCATCTTCCTCCGGTTCCGGGCGCTTCGTCCGCATCACTTTGAGGACGAAGACGAAGAACGCCGGAACGAAGAAGATTGCCAGAACCGTCGCGGAGATCATGCCGCCGAGCACGCCGGTGCCGATGGCGTTCTGGCTGGCGGCGCTCGGTCCCGTCGCGATCGCCAGCGGCACGACGCCGAGGGTGAAGGCGAGCGAGGTCATGATGATCGGACGGAAACGCACCTTTGCGGCATCGATGGCGGATTCGAGCAGCGGCTTGCCCTGCGCGAAATAATCCTTGGCGAACTCGACGATCAGGATCGCGTTCTTCGCCGACAGACCGATGATCGCGATCAGGCCGACCTTGAAGTAGATGTCGTTCGACATGTCGCGGGCGAGGACCGCGAGCACGCATCCGATGACCCCGAGCGGTACCACGAGCATCACCGATAGCGGGATGGACCAGCTTTCGTAGAGACCCGCCAGCAGCAGGAACACGAAGAGAATGCTGAGGCCGAACAGGATCGGAGCCAGGCTGCCGGAGGAAATCTCCTCGAGCGACTGGCCGGTCCACTCGAAGCCGAACCCTTCGGGAAGCTCGGATGCGAGGCGTTCCATCTCGGCGATCGCTGCGCCGGAGGATTCTCCCGGTGCAGGGGAACCGGCAATGCGGACCGCTGGATAACCGTTGTAGCCGACGATCTGCGGCGCACCCTTCTGCCACTGCGCAATCGCGAAGGACGACAAGGGAACCATGCCGCCATTGGTGTTGCGGACGTTGATCTTCAGCACATCCTCGATCTGTAGTCGACTGCGGTCTTCCGCCTGAACGATGACGCGCTGCATGCGTCCCGCATTGGGGAAGTCGTTGATGTAGGACGAGCCGAGATTGGCGGTGATGGCGTTGTTGATGTCGGAGAACGAGATGCCGAACGTGTTCGCCTTCTCGCGATCGATGACGAGCAGGACCTGGGCTGCATCCGGCATGCCCTCGATGCGCATTCCGGTGACGACCGAACTCTGGCCTGCCTTGGCCATCAGTTCGCCCGCCGCCTTTGCAAGTTCCGCCTGTCCGAGGCCGCTTCTGTCCTGGAGGCGGAAAGAGAAGCCGCCCGTGGTGCCGAATCCTTCGATCGGTGGCGGCGACAATGCGAATGTCGTCGCGTCCTTCAGCCCGAAGAGTTTCATGTTGGCGCGGTCGGCGATCTCCTGCACCGTGTTTCCTTCGCCGCGTTCCGCCCAGTCCTTGAACGTCACGAAGGCGATGGCGGCATTCGGGCCGTTGCCGGAGAAGCTGAAGCCCTGGATCGCGATGATGTCCCTGAATGCAGGCTCGGCCTTGAAGATTTCCTCGATCTGCTTGACCGATTCCAGCGTGCGGTTGGCGCTGGCTTCCGGCGGTCCCTGGATATCGACGATCAGGAAGCCCTGGTCCTCGTCCGGCACGAAGGCCGTCGGCAGGCTGACGAAGAGATAACCGAGGCCGACGACAAGAGCCAGGTAAACCACCATCATCCGGCCGGCACGCTTCGCCATGCCGGTCACCGACTTGGAATAACCCGCGGTCAGCCTATCGAAGTTGCGGTTGAACCAGCCTCCGATACCCCGCTTCTCGTGATGCCCCGGCTTGATGGGCTTCAGGAAAGTGGCACAAAGGGCAGGGGTGAGGGAGAGAGCGAGGAATGCCGAAAAGGCGATCGACGCCACCATGGTCAGCGAGAACTGGCGGTAGATGATGCCGGTCGAACCCGGGAAGAACGCCATCGGAATGAACACGCAGGCGAGCACGAGGGTGATGCCGAGGATGGCCCCGGTGATCTGGCCCATCGCCTTCTTCGTCGCGGCCTTGGGTGAAAGGCCTTCCTCGGCCATGATGCGCTCGACGTTTTCCACGACGACGATCGCGTCGTCGACGAGGATGCCGATCGCGAGCACCATGGCGAACATCGTCAGAACGTTGATGCTGAAGCCACTGGCATACATGACCGCCAGTGTTCCGAGCAGGGCCACCGGCACCACCAGCGTCGGGATGATCGTGTAGCGAAAATTCTGCAGGAACACGAACATGACGATGAAGACGAGGACGACCGCCTCTATCAGCGTATGCAGAACCTTCTCGATGGAGGCCGAGACGAAGGGGCTGGTGTCGTAGGGGACAGAATATTCGACCCCCGACGGGAAGTAGCGCTTGAGCTCCTCCATCTTGGTCGTGATCGCCTTCGATACCGCAACGGCGTTGCCGGTCGAGGACAGCTGGATCGCGACGGCGGCGCTCGGTTGACCGTTCAGGCGGCTGGCATAATTGTAGGTCTCTGCGCCGATCTCGATGCGGGCCACGTCCCTGAGGCGCACGGTGGAGCCATCGGAACTGGCGCGCAGGATGATTTCGCCGAATTGCTCGGGCGAGCTCAACTGTCCTTGTACGAGAACGGTAGCGGTCAGATCCTGGCTGACCGGATTGGGAGACGCGCCGATCTGGCCGGCCGCGACCTGTGCGTTCTGCGCGGTGATCGCGGCGTTGATGTCGTCGGTCGTCAGGTTGAGGCCGACCATCTTGTCCGGATCGATCCAGATGCGCAGCGCGCGCTGGGCGGCAAAGAGCTGTGCACGGCCGACGCCATCGATGCGGCGAAGCTCGCCGATGATGTTGCGGGTGATGTAGTCGCCAAGCGCGATCTCGTCACGCTTGCCGTCGCTCGATGTCAAAGACACGAACATCAGATATCCGGCCCCGGCTTCCTCGACGGTGACGCCCTGCGAGCGGACGGTTGTAGGCAGGCGGGCTTCGACGCGGCGGATCGCGTTCTGCACGTCCACGGATGCCTGGTCGATATTGGTGCCGGGAGAGAACGTCGCGTTGATCGAGACGGAACCGGACGTGTCGGATGTGGATTCGAAGTAGATCAGGCCTTCGACCCCGTTCAACTCGTCTTCGACCTGCTTGGTCACGCCCTGATAGATTTCCTGGGGCGATGCGCCCGGATAGGAGGTCGAGATGGTCAGCTGCGGCGGAGCCACCTTCGGATACTGGGCGATCGGCAGGAACGGAAGTGCGATCACGCCGGCGATCGAGATGAACAATGCGAAGACCCAGGCAAGGATCGGCCTGCGTATGAAGAACTGTGCCATGTCTGGTTACTCGGCTGGCTTGGAGTTTGCGGTGGCCGCCGCTTCCGACGGCGTCCATGCCTCGGGAACGACCTTGCTGTCCGGCTGGACTTTCTGGACGCCGTCGACGACGACTTTTTCGCCGCCTTTAAGACCGCCCTCGACGACCCATTCCGTCCCCAGGGACTGACCGAGCGTGATCTCGCGGAGCCTCGCCGTATCGCCCTCGACGACATAGACCTGCGCCTGTCCGGTTTCGGTGCGGGTGACGGCACGCTGCGGAACCGTCAGGGCGTTCTGGCGCACGGCCTGCTCGATGCGCACGCGAACATACATGCCGGGCAGAAGGTCTCCCGCCGGGTTGGGGAACGATGCGCGCTGGGTGATCTGGCCGGTATTGGCGTCGACATAGGCGTTGGCGAACAGAAGCCGCCCGGTCTCGCGATAGGTGCTGCCGTCGTCGAAGACGAGCTCGACCCTTGCCGTGCCGGGGGCGGTGCTTTCCAGCCGGCCTTCGGCGACTGCGCGCTTGAGCGCCATCAGATCCTGCGCCGACTGGGTGAAGTCTGCATAGACCGGATCGACCTGCTGGATCAGGGCGAGGCTGGAGGTTCCGTCGGCGGTCACCAGTGCGCCTTCGGTGACGAGCGCGCCGCCGATGATGCCCGAGATCGGCGCGCGGACTTCGGTATAATCGAGGTTGATTTTCGCCTCGTCGAGGGCAGCTTCGGCAAGCGCCACGTCCGCATCGGCCTGGGCGAGGGTGACGGAGGCCGTGTCGAATTCCACGCCGGTTGCGACGTTGCGCTCGCGAAGGGTCTTCTGGCGCTCGAGCTGCTGGCGGGCATTGGCCTGGGTGGCCTTGGCCCGCTGCAGGGAGGCTTGCGCGCTGGCGACCCGGACGCGGAAGAGGCGAGGATCGATGCGGTAGAGGACGTCGTCCTTGTTGACGAACGCCCCCTGTTCGAACACGCGTTCCTGAAGAATGCCGGAAACGCGTGCGCGAACCTCGGCGGTCCGGGTCGCGGCGATGCGGCCCGGAAGCTCGTTGACGACGGGGATCGGGTGGGCGTCAAGCTGCAGTACACCGACGGCCGGCGGAGGCATCGCGCCACCTTCCTGGGCAGAAGCTTGAGAGCTGACGGCGACGATGAGCGTCGATGCGACCAGCCACGCCCGCAGGCGCGGCAGCGTTTGGATATTCATGGTATAGTCCTTGGTTTGGATCTCGGTCGGTTCAGGCTTCCATGGGGTCGGGGAAGCTCGCGTAGATTATTCTGATGCTTTCGAGCACGCGGGCGCGTTCGGCCGGATTCCACTCGGGAAGGCCGAACAGCTCGATGCAGTAGAGGCCGGTGAGCGCGAGGTAGGACATCAGGGCGGCATCAGGCCTGGGCCCGCCTGCGATCGCCTCGAGATCCCATTCGGACCACTGGCGCATCTTCTGCTGAAAGGCCTCTTCGCCGGAGGCGGATGCGCTCACGGCCAGTGCGACGGCACGGTCGGTATCGTCGGGAACACGTTCGGCCACAGCAATGCGACCGAACAGTTCCGGGTGAACGCAGTTCGCATGCTCGGCGACAGCCGCGCTGACACGGTCCATTTCGAGCGACATCTGCCGATCAATCATGGCCTCCAGAAGCGCACTCTTCGATTTGTGGTCATAAACGACGCGGGACTTGCTGACGCCGGCTTCCTGGGCAACCGCATCGATCGACAAGCCGGAAGCGCCCAGCCGCACCACGACCCTCTCCGCCGCAGCGAGAATCTCGTCATCCGTAATCTTCCTGGGTCTGCCCATGATTGAGTCTCCGCGGTGGAAGGCTCATCAATACGAACGTTCGTTTGGTTTTGCAATTGTAAAAAAACGATCGTTCGTTCTTTGGTTTGATCGAGGGGGAGTGAATGACGGTTCGAAGTCGAGCGAAGCCTCTTCGGTCACAAAGTTTTGGTGATGTGAAGGATAAAGGGTGATAAGATTTTAAGTTATTGAAAATAATCAATAATCTTAGATGTATGGCGCACCCGACAGGATTCGAACCTGTGACCTTTGGAATCGGAATCCAACACTCTATCCAGCTGAGCTACGGGTGCTAACCGTTCCGGCAGTGACTCGCCGGTGTCCGATGAGAGGTTCTTAGCCTAGCTCGGCATAGGCTTCAATGCCAATACTGCTGCCGATGGCGGAAAAAAACGGTTGGGCGGCGGAACTTACCCCGCATGCGGCCATCGATGGGAGGAGGGTGGCAAGGGTTGAGCGGTTTCGTCAAGCAAAGTTCATCTGCAGGCGATCTTGCATTTTTCCGCGTCAGGCCGGATATCCAGTGGAAGCCGCGCATGTTCGGCTGCAGGAGAAGAGACATATGATCGACCCGAACCATCCATTCTACGATGCGCTCTGGCGCCGGGTGCTGATCCCGGCCGTATGTTTTGTCTGGGTCGCCATCGAGCTTTATGCGGGCGAGCCGGTCTGGGCGGGGATCGTCGCTGTCGTCGGCCTGTTTGCCACCTACAAGCTTTTCTTCGATCGCAAGGCACCGACGGGCACGCAGACCAAAGATCGGCCCGAAGACTGAGTTTTGGGGAGAGGCGTTTATCGCCAGTAGAGAGACGCGAGCGCCCGGTCGATCAAAAGGTTGGCCGTCTTCATCCTCACCGTCGCGTTGTCGCGAAATTCCGGCGCGACCCGATCCGGGTGGTTGAGCTTGGCGAACTGCCGGCGTTTCTCGTTGAGCGATGCTTCGCTGTCCTTCGGCGAGATCGCCAGATCCTCGGCAATCTCCTCTTCCCTCAGACGCTCGAGATGCGGCGGCATGACGGGTTTTTCCGGTGGCAGTTCCGCATTGCCGGGATCAGGTGACACGGCGGGACGCGACGTCTTCTCATCGGGCCCTGCTGCGGGCCAGTCGGCCAGATAGTCGAAATAGGTGCCCGCATCGGCGCCGTTCGCCTCCGGTCGGCCGTCGGGGGTGATGAAACCGGCGCCAAGACCGCGAATGCGGAAATCCGATCCTTCCGGTGCTGTCTCCTCGTCGTCTTTCCGTTCTTCTTTCAGCCGGATCAGTACCGACTGGAATATAGACTGCCCTAACAGCATGCGCCCCCCGGTCCAGAAGCCTTATTCTCGCAGTCGGAGATGGCGCCGGGCTTGCGCTGCACGAGGTCGCGGATCTTTCGCCTGGCGTGTCGCGTCTGCGCGGTCTGTTTTTGCACGTGCCTGCGCAAATCGGCGGCGGCTTCCGGCAGACCTGCCCAAGGCAAAAAATCAGGACTGCGTCTGGCTTTGCTGGCCCTGGCCTTGCGACTGTGTCTGGCTCGGGCTCACCGTCAGGTTTACCTTCAGGTTTTCACTGGAGGGGCCGATGCGCATGCCGGACACCGGGGCGCAGTCGCGGTAGCAAAGACCCGAAGCGATACGCACATAACGATCGTCCGGGCAGACATTGTTGGCGGCGTCGAAGCCCACCCAGCCGAGGCCGGGGATATGCGCCTCCGCCCAGGCATGGGTCGCCACCTGTTCCGGCCTGTCTTCCATCAGCAGATAACCGGAGACGTAACGGGACGGCACGCCGGAAAGCCGCGCTGCTGCAATGAAGATATGGGCGTGGTCCTGGCAGACGCCGGTCCTTGCCGCCAGCGCCTCTTCCGCCGTGGTCTCGGTCGTGGTTGTGCCGGGATCATAGGCGACCGCTTCGTGGATCGTGTCCATCAGCGCATGCATCTGGGCGAGTTCGCTGTCGCCCTTGACGCCTTTCGCCAGTTCCCTCAAGAGCTTGCCAGGCTTTGTTCTGGCGGTGTCGCGCAGATAGAGCCAGAGCGGGGTGCAGCCGAGATGCGGGCCGAAGACGCCCGCCCTGTCGCTGCTTTCTGCTTCACCCGTCGCGGTAATGCGGATCGTGTGTTCGGTACCTTCGGCGGAGACCAGGTCGACACGGTTGCCGTACTGGTCGAAATAGCCCGTCTCGATCTTGGCGCCGTCGACCGTCACGGCCCAGTTCAGCACCTTTTGCGTCGGGCCGCTGATCGGCGTCAGCCGCAGGCGCTGCAGCGAATAGGGGACGGGTTCGTCATAGAGATATTCGGTCGTGTGCGAAATCTTCAGCCGCATGGGGTGGTCCTTCAGGTGGCGTGGGTCGGGCTGATTACTGGTAAAAACGGTAGCCGTCGGAAATCTCGGCGCTGAGCTGGTTGTTGCGGTAGACGAAATCTTCGAGGAATTCGTGCAGGCCCTGATCCATGATCTCGCTGACGGCTCCACGCTTGAGCATGGTGCGGATCGCATCGGCGGTGTCATGCGCCGTCAACCGTTCGCCCCCGTAATCCTCCGCGAGATAACGCAGGTTGCTGACGATCTTCTCGTAGCAATAGGCAAGCGAGCGCGGCATCTGAACCTGCAGGATCAGCATGTCGGCAATGTTGGCCGCCTGGTATTCGCCGTCATAGACCCAGCCATAGGAGCG
The DNA here is from genome assembly GCA_900466875.1 of Hyphomicrobiales bacterium. Classification (GTDB taxonomy): domain Bacteria; phylum Pseudomonadota; class Alphaproteobacteria; order Rhizobiales; family Rhizobiaceae; genus Neorhizobium. The sequence continues at coordinate 25,358 of UBNQ01000003.1, read as the reverse complement.
GTGGGCCGAGACCGAACGCAGGATCGATTCCCACTGGAAATTGTCGAGCGCCGAACCGACCTGGCTGACCGATGGCAGCAGGACGTAATATTTGACGTCGAGAATGCGGGCGGTGTTGTCCGCCCTTTCGATGAACGTGCCGATGCGGGCGAAATTGTAGATCTCGTTTCGGAGCATCGAGCCGTGGAATGCGCCGCGGATGAGGCCGCATTGGTGCTTGATCACGCCGATCAGTTCGGGCAGGTCGGCGGCCTTCAGCTTGCGTGACATACGGGCCTTCAGGTCTATCCAGGCCTCGTTGGTCGCTTCCCATGTCTCGCGGGTGAGCGCGGTCCTCACCATGCGGGCATTGTTTCGGCCCGCCTCGATGCAGGACATGACGCTCGACAGGTTGGTTCGGTCACGCAGCAGATAGTCCACCGCGTCGGCGGCGGTCATCTTGTCGTGGACCTCGGAATAGGCTTCGCGCACGCCCGCACTTTCCAGCACGCCGTGCCAGTCCTCATCGGAGGAGCCGGCGCGGGTCAGCGACACGCGCAGGCCGGCATCGACGAGACGGGCGATGTTTTCGGCGCGCTCGATGTAACGGAACATCCAGTAGAGGCCGTTTGCAGTTCTTCCCAGCATTCTCTTACGCCCTCAATCTTCCAGAACCCAGGTGTCCTTGGTGCCGCCGCCCTGACTGGAATTGACCACCAGCGAGCCCTGTTTCAGCGCCACGCGGGTCAAGCCGCCGGGGATGATCTTCACCTTGTCGGAAACGAGCACATAGGGGCGCAGGTCGACATGCCTGGGGGCGACGCCCTTGTTGACGAAGATCGGCACGGTGGAGAGCGCCAGGGTCGGCTGGGCGATGTAGTTGGAAGGACGAGCGCTCAGCTTTTCGGCAAAGTCCGAACGCTCCTTCTTCGTTGCCGTCGGTCCGACCAGCATGCCGTAACCGCCGGACCCGTGGACTTCCTTGATGACGAGATCGGCGATGTTTTCCAGCACGTATTTGAGACTTGCCGGCTCGGAACAGCGCCAGGTCGGCACGTTTTCCAGCAGCGCCTTGCGGCCGGTATAGAATTCGACGATCTCCGGCATGTAGGAATAGATCGCCTTGTCGTCGCAGATGCCGGTGCCCGGTGCATTGGCGATCGTGATATTGCCGGCGCGGTAGACATCCATGATGCCGGGAATGCCCAGTGCCGAATCGGGGCGGAAGGTGAGGGGATCGAGAAAGTCGTCGTCGACACGGCGGTAGAGCACGTCGATCGCTTCGTAGCCGCGGGTGGTGCGCATCTGCACGCGGCCGTCGAGGACGCGCAGATCGGAGCCTTCCACCAGCTCGACGCCCATCTGGTCGGCGAGGAAGGAATGTTCGTAATAGGCGGAATTGTAGATGCCGGGGGTGAGCACCGCGACGCGCGGCTTGCCCTTGGCTCCGGGCGGGGCGACGGCTGCGAGCGACTGGCGCAGCAGCCGGGGATAATCCTCCACCCGCTGCACCTTGTTCAAAGTGAACAGTTCGGGGAACATCTGCATCATCGTCTCGCGATTCTCCAGCATGTAGGAGACGCCGGAGGGCGTGCGGGCATTGTCTTCCAGAACGTAGAACTGGTCCTCGCCTGTGCGCACGATGTCGGTGCCGACGATATGGGTATAGACGCCACCCGGCGGCTTGAAGCCGATCATCTCTGGCAGAAAGGCGACGTTCTTCTCGATCAGTTCGCGCGGGATGCGGCCTGCCTTGATGATTTCCTGCTTGTGGTAGATGTCGTCGAGAAAGGCATTGAGCGCCAGGACACGCTGTTCGATGCCCTGCGCCAGCTTGCGCCATTCGCGAGCGGAGATGATGCGCGGGATGATGTCGAAGGGGATAAGCTTTTCGGAACTGTCTGCGTGGCCATAAACCGCAAACGTGATGCCGGTCCTGCGAAAGATGTTTTCCGCATCCTGGGTCTTGCGGATCAGATGTGCGGTGTCCTGTGCCGCGTACCACTCTTGGTAGTTTTTGTATGGTGGGCGCGGAAGGTTCTCCGCAGTTAACATTTCATCAAATGCCAAAGAAGCGTTCCCCTTTTTTTGGCCATAAGAATACAACGCAAGAGGCAATGCAAGAACCATGCACAGTTGCCGAAGATAAAATCAAAGCTCGACCTGGCTATGGAGAAGAGGGGGAAGTGGGCGGGATCGGCTGGTATTCGATGGGGCGGCAGGGTTTTACTTACAGTCGTTAAATCAATGCTTTGCCTGTTAAAACGCCAAGTGCTCAAAGGATGATCAGCGGCATTGACGATTGTCGTCAGATTTTCTGCTTTGACGGAAAATTGCTCCATGCCTATTGGGGAGGACCTCTCTTAACGGAACTGTCCTATGCTTGACCGCCTTGCGCCTGCAATATTCGCGTTTTTGTGGTCCACAGGCTGGATCGTTGCCAAATATGCGGCCATGCATGCCGATCCGATCACCTTTCTGGCGGCGCGCCATGCTCTTGCCGCGTGTGCCTTCGCCGGCATCTGTCTGCTGATCCGGGCGAAATGGCCGGCCAGCCCGATCGGGTTCGGCCGTGCCATCCTGTCGGGTGTGTTTCTGCACGGGCTTTATTTGGCCGGAGTGTGGTATGCGATCGGGCAGGGCGTGCCATCAGGACTTTCGGGCATCATCGCCGGGCTGCAGCCTCTGCTGACGGCGATGGCGGCGCCCTTCTTCATCGGCGAGCGGCTGGCGAAACGGCAGCGCATCGGCCTGGCACTCGGGTTCGCCGGCATCCTCATCGCCATCTCGCCGCAGCTTTTCGACAGTCTCGCGGCCGGACTGACGGGGCTGGGCATCCCGCTGCTCATCAATCTCGTCGCGATGACGTCGGTGACCTACGGCACCCTGTACCAGAAACGCTACCTGCAGAACGGCGACCTGTGGACGACGGCGGTGCTGCAATTTGTCGGCGCCTTCCTCGTCACGCTGCCGATCGCAATGCTGACCGAGGAGATGCGCTTCGACTGGACCTTTACGGCTGTCGCCTCCATGGCCTGGTCGGTGATCGGTATTTCGATGGGGGCCGTGTTCCTGCTTCTCCATCTCATCCAGCGCGGCCAGGTTTCGCGCGCGGCTTCGCTGATCTATCTCATGCCGCCGATGGTTGCGATCGAGGCGGCGGTGCTGTTCGGCGAACCGCTGACGTTGCCGATGATCGTCGGAACGGTGATCGTGGTGGTGGGGGTCTATATGGTGAACCGGAAGGCGAGGGTGGGTGGCCGATAGGGACCCGCCCTCCAAAAGCAAAACGGCCGGGGGTGAGCCCGGCCGTTTTTAATTCATTGATCGCAGTGCTTATGCAGGACGGCGCTTGCGGCCCTGGAGACCGGAGCCGCGCTGCTCATCGCTGCGGCCCGGATTGCCGAAGCGGACGGGGCCGCGGCCTTCGCCCTGCGGAGCGTGGCGGTTGCCGCCGTTCTTTGCAGGGGCCTGCGAAGCGTCTGCTGCACCGCCCTGATGCTGCTGGCGCTGCTTGCCGGCTTCATGGGCGCCGTGGGCCGCGTGATCGCGGTTGCCGGAAGAGGCCGGCTTGGCCGGGCGCTGGCCCTGACCCTGGGGACGGCCGCCATTGCGGTTTTCGCCGTTGCGCGGGGCCTGCTTGGCGCGGCTGCCACGGAAGTCCGAGGTTGCCGCCAGATCGTTGTCGCCTTCGGAACGCGGAGCTTCCTCGTTGCGGCGCTGGCCGCGGAATTCCTCGTTGCGACGGTTGTCACGCTGCGGGCGGTTATTGGCGCCGCCGCGGCGTTCGCCGCGCTCTTCCGAAGCACCTTCGGCACCTTCAGCGGCAAAGAAAGGCTTGCGGGCAGGGCGTTCGCGACGCGGGCGCGCTTCGCCCGAACCGTTGCCGCCGCCGTTGCCGCGACCGCCGGCATTGCCGCCGCGGGCCTTGTTGCCACCGCGATTGTTATTGTTGCCGTTGCCGCGAACCGGGCGGTTCATGGCTTCCGGGCGCTCGCCGGATGCGGTCTTGATCTCGATGCCCATGAGCTTTTCGATATCGCGCAGCAGCATGGTTTCATCGGTGGCGCAAAACGCAATCGCGATACCGTCGCGACCGGCACGCGCGGTGCGGCCGATACGGTGAACGTAGGCGTCCGGCACTTCCGGCAGGTCGTAGTTATAAACGTGGCTGACGGCCGGGATGTCGATGCCGCGGGCTGCGACGTCGGTGGCGATCAGCGTCTTGATCTCGCCGTCACGGAAGCCCTTGAGCGCACGCTCGCGCTGGCCCTGGCTCTTGTTGCCGTGGATCGAGGCGACCGAGAAACCGATATTGTCGAGATGCTTCATCAGCTTCTCGGCGGTGTGCTTGGTGCGCATGAAGACGATGGAACGGCCATCGGGGTTTTCGAGCAGCGACTTGCGCAGAAGCTCGGTCTTGTCGCCCTTGCCGGCGACGAAGTGGACATACTGTTCCACCTTGTCGGCAGCCTTGCCCGGAGGCGTCACTTCAACCTTGACCGGATCGGTCAGGAAGTCGGCTGCCAGATCGGCGATCGCTTTCGGCATGGTGGCCGAAAACAGCATCGTCTGGCGCTTCTTCGGCACCATTTTCGAAATCTTGCGCAGGTCATGCACGAAGCCGAGGTCGAGCATCTGGTCGGCTTCGTCGAGAACGAGGAAGCGAACCGTGGTCAGGCCGATGGCGCGGCGGGCAACGAGGTCAAGCAGGCGGCCGGGCGTGGCGACCAGAATGTCGGTGCCCTTTTCCAGCTGCAGCTGCTGCTTGTTGATCGAGACGCCGCCGACAACGAGATTGATCTTCAGCGGCCGGCCCTTTGCGAAACCCTTCAGGCTGGCGGCGATCTGGTTGACCAGTTCGCGCGTCGGCGCAAGGATGAGCGAACGGGTGGTGCGGTTATCGGGACGCGTGCCATCGGCAAGCAGACGCTCGATGAGCGGCAGACCAAATGCGGCGGTCTTGCCGGTGCCGGTCTGGGCAAGGCCGATCAGGTCGCGGCCTTCGAGAAGAAGAGGGATAGCCTGCGCCTGGATCGGCGTCGGGGTTTCAATGCCAAGCGCGGTCAGCGTGGCGACGATCTGCTTGGAGACACCAAGAGATTCAAAATTCGTCAAAGCGAATACCTTTCGGGGCGCCAAAAAACGACATGCCTGCATGGCACCATGCCATGTGGGCTGTTTCTGGCGTCAAGAACCCCGCGTGATTTGGGAACTTGTGTGTTGGAAATTGCTTCCCAGCGCTTGAACCCTGAGTGTCAGGGCGATCTATCTGTGCGCCTTGTTCCTTCTTCGCGATCGATTTTTGTCGCAGGGCCAACTCACGCGGCGGCCGGAAGGTGAAAGCATGACCCGCATGTGGTGCAAAACGCGATGAATGTCAATGGCTGACTAAGCCAGTGACATTCCCGACATCGTCGATTCATTGCTATTCCGCAGGAATGAACGGCAGAAGAAGGTGTGCGTTGAAATCTCCGCCAGTGAGCAACGTGGTTTCACCCTCGAAGTAAGCAGCGTCTCTATCAACAGGGTCCGTATGAAGAAATGGTCCGGAGCCCCTGAGCGTTCCATTGCCGGAAGCGCGCTGGAAGTCATGGCCCGAAATTCGCAGTTCGAGGCTAAAGCCTGCCGGAAGAATAATGCTCGTCGGCCAGAGCTCGATATCCAGCGCCACTGGCTCACCGGGTGTGAGGGGGGCAATGGCGCTATGCGAATGCCAGGGCCGATACGGTTTTGAACGCTTGGGGTCGAGTGCGCGGTGAGATGCCCGTAACCATCCTTGCGTGATTGGAACGGCAGGCTCATTCGCGCCTGCGAACGTCACTTCCTGGCCATCGGTTGCGAAGGCGCGAACCGTTGCGAAAAGATCAGCGTCTGCCGTGGAGGACGATACCCAAAGCCGCAGCGCGATAGGTCCGGTGATCTCGGTTGACTGCTGCATCGCGTCCGTAGTGAAGGTGACCTCGGTTTTCTTGGCAACAAAAGAGACCGTTTGCGGGGCGGGCACTTCCGCCGCCAGTTTGTTTTGTCCGGCATCGAGATGCAGCTTGGTCCATTGCGTCCGGGCCAGGGGCCAATCGGTTTCGGCTCTGATGATAGCGGGGGCATTCGGCTGGCGAATGCTGAGGTGGATCGGCGGTTGTTCGCGCTCCCATCCGTTATCCAGATCTTTTAGGTAGCGATCGAAGAACCGCTTCTGGAGTGCAAGTCCTCGATCAAGATAGAATTCCTCGAAATGCTCGCCGGTATGGACTTCCAGCCATTTGCGTTTCGATCCTGCGCCAATGTAGCCCTCTATGTTGCCACGCAAGTGCAAGCCCAGGCCACCCCAGTTGCCGCAGGAAAGGACGGGAACTTCGATTTGCGACAAATCAGGTGTTCTTTCGGAGAAGTAAGAATCAATGAGGCGATGCTTCCTGACCGTTGCCGTCAGATCGACGCGATTGTTGGCAAGTCGATCATGGGAAAGTGTAACAGGCCCGTTCGGGGCGCTGCCGTCACGTCTGTTGCGTAACGATGTCGATGTGTAGCCGTACTGAACAGGAAAAATCTGTTTTTCAGACCAAATGGTGGGAAATACATTTGACTGGATTCCGCCATGGCGGGTTATGTCTCGATAATAATCTACGGCGCCTTCCCAAGGAATGATCGCTGCCAGATAGCTGGGCTTCATCGCGGCGACCTGCCACTGGTTCACCGCATAATAGCTTATTCCCAGCAAGCCCACTTTGCCGTTACTCCACGGCTGCTGCCCTGCCCATTCTATGGCCGTGCTGAAATCCCTGGTTTCCCGAGGTGAGAAACTATCAATCACGCCCGGGCTCTTGCCTGAGCCTCTGCTGTCAATTCGCACCACGACGTAATTGTCAGGCACCCAGCGCTCAGGGTCGACAGTTTCCCAGTTCAGGTGGTTACCGGACGATTTTCCGTGGCCGGTCAGTTCGGCTGCGTGGTGCGCCATCATCAAGCGATAACTGTCGGGAAGATAATCAGCCCAGTGCAGGTCTTTTCCGTAAGGCCCCATAGTCATGATCACCGGGTATCGGCCAGCCTGGACGGGCCGGAATACATCTGCCCGAAGATCCAGGCCGTCATCCATCCGGATTGGAACGTCCCGTGCGACATGCATTGGTTGCTCCGGCAGGCTCTGAGCGGAGGATGCAAATGGAAGAGCCAAAAGGCTTGTGCCCATCAACAAGGCACGGCGGCGGGTGATCAACATTTCAAATTGTCCTCTTTGAGGCCACCTTGCCTCGGGAAAGAGCTTTGTGGGCTATCTGGACGCCGGCACTCGTGGCCTATTTAAATTTCGGAACAGGATGTTATTTTAAACGACTGTTTGAATTTAAACGAGCGTTGGAAAATGATCAAGAGTCAACGACAATTGGGAGACAAGGCACGGCGTCGGCGCGCAGCCATTATCGAGGCAGCCTTGGTCATGTTCGCAGAGCGTGGCTATGAAGGGGCGTCGATCCGGGATGTATCCGGCTTGCTCGGCATCAACGAAGCGAGCCTCTATTACTATTTCGCATCGAAGGATGCGCTCTATTCAGCCGTTCTCGGCGAACACATTTTCCAGCTTGATTTCCTTGATGTTTCCAGAACAGACCACCCGGAAGCATGGCTTCAGAATCTGGCAACCAGCTATCTCGAAAACCTCGATGCCTATCGCCGGGTCACTTCAATTGTGGTCGCTGAAGCTTTCAAGGAGACACAGCATCCGGCTGTCGCAGCATTCGAAGAGCAACTCGACATGCGCCGCAAGACGCTAGCGTCTCTGCTGGCCAAGTCCGGTCAACGCGATGCAGATTGGTTGGCAAACCGATTTTTTAGCGGGTTGTTCGGTGCATGGGCGTTGGAAATGCATTTTGGCGGGCGGCCGTGGAGCAATGCTCAGGTCGAGGCTTTCATCAAGCGGTTCGTCCGCGATCTGCTCCAGGCAGCAGAGCCGCTGAAGTAGTAAACAAACTTCACCGTGTATTAACGCTGAGCGCTGACGCATTCCTGGTTGCTAGCGGTATCGGGGCCGGTAGGCCGGCCCCGATACCCGTAGGGTCAGGCGCTTTGGTCAGGCGTCCGGGCAGCCTTGGTCAGCCCAAGTGCGTGATAGAGCACGATCGCGCCGATCGTGGCAGTCCCGATGCCGTCGAGCGTGAAGCCGGCGATGTCGAGCTTGAAGTTGCCGGCGCCGAGCACGAGCGCGACGCCGACGGTGATGAGATTGCGCGGCTCGGAAAAGTCGACCTTGTTTTCGACCCAGATACGGCCGGCAGTGGCAGCGATCAGGCCGAAGACGACGATCGAGAGGCCGCCGAGGACGGGGCCGGGAATGGTCTGGATCAGCGCGCCGAACTTTGGTGAGAAGCCGAGCAGGATGGCGACGAAGGCGGCGACAAGGAAGACCAGCGTCGAGAAGATGCGGGTAACCGCCATGACGCCCATGTTTTCCGCATAGGTGGTCATGCCGGTGCCGCCGAAGAAACCGGAGAACATCGTCGCGACACCGTCACCGATGAAGGCGCGGCCGAGATAGGGGTCGAGATTGCGGCCGGTCATGGCACCGATCGCCTTGATATGCCCAAGGTTTTCGGCAACCAGGATGACGACGACCGGGGCGATGAGGGTGATCGCGGAGGCCGAGAAGACCGGTGCGGTGAAGGTCGGCAGGCCGAACCATGCGGCAGCGGATACGCCGGAAAAATCGATCGGCGTGCCGTAACCCAGACCGTTCGCCAGCACGAGATAGAGGATGTAGGCAAAGGCACCGCCGAGAAGAATCGGCAGGCGGCGCGTCATGCCGGGCGCGTAGACGGCAACGAGGCCGACGGCGGCGACGGTTGCCATGGCCACCCAGCGCGACAGCTGGCTGCCGTCCGGGCTGGCCGGGCCGGTGCCCGACGCGCTGGCGATTGCGATCGGTGCCAGAACGAGGCCGATGGCGGCGACGATCGCGCCGGTCAGCACCGGCGGCATCAGCCGTTCGATCCAGCGATGGCCGGCCATCATGACGATGACGCCGATCAGCGCGTAAAGCGCGCCGGCTGCGATGATGCCGCCGAGCGCCAGAGCGATATTGGGGTTAGGGGCGCCGGCAGCAGCGGCGGTCGCCACCAGAACCGGGCCGATGAAGGCGAAGGAGGAGCCGAGATAGCTCGGAACGCGGCCGCCGACGAAAATGAAGAAGATCAGCGTCGAGATACCGGAAAACAGGATCGAGACGTTGGGATCGAAACCCATGATCATCGGAGCAAGAACGGTCGAGCCGAACATCGCCACCACATGCTGGAAGCCCAGCACCACCGTCGGTCCTGCCGGCAGACGTTCGTCGGGCTGGATGCGTCCTTCCGTCTTCAGCCGCCAACGCGGAAAATACCCACCTGTCTCGCTCATCGTTCGCCCTGTCCTGTTGCGTCCCGCCAAGCGACCGACATGGTTTTCATGTCGTCGTTATTCGATTTCTGAATCTCAAGGCGGGAATGATTTTTGCCTGTCGTGCGGGCACGGAATCGCCGCGGATGCTTCGATACATCGTGCCGGCTCGCAAAAAGTCTCGTTACTGCGATTGACAGCGGTTGTCATCGGGCCGGACGGGGTTTCCCACAGGGCTGATGTCTGTGACCGCGGAAACAGTGTCGCAGTTCAGTCTAAAACGCGATGACGACCTGCAGGCCGTTATGCTGGCGGTTCTCTATCGACAGGGTTAGGCCGTAGACGGTGCAGATTTCCTTGACGATCGAAAGGCCAAGCCCGGTGCCGGGCACCTGTTCGTCGAGCCTCACCCCGCGTTCGGTCATGCTGCGAATTCTTTCGGGATCGACGCCCGGTCCGTCGTCGGCAATGGTCAGGCGGCGATCCTTCCAGGTGATCGTCACTTTGCTCGATGCCCATTTGACGGCGTTTTCGACGATGTTGCCGATCAGTTCGCGCAGGTCGTGCGGGTCAAGCGGGACATCGGCGGGCTCGCCGATCTCCACCTGCCAGGCAAGCGCTTCGCCCTCCGGCGTGCGTTTCAGCGTTCGCACGATCTGCCCGACGATCTTGTCCATATCGGCGTCTGACTGGCGCAGTTCGGCATTGGCGACGATACGGCTTCGGGCAAGTTCCGCCTCGACATGGGCACGCATCAGCGCCACCAGCCGCTCTATTTCATCCGCCATCTCGGTTTCGCCCTTCTGGCGCAGCGTCAGGGCGTCGTTGGAAAGCACCGTCAGCGGTGTTTTCAGGCCGTGTGCCAGATCGCCGGCGCGGGCGCGGGCTTTTGCGATCGCCTGAGCCTGCGCGTCGAGCAGGCGGTTGACGGAGTTTTCTACCGGCTCGAATTCTTTCGGGAGAATGCCTTCAAGCCGGCCGCCGCGCCTTTCGCGGATGCGGTCGAGGCCGCTGGTCAATGCGGCAAGCGGCTTCAGGCCGAAGACGACCTGGATCAGCGAGGCGCCGATGAGGAAAATCGCAAGGCCGGCGAGATAGGGCAGGATGTCGAAGGCGAAACGATAACCGGCATCCTGCAAAGGCTTGCGATCCGCGGCGACGGTGATCTGCAGCGTCTTCAAGCCGACGGGCGACGGCACCATGATCTGGCGCTGCTGGGCCGTCAGCGTCGCGCCGTCCGGCCCGGCCATGTCGTAACGCAGAACCCGCCCGTCGCTGGGAAGGTCGGCGGGCGAGGCAAGCGTGTAGTCCCACAATGAGTGCGAACGCAGCCGAGCAGGGGATGTGTCGTCGCCGATCTGCCAGTAGAGGCCGCCATAGGCATCCTCGAAGCGCTTGTCGAAAAAGCCGACCGGTCGTTCGGGACTGCCATCCGGGCCAAAGCGCAGAGCGGCTGCGATATTGTTGATATGGCCGGTGAGTTCGGCGTCCAGTCGCCGTTCCAGATTGGCGGAAAAGACCGAAACCATGAAAAGGCCTGCAAGCCCGAGGGCAGCCGGAACCGTGACCAGCGAGATGATGAGAAAGCGGCTGCGGATCGAAAGTGGCCGCCGCCCCGCCTTTGCGGCCGTGTTCGCTTCGCTCATGCCGTGCCGATCCGGTAGCCGTAACCGCGGCGAGTGGCGATGATGTCCCTGCCGAATTTCTTGCGTAGACGCCCGACTAGAACCTCCACCGAATTGCTCTCGCGCTCGAAATCCTGCGCATACAGCTGTTCGGTCAGTTCCATCTGCGAGACATGCCGTTCGCCGTTGGCCATAAGATAGTGCAGGCAGCGGTATTCGAGCGGCGTCAGTTCGACCGGCAGGCCGCCGACCGCAGCACTTTTCGCGCGCGGATCGAGCTTCAGCCTTCCTGCCTGCATGACCGGTGCCGCCTTGCCCTGGGAGCGGCGGATGATGGCGCGAAGGCGGGCCAGAAGCTCGGGCATCTGGAAGGGTTTTGCCAGATAGTCGTCGGCGCCGGCATCGATGCCCTCGACGCGCTCCTCCCAGTTTCCACGCGCGGTCAGGATCAAAACGGGGAGTTCCCGCTCGGCCGCGCGCCAGCGTTTGAGAACGGACAGCCCGTCGAGTTCCGGCAGGCCGAGATCGAGAATGACGGCGGCGAATTCCTCGCCGTCGCCGCGGAACCAGCCGCTCTCGCCGTCACGTTCATGTTCGACCAGATAGCCGGCATGTTCCAGATGGCGGGTGACGTCGCGGGCGATCAGCGGATCGTCTTCAACAAGCAGGATACGCATGGCGGTCAATCGTCGTCATCATCGTTGTCGACATCGACAACACGGCCGTCCTTGGCGTCCATCTCGATCTCGACCAGCCGGCCGTTGGTTTTCAGCACCTTGAATTCGTAGATGAAGCGGCCGTCATCCTCATCGAGCTTGACGCGGATGATCTCGCCGGGAAAAGCGCGACGCACCTCGTCCTGCAATGCCGAAAGCGGCATGACCTCGCCGCGGTTCACCGCGTCGCGCAGCCTGTCGAGATCGTCATCGTCGGCACGCACCTGGGGTGCGGCGAGCATCAGCGCGGAGAGAAGGGCGAGGGGGATGAGGCGGTTGGACATTCGGTTCTTCTAACACGGGTTTGCTGAAATTTAGCTGACATGACCTGTCAGTTATCGCTCAGCGCCACTTTCGTAAGGTCTCTCCATCGGTCAGGCAACGGTGTGCTGGCCGGGTCAATAGGATCAGTTCGAAAGGAACCCGTCATGAAGAGCATCATTCTCGCCACCGCAGCCATCGCCTCCATCGGCTTTGCCACGACTGCCCATGCGGACGATGATCGTCGCCGTTGCGGCAATGTGCCGATCGCCGACTGGATGAGCGAAGCGGACCTGAGGAACAGGATCGCGCCGCTCGGGCTCGAAATCCGCGACATCGATATCGATGACGGCTGCTACGAGGTCGAAGCGCGCAACAAGGATGGCCGCAAGATGGAAATTCATTTCAACCCGCAGTCCGGCGAGCAGGTCTGGATCGACGGCGACGACGACTGATCAACGACAAAGGCGGCGGTGTTTCCACCGCCGCCTTCGGCAATTCCGGATTCAGATTTTAATAGCAGACGCGGGCGCGGTAGGCTTCGCCATATTCGTTTTCCACCCATTCGAAGTGGCAGCGCGGCGGTGGCGGGGCCGGCTCGTAATAGGCGCGGCGGTAATAGACCGGCGGGGGCGGCGGAGGCGGCGCGTAGTCATATTCCGGCTCGACATAAACCGGGCGCTGCGAACCGGAAACGATCGCGCCGCCGATCAGGCCACCGGCGATGCCTGCGGCGGCACCCAGCAGGACGTCATCGCCACGGTGATGATGGCGGTCGCGCGCTTCGGCTGCCGGCGCGGTCGCAGCAAGCGCGCCCGCAACGGACAGGGCAACGAGGCCTGCGGAAACTGTTTTCTTCATGAACGTCATGATCGTTGTCCTTTCCCTCTGGTTCGTTCCAAGGGTACGTTCATAAGGTGATGCGCAATCTCGGCGGATTGATGGAAGAAAACCAGAAGTAGTCTGAACGCCTGTTCACACTCGGTCATCCGGGAGTTGATTTCTGAAGCCGACCTGCAACTTCTGTCTCGCTTTGTGGCGGGATTGCGGCAAATATACGCCGGATCAAAGGCGGTCAGAAATCGGTCGGTACGCCGCCTTCGGCCTTGCGCCTGGCGACGAAGGAATCGAGTTCCTCTTCGATTGCCGGATCGAGCGGGGGCTGCTGATAGGCGGCCAATGCTTCCTTGTAGATGCGGTTGGCATGGTCATAGGTCGTCGGCCGGCCGGCTTCCGTCCATGTCTCGAAATTGCGCCAGTCGGACAGGATCGGTGCGTAGAAGGCCGTCTCATAACGGGCGAGCGTATGGGCGGTGCCGAAGTAATGTCCGCCGGGGCCGACATCGCGCACGGCATCGAGTGCCAGCGCATCGGCTGAGACATCGAGCGGGGTCAGGAACTCCGCCACCATCTGCAGCATGTCGACATCGAGGATGAACTTTTCGAAGGAGGCCGTCAGTCCGCCTTCCGTCCAGCCGGCCGAATGGAGAACGAAGTTGCCGCCGCCTTGCGTCAGCGCCCAGAGCGACATGGCGCTTTCATAGGCCGCCTGCGCATCGAGCGTATTGGCGGCATTGGTGTTGGAGGTGCGGTAGGGGATGCCGTAGCGGCGGGCCAGCTGACCGCCGGCGATCACCGCCTTCATATATTCCGGCGTGCCGAAGGCGGGTGCGCCCGTTTTCATATCCACATTCGAGGTGAAGCCGCCATACATGACGGGGGCACCTTTTCGCACCATCTGGGTGAAGGCTATGCCGCACAGGGCTTCGGCATTCTGCTGCACCAGCGCGCCGGCGATCGTCACGGGGGCCATGGCGCCCGCCAGCGTAAAGGGCGTCATGATGACGACCTGCCCGCGCGACGACATTTCGATGATCCCCTGCAGCATCGGCCCGTCGAGGCGCAGCGGCGAGGAGGAGTTGATGACGGTGAAGAGCGACGGTTCGGTTTCCATCTGTTCGGCGGTGATGCCGCGGCCGATGCGGGTGATCTCCAGCGCATCGAGATTGCGCTGTCTGCCGAGAGAGTAACAATGGAACACCTTGTCGGTCAGCTTCACCAGATCCGAGAGGCAATCGAGGTGACGGACGGAGGCATGGATATCGATCGGCTCGACCGGATAGCCGCCGGTCGTGTGAATAATGTCGTAGTGCTGGGCGAGCTGTATCAGCTTGCGGAAATCCTGCATGTTGCCTGCCCGGCGACCGCCGTCGCGGTCCGCGACGAAGGGGGCGCTTGCAACCTGCGTGAAGACGAGGTTGGTGCCGCCGATGTGGACGTTGCGGGCCGGGTTTCGCGCATGCATCGTGAAGCCTGACGGCGCCGAGGCAATCATCTCCTCGATCAGTCCGCGGTCGAAACGGACCCGCTCGGAACCTTGCGTCACATCGGCGCCTGCAGCCTTCATCCGCTCGCGCGCCTCGGGCAGGATAATGTCCATGCCGATCTCTTCGAGCACCGTCATCGATGCATCGTGAATGTCTTCCAGCGTTTCGGCCGAGAGGATCTCGGTCCTGGCGATGGTGTTGACGAGGTTGCGGTATTTTGTCCCGGCCGTTGTGGCACGGCTGCGATCGGCATTGCGGCCGCCGGCGCGCCTGCGCCTTTCTGTCCCCGCCGGTGTGCTGTCGGATAGGGCGATTGCTGGTGTCGTGGTTTCGCTCATGGCTGTCCTGTCCGCGCCGTTTCACTGCAAATGTGACAAATCGGCGGGATTTTTGCCCCCGTCATTTGCGACGATCGGCCGCCTCATCCAGAACATCGCCCTCAGCGGATGGCCATGTGGCCGATGACGAGACGAAAATCGAGCGGACGACTTGTGGTAAAAACGCGTTGTTAACACTCGCCATGGTGTTATCGTCGCCATCATGGTCGCGAGAGTCGGCCCAAAAACGCCTGGCATAAATATGGGGGACGGCAGCGCGTGGATATGCACAGCGACTTGCTCGAGAAAGCCTGTGCGCGGATTGAGGATCTGCTGCAGCCGGCTTACATCAAGGACAGCGCTCTGCGCTACGTCGCGGTCAATGCTGCCTATGCTGCCTTGTTTCACGCGCATCCGCAGGATTTCATCGATGGCGGCAGCCGCAACCTGACCGGTACGGTCGATGCCGGCGAGCGCAAGGAAAAGGAAAGCCGCGCTATCGTTTTCGGCAGCGATGAGGTCGCCAGGCTGTTCGATGCGTCCGGCATGCTGGCCTATGAAGTTCATATCGAGCGTTTTCTGACCGAGAACGATCATACCTATCTGTTCGGCACGATCGAGGAGGTTGCCCCGGCAGCGGCGGCAACCGCGACGGCGCAGATCATCCCGCTGCCCGTCGCCCCGGCCTCCGTATTCCACAACAGCCATCTCGACGATGCGCTCGACATGTTCGAGATGGGGATCGGCATTTATGACCGCAACGATACGCTTCTCTACTGCAATTCGCAGTTGATCGACTATTTCGCGTCGATGGGTATCGATATCGAGCCGGGTGTCACACTTCCGGTCATCCTCGGCAAGGCGTTCGACCGCCGGCAGAAGCTGGGTCTGGGGGATGGCAATAGCGTTCCGCCAAACCGGATCGCATGGATAGAGGAGCGGATGGAGCCGTTCCGCCAGCCTTATTCCGAAAGCATCGACCAGCTCGTCGATGGACGCTGGCTGCGTTCCGTCAACAAGCGCATGGAAAACGGCATCCTGATCGCGGTGCGGCAGGACGTGACCGATTTCAAGGAGCAGGAAATGCTGCTCCGCAATCAGGTGGCGGAAACCGAGCTGTTCCGCGCCATTCTGGAAGACCTGCCGGCGCCGGTCTTCGTGCGCAACGACAGGCACGAACTGACCTATGCCAACCATGCCTACGAGCAGATGCTGGGCAAGGCCCGCGAGCATTATCTGGGCCAGACGGAAGCGGAAATGTTTCCCTGGGCGGCGGAGCGGTTCTGGGATGAAAATGCCCGCGTTCTCGACGGCGAAAGGATCGACAAGTCGGAGGATATGACCTTTCCGGACGGATCGGTCATCCCGGTTCTGACGCGGCTTCGCGCGATTACCACCGAAGACGGCAGCAATTATCTCGTCTGCTCGCGCACCGACGTCTCGCCGATCAGGGAAGCGCAGGCCAAGGCGGAAAAGATCAGCAAGGATCTGCAGACGATCCTCGATGCGCTGCCGGTCGGCATTGCCATCCTTACCGAGCAGCTGGATTTCGAATATGCCAATCCGTCGTTCCACGAGTTCTGGGACAGCGGCACGAGACGCCTCGACCTCAATGGTCGCTCCTATCGCGACTTCATCCGCATCGTTTTCGATGACGGCGTGTTTGACGATTTCAAGCTGGACTTCGAGGAAATCTACCGGCGGCGCATCGCGGCACTCACCGAAGACGGCCATGCGCCGCTGGAAGTGCGCACATCGACCGGCCGGCAGGTCCTGATCTCGACGACACGGCTGAGCGACGGGCGGCTGTTGCTCAGTTATACGGATATTACCGCGATGCGCAGGCGCGACGCGGAAATCCAGGAAGCGCGTGCCGCACTGGAACGCAACGGTGCATTGATGCGCGATGCGACCGGCGCTATGTCGCAGGGGCTGCTGATCTTCCGCGACGGGCAGGTCGAGCTTTCCAATGATGCGCTTCCCGTCATGCTGGAAATCGTGCCCGAAATGGTGGAGCCCGGCGCACAGTGGCGCGACCTGTTCCGTCATTGCGTGCGTCGCGGCGATCTGGGGGCAAGCGGCGAGGCGCTTGGAACTTTCCGTTCGCTGGAAGACAGGATTGCCGCCGGCCAGCCTTTCGTCACGTCCTTCAAGATCGAGAACCGCAAATGGGTTCAAGTCGAGGCACGGCAGACCGATAGCGAGCACTGGCTTGCGGTGTTCACCGACGTGACCGAGGTGAAGGCGCGTGAAGAGGACCTGACACGCCTGTTGCAGCGGGCCGAGGCAGCCGATCGTGCCAAGTCGGAATTCCTCGCCAATATGAGCCACGAGATCCGCACGCCGATGAACGGCGTGCTTGGCATGGCGGAGCTGTTGGCCAAATCGAGCCTCGACACGCGGCAGAAGACCTTCATCGACATCATCGTCAAATCCGGCAATGCGCTTCTGACGATCATCAACGACATTCTCGATTTCTCCAAGATCGATGCCGGCCAGATGAAGCTCAGGAAGGCGCCTTTCGATCCTGTCGAAGCGATCGAGGATGTCGCGACGCTGCTTTCGTCCGCGGCCTCCGAAAAGGATATCGAACTGATCGTTCGCGGTGATGCCGCAGTGCATGAGACGGTGCTGGGCGATGCCGGACGTTTCCGGCAGATCGTGACGAACCTTGTCGGCAATGCGGTGAAATTCACCGAAAAGGGCCATGTCTTCATCGACCTCAAATCCGCGCCGATCCGCGATGGCGAGCTGATGCTGTCGATCCGGATCGAGGATACGGGTCTCGGCATCCCGCAGGAAAAGCTTGCTTCGGTGTTCGAGAAGTTTTCGCAGGTCGATACCTCGTCCACCCGTCGCCACGAGGGGACCGGGCTGGGACTGGCCATCACCTCGGGGCTCGTCGAGCTGTTCGGCGGTACTGTCGAAGTCGATAGCGAACTTGGGCGGGGCTCGGTCTTCACGGTCCACCTGCCTTTCCCGATCGTTGCGGAACGCAAGATGGAAACCGTGCTGCCGGTCAATACGAGCGGCGCGCGTGTGCTGATCGTCGACGACAATATCGTCAACCGGCGTATCCTGACCGAGCAGCTGACCATGTGGGGTTTCGATACGGTGGCCGCCGACAGCGGCGCGGAAGGGCTTGCCGTCCTTCAGGAGGCGACCCGGCTTGGTGTCGCGGTCGATGCGATCGTGCTCGATTACCATATGCCCGAGATGAACGGGCTCGATTTCGTCAAGTCCATGCGTGGTGACAACCGGTTCGACGGTACCGGCGTCATCTTCCTCACCTCGATGGACATGGCGAGCGACGAGAACATGTTCGCCGAGTTGCGGATCCACGCGCATCTGATGAAACCGGCCCGCGCCAATCTTCTGCGCAGCACCGTGATCGACGTGGTGCGTTCGGTCAGAAGCAAGCGGCGCATGGAGACGGCCATCGCTCACGAGGCGGTTGGCGCGATGCCGGGTCCCCAGGTGGTGACTGGCGTAAAATCGACGCTTCCGGTACAGGCCGCGCCGTCGCTCGATGTGCTCGTGGCCGAGGATAACGAGGTCAACCAGATCGTCTTCACCCAGATCCTGCAGACAACCGGCTGGCTGTTCCAGATCGTCAGGAACGGTGCCGAAGCCGTCGAAGCCTGGCAGGCGAATGACCCGGCCATCATCCTGATGGATGTCTCCATGCCGGTGATGAACGGTCATCAGGCAACCCGGCGGATCCGTGAGCTGGAGGAGCGGACGGGCACGCATACGCCGATCATCGGGGTTACGGCGCATGCGCTGGAGAGCGACCGCGAGCTCTGCTTCCAGGCGGGTATGGACGACTATCTGTCGAAACCGATCAGCCCCGAAGCGCTGGAAGACAAGATCCGCACCTGGATCGGCGGCGCACGGCTGTCGACGCGATCGCACTGATGCGTCCGGTCAGGCCGCTGCGGTCCGCGGCCTGGTCAGGCTGCGGCCGATCTTCTGCCCCTGCATTTCGATCAGGCTGTAACCGATGGCGGCGACCGCATAGGTCAGCGGCAGAGTGATGACCAGCGTCACCAGCCACCGTGCCGGATCGCTCATCTCGAAATTCCGGATCAGGAACGCCACGACCGGCTGCATGATCAGAAGATGGGCAAGATAGGCGCCGAAGGAGAGTTCTCCGAGCGTGTGAAAGAACCGGTTGCCCAGGTAATTGGAGGCGGCTTCCGCCGTGCCGGAGATTGCCGCCGGCAGGCGGTGTGCGTGGACGAAGACAAAGAAGCCGATCACCAGCGCCAGCCGCACGACCTCGTGCATCGGGTTCATCACTCCGCCCACCGGAATGAGCACCAGAAGGCAGGCAAGCGCGGCATAGCCATAGGCGCGCCGGTTGTTCAGGTCGAGCGATGCCGCAAGCAGCATACCGGCGGCAAAGACATGCATCTTCAGCGGCAGGAAGGTCGGCATCGGGAAATGATAGCCGATTTTCGTCACGACATAGACGGTGGCAATGCCGGCCGCGACGACGCCGATCATGGTTTTGACCCATCCGAGCCGCCCGACGATGATCATGATGAAGGGGAGGGCTGCATAAAACTGCATCTCCAGCCCGATGCTCCAGTCGGGCAGGGCGGTGCGGTAGCCGTAGGTCGGGCTCAAGCCAAAGAGGAAGCTCAGATGCAGCAGGTAGTTTTTCAGGCTGTCATCGACGTAGCGGGCAGCGGGCTGCGGCGGCACGGCATTGAAGGCGTCGATCGCGGAGCGCGCATCGTAAATCATCGGGCCGAGCGCCAGCGCGGCGAAAAGCATGACGTAATAGAGCGGCGCGATGCGGAAAAAGCGCCGGATCCAGAAGGCGCTCCAGGTGCTCGGCGCGTCCCACGGCTCCTTCGTCCGCCTCAGCTGATAGTGGAAGACCATCAGGAAACCGGAAAGCATGACGAACAGGTCAACGCCGAGATCAGGGTCGCCGATGATCGGAACCCGGAAACCCGTCAGAATATGGGCGTGTCCGACAAGCACCCAGAGCGCCGCCAAACCGCGCAGTCCATCCAGGCATGCAATACGGTATCCCTGTGCGGCTTTCGCCATCTGATCGTCTCCCGTCGCGTCGGCTATCCCCAACCCCGCATCCGGTCAATCAGCAGCAAATTGCTGCAGTGCGACAAAAAGGAAATGGATGTGGCCTCAATAAGGCCTGACCTGCAAACCGAGGGACAAGACGTAAAAAAGGGAGCCGGACACGCCAGCTCCCCTTCGGTTCGTCTGCAGCTCTCGAAAGCTCAGCCCTGGCGGCCGGCCTTCAATGTCATTGCCCAGGTTGCCAACTGGTCGAGGGCCGCCGTCAGCCCGTCGTTCATCGGCGCGGTCGGGTTGAACACCTTCTGCTCATCGATGAAATTGGTGAAGAAGGGGATCGGAACCGTCTGCGGGATCGGCATCATGTTGAGGTTGGAAATCAGCATGCGCAGTTCCTGGGCGGCGCGCAGACCGCCGGAAACATGCGCGTAGCTCAGAACGCCGGCAGGCTTGAACGACCATTCGAGCGACAGGACCTGCAGCGCGTTGATCAGCGCGGCATTGGGGTAATAGTCGTATTCCGGTGTGAGGAAGAGATAGGCATCGGCGGATGCGACGCTGGCAGACCAGCGCCTGGTATGCTCATGCTCGTATTTCTGCAGGCGCGGATGATGGGCTTCGTCGAGAAGCGGCAGGTTGAAATCGGCGAGATCGACCAGTTCGACTTCGAACTTGCCGTGGGTCTTGGCATGTTCGGCGGCCCATTTGCCGATGGCAGGGCCGGCGCGGCCCGGACGGGTGCTGCCGATGATGACGTTGAGCTTCAATGACATGCTGAAATTCCTATGTTGAACACAGGCATCTGTTTGGCCCCTGCGGCAGAAGGATGCAGGTGCAAATTTCGAATGGCAGCCATGTGCAGGTGAATGGGCTTTGCGGGAATTCGTGCGGTGAGCGTCAGTGGATGTCGGCAGTCGGGCGGGGGCTGGTGTCATGGCTTCGGAGCGCCATTTCCAGACGTCCGAACTCGCGATAGTATCGAGCAATGACAAGCGAAGCATCCGACGAAACAACCGAAGCGAACCGCCACGCTTGGAACGCTCAAAGGTTCGGCGCATGGCTGTCTGCATTCGGTAGCCCGGAGGCGGAAGCGCGTAAAATCGTCGCTGAGCCAAGGCAGGTTCTCCGGCGACTTCTGCCATATCTCGGAGAGGTTGCGGGCAAGCGCATCTGCAATGTGCAAGGCTCGCATGGACGCGTTGCAGTCGCACTGGCTCGTCTGGGCGCAGAAGTTTTCTTGATCGACTTTGCAGAAGAGAACAGGCGCTTTGCACTTGAACTCGCGGCATGTGCGGGCGTGTCTATCGACTACGCTGTCTGTGATGTCCTCAAGGCAAATGAACTCGGCCGAACCCGCCAATTTCAAGTCTTGGTGCTTGAGCTTGGCATTCTTCACTACCACCGGGACCTAGAACTCTTTTTCCGTGTGATGCGGGAGCTTGCGGCAGATGGTGGCATTCTCCTTTTAAATGAATTTCATCCCATTCAACGCAAACTGTACTGGCCAGAAGGGCCGCATCACTACTTCGAGGCGGGTCTGATCGAAGCGGACGTTCCGAACCCCAATCGCGGCGGCGAGAGTCTCGGACGTTGCATGTACCGGTTCTGGACTTTGGGAGAGATCGTGACCGCAGCCGTAAACGCTGGTTTTAGGGTTGCAAGGCTCGACGAGCATCCCGACTGGGAAGACCCAACTATTCCCGGCAGCTTTACAATGTTGGCCGAAGCGTAACCTAATTCCATGACCGCTTCGGGTCGCCAGCAAACGCACCGCCCTTACATCGGTGGGGTGCCTGCGTCGCTTCGGTTGACGCAGCTGTAAAGCCACTACTTCTGAGACAGACGAGCCTGTCCCGCACCCCGGTATCGGATATAGCTGGCTGCTTGAACGAAAAAAGGTTCGCGACCGTACAGAGGGAGGCCCCTCGTGTGGCTCCGAGGGGCCCTGTATCTTGACTGGAGGTCAAAGCCGCACATTTGCAGCCCGGCGACATTTAGCCACATCTAATCAGGGTTGTCCATCAAGTGCCATTGCAGCAACCCAAGGCGGTATGTTGAATGGCGCTCGACAAAGAGCCCCTCGGGATTAGCCGAGGGGCAAAAAGACTGACAAGTCAGGGGCGCGCCAATAACGCCTTGATGATATCAAGTCAGGAAAATTGGCGTTTGTCTATTCGTCGCCACCGTACAAACTCGGCGAGCTGCTCACCGGTCTGAGTTCATTGCGTCACCGGCTACGGCTGTGTGATCTCAGTGCGGGCGAACTCGCGTGTCGGTCAGGCATGGGACCGAGATCACTCGCGGCGATGCCTTCAGATCGATGCTTCGAATACATCCGCCTCGCTTTGAGTAGCGAATGTGAATGTGACCACTTCACTGTCATCGTCCTGACGGATGCCGATTGCAGTCACGATCAACCGGGCGATCTCGTCCTGCGCTTCGCTTTCTGGCCGGGATGATTTCACCGCCTTCTCGATGGCCGGAGCGAACATTTCGCTGACCAGACCGAGGCGCATATTGTGTTTCATGATGATATCCCGGTCCTCGATGATGGCTTCCTGTTCAGCCTTCGGGATTTCGGCATTGTCCATCGCGGTTATCGTGGCACTGGTCGCGAGCCTGATTGGACCCTCCTGCAGCCACCGATCAACCATCTGGTGGAACTGACGCATACGTTCGGCGGGGATTGTTTTCTGAACTGTGATCGACATCTGCATTCCTTTGTATCTTCCATTCAAACCGATACGCGCCCCTTGGGCAGGGGGCGCTCGGCGCAATCGTCAAAAACCTGCGCCAGCAGGCGCCTGCCGCAGAGCATTTCGCGCTTGCCGGCGAAACCGGGGCGGCGTTCGACGGCAAAACCCGCGGCACCGAGATTGCGACGCACGAAGCCGGCCGCGGCGTAAGTGGCGAAGCTGCCCCCTGAGCGGGTGCGGTCGAACAGCGCCTGCATCAGTTCGGGCGACCACATGGCGGGATTGCGGGACGGCGCAAAGCCATCGAGAAACCATGCGTCGAAATCGGGCTCAGCCGCTGTGACGCCATCGAGCGCTGCGCCACAGACGACGGTCAGGCGGGTCCGCTCATCCGCCTCGATCGTCACATGTCCCGTCGGCTCATCCGGCCATGCGGCGGCGAGCGCCTGCCGTTGCTGATCGATTTCCGGCCAGCGGGACAACGCGCGGTCGATCTCGTCGCGGGTCATCGGGTAGAGTTCGAACGAGGTGAAGTGCAGATGCGTGCCCGGTTGGCGCGCCAGCTTCCACTGCCGCCAGGTTTCGCAGAAATTCAGGCCGGTGCCGAAGCCGAGTTCGCCGATGCGAAACCGGTCGCCCAAGGACATGGTCTGCCAGCGATCCGGCAGGCCGTTGCCGGACAGGAAGACGTGGCCGCATTCCAGCCGCCCGTCGGTGCGGCAATAAAAGTGATCGCCAAATTCCTGGGAATACGGCATATCGCCTTCGTGCCAGTCGAGTGTCTGGAATTCAGGGCTTTCGCCCAGATGTGTCTTCAATTCGGGATCATGGTTGCTCATGAACAATGCGGATAATCCGGCTAGCGCCAGCGGTCAATCTGGCGTGCAGGCTGCCGGTTCGTTACGTGGCGCTGCGACCCTGCCTGCGTCTGCCGATCTGGTCATCGTCGGCGGCGGGATCATGGGCCTGTGGGCGGCGGTCAAGGCCGAGCGGCTCGGCATACGGACCGTGCTTGTCGATTCCGGAAAGCTCGGCCGCGGCACGAGCGGCGGGCTGCTTGGCGCGCTGATGCCGCATATGCCGGACAAGTGGAACGACAAGAAGCAGTTCCAGTTCGATGCGCTTTTGTCGCTTGAAGACGAGGTGGCGCAGATCGAAGCCGAAACCGGGCTTTCCTGCGGTTATCTCCGCACCGGCCGGCTGATCCCGTTGCCGAAATCGCATCTGCGGGCGATCGCGTTCCGCCATTCCGAGGACGCCGCCACCCACTGGGATCAGGGCGGACGCCGCTTTCACTGGCATGTCGCCGACCAGACCTCGTATCCCGGCTGGCCGGATGCTTCGTTCTGCGAGGCGGGTATCGTGCATGACACGTTTGCCGCCAGGGTTTCCCCGCGCAAGCTGACCGAAGCGCTTGCCGCAAACCTCAATGCAGGACGTCATGTGACCGTGGTCGAGGGGCTTGCCGTTTCCCGTATCGACGCCGTCCTGGGCAGAGTGCAGTTTGGCGATGGGACAAGCATCGCCTTCGGCACCTGCATCGTGGCGGCCGGCCATCACGCTTTCCCGTTGATCGGGGCCCTGTCTGATCCGCTGCCGCAATCGATCGGCCGGCCGGTCAAGGGACAGGCTGCCTTGCTGAGAGCCGGGGCCGATCCGGATCTTCCGCTTCTTTATCTCAACGGCCTCTATCTCGTGCCGCATGACAATGGCGACATCGCGCTCGGCAGCACCAGCGAAGAGAGTTTCGACGAGCCTTTCTCCACGGATCAGCAGCTCGAGGATCTTGTGGAAAGAGCACGGGCGCTGGTGCCTACGCTCGGCAACGCTCCGGTTGTGGAGCGTTGGGCCGGTTTGCGCCCCAAGGCGATCGACCGGGACCCGATGGTGGGGCCACATCCGGACCACGCGAACGTGATTGCGCTGACCGGAGGCTTCAAGGTCAGTTTCGGGATCGCGCATCTCCTTGCCGAGGCCGCGCTCGATGCCGTTTCCGGCCGGATAATGCCGGTTCCTGCATCGTTTCTGCTGGAAAACCACCTGTCGGTGGCATCCCGCTAAACGCGAGTCTTCTTCATCTTCGTCGTCAATCTGTCACGCAAATCACTTAGGTCCCTGATCAGGGACTGAATAAGCAAATGCGTAATTAAACATGGCGTTTGACAGGGATGCACAAGAAGGTGACGCATGCGCTATGCCATATATTTCACGCCGCCGGCACATGATCCTCTGACGCTTGCCGCGTCGCAGTGGCTCGGGCGAAATGCCTTTTCCGGTGACGCCGTAGAGCCGCCGGCCATTCGCGGTGTCGGTCTGCACGAGATTTCCTTTCATACCGCAATTCCGCGCCGCAGCGGGTTTCATGCGGCATTGAAGGCGCCGTTCCGGCTGGCGCCTGAAATCAGCGAAGCCATGCTTCTGCGCCATCTTATGCGTTTCGCCGGCTCCCATGAGCCGTTCCAGCTGCCGCCACTGGAAGTAGCAAGGCTTGGCAATTTCTTCGGCCTCGTGCCCGAAATCCCGTGCGAACGGATGCGCCTCTTCGCCTGTGCCGTGGTGCAGGAATTCGACGTGTTTCGTGCACCGTTGTCCGACGCGGAATTCGAGCGCAGCGACCCCGGCGATCTGTCGGCGCCGCAATTCGCCAATCTCTATCGCTGGGGCCACCCTTACGTGATGGACGAGTTCCGTTTCCATATGGCACTGACGGGACCGCTTCTGCCGAAGGACGGCAGCTTCATCGAGCCGGTTCTGAGAGACTATTTCGCACCCTACCTGACGAAACCTGTCGAGGTCGGCAACCTTGCGCTGTTCGTCGAAGAGGAGCAGGGGGCTCCGCTGCAGGTCCATTCGCTGCACCCGATGGGACGTGTCGCGGCCCGCAAGATCGCCTGAGGCAAATCCCCGGATCTTCCATCTCGACAGCGGCGGAAGCAGTGCGCTACCGTCTGTCGAAATCAGAGGTGGAATGATGCCGATAACAATAAAAGACTATTCGCGTGATCTCATTGGTTAC
>UBNQ01000057.1 GCA_900466875.1 Hyphomicrobiales bacterium | reverse complement strand
CTCGGGCTTGTCCCGAGCATCTGCGACGTATCGGTTTTCTCAACGTTAGCAGATCCTCGGGACAAGCCCGAAGATGACGGCGGAGTGGGAGGAGCCGTCCCATTCACCTTCAGATAGGCAGCCAGATCCCGCCCACGAGCTCTGCTTCCCAGGCTTTTCAGCCGTTTCAACAGCTCAATCACCGTGTCGACAACAAGTGTTTCACGTAAAACATTGAATACATATCCTGAATCCTCGGTGCCGCCGAGAAGCAGCTTCCAGTCGTGTTCTCCGACCGCAACAAGACGGATATCCGCCAACAAATCAGAGAGCCGCAAAAGCCCGCCACCATCGACGACGACGGTCATTTTCGGTGCCAGTCCGGTGATGCCGCGCGAGGCTTCGCGAATGGCCTGTGCCAGCGGCCGAGGGTCCGCGACCTCGCTTCCGTCCATTCCCGCAAGCGGCGGCACTTCTACGGCAAGACCCTCGCGAAGCGGCAGGTTCAGAGCCCGCACGTCAGCATCGAGGCGAGGCGCTGAGGTTTCCGTCAGGCCTCGGACCTGCAGATTGCCGCGGGCGGAAATGTCGACCATGCCGTTGCCGTGTGTCAGCGCCAACCGGCATATGTCCGCGAGTTGTTCGGGCGAAATGGCCTCAATCAGCGAGATACGCGCCAACAGACCGTCACCGGTCATCATTGGGGCGGAAAGCGCCGGGCAGGCGCCTCTCTGCATATTTAGCGGGAGCGCCGTCATGCGACCTCCCTTCGGCAGGCCTCTGCCAGCATTTCGAGCTCCGCATCCACGGCATTGCGGCGCGGATGCCAGAGCCCACGGTTCATCGCTGAGCGGAATCGCTCGCCCATATAACGTGCGCCTTCCGGGTTCTGCGCCAGAAGAAATTCCCGCACGGTCTCGTCGCCCAGATAGGCGTCATAGGTCGCGTCGATCAGCGATTGCGGAATGGCGTGGGTGGTTTCGGCAAAGCCTATCAGCCGGTCGACGGTCTCGACCAGTTCGGCAGCACCACGTGGGCCATGGCGCATCTGGCCAGCGATGAAGCGCGGATTGGTGGCCCGCGCACGGACAACCCGTGTGATGGCTTCGGAGATCGAGCGTGCTTTCGGCTTGGCGGGATCGGTCGTGTCGAGCGCGATCACATCCGCCTTGCCGCCAAGTGCTGCGACAGCCGCCGAAAAACCACCGATGAAAGCAACATCCGCCGAGCCATCGAAAAGATCGCGGCCGGGATCGTCGCCGGTATGGACAAGCAGATCGGCATTGCCGATCCGTCCGGCAAATTCGCCGGGCACATGGCTCGCTTCGCCGTTTGCGCCGCTAAAGGCGTGGCTGGTGGCGTCGAGATAGATGCGCCCGAGTTCTTCCCGCTCGCCCCAGGAGCCGTCGGCGAGTTTTTCCTCAATACCCGAGCCGTAGGTGCCAGGCGCCGAGCCGAAAATGCGTGGTGGGATAGCACCCAGTTTCTGCGCTTCTTCGGCCAGCGGGTTGTCGCCCGGTGCTTCTTCTCGCGCCGCGATCGCCATCATCGCAGCGTCGAGCAACGCGATCAGTGCCGGGAACATGTCGCGGAACAGGCCGGAAATCCGGAGCGTCACGTCGACGCGCGGACGGCCGAGCTGCGCCGGAGGCAATACTTCTATACCGGTCACGCGCCCGGTTGCCATATCCTGAACCGGCCTTGCGCCCATCAGCGCCAGAACCTGCGCCACTTCCTCGCCGCCGCTTCGAAGTGATGCGCTGCCCCAGAGATCGAAGACGAGATTTTTCGGCCAGTCGCCGTGATCCTGCAGATAGCGACGCAGGATTTCATCGGCGGCACGTTTGCCCAGTTCGAAAGCGGTCGGTGTCGGCAGGGTGCGCGGATCGCTGGCAAACAGGTTTCGCCCGGTCGGCATCACATCACGGCGGCCGCGGGCCGGTGCACCGGAGGGGCCGGGCCGGATGTGCCTGCCATCCAGCGCGTCGAGCAGGGCCTGTTTCTCCGTCCCGGCGCTGGCGATCCGCAACGGGTCGTCGTCGCCTGCGGCCGCTTGACCGAAAACATGCTGGCCGTCCTTGATCGCAAAATCCTTGAGATCGCAGAGGAAGGCATCGATCCGGGCGAGTGCCGTGTCCGGGTCGTCGTCGCGGGAAACGCCGGCATCGGTGGCAATCGTTGTGTCCCGGGCCGCATCGACGATCAGTTTTGCCAGCCGGTCGCGGCGGCGGCGATCCAGCCCGTCTGCCTGGGCATATTCGTCGACCAGCAGTTCCAGCTTCTTCTCGTCGTCCGAAAGGCCGGCACCGGTCAGGACAGGCGGCAGGTGGCCGATGGTGACGGCGGAAATTCGACGCTTGGCGACGGCCGCCTCGCCAGGGTTGGAAACGATAAAGGGATAGATCACCGGCAGGCCGCCGGTCACCAGTTCGGGAAAACACTCTTTCGACAGCGCCACCGTCTTACCCGGCAGCCATTCGAGCGTGCCGTGCGCACCGACATGGACAATCGCATTGGCGCCTAGGGCGCCGCGCATCCACTGGCCGAACGCCACCAGCGCGTGGCGTGGCGGCAGGTCGGGGCTGTGATAATCGGCGCGGCGATCGGCGTTGCGACCGCGATCCGGCGCCAGCGCCACCGTGATATTGCCGAATTGCGCTGCGCGAAAACGATATGCGCCGTCTTCGAGGTCCTCGTCACTTTCCGGCGCGCCCCAGGCGACGGTGGCACCCGGTGCCGCGAGATAATCTGCGATCGGCAGCGCGCCTGTCTTTTCATTCAGGCGATCCAGCAGATCACGCGCCGTTACCGGAATATCCGAAACAGAGTAGCCGGCTATTGAAAGCTCGCGCAACATGACAAGCACGCTTTGCGGTACATCCAGCCCGACAGCATAACCGGTGCGGCCCGGCGCACTGGGATAATCCGGCATCAGGATGACGATCTTCCGTTCCGCCCGTTGCGTCATCTTCATCCGCAGAAAGGCGGCGATCCGCTCCGCCACCTGTTCGACCCGATCAGGTTCCGGCTGGTTGACGAGATCGGCGGAATTTTCGCCCTGCTTGAAGGAGATAACGCCGGCCAGAACGCGGCCGTCGAGTTCCGGCAGCACGACATGCATGGCCAAGTCGGCAGGGTTCAGCCCGCGCCTTCCCTCCATCCAGCCTTCGCGGCGCGTGGTTGCGACGACGATCTGGAAGACCGGAATGCCGGAGCGATCGAAGATCGTCTCGTTATTGTCGTCCGTTCCGCTGGCAAAGGCGGTGGTGGTGAGGATCGCGGCGGGCTGAAGTTCAGCCATCGCCTTTTCGACGAAGGCAATCGCCTCGGCATCCTTCAGGCCGCTGACGAAAACCGGTACGGGGGCAAAGCCGCGCGCTGCGAGCGCCTCGAACAACGCATCAATGGGTGCTGCATCATTGGCGAGCAGCATCGACCGGTAGAACAGGATCGGCAGGCGTGGTGCGTCCGGCGAAAAACCGGTCGTCAAGTTTTCCAGATCGACGATGCCTGCACCCGGACGATAAAAACCGGCCTTGGGCATCGGTATTACGGCCGGCGGAATATCCGTTTCACCCTTGGCCAGGGCTCCAAGCCGCTGCACCAGAATCCGCATATTGTCCGGCCCGCCCTCGCGAAAACAGGCGAGAATGCCAGCCAGTGTCTCCTCGGACACCGTCGACGCGGCAGCCAGTCGTTCGTCGCGCATGCTGCATTCACCGGGCAACATGACGAGTGCTATCTTATCGCGCCTTGCCAGCCGCGACAGTTCCTCGACGCCATAGGCCCAGCGATCGTAACCGCCGAGAATGCGCACAAGGATGATTTTCGCATGCACCGCCGTCTTCTCGATCCACAGATCGACGGACATGGGGTGGCGGAGGTCTGAGAGGTTGGTGAGGGCGAGGGATGGGAAAAGGTGGTCGCGCGAAACGTTACCTCCCTCTGCCCTGCCGGGCATCTCCCCCACAAGGGGGGAGATCGATTCGCGGCGAAGTCTCGCCTCATCCAAATGCCGAGAACTGGGCGGTATCGGTGCATCTTGCTGATCTCCCCCCCTGTGGGGGAGATGGCCGGCAGGCCAGAGGGGGGTATCCAGACGATCGTTACCAGCCGCATCCCGGCCACCGTCCTCAAACGCACCCCAAGCCGCCGCAATCCCGTTCAAATCGCTTCCGGAAAAGGACAGCACCACCACATCGGCCGGCGACTGGTTGAGGTCGACGGGTTCGATCAGGTCGTCGAGAGACGACGATGTGGTGGCGAGTATGTGCATCCTTCTCCTCGACCGGCGGCTTTAAGCCGCCAGCATCTTCTCGATCGCGGCGCGGTCGATGCCCTTTTCGCCGATCACGACGAGGCGGCTCTGGCGGGTTTCGCCTTGTGCCCAGGCGCGGTCGAAATAGTGGTTCACGCGCGATCCTACCGCCTGAACCTGCAGGCGCATCGGCTTGTTCGCGACGTCGATGAAGCCCTTTATGCGCAGTACGTTTTCCGCTTCCGCCGTGGCGGAGATACGGGCGGCAAGCGCTTCAGGATCAGTCACAGCGGCCAGATCGATGACAAAGCTGTCGAAATCGTCGTGGTCGTGGTCCAGCTCGTCACCGTGATGGGTCTTGCGGTTCTCGATATCGTCCTCGACGGCAAGGCCGAGACCGATCAGCACGCTGGGATCGACGGCGCCGTTCGCTGCCGGGACGATCTTTACCGCGCGTGGCAGATGCGCCTGAATGCGGCCCTTGGCAGCAGCGAGGGATGCCTGGTCGAGAAGGTCGGTCTTGGTCAGCACGATCATGTCGGCACAGGCGATCTGGTCTTCGAACACTTCTTCGATCGGATCGTCGTGATCGATCGAATCGTCCTGACTGCGCTGTGCCTCGAGCGCATGATGGTCGTCGGCGACACGACCTTCCGCCAGTGCCACGCCGTCAACCACGGCAATAACCGCGTCAACGGTCACGCGCGCCTTCACGGCCGGCCACTGGAAGGCCTGGACGAGCGGCTTCGGCAGGGCAAGGCCGGAGGTTTCGATCAGGATATGATCGACGCGCGGTTCGCGGGAAAGGATCTGGTCGATCGCGGGCACAAAATCATCGGCGACCGTGCAGCAGATGCAGCCGTTCGCAAGCTCGATGATGTTGTCGTCCGGGCAGCTTTCGATGCCGCAGCCCTTCAGCACTTCGCCGTCGATGCCGACATCGCCGAATTCGTTGACGATGATCGCCAGCCGTTTGCCGTCGAGCTTTTCGATCAGGTTGCGGATCAGCGTGGTCTTGCCGGCGCCGAGAAAGCCGGTGACGACGGTGCAGGGGACGCGGTCGAAATTGACGCTCATGAAGGCATGTCCTCGTGGTGATGAAAGGGGGGAATACGGGCCGTCATGCCCTTGCCGCGCAAGCACATGGGACGGCCGCGAAGGGGCAGAAAACCACGCTCGTCCGCAGCCAGCATCATCGCACCGGTGACGATGTCGTCGACATTGTCGGTCGAGAGATGGCCAAAGACATAGGACCAGCCGGACCGGTGGTTGAAGGCGGCGCTCGGGCTTTTTTCGCAATTGGCGAGGCAGGTGACCGGCTTGACGGCGAGCGGCTTGCCTTCGGCCGCCTTTTTAAGGGCTTCGATCAGGCCGATGCCAGGCCGGGCTTCGCTGTCACTCGCCTCACGGCAATTGGTGCAGACGAAGATCGTCACATCGACATCGCCGGCATTGCCGTCAGCGGTCGCATCGTTCTCGTCTTTTCGCGCTTCATCGGTCATCGGGCCGCAGTACCGCCGGGTTGGTCAAATCGGGGTGCGGAGCAGGACGGCAAGCCATCCCGCAGCGATAACGAAGCTTCTGCCGGAGCACCCCGCCCGGAAAAGCATGATTTTCAAACGGCAGGTCTCCTGGCTCGCGGGTCGTCACCATCCCGCCTGCCTTCCCGGATCGATCCGTGGCCGGATTTTCCCAGTGGCGTTTTTGGCGGATTGGCTCGCCGCACACAGTTGCGGGGGCAGCCTCGGCATTGGACTGTTGCTTGCCAGTCCGCACCGCATTCTCTCTTAGCCCTTGCCGTTGCCGGCAAGG
>UBNQ01000004.1 GCA_900466875.1 Hyphomicrobiales bacterium | reverse complement strand
CGGCAGGCCAGAGGGGGGTGTGCGTGTGGCAAGCGGCAGCCATCAATCCCCCTCGTCCTCATAACCCACCAGATGCAGCGGTCGTGCCGGGATGCCCTGCAGTTCGCACCAGCGGACGAGCGCTTCCTCCCGCCCATGGGTGACCCAGACCTGCTGCGGGGCGATTTCTTGGATTGTCGAGAGCAATTCCGGCCAGTCGCAGTGGTCGGAAACCACGAGCGGCAGTTCGACGCCGCCCTGTTTCGCCCGCTGCCGAACCATCATCCAGCCCGATGCGAACGAGATCAGCGGTTCGTTGAAACGCCGCGCCCAGCGATCCTGGAAGGCGGAGGGTGGGCCGACGACGATGGCGCCGGAAAATTCGGTCGGCTTGCTCTTTTCGATCGTCGCCGGCCTAAAATCGCCAAGCTCGATGCCCTGAACCCGGTAATAATCGCAGAGTTTTGCCAGTGCGCCGTGGATGTAGATCGGATCGGAATATCCGCCGTCGCGGATCAGCCGGATGACGCGCTGCGCCTTGCCGAGCGCATATGCGCCGACGAGGTGGCTGCGCTCGGGAAACTGTTTCAGCGAGGTGAACAGCTTTTCGATCTCGGTCTTCGGGTCCGGATGGTGGAAAACCGGCAGGCCGAAGGTCGCCTCGGTGATGAAGACGTCACAGGCGATCGGCTCGAAGGGCGCACAGGTCGGATCGATGCCGCGCTTGTAGTCGCCCGAAACGACGATGCGCATGCCGTCCTTTTCGATCAGGATCTGCGCCGAACCCAGCACGTGGCCTGCGGGCCGAAACATCACCTTGACGCCGTTAACGGCGATCTCCTCGCCCCAGGCGGCCGCCTGTTCTGATCCGGCAAAATCCTCACCATAGCGGATCGCCATGATGTCGAGCGTCTGGCGGGTGGCGAGCACGTGGCCGTGGCCGGAACGGGCATGATCGGAATGGCCATGGGTGATCAGCGCCCGTTCGACGGGGCGGACCGGATCGACATGGAAATTACCGATGGGGCAGAACAGCCCGGCGGGGGTCGGATGAAGCAAAGCCTCGGGTTTCATTCCCATCAAGATAGGAGCAGCACCCAAAGTTTCGAGGGGCAGTGTGCCGGGAGATCAGGCGGCCGCCTTTTCTTCCTTCGGTGCCTCGGTCGCCTGCATCGTCGGCAATTGGATCGGCTTCAGGCACAGGGCCGCCACGAGCCCGATCAGCGCAATCGTCGCGGCGACGAGGAAGAGCGGTGCAAAGGCGTCGTGATAGATGGCTGCAACCGCCTGCTGGGATGCCTGCGGCAGACCGGCGAGGATTTTCGGCGTCAGTGTCTCGATATCGGCAAGGCCCGGAATGTCGACCGGGTGGGCTTTCAGGCCCGTGCCGATCATGGCACCGAAGAGCGAGATCGCGATCGCGGCGCCACCCATGCGCATCAGCGCCACGGCACCGCTTGCCGCACCGACATCACCACGCGGTACGGCATTCTGCACGCCGATGATCGGTGCCTGCTGGCCGACGCCGACCGACAGTCCCTGCAGGAACATGATGATCGCGACGACCACCAGCGAAACGTCGTGACCGATCTGCGAGAATGCGAACAGCATGATGGTGCTCATCGCAAGACCGATCACGGTGAAGGGCTTGTAACGCCCGGTGATCGAAATCAGGCGGCCGGCGAAGATGGAGCCGGTTACGATGCCGCCGGTCAGTGCGATGAAGAACAATCCGGCTTGCGACGGCGACAGACCGGTCGTCGTCTGCAGGTAAAGCGCGTAATAATTGACCAGACCGATGCCGACCGAACCGGCGCAAAGCGAAATGATGAGGTAGAGCGAAAACGTCGAGTCGCGGAACAGTTTCAGCGGCACGATCGGTTCGGGCACGCGGCTTTCGACGAACACCCAGAGGCCCGCACAGATGATGCCGACGGCCAGAAGAGCGAGCGAGGCAGGCGCGACGAGCGAACCGAAAATCTGGCGGCTGTCGGCGAAGGCGACGAGGCAGGTGATCGTTGCCGCCAGCACGACAGCACCGACATAGTCGATCTTCGGCAGGCGCGTCGGGCGGCGATAGGGCAGCATCAGGACAAGGCCGGTGATGACGATGACGCCGAGCGGCAGGTTGATGAGGAAGATCGAGCGCCAGCCGAACAGATCGCTCATCGTGCCGCCAAGGACGGGGCCGAGACTGCCCGACGCCATGATCATCAGGCTGGAATAGCTCTGGTATTTGGCGCGTTCGCGCGGTTCGAAGAGGTCCGCATTGATCGAGAAGATCGACACCATGATGCCGCCGCCGCCGATGCCCTGAAAGACGCGGGCAGCGATCAGGCTGTCCATCGACCATGCGAAACCGCAGGCCAGCGAGCCGAGCGTGAAGATGACGATCGCCGCCAGCATGACGTATTTGCGGCCGAAAAGGTCGCCCAGCTTGCCATAGATCGGCATGACGGCGCTGGTGGAGAGAAGGAAGGCG
Organism: Hyphomicrobiales bacterium; assembly: GCA_900466875.1. Lineage (GTDB taxonomy): Bacteria > Pseudomonadota > Alphaproteobacteria > Rhizobiales > Rhizobiaceae > Neorhizobium. Next base: position 71,922 of record UBNQ01000004.1, on the reverse strand, counting down.
GAGCTGACCCAGCCGAAACGCTCCATCTGGCCGAATTCGCCGACGATCGTCGGCAGCGCCGTCGACACGATCTGATTGTCGAGCGTCGCCATGAACAGCGCCGCCATCAGGAAGCAGAAAACGATGAACCGTTGCCGGTGGCTGGCCACAAGCGGCACGACAGGGGATGTGGAGGGTGTCATGGCATATCCAGTGTGAGGCGCAATTTATGTGCCTTTAGCATATAATTGTCAATCGCACCTTGATGCATGATGCAGATAATTGTTGCCCGGATGTGCAGCTCTGCTATTTTGCGTGGTCATGACCAAGACAGTGACCGAAAACCATTCCCCCGAGGCCGCCGCCGATATTGCCCATATCAGCGAGGTGATGGGGCGGATGCGCCTGCTGATCGGTCGCAGGGTCATCAGCCGCACGCTGGTCGACAATCTGGCTCCCAGCCTGGAAATCTCGCATCTGGATGCATTGAGAGCGATGAACCGTATCGACGGCGAGGTCACGGTTGGGGCAATCGCCGAGGTGATGCGGCTCGATCCGTCGCGCGGGAGCCGGCTTGTCGCAGAACTGGTGGCTCAGGGGCTTTTGCGCCGCGACGTATCGCAGACCGACGGGCGACGATCGATCGTTCTGCGCACCGAACTCGGCGACCAGCTGATGGCCGAGGTCGATGCGACCAAGCGGCGGCTTCTCGCCTCCATGCTCGACGGCTGGAGCGAAGACGAGCTCAGCATCTTCGCCGTGCTGTTCGACAAATTCGTCAGCAAATTCGAGGAAACCTATCCCAGCGAAAAGCTTCACGGCCCGGCATCAACACGCAGCCGGGCGCCTGCGTGACGGGCGCTGCATTTTTGCTTGCGGTTTCTACAAACATGTTCCGAGACCGCTGCACACTTTTGCCGACATTGTTTTAGGCGCAAACCGTCAACCGGTCGCGGCCGAGTTCCTTGGCTTCGTACATGGCACGGTCGGCGCTGGCGAGAAGGTCCTCGGCCAGCTCCCCATCCTCGGGATAAAAGGCGACGCCCATGCTGCAGGTCGCGCCGATACTGGCGCCCCCGATCCAGACGGGTTCGGCAATGAGGCTGCGCAACCTGTCCAGACGCCGCAACACGCCGCCGCGGTCTCCATCGGGATTGGAGAAGACGATGGCAAACTCATCGCCGCCCAGCCTTACGATCAGATCGCTCGCACGGATGCAGCGCGCCATGCGGTCCGACAGCGTTCGCAACACCTCGTCCCCCGCAGCATGACCATGCGTATCGTTGATCGACTTGAAGTTGTCGAGGTCGATATAGGCCACCGTCACCTTGCGGTTTTCGCGCCGCGCTTCGTGCAGGCTGCGATTGAACTGACTCCAGAAAAGCGTGCGGTTGGGCAGGCCGGTCAGCGGATCGTGATGCGCAAGATGGCGGATGCGCCGCTCGCTTTCGGCTCGCTCGATCGCGATGCCGGCCAGATCCGTGGCGATCGCCATCAACTCCAGCTCCGGCTTTGTCGGCTCGCGCTTCGTCGGCGAGTAAAGCGCGAAGGTGCCCAGCACACGGGCTTCGGCGGCGATGATCGGCGTCGACCAGCAGGAGCGGAAACCGAACAGGGAGCCGAGCTCGCGATAGGGCTCCCAGAGCGGATCGGACTGCACATCGGCCACGGTGACGGCGGTGCCCAGCCATGCGGCCGTGCCGCAGGAACCGCGACTTGGACCGATTTCGATCTCCTCGATCAGCTCCACATAGGATGGCGCAAGACCGGGTGCCGCGCCGCCGGAAAAGCGTTTCCTGTCTTCATCGAGAAGCATCACCGCTCCCCTGACGTCATGAAGCTGCGCCTCGACCATCTGAACGACGGCATCCAGCACGATGTCCAGCGGCTGTCCGCGCGCGATCATTTCCAGCAACCGGGCATGACCGCGGCGCAGGTCTTCCTGCCGCTTGCGCTCGCTGATATCGCGCGAAATGCTGACCAGGCCGACGATCTGTCCGGCGGAGTTGCGTAGCGCGATTTTCGAAATGGACAACCAGAATGTCCTGCCGTCATGGCGGACGAGATACTCGTCCTGTTTCTCGACGGCAGCGCCTTGGTCCATGACCAGCTGCTCCATCGCAAAAAGCCGGTTGGCCGTTTCGCCGATGAAGACGTCGAAATCGGTCTTGCCGATCAGGCTGGAATAATCGCTGATATCGGCCGCACGACAAGCCGCTTCGTTGGCAAAAACAAAGCGGCTGCGGCGGTCCTTGATGGAAATGAAATCGGGCAGCTGATCCAGCACCCTGAGCGCCGTGAGTTCCTGCAGCGCTTCCGCGAGATCCAGCGCACAGCCGCTGTCCATCACCGTGCGTCGCAAACGCTCGCATGCATCTTCCAACATGTCCCTCGGTGCTTCCACCGTCATCTCATATGATACGGGAATTACCATGTCCGTCTCCAAGCCCCCGAAACGTCCAGAAATTGTATTGCCTGCGCAATGCACTTTAAAAAGCAATCCCTACCCCTTGCTTAATATATTCGCGCAACCGCCTGTCTTGTCGGGATGATGGCAAAGTTTTTACCCGTTGACGCAAATATTAGTGACGCAGATCGATCACAGATACTGCAATAGGAAACGTTTTATTGACGTGCTGAGGAAAGCTGGATGATTTCGAAACGGCGACTGCTTACAGGCCTTGTCGCAACAGCTTCCGCGACGGTTTTCGCCCGGCCGCTGGCAGCCCAATCGCCTGTCATTTCCAACGGCGACTTACGCGGCTCCATCGACGCGAGCGCACATGGCGTCGCACCGGCCGGCGGGGAAACAGCACGCCGCAATCTCGAGCACCTGCTTACAGACGCCGCGCGCCGGAACATCCCCGTCTTTCTGCCGCCGGGCGATTATCCGATGTCCGGGCTCGACCTGCCCGATGGCGCACGCCTGATCGGGGTTGCGACCGCGACCCGCCTCATTCATTCAGGCCGCGGGCCGCTTCTGCGCGCCGACAGTGCCCGGCGCATCGAACTGTCCGGCCTCGTCATCGACGGCGCCGATCGGACGCCCGGCGAAGACGCCCCCGCGATTGCGCATTTTCGCGGCGTGGCGGATCTTGTCATCGAAGATTGCGACATGGTGAACACCGGCAAGACAGGACTGCATCTGGAGACATGCGGCGGCAGGATCGCGCGCAACCGCGTTTCACGCGCCGCCGAATACGGGCTTTATGCCGTGAACAGCAGCGGCCTGTCGGTGACCGACAATGTCGTTGCCGATTGCGGTAATGGCGGCATCCTCATTCATCGCTGGGAAAAGGGCAAGGATGGGACGATCGTTTCCGGCAACCGTATCTCGCGCACCGGAGCGAGCAATGGCGGCACCGGGCAATATGGCAATGCGATCAACCTTTACCGCGCCCATGACGTCATCGTGTCCGGCAACCACATTTCCGATTCTGCCTTTTCGGCCATCCGCGCCAACAGTGCCTCGAATGCGATAATATCGGGCAATCACTGCACGACATCCGGCGAAACGGCGATCTATGCGGAATTTTCCTTCGAGGGCGCGATGATTTCCGGCAATCTGGTGGATGGCGCCGCGAACGGGATTTCCGTCGTCAACTTCAACGAGGGCGGAAGGCTTGCCACCGTTTCCAACAATATCGTGCGCAATCTGCGGCTGACGGGTCCCTATACCGTCGAGGATCCGATCTTCGGCGTCGGCATCAGCGCCGAAGCGGATACGGCGGTGACGGGCAATGTGGTGGAAAATGCACCTTACAGCGGCCTCGCCTTCGGTTTCGGCCCCTATCTGCGCAATGTCGCGGCCACCGGCAATGTCGTGCGCGACGCCGGTGTGGGATGCGCCGTGACCGTGGTGGAAGGCGCCGGAGACGCGATCATCGCCAACAACATTTTCCAGGGGGCAAGACGGGGAGCAATTGTCGGTTATCGCTGGAGAGAGGCGTCGACCGAGGATCTGACGAGTGGAGCGGAACGATTTTCGCATCTGACGATTGCAGGCAATCGGGTGAGTTAGATGTCAAGATCGACGGAGAATTCATCGGCATCAATATCACGACCGCGATTGTAGATGCGGGCAATCCGCACGACATCTCCTCGAATCTGGAAGGCTATGGTCGCCTTGCGCCTATATCCAACGAGACGAAGATTGGGCCAAAGATCATCACGCAACATTCCCCGTTGCGGGAAGGTCGAGAAACCAAGGCAATAGGCCTTTATTTTCCCGACATAATCTCGGGCTTCCCTTATTCCCATTTCAGGGGCGAGATAGATAAAGAGGTCTTCGAGGTCATCACTTGCGGCAGGCGAGAAGACGACCGTGTAGCTCATCGATTTTCCTGCTCCGCCAGCAAGGACGCCATCCTGGCGTCCAGCCTTCTGTCCACTTCATCGGCCGTCAGAAGGCTCTCGGGGCGCTCCTCAATTTCCTTCATGGTCGGTACGACCTCCTCCACCAGCCACTTCTCGATCGCCGCGTCGCGGGCGATCAGGGTGCGCAGGCCGTCGCGGATGACTTCGCTTTCGGATGCGTATTCCCCGGAGGCGACCTTGGCCTTGACCATTTCCGCCATTTCGATCGGAAGCGTGATGCTGAGGGACTGGGTGGTGCGCATGATAATCTCCTGGCGTTATCCGACACGATTAAATCCTATCGAAAACTTTCATGGACGTCCAACGCGGGATGATCTTCCGTTCGTCATGGAACCTGCTTAGAGCAGTTCTGGCGATAATGGATTTCGCCGGAAGCGCTCCAACCTTTTGTTTCACGCAGTTCCCGGAGCAAAACCGGTTCCCACTTTTGCTGGAATTGCTTTAGCTTCGTCGGCAAGTCATCAAGGAGATATCGATGCTGAAGATCTACGGGGTTTACCGTTCGCGCGCGACGCGGCCGCTCTGGCTTATCGAGGAAATCGGCCTGCCGTTCGAGCTTGTGCCGATCATCCAGGCCTATCGCTTGGCCGACACGTCGGCGCCCGGCTGCCCGGTGCATACGCGCTCGGGCGAGTTTCTCACCGTAAACCCGATGGGATCGATCCCGTCGATGGACGACGACGGTTTCGTGCTGCACGAGTCGCTTGCCATCTCGCTTTATCTCGCTCGCAAATATGGCGGCGAGCTCGGTCCGCAGGACATCGCTGAAGAGGCGCTGATGGTGCAGTGGTCGCTGTTTGCAGCCACCAGCATCGAGACTGAGGCGCTGAAGATCCAGTCGACCAAGGGCGACACCCCGGAAGGCATCGCAGCGATCGACGACGCGGCCGGTTGCCTTGTCCGTCCCTTCGACGTGCTGGAGAAGCATCTTGCCACGACCCATTATCTCGTCGGCGACCGCTTCACCGCCGCCGACATCAATGTGGTTGAAATCCTGCGTTATGCGCGCGGCTATCACGCGCTGTTCGACAGCCGCCCATCACTGAAGGCCTGGTACGAGGCCTGCATCCATCGTTCGGGTTATCAGGCGATGTGGGCAAAGCGGAACGCCGAACCGGCGTGATGTGAAACCCTAATCCGGCTGTAATTCCTTCAACTCTGCTGCCAGCCACCGATGAAAGGCCTTGACCTTGGGTGGCTGGGGCATCCCGGCCGGGGTGACGAAATAATGCCCGGAACCTGTCTCGGCCCGGATGGACAACGGTTCGACCAGCTTGCCCTCTTTCAGAGCGTAGGTGGCCAATGTCTGGAAGGCCAGCATCACGCCTTCGCCTGCGATGACGGCATCGAGACAGAGCGATGCTTCATTGAAGACATGGCGTATCTGCATATGCCGCCCTTCAAGCCCTACCACACGAAGCCAGACATCCCAGGAGAACATTGCCCTGCCATCAATGATGACAGGCAGTTTCAGAATATCTTCAGGCTGTCGCAATTGCGCCGCCAGAGTCGGGGCGCAAACGGGAAAGACGAACTGGGGTAAAAGCAGTTCCGCCTCGACGCCGGGCCATTTGCCTGCGCCGACACGGATGCCGAGATCCACCCCATCCGTGACGAAATCCTCCATCGCCGTGGTCGCATCGATGCGCAGGCGAATTTCGGGGTGCAAGGCCGTGAACCGGTCCAGCCGGTGTACGAGGAAACGGGCGGCGAAGACCGGGGCTACGGAGATCGTCAGCAGTTTTTCATCACGGGGTCGACCGATCGCCACGGCTTCCGACAGGCTGCGAAAACCGTCCGTCAGCCGCGCCAGCATCGGCCTTGCGGTCTCCAGCGGCACCATGCCTTTCGGCAGGCGTTGAAAAACGGGATGACCAAGCTGCGCTTCCGCCTTGATCACCTGCTGGCTGACAGCACCGATCGAAACGCCAAGTTCCGTTGCCGCCGCCTGCAACGAGCCGAGGCGCGCGACGGCTTCCAGTGCCCGAAGACCATTGAGATGCACGCGGTTCAGGTTATTCATATAGAAAATCTATAACGAGAACCTGATAATGTCGATTGCAGCGCCGCCCTGCACAACCGATATTCTCCGTGCAAATGAAACCAGCATTTGCGAGGTGAACGATGAACACCCTCAAGATTTTCTTGAACTCGACACTCCGATCGATATGGCCCCGCCCGGCAATCCGGGATGAGGAGCCGAACCTCCTCGACCATCCGGATATTCACGCGATGGATCTGCGGCAGCTCGCAGACCTGCCAATGCCTTATCTTCCGGCAGGGATGGCCGTGGACGCCGAAGCGCAGCCCGAAGCCATCCCGCTGGCGCGCTGCGCCTGATCCGTCAGATTGATTTGGCGGGGACGGTCCGCTGCAAGCCTATGCTGCCGGGTCGACCTCATACCGTAGATCAGTCAGATGGTCGTCACGGGCAACCAGATTGCGCCTTGTCAGCCATCCATGCCCCCAGTCGCGCAGACCGAGCAGGATCGGCGCAAGTGTGCGCCCTTCCTCGGTAATCGAATATTCCACCTTTGGAGGGATGACTGCGAAAACCTTTCGCTCGACAAGGCCATCCTCCTCGAGCTCGCGGAGCTGCTTTATCAAAAGACGTTGCGAGCAATCGCCGAGCTCACGCTTCAGGGCGTTGAACCGTAACGTTCCCTTGAGCAGGTGATAGAGAATCATGCCCTTCCATTTGCCGCTTATGAGATTGAGAGCGGCATACATCGTGCAGCCCGGCACCTCGTCGTAGTTCCTGTCCTTGTTCATATCCGGCTTTCTCACAGTATACTTTTGACCACTATATGCTGTTTATTACCGTATTTTCAATTTGGCCGCTATTCGCCAGATGCATGCGACCCGCAGCGAACTGCCTCACGCAGCGGAAACCATATGAAGGAGAATATGCATGACCAGAGTTATACGTTTCCACGAATACGGCGAGCCGGACGTGCTGCGCATCGATGACGTGGAGGTCTCGCAGCCGGCTGCAGATGAAATTCAGATCACCGTACGGGCAATCGGCCTCAATCGGGCAGAGGTCATGTTCCGGCGACACGCGTATCTTCAGGAGGCAGTTTTTCCGTCCACCCTTGGCTATGAGGCTGCAGGGACGATCCGCGCGATCGGGGCAGATGTTGCCGAATTTGCAAAGGGCGATGCCGTCAGTGTTATCCCGACATTGGACATGGCGCGCTGGGGCACTTACGGCGAGGTCATCAACATCCCGGCAAGACACGTTGTAAAGCACCCCGAAAACCTGTCTTTCGAGCAGGCCGCTGCATCATGGATGCAGTATGTGACGGCTTGGGGTGCTTTGATCGACCAGGCAAAACTGTCTGCGGGAGACTTTGTCATCGTATCCGCAGCGTCGAGCAGCGTCGGCATCGCCGCATTCCAGATTGCCCGCAGTGTTGGGGCCACCGTGATCGCCACCACGCGAACGGGCGCCAAGGCCGAGGCGCTCCGCAAGGCGGGTGCCCACTACGTCATTGCTACAGCAGAGGAGGATTTGCCCACGCGCGTCATGGAGATCACCGAAAGCAAGGGAGCGCGCGTCGTATTCGACCCCATTGGCGGACCTGCGATCGCCCAACTTGCCGACTGCATGTCTGTGGGGGGCATATTGCTGGAATACGGCGCTCTCAGCGCAGAGGAGGGTCAGTTCCCGCAACTTGCCGTTCTCGGCAAGAGCCTGACATTGAAAGGCTATCTCTACACTGAGATCGTCTCGGACGATGCGATCCTTGATCGTGCGAAGACGTTTATTAATGACGGGCTTCGATCGGGCACCCTCGATCCCCTCATCGCCCGCACATTCGCGTTCGACCAGGTTCAGGAGGCTACTCGCTTCCTTGAAAGCAACGAACAGATCGGCAAGATCGTCGTGACCCTATAAATTTCCGTTCGGCCCGTGCCGGGATCATCAGCACGGGCCGGACTTAATGACAGCTTCGGGCCGATAGCGGACTTCACCCGTCCAAGTCCCCTTCACCCCTACGGGAACCGAGGCAATCTCAGGCGAACATGGCGTCGGTCACGCGGACATCACCGACATGAATACCGTTCCAGTTCTTCATCTGGCGGTTGGCCATGGCCATCAGCTTCGTCTCGATCTCGCCGCCCTTTTCGAAATAGCGGGCGATCAGCGCATAGATCATCGCTTCGGCGGCGCGCGTCGTGCCGTCCTCGCATTTCACTGCCATGGCGAGGCCCTGTTCGGGAAGGGCCGCAACGAAGACGCCTTCGGCACCTGTCTTCGCAAAAATCCTGCCGGGCGCCAGTTCCATCAGTTTCGTGCAGGCGCGACCGGTGCCGGCAACGTAAAAGGGTTCGGCCATGCAGGCATCGATCAGCCGGCGCGATGCCTTTGCACGCGATGCCGACAGTCCCTCACCGGTCAGCATTTTCGCAAAACCATGGGCCAGTCCCTTGAGCGGCACGGCGTAGGTCGGGATCGAGCAGCCATCCGTGCCGCAATTGTCTTCGCCGAGAACGGCGCCCGTCAGGCTCTGCATCACCTCGCGGATTTCCCGCTGCAGCGGATGGTCGTAACCGATATAACCTTCGACCGGTGCGCCGGAGTGGACACAGGCGCAGACGAAGCCGGAATGTTTTCCCGAGCAATTGTTATGCAGCGCAGTCGGCCGGTTGATGGTGCGTGCCTGATGGATGAGCGCAGTCTGATCGGACGACCAGTGCGCGCCGCATTCGAGCGCCAACACATCGCGACCAGCCTTTGCCAGCATCGATGCCGCCATCTCGACGTGACGGTCCTCGCCGGAATGCGAGGCGCAGGCAAAGGCGAGCTCGGCGTCGCCGAAGCCATAGGCATCGGCCGCACCGCTCTCGATGAGTGGCAGCGCCTGCATGGCCTTGCAGGAGGAGCGCGGAAAGACACCGGCTTCGGCATCTCCGAAGGAAAACACCGTCCGGCCGCTACCATCGACGACCACGCCCAATCCCCGGTGGCGGCTCTCGACAAGCTTGCCGCGGGTCACTTCGACGGTAACGGGATTTTGCATGGTCTGTCCTGATTTTGCTGGCTTCTATGGCAACAAGAGATGAGTGGCAGGCTCATAGCCTGTTCGCGGAATTCTTGCACGGGAAATGCTTATGAAATCGGTAAAACGTCTGCTGATCGTCATCTTCGTCATCTATCTGCTGCCGACCTTCGCTTCGGCCGGTTTCTGGGCGATGCAGGACCATCCGTCCGGGTGGAGTGCCGCGCGCTGGACATCGGCCGGAATTCTGCCGAAGCCGGAAGACAGCAATGACGCCGCAATCTATATCTTTTCCGCCATGACCGGCGGGCTGAAAGGCGCGGTTGCCAGCCATGCCTGGATCGTTACCAAGGAAAAGGGCGCCTCCACCTATACGCGTTACGACAAGGTGGGCTGGGGATCACCGATCCGGCGCAACCACCGGGCAGCGGACGCCTATTGGTATTCCAACATGCCGCAACTGGTGGCGTCGGTCACCGGCTCGAAAGCAGAGTTGCTGATCCCGAAGATCGAGGGCGCAATCGCCGCCTATCCTTATGCCGAGCCCGGCGGTTACACGATCTGGCCGGGACCGAACTCCAATACCTTCGTCGCCTATGTGCTGAGAACCCTGCCGGAACTGGGTGCTGTGCTGCCGCCGCATGCGGTCGGTCGCGATTACCTGCCGGACGGAGAATTCGTCCACCTGGATGAAGACTGGCGCGACCTGCATGTGACGATCCGGGGGCTTGCGGGGTTTTCCATCGGCCAGCGCAGCGGCCTGGAAGTGCATTTTCTAGGGCTTGTCGCGGGCTTCGATCTCGCCCGACCCGGCATCAAGATACCGGCGCTCGGGCGCATCGGGATCTGATCTCTCAGAGCAATACCGGACGCAAAACCGGCGCCCACTTTTGATGGAATTGCCGTAACGCAATCCTGCAAAAGCAAAACGCCCGCGTCATGGCGGGCGTTTTCATCGAAGGTATGCCTGTTTTTCGATCAGAAACCGTGGGCGGTCCGAGCGAAGCTGCGGATCTCGTATTGGGTAATCCCGAGATCGGCCAGTTCGCGCGTCGTCATCCGCTCCAGTTCGGCAACCGTCCGACGGTAGTTGCGCCAATTCTTGAGAGTGCGTGTAACGTTCATGATGGTCCCCCTTTCCTGGGTTTTCGAAGCGGCTGCCGGTTGGTGGCGCCTTCTGCTTCGATGCGTTCGTTATACGCTGGGGGACCTGCTTGCAGTAGCATTCAATCGACAGCACACCCTTGCGCAATGAGCAGGGATTTTTCTGATCTCGATCAAAGTAAACGCGCCAAAAATAGGCATCTTCGGGAGAACTGAGCCGAAAAAACATGCAGGCATGTGGCGCAGCATCGCTACTGGCGTATTGCTCTTTTCGGCAGCTGCAGAAAAAGGAAAAGGGCCGCCGAGGCGACCCTTCCATGAAATCTGGTCCGGTTGAACGAACCCGGCCCGTCTCGCGACGGTCCGAAGGAAGCTGTGGTTCAGGTCGAGGGCTGCCCCGTCAAAACCGCCACCTTTCCATTGCCCGTTACGCAGACCGAAATCTCATTAGACATTGGATCACCTTCCTTTCACTACGTTGACGATGATTAAAAGGTAGGTGTCATACGCATGTCTTGCAAGGCAAGTTATGTAACGTTGCGCGAATATATGTGCTTTGCAAAACCTCCAGTTCGCGCTTAACATTCGCGAGCCTGAGCAGGATGGTGATTCCTCAGACGCTCTCTCCGCTACACAATCTTCAGCACGATCTTTCCGATATGGCTGCTGGTTTCCATCAGCCTGTGGGCCTCGGCAACCTGCTCGAAATCCAGCACGGAATGGATCACCGGGGCGATCTCGCCCTTTTCGAGAAGCGGCCAGGCCTCGGTGACGAGATCGTCGCGGATGGCGCGTTTCTCGTCGGCGGTGCGGGGGCGCATGGTCGAACCCGTTACCGTCAGGCGCTTGACCATGATCGGTCTCAGGTCGATGGTCTCGGCCTTTGCTCCCCCCAGAAACGCGATGATCGACAGGCAGCCATCCTTGGCGAGCACCGAAAGGTTCTTTTCGAAATAGGCGGCGCCGATCATGTCGAGCACGACATCGACGCCCTGCCCGCCCGTCTCGGTCTTGATGACCTCGGCAAAGTCTTCCGACTTGTAATTGATCGCTCTCGTCGCCCCCAGTCTCTCGCAGGCGTCGCATTTTTCCTTCGATCCGGCCGTGGCATAGACGGTGGCGCCAAAAGCCCTGGCGAGCTGGATCGCGGTCGTGCCGATGCCGCTCGATCCGCCATGGATCAGCACGCTCTCGCCTTCGGTCAGTCCCGCCATCTGGAAGAGATTGGCCCAGACGGTGAAGAAGGTCTCCGGCACGGCTGCCGCCTTGACCGCATCATAGCCCCTTGGCCATGGCAAAGCCTGTCCAGCCGGCACCGTGCAATATTCGGCATAACCGCCGCCGTTTGCCAGCGCGCAGACCTTGTCGCCCGGCTTGAATTCGGACACGTCTTCGCCGAGCGCGACCACCTCTCCTGCGATCTCCAGGCCGAGGATCGGGCTTGCATCCTTGGGGGCCGGGTAATTGCCCTGGCGTTGCGCCACATCCGGGCGGTTGATGCCAGCGGCTTCAACCTTCACCAGAATTTCGCCGGGACGGGGTTTGGGAAGCGGCCCGCGGGCGATCACCATTACGTCCGGGGCGCCGAATGACGGCAGGTCGATGAAACGCATCTCATTGGGAAGCGAAAGCGGCATGGGAGGCTCCTGTCAACATGAGAGCACTGACTTAGGACACGACCCCGACCTTAGAAAGGGACCGACGGCTGTGGCCGGTCACTTTGTCTCACCGAAGAAGGAAAAGACGAGACCGCCTTCGCTCTCCTTGGCGCTTGCCTTGACCGAAGCGATCTCGACGCTGATGCGGCCGATATCGTCGAGAAGCAGGCCTTTCGGCAGTTCCAGAACGCCGATCGAGCAGCGCAGCAGCGGGAAATCCCGTTCGCGGCCGGACCGGTCGTGGCCGCGAATTCTACCGGAAGCGCGTTCCTCTTCCGAATAGAGCTCGATGACGTCCCCGTGGAAATCCGACAGCAGGCGTTCGAGGATTTCGTCCAGTTCTCCGCGTGTCCAGTCGCGGATGCCGATGAAGAAATCGTCGCCGCCGATATGGCCGAGGAAATCGCCTTCGGAGAAGAAATAACGCTTCATCAGCGCCGCAAACAGCGAGATCGCGTGGTCTCCCTTCTGGAAACCATAGTGGTCATTGAAGGGCTTGAAGTTGTCGAAGTCGCAATAACAGAAGAAACGGCTTTCCTCGTCGTCACGGCCGGCTTCCTGCATGAAATCACGCACCGCGCGGTTACCCGGCAGGCTGGTCAGCGGGTTCTGGTCCTGCGCGATCTTCAGCTGCTTCTCGTTGACCACCTTGATGAGGGCGGCCGCTGAAACGACGCCGGCATACCGCATGTTTTCCGTGAGAATGACGCAGGCGCTGTTTTCCATATTGGCAAACAGGCTCATCAGCTCTTCCGCCTCGGCATCCAGCCCGATGATCGGCGCGGGCTCGACGAAATGGGCGATCGAGCGCTCATAAAGCTTGTTCTTCAAGAGATCGCGGCCGAAGGGCTGATAGATGAATTCCTTCAGATGATATTCGCTGATGACGCCGCGCGGCTCTCCGTTGGCGTTCAAGACCGGGAAGAAGGCCTGGCGTGGATTGCGGCGAAAGAGCTCGAACACGCTATCGATCGCATCGCTTTCAAAAACCGTCGGCAGTTTCTCGATCTGCTTGCGGATGAGGATCTCGTCGAGCGACTGGCTGGAGCGGCGCGTACGACCGATATCGGCAAGGTGCGGAAAGGCGGGCTTCAGTTCGGTCAGAAACGTCGTCGGCCTTGCAATGAAATAACCCTGGACGAGATCGACGCCGTATTCGCGGCAGGCAAGGAACTCGGTCTCCGTCTCGATGCCCTCGGCGACGACCCGGATACCGAGCGTGTGGGCAATGTTGACGATATTCTTGACCAGATGACGCTTGCGCGGATTGCGGTCGATCTCCGAGACGAAGTGTCGATCGATCTTCAGATAATCGACCGGGAAATCGCAGAGCAGCTTCATCTCTCCATGGCCGACGCCGAAATCGTCGATGGCGAGCTTGAAGCCGGCCTTGCGCATATCTGCAACCAGATCGGCAAATTCCGGCACGCTGGTGTTATCGAAACGTTCGGAAAATTCGAAACAAACCGAAGACGGCGCGATATCCGCGGCACGCAGGTGATGCAGCACCTTTTCCAGGAACTCATGCCCCTGGCGGATCAGGCGGACATCAAGGTTGAGAAAAAGCGTCGTCGAGGAATATTCGGGAAGTGTGGCGAACTTGGCGAGCGCCCGGCCGGACATCATCTGTTCGAGCGCCAGAAGCTGTCCCGTCTGGTGGGCTTCGTCGAGAAGTATCGGCGGAGAAGAAAAACCGATCCTTTCCTGACCGCGCAGTAGCGACTCGTAGCCGAAGACCGAACCGGTGGCGACTTCGACAATCGGCTGGAAAGCGTTTTCGAGCACCAGTTTTCCAAGCGTGACAAGCTGGTCGCCTGCATATCGCCGGATGGCATCCGGTTCGAGAACAGCCGCAGACGACATACGCATTACTCCACTGCACGAACTTTTTTCAAAGAGGTTCGAATAAGGTCTTAAATCACGGTGCGCAGGTTGCGGTGCGACCCGTCAATAATCCGTTGCCGCTGTATGAAAAACGCATGAAACTTTTGTGACAGTCCTCCGGTATTTGCTTAAAATTCAATGAATTAAGAACCACAAACCGGCCTTTCCGTTCATCGTGGTGAGTTATGTCGCCACCCTGCGTCGAAATGTTTCAGGCAACTTCACCCAACGGCCGCGCACGCTCGATGCGCTCCAATTCCTTCGGGTCGTGCATGGCTGTCCACAGATCGCTGCGGCGCTGTATGTTCAGCCAGAAATCCGGGCTGTTGCCGAACACCCTCGCCAGGATCAGCGCTGTCGGCACCGTAATCGTGCGACGATCATTGCAGAGTTCGTTGACGTGTTTGCGCGGCACGCCCATGGCCGCGGCCAAGGCGGCCTGCGTCAACCCCATGGGCTGCATGAATTCCTCGACTAGGATTTCACCAATCCCGACTGGCTTGCGCTTTGTCATCAACATGCTGCACCTATCTGTAGCTATGGTCGTCGAGATAAAGTTCACTTGCCTCGCCTGCCGAACCATCCCAATGGAAGATCAGGCGCCACCGCCTGTTCACCCGGATAGAACAATAGCCCTCCAGAGAACCTTTCAGTTTTTCGAAATGGTTGCTGGGCGGTACGCGCAAATCCTGATCCGTTCGTGCGTCATCGATCATCTGCAGTTTCCGAAACAGGCGATCCTCGATATCTGCGGGTATCCTCTTGTTCCCTGTGTCGGAAACGAAAAAATCACGAAGCCAAACATCCCGGAATCCTGAGATCATCGGTCACCCCTCGCATACTATAATGTACCATCAGGTGTTACATCGAGCAAGCACCTACGCTTTTGGGATAGCGCGGTTCGCAATCGACGCTTGATCGAAAGCATAATCGAAAATAACTCGTTAGAGTGCCATTCCCGCCTCCAGAGAGCCGTCACGATCATGTCCCGCCCGAACATTCTCATCATCATGGTCGACCAGTTGAACGGCACGCTGTTTCCCGATGGTCCGGCCGACTGGCTGCATGCGCCGAACCTGAAGGCGCTCGCCGCCCGTTCGGCGCGGTTTGCCAACAATTATACGTCCTCGCCACTCTGTGCGCCGGCGCGCGCCTCGTTCATGGCGGGGCAATTGCCGAGCCGGACGCAGGTCTATGACAATGCCGCCGAATATGTTTCGTCGATCCCGACTTATGCGCATCACCTGCGCCGAGCCGGTTACTACACGGCGCTTTCAGGGAAAATGCACTTCGTCGGGCCGGACCAGCTGCACGGCTTCGAGGAGCGGCTGACGACCGATATCTATCCGGCCGATTTCGGCTGGACGCCGGATTATCGCAAGCCGGGCGAGCGGATCGACTGGTGGTATCACAACATGGGGTCGGTCACGGGCGCCGGTGTCGCCGAGATTTCAAACCAGATGGAATATGACGACGAAGTCGCCTTCCTGGCCAACCAGAAGCTCTATCATCTGGCGCGCGAAAATGACGACATTTCCCGTCGGCCCTGGGCGCTGACCGTTTCGTTCACGCATCCGCACGACCCTTATGTGGCGCGGAAAAAGTTCTGGGATCTTTATGAGGACTGCGCGCATCTGCTGCCCGAGGTGGACATGCTGGAGGAGCAGGACCCCCATTCTGACCGCATCCTGAAATCCTGCGACTATGCGCGTTTTGCCATTACCGGCGAGCATGTGCGTCGGGCGCGGCAGGGGTATTTCGCCAATATTTCCTACATCGACGAAAAGGTCGGCGAGTTGATCGACACGCTGACAAGGACACGGATGCTCGACGAGACGTTCATCCTGTTCTGCTCGGACCATGGCGACATGCTGGGCGAGCGCGGGCTGTGGTTCAAGATGAACTTCTTCGAGGGGTCGGCGCGCGTGCCGCTGATGATTGCCGGTCCCGGCATAACCCCTGCCCTGCATGAAGCGCCCGTTTCCAATCTCGACGTGACGCCGACGCTGTGCGATCTTGCCGGCATCTCGATGGCCGAGATTACGCCGTGGACCGATGGCGAGAGCCTGAAACCCGTCATCGACGGCGGGACACGGACGTCTCCTGTACTGATGGAATATGCGGCCGAAGCGTCCTATGCGCCGCTGGTGGGCATTCGCGCGGGCAAGTGGAAATACATTCATTGCGAACTCGATCCCGAGCAGCTTTTCGATCTCGATGCCGACCCCAAGGAACTCAAAAACCTTGCGGACGACCCGGCTTATGAAAATGTTCTTGACGGTTTTCGCGCCAAGCGCGTTGCCAAGTGGGATATGGCGGCATTCGACGCTGCCGTGCGGGAAAGCCAGGCCCGGCGCTGGGTGGTCTATGAGGCGCTGAGGAACGGCGCTTATTACCCCTGGGATCACCAGCCTTTGCAGAAGGCCTCTGAGCGCTACATGCGCAACCACATGAACCTCGACAATCTGGAAGAGTCCAAACGTTACCCCAGAGGGGAATAAGCGAGTTGGACGGAGAGCAGACATGAAAGCACAGCCGAAAGCCAGCCACTTCATCGATGGCGAGTATGTGGAAGATACCACAGGCAGCGTCATCGAAAGCCTTTACCCTGCCACTGGCGAGGTGATCGCAAGGCTGCATGCGGCAACGCCTGCCATTGTGGAAAAGGCGATCGCAGCGGCGAAACGCGCCCAGCCGGAATGGGCCGCGATGAGCCCGACTGCGCGCGGACGTATCCTGAAACGCGCCGCAGAGATCATGCGCGAGCGCAACCGCGAGCTTTCCGAACTCGAAACGCTCGACACCGGCAAGCCGATACAGGAGACGATCGTTGCCGACCCGACCTCGGGCGCCGACAGCTTTGAATTTTTCGGCGGCGTGATCGCGGCCGGCATGAACGGGCAATATATCCCGCTCGGGGGCGATTTCGCCTATACCAAGCGCGTGCCGCTCGGTGTCTGCGTGGGCATCGGTGCGTGGAACTATCCGCAGCAGATCGCCTGCTGGAAGGGCGCACCCGCACTCGCCGCCGGCAATGCCATGGTGTTCAAGCCCTCGGAAAACACACCGCTCGGGGCGCTGAAGATCGCCGAAATCCTGATCGAGGCCGGTCTGCCCAAGGGGCTTTACAATGTCATCCAAGGCGACCGGACCACGGGGCCGCTGCTGGTCAATCATCCCGATGTGGCCAAGGTCTCGCTCACCGGTTCCGTGCCGACCGGGCGCAAGGTGGCGGCGGCTGCTGCCGGAAGCCTCAAGCATGTGACGATGGAGCTTGGCGGAAAATCGCCGCTGATCGTGTTCGACGACGCCGATATCGACAGCGCCATCGGCGGCGCGATGCTGGGCAATTTCTATTCGACGGGACAGGTCTGCTCCAACGGCACACGCGTCTTCGTGCAGCGCAAGGTGAAGGACCGGTTCCTGTCACGCCTCAAGCAACGGACGGAAAAGATCGTTATCGGCGAGCCGATGAACGAGGAGACCCAGATGGGACCTCTGATCTCGTTTGACCAGCGCCAGAAGGTGTTGAGCTATATCGACAAGGGCAAGACGGAAGGCGCGAAGCTGCTTACCGGCGGCGGCATTCCCAACGATGTGACCGGTGAAGGTTATTACATCCAGCCGACCGTGTTTGCCGATGTGACCGACGAGATGACCATCGCACGGGAGGAAATTTTTGGGCCGGTCATGTGCGTGCTCGATTTCGACGAAGAGGACGAGGTGATCGCGCGCGCAAACGCAACCGAGTTCGGGCTTTCGGCGGGGGTGTTCACTGCCGATCTTACGCGTGGACACCGGGTGGTCGATCAGCTTGAGGCCGGGACGTTGTGGATCAATACCTACAATCTCTGCCCGGTGGAAATTCCCTTCGGCGGGTCGAAACAGTCCGGTTTCGGGCGCGAGAATTCGCTGGCGGCGCTGGAGCATTATTCGGAATTGAAGACGGTTTATGTGGGGATGGGCAAGGTCGAGGCGCCGTATTGAGGAGACCTTTGGCCTTGGAGCAAGCTCGCCCCACCGACAATAGAACACCCGGAGCTATCTAGGATGCAGGCAGATTTCGTCATCATCGGTTCCGGTTCTGCAGGCTCCGCCATGGCCTATCGCCTGTCGGAAGACGGCAAACATTCGGTGATCGTCATCGAGGCGGGTGGATCGGATTATGGCCCGTTCATCCAGATGCCGGGGGCGCTTGCCTGGCCGATGAGCATGAAGCGTTACAACTGGGGTTATCTCTCCGAGCCGGAGCCAAACCTGAACAACCGCCGCATCACCGCACCGCGCGGCAAGGTTCTCGGCGGCTCGTCCTCCATCAACGGGCTCGTCTACGTGCGCGGCCATGCGGAAGACTATAACCGCTGGGAGGAGCTGGGCGCGCGCGGGTGGTCTTATGCGGATGTGCTGCCCTATTTCAAGCGGATGGAACACAGCCATGGCGGTGAAGAGGGCTGGCGCGGCACCGATGGGCCGATGCATGTGCAGCGCGGGCCGATGACCAATCCGCTGTTCCACGCCTTCATCCAGGCAGGCGCGCAGGCCGGGTTCGAGACGACTGACGATTATAACGGCTCGAAACAGGAAGGTTTCGGGCTGATGGAGCAGACGATCCATAATGGCCGACGCTGGTCTGCCGCCAATGCCTATCTGCGGCCGGCGATGAAGCGGAAGAGTGTCGAAATCGTCTATGGCTTGGCCCAAAAGATCGTCATCGAAAATGGCCGAGCAACCGGCGTCGAGGTGTTGCGGCGCGGACTGCCGGAGATCATCGAGGCCAATCGCGAGGTGATCGTTGCTGCCTCGTCGTTCAACTCACCGAAGCTTCTGATGCTGTCGGGCATCGGGCCGGCGGCGCATTTGAAAGACATGGGTATCGAGGTGAAGGCGGATCGGCCGGGTGTCGGCGCCAATCTGCAGGACCATATGGAATTCTATTTCCAGCAGGTCTCGACCAAGCCGGTCTCGCTTTATTCCTGGCTGCCGTGGTTCTGGCAGGGGGTGGCCGGTGCGCAATGGCTGATGACCAAGGGCGGACTGGGTGCGTCCAACCAGTTCGAGGCCTGCGCCTTTCTGCGTTCCTTACCCGGCCTGAAACAGCCGGACATCCAGTTCCATTTCCTGCCGGTGGCGATTTCCTATGACGGCAAGGCGGCCGCTCGAAGCCATGGTTTCCAGGTGCATGTGGGCTATAACCTGTCGAAATCACGCGGCAATGTGACCCTGCGCTCGGCCGACCCGAAGGACGATCCCGTCATCCGCTTCAACTATATGAGCCAGGCGGAAGACTGGGAGAAATTCCGCCATTGCGTGCGGCTGACCCGCGAGATCTTTTCGCAGAAGGCCTTCGATGATTTTCGCGGGCCGGAAATCCAGCCGGGGGAGAGTGTGCAGTCGGGTGATCAGATCGACGCGTTTCTCAGAGAGCATCTGGAAAGCGCCTATCATCCCTGCGGTACCTGCCGCTTGGGAAGCGCCGACGACCGACAAGCCGTTGTCGATCCTGAATGCAGGGTCATCGGGGTTGAAGGCCTTCGCGTGGCGGATTCATCGATCTTCCCGCATGTGACCTATGGCAATCTCAACGGGCCCTCGATCATGACGGGCGAGAAGGCGGCGGATCATATTCTCGGCAAAACGCCCCTGCCCCGCAGCAATCAGGAGCCCTGGGTCAATCCGCGGGCGGGATTAAGCGACCGCTAATCAGTAGTCATGCGTTGCAATTGCGATGCATGAGGTGCTTCACAGGCATGGTTTGCAAGTAACCGACGCGCGCCCTTGCGGCCACTGCGGCGAAAACCACTTCAGGGCGCTTAACGCTGCCTCCCGGCTCCGATAGGGTCGTGCCTCATCCGATTCCTCCACATGGGACACGAACAACATGCTTTTGAGCTGGCAATTCTGGGCGGTGCTTTCGGCCGTCTTCGCGGCACTGACAGCGATCTTCGCCAAGGTGGGCATCGAGAACATCAATTCCGACTTTGCCACCTTCATCCGCACGATCGTGATCCTGCTGGTCATCGCCGCCATCCTGTCGCTGATCGGCGGCTGGCAGCCGGTCGGCGACATTTCTGCGAAAACCTGGACTTTTCTGGTGCTTTCCGGGCTGGCGACCGGGGCATCCTGGCTTTGCTATTTCCGGGCGCTGAAGCTTGGAGATGCCGCACGCGTGGCCCCGATCGACAAGATGAGCGTCGTCATGGTCGCCGTGTTCGGCGTGCTGTTTCTCGGGGAACGCCTCTCATTGCCGAACTGGCTCGGTGTGTGCCTGATCGGCTGCGGTGCGGTGCTCGTCGCCTATCGCGGCTGAGGTTTTTGGCCTCACATAACGGACAAGACCTGGTCCAGCCGGTCGACGATCAGCCGGTTCAGCGCGCGGTAATCGCCATCGAAATGGTGCCCGCCGGGGCGTGACTGGAGATCGACACCGGGCATCTCAGACAGGTCCGGGCAGGCGGTATCCTCTTCCTCGACACCGTAGATGCACTGGATTTTGGCAGGCTCCATGTCGCTCAGGTCATCGACCGGATCGCCATGCTTGCCGATTCCGGCATAACCGAGCCAGCCGGTCACGGCGATCTCGAAATCGGCCTGATGCGACAGCGCCAGAAGCGACACCAGCCGCACGGCATCCCGATCGTCTTTCGGCAGCAGGCGATAGGTGGCGGGCAGAATGTTGGCGCCGAAGGAATAGCCGATCAGCACGACGTTTTCGACCTTCCAGCGCTCGCGGTAGCTGGCGATGATGCGGGAAAGGTCTGCAGCAGTCTGTTCCGGCGTCTTCTCGTTCCAGAAATAACGCAGCGCATCGACACCGACGACCGGGATCCCCTCTTCCTGCAGATAGGCGCCGAGTTTCTGGTCGATATCGCGCCAGCCGCCGTCACCGGAGTAAATGATCGCCATGGTGTTGCGGGTCGGCTGTGCCTCGATGGGGATGATCGGCAGGTCGAGCGGGGAACCGGCCGAAGCAGAAGCGGTGAGCACGCTGCGGGAGGCGGCAAGCAGCGCGGCTTCCGAGGCACCGTCCTGCGCCGTCACTTCGATGCCGGGATGGGTGCGCCTGAGATCATCGACATGGTTCCGCCCGGCCGTGGCGGCTTCAGGCGTGAAGACGACATCGACGGCGTTCGGCAATGCGCCGACCGTCAGGCCGTAGCTCATGCCGCCGTCGACACTTTTCTTCGGCGCGGGCGTGCAGAGGATCTTTGATAGCGGGATAGACGCTTCCGGGTCGACGGCAAGCGTTGCGCCGATGGTGGAGGACGGCGTCTGGGCCGCGATTGCCAGCGCCAGCGATCCGCCGGCACCGATGCCTGCCACGAGCGGCGGGCGATAGGTCACCATCTCCCGGTCTCGATGGATCTGACGGCTCAGTTCCTCGATATCGGAAACGAGGTAGAGGCAGTCCCGTTTTTGCTCGCCAAGCTCGGCGTAATAATCCGGCAGATCGACGCCTACGACCACGGCGCCATCGGCAGTCAATGCGTCGGACATGCGCTCTTCCGCGCCGCCCCAGCCATCGGCATCCGACAGAAGAACGACGATACCCTTTTCAGTGCCCTGCGGATCGCTGATGCGGGAGGTCGGCAGACTGACGATCTCATCTTGCCCAAAATGCGTGCGATAGAATTCGACGGCACCGGCAAGCAGCGTAATCGCTGCGACGATAACCGGCAGCGCCCTCATCGGCGAAGGATCCCGCGCAGCCCGCCGCCGATCAGCATGGTGACGTCAAAGATCGAGGTCAGCGGAAGGCCGCGGCCGGAGACGACGAGATAACGCGGCTGCCAGACCGGATCGAACTTGGACTTGAAGGCCTGCACGCCGCGGAAATTGTAGAAACGCTCGCCGAATTCGAAGATCTCGCGGCCAAGGCGGTTCCAGAGCGGCGCGTAATGATGATCGGCAAGGCCTGCAAGCGGCGCCATGCCCAGATTGAGGGTGCGGAAACCGCGCGCTTTCATATGTTCCATGATCCGCACGAAGAGCAGGTCCATCATGCCGCGATGGGTATCGGGGATGTGGCGCATGAGATCGATGAAGGCATCGCCATGCTGGCCGGCTTCGAGGATATTGGCGAAAGCGACAATGCGGCCTTCCATGCGGATGATCGCCACCGGGCATGCCTTGACATAGGCAAGATCGAAGGTACCCAGCGAAAAGCCCTTTTCCGATGCGTTATGGGAGGCGAGCCAGGCGTGCGAGA
Source organism: Hyphomicrobiales bacterium (assembly GCA_900466875.1). Lineage (GTDB taxonomy): Bacteria > Pseudomonadota > Alphaproteobacteria > Rhizobiales > Rhizobiaceae > Neorhizobium. The sequence goes on along the minus strand of UBNQ01000004.1, from coordinate 49,708 downwards.
CCGACAGAAGCTCATCGATCACCTCGGGCACCTGTTCGGCGGGCAGCATGGAAAATTCCAGCCCGTCCCGTTCGGCGCGATTGATCGAGCGACGCAGTTTCAGCCAGGCGCCGCCCTTCAGGTCGAAACGCGTCAGATCGACCACCGCCTGCTCACCCAGCTTGTAGGGTCGCAGGCCGCTGTCGAAGGCATGCGGCAGAAAGGCTTTCGAAACCTGATAGAAGACCGGCCGGCAGCCCTGACCGCGCGCCGTCGCCATGAACTTTTCCAGCAGTTCCGGCCACAGGTGCTGCGGACCGACCGGATCGAACAACGCCACCAGCGAATGGCCGTGCTTGGCATACATGACGAAAGCCTGCTCGCAATCGGACAGCAGGATGCGCTTGTCGCCAAGCCGAACGAGGCCTGCGCTGGCATTGGGCTGGGTCGCAAGAATGGCCAGCGCCTTTTCCATCTCTTCCGGCAAGGGGCCTTTGCGGCTCCCCCTGTTCTGATTGGCGGCGCGGAGAAAACGCGCGAACAATGTCTGGCGAGGTTCTGGAGAGGTATCGACTACAGTCGAAGGTAGCAGCTGATGCTGCTCCGGTTGGCAGGTTTCATCGACTTGAGCCGACATTGGAAGCCTATAAAGACGTTGAACCGCAAGTGCCTTAACGCATTTCTATTTATCGAGTCTTACGCCTTAAAGATGTAGCGGCCGCGACACATGAGCCTATACATGAATGACAGGTTCGGACGCGATGCGGCCGCGGGCCTTAGGTGAAGGCCCGCGGACAGCCGAGCGGCGGCCTCGTCATTTCGGGAAGATTTTCCAGCGGGTCGGGCGGAAGCGGGCTTCGGAGCCAAGTTCGATCGGTGCGTGCAGCGGCACTTCCACTTCGACATGGAAGGGATCGTGGCCATTGTTGGCGATGTCGATCTCGGCGATGCGGGTACCGGCCAGACGCCGTGAGGCGGTGACCTTGCCGGACAGCGCTTCCCGATCATCGGTCAACACCACGTCTTCCGGACGGAAGAAAAGATCGCCGGCAGCATCGGCCGTGCCCGAAATACCAATCGGTTCCCCCTGGAACAGGACCGTGCCGTCCTTCACCTCGACCGGCAGATGCGAGGATTCGCCGATGAAGGAGAACACGAAAGGCGACTGCGGCCGGTCGTAAACGTCATCGGCCGAGCCGACCTGTTCGATCTTGCCCTGGCTCATGACGACGACGCGGTCTGCGAGTTCCAGCGCCTCCTCCTGGTCGTGGGTGACGAAGACGGTCGTGTGGCCGGTGCGGTCGTGGAATTCGCGCAGCCAGCGGCGCAGTTCCTTGCGCACCTTGGCATCAAGGGCGCCGAAAGGTTCGTCGAGAAGCAGGATGCGGGGTTCGATCGCCATCGCGCGGGCAAGCGCCACGCGCTGGCGCTGGCCGCCGGAAAGCTGGTTCGGATAGCGGTTTTCCAGCCCCGACAGCTGCACCATGTCGAGCAGGTCGGAGACGCGCTTTTTGATCTCGCTCTTCGGCGGGCGGGTGGCCGAGGGGCGCACCTTGAGGCCGAATCCGATATTCTGCGCGACCGTCATATGGCGAAACAGCGCGTAATGCTGGAAAACGAAGCCGACATTGCGATCCTGCACCGAGTGGTGCGAGGCGTCTTCCTGCCCAAAGAAGATCTGGCCGGCCGTCGGGAAATCCAGGCCGGCGATCAGGCGCAGAAGCGTGGTCTTGCCGGAACCGGAGGGCCCGAGCAGCGCGATCAGTTCGCCGGACGCGATGTTCAGGGACACCTCGCGCAGGGCGGCGAAGCGGTCGAATTCCTTGCGGATATTGTTGATTTTGACTTCCATACGCAGAGTATCCTAGTGCCGGCCGCCGGCATTGCCGGCACCGAACCGAAGTTCGAGAAAGGTTTTCAAGGCGAGCGTGACGAGGGCCAGAAGGGCCAGCAGCGAGGCCACGGCAAAGGCGGCAACCATGTTGTACTCATTATAGAGTATCTCGACATGCAGCGGCATTGTGTTGGTGAGCCCGCGAATACGGCCAGAAACGACCGAAACGGCGCCGAACTCGCCCATGGCGCGGGCATTACAGAGCAGCACGCCGTACAGCAGGCCCCATTTGATATTGGGCAGCGTCACATACCAGAAGGTCTGCCAGCCGGACGCGCCGAGCGAAAGCGCGGCCTCCTCATCGCCGGTGCCCTGATCCTGCATCAGCGGGATCAGTTCGCGCGCCACGAAGGGAAAGGTGACGAAGACGGTGGCAAGCACGATGCCGGGCACGGCAAACAGGATCTCGATACCGTAGCTTTTCAGCCATGGGCCAAGCAGGCTGCCGGTGCCGAAGAGCAGCACGTAGACGAGGCCGGAAATGACCGGCGAGATCGAGAATGGCAGGTCGATCAGGGTGATGAGGAAGGCCTTGCCCTTGAACTCGAACTTGGCGATCGCCCAGGAGGCGGCCAGACCGAAGATGAGATTGAGCGGCACGGCAATCGCCGCCACCGTCAGCGTCAGCCGGATGGCGGCCCAGGCGTCGGGTTCGGCCAGAGCTTCATAATAGGCTTCCCCGCCCTTGCGAAATGCTTCGACGAAAACCACGACGAGCGGCAGGAAGAGAAAAAAGCCGAGGAAGACGAGCGACAGACAGACGAGGACGAGCTTGGTGGAGAAGCTTTCGTCTGCCGGGTTGCGGAAGGAGATGCGGCGGTTATTGGACATTTGCGCCCTCCGTTGATGTCAGGAGGGGTTGCCCCTCATCCGGCTGCCGCCACCTTCTCCCCGTAATGACGGGGAGAAGGACACTAGCCGCAACGTCTCTATTCCCTTCAAGGCCGAGCAGGGCAAGTCCCCTCGCCCCGCCTGCGGGGAGAGGGTTAGGGTGAGGGGCACCCGCGACACGCAGTTCGATCCGCTCACGCATTGCCATACCTCTTGCGGCTCCAGGCCTGGATGAGGTTGATCACCAGAAGCATGGCAAAGGAAATCAGCAGCATGATCGTGGCGATTGCGGTTGCGCCGGCATAGTTGAATTCCTCCAGCCGGATGACGATCAGCAGCGGGGCGATTTCCGAGACGTAAGGGATGTTGCCGGCAATGAAGATGACAGAGCCGTATTCACCGACGCCACGGGCGAATGCCAGCGCAAAGCCGGTGAGTATGGCGGGGGTCAGGCCAGGCAGAAGAACGTTGAAGATCGTCTGGAAACGGTTGGCGCCGAGCGTGGCAGCAGCTTCCTCAACTTCCTTATCGATCTCTTCCATGATCGGCTGCACGGTGCGCACGACGAAGGGCAGACCGATGAAGATCAGGGCGATGACGATGCCGATCGGCGTGAACGCGATGCGGAACGGCATGAAAAGCGAGCCGATCCAGCCATTCGGCGCATAAAGCGAGGCAAATGCGATACCGGCCACCGCCGTCGGCAACGCAAAAGGAAGATCGACCATGGCGTCGATCAACCGGCGTCCGGGAAATCGGTAACGGGTGAGCACCCAGGCGAGCAGCGTGCCGAAGATGACGTTGACCAGCGCGGCGATGAAAGCCGTGCCAAACGAGATGTAAAGCGCCCTGATCGTTCGTTCGTCGGACAGGATGGCAAAAAAGCCTGACCAGCCGAGTTCGGCCGTACGCCAGAGAAGGCCGGCAATGGGTATGAGAATGATCAGCGACAGGTAGGCGAGCGAAAAACCGAGCGTCAACCCGAAACCCGGGATGATGCTCGGCTGTTTCAATCTCCAGCCCGCCTTGGAAGCGGTGGCGGATGCGGTCATGCTTGGTTCCGAATTCTGCGTTCAGGCCCGACATGGCAACGGTGCGGATAAGCTACCGCACCGTGCCGTCAGTGTCACTTGCCCAAGTGATGGATGGGATTACTTGGCGCCGGGCTTGTAGATCTGGTCAAAAATGCCGCCGTCACCGAAGTGCTCGGGCTGCGCCTTCTTCCAGCCGCCGAAGAGCGGGTCGTCGATGGTGACGAGCTTGATGTCCGGCAGCTGCTTGAGGAGATCCGGCTGCACCACTTCACGCTTCGAGGGGCGGTAGAAGTGCTTGGCCGCAATGTTCTGGCCTTCATCGGAATAGAGATACTGAAGATAGGCTTCGGCGACCTTGCGGGTGCCCTTGGCATCGACCGTCGCATCGACGACGGCGACCGGCGGTTCCGCGAGGATCGAGATCGGCGGTACAACGATGTCGAAGGCGTCCTTGCCGAATTCCTCACCAGCGAGGTAGGCCTCGTTTTCCCAGGCGAGCAGAACGTCGCCGATCTGGCGCTGCGCGAAGGTGACCGTAGAGCCACGGGCACCGGTATCGAGAACCGGGGCGCGCTTGTAGAGGTCGGCGATATAGGCCTTGATCTTGTCCTGGTCGCCCTTGAATTCTTCATTCGCCCAGGCCCAGGCCGCTAGGTAGTTCCAGCGCGCACCGCCCGACGTCTTCGGATTAGGCGTAACGATCTGAACGTCACCCTTCACCAGGTCGCCCCAGTTCTTGATGCCCTTCGGGTTACCCTTGCGGACGAGGAAAACGATCGTCGAGGTGTAAGGCGAGGCATTGTTCGGAAGACGGGTACGCCAGTCTTCCTTGATCTTGCCGGTTTTCTGGATGGCGTTGATATCGCTTTCCAGCGCCAGCGTCACGACATCGGCTTCGAGACCGTCAATCACCGAGCGTGCCTGAGCGCCGGAGCCGCCATGCGACTGGCGGATGGTCACATCATCGCCGCCCTCGGCCTTCCAGTGCTTGGCGAAAGCCGCGTTGAAATCCTTGTAGAGTTCGCGGGTCGGATCGTAGGACACGTTCAGAAGCTGTGTCTCGGCAAAGGCCGGTGCAATGCTGCCAGCGGCAAGCGTCATGCCGAGCGCGAGCATGGCAAGCCGCTTTCCAATCCCATCGGTGAAGTTCAGCATAGGGTCTCTCCTGTGAAGCCTTGGCCATTCGCTTGGGCCCCGTAAATTGGGGGCCTGTCATCCGGGCTAAACTCTATCGGTCAGGTCGTCTTAGTCAATTCACGGCGAAAAGAAGGCAAAACTGTTTCCCTCGGGCGGGTTCGGGCGACAAAGAATGCGCTCCGTGAGCATGAGTTCACAGAACGGCAGCATCGGGAAAACACCGAACGGCAAAAACGCAATCCCGCAGGAATTCGTTCCAGAGCAAGATTTCAGCCTGGTTTTGCGTCGCGTTTGAGGAAAATCTCGGTATGGCCGACCGCCTTTGGCACCTCGCGAAAGGGTGGGCAGAAATCGAAGTCGAAGGCGCGATAGATCGCGATCGCATCGGTCATGTAGATGGTGGTGTGCGCCAGCAGCGTACTCTTCCGGCGGGTTTCGACAGCGTGGATCACCGCCCGCATCAATGCGCCGCCCATACCTTTTCGCCGGAAGGCGGGATTGACATAAAACCTGTGAAGTTCGTCCGCTGTGTCGTCGAAGACAGAAAACGCCAGGCATCCCGCCGGCTGGCCATCCCATGATGCCAGAAGCATTCCCGTTCCCGGTTGCGCATAACGCCGGGCAAGGCTTGCGGCAGTCTCACCGTGATAGAGATCCATCACCAGTTGCGGATCGACGCCATGGGTTGCGGCCATGGCGACGTCCCATTCCGCAAGCGCCCTGCACAAGGTCGCGGCAGCCTCGAAATCTTCAGCCGATTTTGCAATGGACACGGAGATCATGCCACGTCCCTCGATTGTGGAGGAAGATTAGCACAGCGGTCGCCCACGACATAGTTCAGAGGTGGCGACTGACATCCATCCGTTGATGCAGAATGCGGATGATCTCAATTCCGTAGGAACGCTGCCTGTAAAACACGAAATGCGAGCCGACCGGATATTTGCTATATCCTCGCCGCACATCGACTTCGCGTCCCTTCACATGGTCGCCAGCAAGCAATGCACATGCCGGGAGCAAGTCGGCATGGTATTTTCCTGCCTGCTCCCATGACCATTTTTCGACGGTAAAAGACCAGATTTCTTCCAGATCGCGTTGCGCGAGCGGGGAAATTCGAAATTCTTTTTCCCCGTCAGCGCCCATGCTTTTCGCGCATGCGCTTGAGGAAGGCCTCGTTATCGAACGGCTGCGGCTCTCCAGACTCTTCACCGGCGATCAGCGCATCCTGCAGCGCCTTGACGCGTGCTTCGTGTTCCTCAAGCAACCGCAAGCCGGCGCGCACGACGTCGCTGGCCGAACCGTAACGCCCGCTTTCGACCTGACGGTCGATAAAGCCGGAAAAATGATCTCCGAGTGAAATGGACGTGTTGCGAGCCATTGGCACCTCCGAGACCTAGTGTACCAAAATTTGGTACAAGGACCAAGTCCGGGCTTACGCCGTCAGCAGTTCACGCACCTGCACGGGCTTCTGCGTGCCCTCGCCTGCCCCTTCGATCGCATCGGCAATCGTGGTGTTGAACAGGACGTCACGCGTCGCATCGGCCACGCGGGCGAAAACGTGGCGGATTTCGCAGAGGTGTTCGCCATCGCAGTCGTCGCATTTGCGGTAGGCTGTCTGAGACAGACAGGGCAGCGGGGCGATCGGGCCATCGACGAGCCGCAGGACCTCGCCGAAGGAAATCGCATCGGCGGGTTTCAGGAGAAGATATCCACCCTGCTTGCCGCGGCGGCTCATGACGATGCCGGAGCGCTTCAGGTCAAGCAGAATCTGTTCCAGAAACTTCTTCGGGATGGACTGCTGGACCGCGATCTCCGAAATCAGCATCGGCTCATCCGGGTCGGCCTGCGCAAGCGCGGCAAGCGCTCTCAGCGCGTATTTCGCTTTCTGGGATATCATCACGCAACCATCAACAGCAACGCCGCCGCGAGGCCATTTTTGTCCTCACGTCGCCGCCTCACACTTCGTATTCCTTGCGCTTTGCGAACATCCTGAAAGCGACATCCGCAGTCGCCTTTGTGCAAAGGGCTATGCCGCATTGCACACTCCATTCTGGAGTAGCGCAAACATGCAGAAATTACAAACCTATGCGGGCATTTGCTGCCGCAAAAACAGTCACATTTGGTTAAGGCGGCAGGTTTTCTGTGTAGGCCGGGCTTTGGAGAGATATTTGCTCCTCAGCACCAATGGAAGAAACGGGTTTTTCTGTCCTCCACATCTGCAAGTGGCGATACTACAGCACTTGCTGATGAAAGAAGAACCATGACCTCGCATGATGTGATTGAGCGTAGCGCGTATGGAGAGGGTGCCGAAATCCTCGCCGCAGAATTGAACGGCAGACTTGCGCGTCTCGATCTTCCCGGCCGTCTTTCCGCTGCTGCCGAACTTGGCCATGCGGTCTTCACAACCTCGCTTGGAATAGAGGATCAGATCATCACCGCTGCGATCGGCACGCATCGCCTTCCGGTTGAGGTTTCGACGCTGGAGACCGGACGCCTGTTCAAGGAGACGGTCGATCTGATTTCCGAAACGGAAGAGCGCTACGATATTTCGATCCGCCGCTTCCGCCCGCAACAGGACGATATCGATGCCTATGCGGAAAAATACGGGCTCAACGGTTTTTACGATAGCGTCGAGGCGCGTCACGCCTGCTGTCATGTGCGCAAGCTGATCCCGCTCGCCAAGGCGCTTTCTGGAGCGCAGGTGTGGGTGACCGGCTTGCGCCGCGGCCAGTCCGGCAACCGTGCATCGACGCCGTTTGCCGAATACGACGCCGAGCGCGATCTCATCAAGGTCAATCCGCTGGCCGACTGGGATATCGAGACGATCAACGCCCATGTGGCGTCGCAGGATATTCCGATCAATCCGCTGCATGCCCGCGGTTATCCCTCCATCGGCTGCGAGCCCTGTACCCGCGCCATCAAGCCCGGCGAACCCGAACGCGCCGGACGATGGTGGTGGGAAGGTGACGAGAAACGCGAATGTGGACTGCATGTCCCGGAAAACGCGTCTCAGCCGATACCGGCTTCAGCGCCGTTGGCGAGTTCCATCGCCCGCTGAGGCTCAAAACCCCACTCTTTGTGTGTAACATCCGAATTACCGGAGACCGAAATGTCCCTGTCTGCACAGGAAACGGAAATCAAGAACCCACCCGTTTCCCGCCCGCCGCTCGATCCGCACCTCAAGGCCCTCGAAAACGAAGCGATCCATATCTTTCGCGAGGTCGCGGCCGAGTTCGAAAACCCGGTCATGCTCTATTCGATCGGCAAGGATTCATCCGTCCTTCTGCACTTGGCGCGCAAGGCTTTCTTTCCCGGCCGCGTCCCCTTCCCGCTTCTGCATGTCGATACGACCTGGAAGTTCAAGGAGATGATCGAGTTCCGCGACCAGATCGCCGAAAAATACGATCTCGATCTTGTGGTGCATACCAACAAGCGCGGCGCCAAGGAAAACATCACGCCCTTCACTCGTGGTTCGGCCTTCTATACCGACGTAATGAAGACCGAAGCCTTGAAGCAGGCGCTGGATGCCGGCGGTTACGACGCGGCTTTCGGCGGTGCACGGCGCGACGAGGAAGCCTCGCGTGCCAAGGAACGCATCTATTCCTTCCGAACGCCGGACCACAAATGGGATCCGCGCAACCAGCGCCCAGAACTGTGGAACATCTATAACGGCATGATCAAAAAGGGCGAGAGCGTTCGCGCCTTCCCGCTGTCGAACTGGACCGAAGTCGATATCTGGCGCTACATCCAGGCGGAAGACATTCCACTCGTGCCGCTCTATTACGCTGCCGAGCGCCCCTATGTGGAGCGCGACGGGATGATGATCCTTGCCGAAGACCCGAGGCTTGAACTGCTCCCCGGCGAAGAAATCCAGCACGGCATGATCCGCTTCCGCACGCTCGGCTGCTTCCCGCTGACCGGCGCGATCCGCTCGACGGCCTCCAACCTCGATGAAGTCATCGCCGAACTGGAGATCGCCACGGTTTCCGAGCGCCAGGGCCGCGCTATCGACCGCGACCAGTCCGGCTCCATGGAAAAGAAGAAGCGCGAGGGATATTTCTGAGATGAGCGCCACAGCAACAGCCAATACCGCTTCGGCAAACGTCATTCCCTTCGCCGAATCCGCCGCCCGCGTGACCCGCGACACGCGACCGCTGCGCCTGATTACCTGCGGCTCCGTCGACGACGGCAAGTCGACCCTGATCGGCCGGCTGCTCTGGGACACCAAGGCCGTAAAGGAAGACCAGGCCGCGACGCTTGCTCGCGACAGCGGACAACAAAACGATCTCGGCCTGCCCGATTTCGCGCTGCTGCTCGACGGCCTGCAGGCGGAACGCGAACAGGGCATCACGATCGATGTCGCCTACCGTTATTTCTCCACCGACCGGCGCTCGTTCATCGTTGCCGATACGCCCGGCCATGAGCAATATACCCGCAACATGGTGACGGGTGCTTCAACCGCCGATCTCGCCATTCTGCTGGCCGACGCCCGCGCCGGCCTTTTGGAACAGACCCGCCGTCATGCGACGATCGCGGCGCTGATGGGCATCCGGCAGTTCGTGCTGGCGGTCAACAAGATCGACCTGATCGACTACGACAAGGCCGTGTTCGAGAAGATCTCACACGAGTTCCGCGAGTTCGCACTGGCACTCGGCGTACGGCAGATTACATCGATCCCGATGTCGGCGCTGAAAGGCGAGAACGTCGTCACATCAGGCGCATCCGCCATGCCGTGGTATGAAGGCCCAACGCTGATCGAAGCGCTGGAGCTTGCCACCAGCCGCTCCACACAGGCCGGCGGTTTTCGCCTGCCCGTCCAGCGCGTCGTGCGCCCTGGCGAGAGTTTTCGCGGGTATCAAGGCACGGTATCGGGTGGCGCGATCAAGCCGGGCGATTCCGTCTCTATCCTGCCTTCCGGCACCGTTGCCAACGTCAAACAGATCGTCACCTTCGACCTGGTGCGCAATGCAGCCGTCGCCGGTGATGCGATCACACTCGTGCTCGACCGACAGGTGGATGTGGCGCGCGGTGACGTTATCGTCTCGATCGACAACCAGCCGATGACCGGCACATCCTTCGATGCGCAGCTTGTGGCGCTGCAGCCGGGCGGTATCGAGCCGGGCAGGCGCTACTGGCTGAAGAGCGGCTCACGCCGCCAGCGCGTCACCATCGAACCGCTTTCGCAACTCGACCTGCAGACCGGCCACTGGAAATCGCATGCATCGGTCCTTTCGATGAATGCGATCGGCAAGGTGCGCCTGTCCTTCGACGAGCAGGCAGTGTTCGACGCCTATGAACAGAACCGCTCGACCGGCGCCTTCATCCTGATCGATCCAGATACACTGAACACGGTCGCCGGCGGCATGGTTACCGCCAAACGCGGCGATGTCGGCGGCATTCACCGCGGCCGCGACGGCGAACAGCGCGTCGTCCTGTCCCTGCCTGCTGACCTCGCCGAGCAGTTGATGGCCAGCGACCTGTTCGCCAACCGCCGCGACGAGGCGGAGATCAGGCGCATGACCTCGGCGGAGGCGGCGGAGATATTCTCCAATGCCGGGAGCGATATCTGACGGAAAACTCCAAGGAGGCGGCACAGGTCGCCTCCTCTTTTTTGCATGAACGAAATTGAATAGAGCAGCACCAATCTATTTCAGCTTCCAGATTGGCTAATTACGAAAAAAGCCCGCGAAAGCGGGCCTTTTCAACTGGTCGGCGTTGCGTAACCGACAAACAATGCCTCGGCGTGATGGGCGCAACGCCTGCTGCTGCTAGAAAACGAACATGTACAGCAGAACGATTACAAAGATCGGCACACCCATTGCCCACAAAGCAATACCTTTAAGCATAGTCACCTCCATCGGTTTCGATGGACACACAACGCCGGGTCTCCGTACCTGTTCCAAAGAAGCTAGAATATCGGATTTACCGGTTCGAGCTGTATCGATCTCGAATCGTGTCGTTGAAGTAGGTGCCAACGGATCCGGCAATGAGCAAGCCAAGATAGACCGCCTTCGGCACATGATAATAGTCATAAGGTCCGCCGCTTTCCACGAACCAAATGCTTAGCGTGCTTGTCGCTTCATCGTACTCGGCGCGTCTTATGGCCGATGACCGAACGAATGGCACATTCCCTCCAAAGGTAGCGAACTGCCTAAAGGCATCGATAATGGTACCGGAGGCTGCGCCACGTTCAAGTCAGAACACGCAGACAGAAGCTCGGCCAATCGAAGTGGTCATTTTTGATGATTTTCGGGAGATTTGGAAAACCTTGAGCAACAAGGCTTCTAACTGGTCGGAGTGGCAAGATTCGAACTTGCGACCCCCACGTCCCGAACGTGGTGCGCTACCAGACTGCGCTACACTCCGTGACCAGTGGCGCCTCTATAGAACAGCAATTTTCCTTCGACAAGCACCGTTTTCGAAAAAAATGTGACAAGGCTGATTTCGTTTGTCGCACCACGGGGCAGAGCGCACAGCGGCAGCATTTCCAGGAGAAAGGCGCTGGGTGAGAAGGCATGATGGAGGTCCGGCCGACGTCAATCCGTTGCAAAAAAGTGGCGGCTTCACATTTTGATGCCTGGCCAATCTCTAATGGCGTGACGCAGCGGGAAAATCTGCTAGCTGAAAGATGAACGGCCCTCCTCCAAGGGCATGCCCATCACACAAGGATTTTCACGGATCATGAGCCGCCGCCTCATCGCATCGACCGCCCTTCTCGCGCTCGCTCTCTCCAGTTGCACGACTGTCACGATTTCCGACAGCCCGATTTCCAAGCGCTGGGTCGGCCGTTCTGCCGGCGAGTTCTTTGCCAAGTACAATCCGCCGCTCGACGACGTCGCATCCGGGTCCAGCACCATCTACAGCTGGCGCGGCGGCTACAAGCGCATCAAGCTGGAAAACGGCAAAAGCGCCAGCGTCAGCTGCTCGGCCAAGATCACGGTTGCTTCCGACTACACGATCCGCAATATCGAGATCACCGCCGACCGCCCCGGCGCAACAGGACCGAGCTATTGCCAGGAACTTCTGGCCGGCGCGTAAACGCCGCCAGGACGTCCGGAGCGCCGGGCCTTTTCAAGCCCGCGCTCCGCTTCAGCCCCCACGGAACGAGAGCAAAATCGGCCAGCACCTTGGCGCCACTATCATTTCAGGTAGCATAAACCGCCGATTTGACATAATTTAGCGTCAGTTTCCGGTCGTTCACCAACCAGGGTCCCCAGACGCATTTGTCCTATCTAGCCACTCACGCTCGTGTCGTCAGCGCATTGGTGATGCGCGAAATGTCGACGCGTTTCGGGGCAAAGCCGGGCGGATATCTGTGGGCATTTCTCGATCCGGTCAGCCATATCGTCTTTCTCTCCGCCATCTTCATGGCGATTGCCCATATGCCGCCGCTCGGCACCAGCTTTCCGCTGTTCTTCGCCACCGGTTATATCGGCTTCCAGTTCTACCAGGCGCTTGCCGGCTATCTGAACAGCGCAGTGAGCGGCAACAAGGCGCTGCTCAGCTATCCGAGCGTTGCGCCGATCGACACGCTGGCTGCACGCTACGTGCTGCAAATCGTAACGACGACGATCGTCGCGATCGTCGTGCTCGGCTATATCGTGTTCACGGTCCGCCATCCCGTTTCCATCCATCTGCCGCCGATACTGGAAGCCGTGGTCGCTGCAAGCCTGATCGCGCTCGGCATAGGGCTGGCCAATGCCGTGCTTTTCGTCATGTATCCGATCTACGAAAAGCTTTACGGCATCGTCACCCGCCCGCTTTTCCTGATTTCCGGGGTTTTCTTCCTGCCCGACTCCCTGCCACCGATTGCCAGGGATGCGGTACTTTTTAACCCTTTGGCCCATATCGTCATGCAATTCAGAACCGGATTCTATCCGCAATACCGGGCTTCCGGATATGACGGGTTTTATGTCTGGAGCGTCGCAGCCTGCCTTGTATTCGTGGGGCTTGTGCTGTTCACAACGTCCAGGGGAAGGCTGAGAGACCGATGATCCGATTGGAACGCGCCACCAAGGAAGTGCGCATGAAAGGCGTGAGAAAGATGATCATCGACGACGTGTCGGTGACCTTTCCGCGCGGCAAGAGCATCGGGCTTCTGGGGCGCAACGGTGCGGGGAAATCGACGCTGCTACAGATTATCGCAGGCACGCTCGAACTCGATCGCGGCCGCATCATCCGGCAGGGCAAAATTTCTTGGCCGCTCGGCTTTCAGGGCAGCTTTCAGGGCAATCTTTCCGGCGAGCAGAATGTCCGATTCGTCGCGCGCATCTATGGCGTGAATACGGACGAGCTGGTGGCCTATGTTGCCGAATTCGCCGAATTGGGGCAATTCTACCATGCGCCGGTGCGGACATATTCGTCCGGGATGAAGGCAAGACTGGCATTCGGCGTGAGCATGGGTATCAATTTCGACTATTACCTGGTCGACGAAATCACCGCAGTGGGCGACACCAACTTCAAGCGGAAATCGCAGCAGACCTTCAAGGAAAAGCTGAGCAATTCCGACGTGATCATGGTATCACACAGCACGGGGACGTTGCGCGACTATTGCCAGACAGGCATCGTTCTGGAAAATGGGCAGATGACCTACTACGATGATATCAACGAGGCCATCGCCGTGCATGAAAGCAATATGAAGAGGCACTGACTTTGAACCAGACGGCTCAGAACACCGTATCAGGCAATCAAATTGCTCTGCCCTCAGCGGATGGCCAGCCGGCGCAGAAGAGCAGAAACCTGCGCCTCCTGGAATCGCTGCTCGAGCGTCCAGCCTCCGTGCCGACCCCACCTGCTCACCCTAGCTCCCCTGACGTCACCGTGGATCCGGTTTCGCCGGAGCCTGCAAAGCGCGGCTGGCTTTCAGCGCTGAAAACGCGGCATATGGCGATCGTCGGCGGCTTTCTGGCGCTTGTTGCTGTTCCTGCGGTCGTCAGCACCGGTTACATGACCTTCGTCGCGGCCGACCAGTATCACAGCTTTTCGTCCTTTTCCGTGCGCAGCATCGAAGCCGCCCCGTCGAGCGACCTGCTTGGCATGTTCACGCAAAGCTCGGCCGGCAGCACGATTTCGGATTCCTATGTGCTGGTCGATTTCATCCTCAGCGAACGGATGGTGCAGATGGTCGATGAGGCTTTCGGCCTCGATGTCGTCTTTGCGCGCCAAGGGATGGATTTCTTCTACGGAATCTCGCCGGATATGCCGATCGAAGACAAGCTCGCCTATTGGCGCGGCATGATCACCGTGAATTTCGACCAGACCTCGGGCATCATGGACATTCAGGTGAAGGCGTTCAGCCCGGAGATGTCGCAGAAGGTTGCCGGCTTCGTCATCGCCCAGAGCGAAAGGCTGATCAACGATCTGTCGCTGACCGCCCGCAACGAGGTGCTGAAGACGGCGCGGGATGAAGTGCAGACCGCGGAAGACCGCCTGACCCAGACCCGCGCATCCTTGAGAAGCTATCGCGACGCATCGCAGGAAGCCGATCCTATCGAAGGCGCAAAGCTTGCGGCCCAGTTGATCGGCTCGCTGGAAGAGCAGTTGGTCAAGCTCAAGACCGAACTTTCGACCGCGCTTACCCAGATGAGCGCCAATACGCCGCGCGTGCGGGTGATCCGTTCGCAGATTACCAGCCTGGAAGACCAGATCGCGCAGGAACGCCAGCGTTTTGGCAGCGGCGTGTCCGGCAAGGGCGGTCGTTCAACCGGTCAGGCGACCGATGTCGCCGGCCGTATCGCGCTTTATGAATCGATCCAGACGCAGAACGAGTTTGCCGAGCGCGCCTATACCGCGTCACTTGCTTCGCTCGAAAAGGCCCGTGTCGAAGCCGGTGCGAAACAGCGCTACCTTGCCGTGTTCATCAAGCCGACCCTCTCGCAGATGGCGCAATACCCGCATCGCCTGCTGAACCCGCTTCTGGTGACACTGGCAGGGCTGCTGCTCTGGGGCGTCGCAGTGATGGTCTTCTACAATATTCGCGACCGGCATTGACGGCAGATGCTGGTGGACCTCGAAAGAGATCCGGGCCGCCGGCACCTTCCCTGGTCATCCTGAGACGAGACACGTCCTTGAACTACCTCACCATCCATATCCGCATCGTCAGCGCCTTCGTGATCCGGGAAATTGCGACCCGGTACGGCCGAAGCCCGGGCGGTTATGTCTGGGCTCTTCTGGAGCCGGTCGCGTTCATCGGGCTGATGTCCGTGCTTCTGGGGGCTGTGGGTAGACTGCCGGCTCTGGGGACCAGCTTCGCCCTGTTCTACGCCACGGGCTATCTCGCCTTCAGCATGTACAAGGGCATGGAAGGGTATCTGGTTTCGGCGATCAGCGGCAACAAGGCTCTGATGAGCTACCCCAAGGTATCGCCCTTCGATGCCATCGTGGGGCGGTTCATCCTGCAGGCAATGACATCCTGCGTGGTGACCTTCATCATTATTTATGCAGCGATGTGGACGACCAGCCAGCCGATCACCGTACAATGGTCCTACATTGTCGAGGCGATCGCCTTCGCCTGGATCATGGCGTTCGGGGTTGCGCTCGGCAACACGGTCCTGTTCTTCAAGTTTCCGCTCTACCAGAAGATTTTTGAGATCGTCACGCGGCCGCTTTTCCTGCTGTCGGGCGTCTTTTATGTGCCGTCACATATGCCGCATCCGTTCTCGGATGTGCTGCTGGCCAACCCGATAACGCAGGTCGTGGTGCTGTTCCGTGAGGGTTTTTATGTGCAGCACGGGGACACCGGACTGGATATGCCCTACCTCATCGCAATCTCGACAGGTCTTCTGTTCGTCGGCATGCTGCTTTTTACAGTTTTCCCGGTCGCCCGCGCCCGAGACTGAGGCGGGAAGGATCTAGCGCCGGAAGATCGACCTGATCAGACCCAAAGCGGATCTGCTATGCGCCTGCATGCGGTAATTTACCACGCGCTTTGCCCGTTCGGAGGACAACAGGAACGTCAGGACAAAGAATAGCGTCATCGACAGCTTTAGCTTGGCGGAATACGGGTAGATCCACAAAAGCGACAGCAGGAAGAGAAACTGACGCAAGCCGACACGCACGCTGTTGGCGATCGCCAGGTAGAAGCTCCGTTCCTGATAGAAATAGGCACGGTCGGCGGTTACCAATTTCGATCCGAGGCCTTTTTCATTCAAAAGGCGGCGCAAATGTTCAAGCCTGTGCTCGAACCGCTCCGCCTCTCGCTTGATCGGTATGGGGTTCAGCTCCGCGCTGAAACCGGAATCATTGCGGTCATGCACGCGGTAGAGGCCGAGCGGTTTGGAGAGGCTGATTATATCGCCCATGAACGGCGCCACGAAGAGGATGACGCCATCGACGGCGCGCTCATAATCGGCTTCCTCGATGAACTGGCAGACATCCCTGCGGAACACGTTTCCCGATGTGGGAGGACTTGTATAGTCGCCGGTTCTTAAAACATGTTCGACCAGTTGCCGCCCGCGGAAATCGGCAAGTGGTGGTATCGGCCCGCTGATGACCTTTCGCTGCGCGTCCATTCTGAGCAAGGGAAACTGAAGCTTCGCCACATCCTCATCGAGCCTTGCAAGGATTTCGGTCAAGGCTCCGGGCAACAGTTCGTCATCGGCATCGAGAAACAGGACAAACGGAGCTGTGGTTTCCTGAAGACCACGCAAGCAGGCGAGCCTTTGCCCGCCGTTTTCGGTGCGGTAGGCGCGCACGCCGGTTCGGCAGATTTCGACCCAGGAATTATCTGTCGAGCCGTCATCGATAACGACCAGTTCGCAGTCCGTGCGTCCCTGCTTTATGACGCTTTCGATCGCGTCGACGACATAATCCGCGTAGTTCCAGCAGGTTACGATGACCGCCAGCCTTGGAACCCGCGCGTGCCGTTTTGCCGCAAAAATCCTGCTGCCTCGATCCTCCGCCGCAATTCGATGGGGTTTCAAGGCAGTGCGGTGACTCATGATCGTTGCCTGTTGATGACGTAACCGACGAGATTGGCGCCGGCTCGGCGGAGTTGCTGTTCGGCATTCTTGACGGCGTCCCGCGTAGTGCGGCCCCATCGCGCGACAATCACGACGACATCGGCCTGGGATGCCAGGGCGAGAGCATCGAGCGAACTGTCCAGTGCCGGAAGATCGATGACGACATCGCCCTTCTGACGGGCCGCCTCGATAATC
This sequence comes from Hyphomicrobiales bacterium, assembly GCA_900466875.1. GTDB lineage: Bacteria > Pseudomonadota > Alphaproteobacteria > Rhizobiales > Rhizobiaceae > Neorhizobium. The sequence continues at coordinate 32,681 of UBNQ01000004.1, read as the reverse complement.
TCGCGGATCCGCGGATGGCGAAAATTGGAATAGACATTGGTCGCGGTGTCACGCGACAGCACCGGCAAGATCGCGATCCCCTCGCGCTGCTCGAAGACCATATCGGCGATATCGGAATTCGAAACCGCCGCATCGGCAAGCGATGCCAGCGGGCCACCCGATACGCCACGGGTCTGCTCACCACACCAGAAGACGGTGACCGTGCGGCCACTTCGCTTCAGCATATCGGCGAGGTTGAGCGCGAGGGTGGAGCCGCCGGCATCCCGCGAACAGCCGGAAAGCGCGATCACGGCGTTCCTGTCGCCCTTCTTGTGGGTCTGGGATATATCGATCAGGGTGCGCAGATCGCGGATCGCCGCCGCGTGGCGCTGCATCCGCTGCCCGACGCCTACCCGGGTTGCCAGTTGCAGCTTGCCGCCAACCTCCGGAATTTGCGCCATGCATGGCAGCGAGGTTTCCACATCGAGATCCTTCGGACTGCGGACCTTGCGATCGAAGGCTATGCTCATCGCCAATGCCGCCATGCCGCAAAACAGGCCGAGAATACCGCCGAAGGCGACGATCAGGGATGTGCGGGGACTTGAGGGGGCGAGCGGCGAAAGTGCTGCGCCGGTGATCTTGGCGTCGGCATCGGGCGTCGCCTTTTTCGGCAGCGTGCCCTCCTTCATCGCCTGGGTCGCCGTCTCGATCTGGGCCGACAAGACATCGAGCCGGCCCTGCAGGGTTTCCGTACCGGCGCTCGCAACCTGTTCCTTGGACGTGACGGATTGCAGGATGTAACCGGAGATGATGGCGTTGGCGACCCGCGCAGGCTGGGCGGGGTCCGTCGACCAATAACCGACCGCAACGACATAGGATTGCCCGACACGGCGCGCGGAGACCCTTTCGACGAAATTGGCAAATGCGACACGCTTGAGGTTTTCCTCCGGGCTTTGCGAGAGCAGAGAAGTGTCGCCTTCGGCGGGCTGTCCAGAGAAGCTCGAGCGGACAAACGTGATCGCGTCGGTGATGGCCGATTTCAACACGCCGGTGGGCTGGGGGGCAAGCTCCGGGCTTTCATACAGTTTCAGGCTTTCGAACACGGCGGAAAGAAGCCGCTCGGACAGGATGATCTGCAACTCGCTCTCGGCGCTGTTCAGATCGAGGCCCTGCTGCAAGATGGCGCTGGCATTGGCGAACTGGCGCGGCTCGAGCAACATCGTCGCGGTCGCATCATAGGTGCGCGGCAGCGACTGCGCGTAAAGCACGGCGGCAACGATCCCGGCAAACATGCAGGCAAGCAGGCGGATCTTGTATTGCCAGGCAATCGCGAAAACCAGCTTCAGGAACATGACGGGGCCGTCGACCCTGTTGTCCTTCGGCGCATTATCCAGCGGCCAGATGCGCGACGCTCGCTCGACGGGACCCGGTCTGTCAAAAGTCATCGTGCGACACCTCCGCCAAGGCGCTCGATTTTGGCTGGAGGAACCTCCAGGGAGGCTGCCCTTTCGGGCGTGATCTTTCCGCGCAGAAGGTCAATCAAAGCCGTCAGGTTTCCTTTCACCCTACCCCTGCGATCGATAAACGGCTCCGGCGACAAGGATTTTGCAAAATTCATCGACATGTTACGCCAGATCTGGCCGATCGCCTGTTTGGTCGTCATCGTTCCCTTCCGACGCAGATAAATGGGATTGATCACCTGCGAATATCCAAGGCGCTGGCCGCTGACCCGGCCCACCTTCACCCCCATGTGAACACCATAGGCATCAGCGCATTTGACCAGATCGCCACCATTCTTTGCCAGCGATGCACCGAAATCCCGGTCCTCCAGCCAGCCATAAAGCACCAGGCGTTCATCAAAGCGGTGATCGCCTATGGCCGAAACCCTGTAGGCCATGTTGCAGCCGTAGGGGCTGAACGGGCGCTCCCAGCCCGGCCCGTCACTGACCGCGGCCTCATCGACCAGCCTGACCGCCTCGGCAAACGGTATGCCCGGCCCCTTGATACCATCGGCCACCACGCGGCCGGTAAACCCGACGACGCTGCTTTCGTCGGCAAAAGCGCGTGCGGCAGTCGCAAGCCAGTTCGGATCCGCGACGAAATCGTCGTCCAGAAAGACAAGAACGTCAATTCCCTGCGGCAGGTGATCGAGGGCGTTGTTACGCTGCGCCGGCAATCCCGGCTTTCCGAGGATGAGTTCGACACGATCGTCATCGGCAAGGTCTCCGGCATCGCTGCGATCGACACAGGAGAGGATCACCCGTTCCGGAGCCAGAGTCTGCGTTGCCAGAAAATGGCGGACGGTCTGCGACACGACGGCCGGACGGCCGCGGGTGGCGATGGCGACCGCAACCTTTCCGATGGGCCGCGGCGGCGGCTCAGGTGGCGCAAGGCGGGTGGCCGGTCTTTCGAGAAGTTCGCGATATCCCGCGGCGGTTTCGCGCCATGAGAATTTCTGCATCTGGACAAAACCCTTTGCCCTCAAGTCGTCCGCCAGCGACGCCGAGGTTTTCAAGGCTTCGATATGTTTTAGCCACTGGACCGGATCGAAGGGCGACGCCAGCAGCGCGGCATCACCGCAGACCTCCGCCATGCTCGAATGATAGGAGGAGACAACCGGACAGCCGAGCGCCATCGCCTCGAGAACCGGCAGGCCAAAACCTTCGTTCAGCGACGGGAAAGCAAGACACAGGGCATGTTTGAGAAAATGGGCGATGTCATCATCCGAGACGCGGCCGGCCATGATGACGTTGCGATGCTGTTCTGCCGTGCTTTCGCTGAAAATGCCGAAATCCCCTCCGGCGACGACGATATCGATGCCAAGCGCATCGAGCTCGGCTGCCATCGTGGAGAGGAGCGCGAGGTTCTTGTGTCTTGCGCGGGAACCGAGAGCAAAAACATAACGACGGGAGCGCGAGGCGATGGACGTGACGATCCCCGGTGCGACCTGCGCCGCATCCGCATTCCAGTGCAGGACATGTTCGTAACCGTTGGGAAGAACGGCAATGTCCTTGGCGTCGATCGGCAGATATCGGGCAAGCTGGCGGGCGGAGGCATGCGACACGGTTGCAATCCTTGTCGACCGCCTGACGAGCATGGGCTGGATGGTTTTGTAGGCCGTGCGGAATGCGAGGCTGTAGCTATCGGGGGCGGCAAAGACATTACCGTCATGGATGCAGACGATCTGCTCCCGCTTCAGGGTCGGCGCCGTGTTGCACAGATTGAGCAAGGGCCCGCGCCAGTTTATCGGCAGGGCGCATTGTTCCCAGGCATGACCTTTCATGCCCTTTCCAATCTCGGTCAGTTCGAAAGCCTTAAGTCCCGGATCGGCAGCACCCGGGGGCACGAGAAGCGGCATGATCGCACCGCCATCCTGTGCCGCGTCCAGAGCTTTGAGCACATTCAAGGCATAACGCTGCACGCCGGTAGGCGTCTGGGTCAGAAAACGGCCGTTGACTGCGAAACTATCGTTCAGGCCCATCGATCAATTCCAACGCTTTCCCTGCAACAGAAACTATTGTTGAAATTCTTCACCAGTAAAACCACTGGATAGGCCAATATCATTAGCACAACAAACTCCAGTTGCATTACGGAATGTTTGAAATAGTTAATCCGGCAAGGGAAAAAATTCCGGCGACTTGCGAATACATCGATCAGGCACACCGAGTGCACGACCAGGCCCCCGGATGCCAGGGATTTCACCGCCTCAATAGCTTCCGCGCGCATTCAAAACGGCCGGGATCGTCTTCACCATGATCACCAGATCCCCAACAAGGCTGCGATTGGCAACATAGAATGCGTCAAGCTGGACACGCTTGACGTAGTCGGCATCGCTGCGCCCGCTGACCTGCCACAGACCCGTGAGACCCGGACGGACGCGGATATAATCGGCGTAGTTCGATCCGTAATAAACCGTCTCGCTTGGAACGATCGGACGCGGGCCGACCATGCTCATGTGACCCAGCACGACATTTATCAGCTGCGGGATCTCGTCAATACTGCTCTTGCGCAGGAATGCGCCGAAAGGCGTGATGCGGGGATCGTTTTTCAACTTGCGGGTTGCCGCCCATTCGGCTCGCTCCGCCGGATTGGCCGCCAAGTATTTCTCAAGCAACCCTTCGTTATTGTTGACCATTGTCCGAAATTTCAGACACGGGAACATACTGCCGCCGCGCCCCACCCTGCTGTGGGCGATGAAGATTGGACGCCCCTGTATCAGTAGTAATACAAGAGATGTCATCAGCAACAAAGGCGCAAGTACAAGCAAAGCTGTCATCGATAAAAGAACATCAAGCGCGCGTTTGGCAAGCAAAGACAGCCGCGGAGACAGCCTTAACTTAATTTTTCCGGAAACAAACAATCGCTGAACGCCATTTTCATCGGCGCTTGCATTAACGTCACGCATTGACGCACTCCATATCAGCAGATGTGATTAAAGATCAGTCGGTTTGCATGCACTGCTTAACACTGTTAATTATTGCTAACAAATGCTTAAAAGTTTGACAATATATTTATTGACTGTAGTTTATTGAAAAATGTGCGAATATCCAGAAAGTCTTCATTGATGCTTTCTGGTCCCTACCCGCTTAGCTCTTCTTATGGAAAAGCCAACACTTCAGGTTTATCCTCAGAACCGGCGGGCCTTTATACGATTCAGAGAATATAACGGCTCTCGTGAGGTTGTTCATGCGCGTGGCAATTATCCACTATTGGCTCGTAGGAATGCGAGGCGGTGAAAAAGTCCTTGAGGCGATCTGCAAGATTTATCCGCAAGCGGATATTTACACACATGTGTATGACAAGGATTCCATCTCGGCCGCGATCAATTCACACACAATTTATCCGACCTTCATCAATTCTTTGCCATATGCAAAGCGGATGTATAAAAAATACCTTCCCTTGATGCCGATGGCACTGGAACAACTGGATCTAAGTCAATACGATCTTGTCATCAGTAGCGAATCCGGGCCTGCCAAGGGCGTTATTCCGAATTCTCCCGCCGTTCATATCTGCTACTGCCATTCCCCGATGCGATATGTCTGGAATATGTACCATGAATACTATCGCAAGTCAGGTCTTATGACACGGCTGATGATGCCGCCGCTCGCACATCGCCTCAGGGCCTGGGATATCGGCACGGCGAGCCGCGTCGATCATTTCGCTGCGAATTCCGTCACGGTCGCCAACCGGATCAGAAGTTATTACCGGCGGGATGCGGACGTCATCCACCCCCCCGTCGACACCCAGGCTTTCCGCCCGGTGCCGATGCAGGAAGTGGGCGACTATTACCTGATGGTCGGCGAGCTTGTCGGCTATAAAAGGCCCGATCTGGCGGTCGAGGCCTTCAACCTGATGAAGAAGAAGCTCGTCGTTATCGGCGGCGGTGAAATGCTGGAGTATCTTCGCAGGATTGCCGGGCCGACCGTTACGATCATGGGGCCGCAGCCCTTCGACGTGCTCAAGTATCATTATGCCCGTTGCAGAGCCCTCATCTTCCCCGGCGAAGAAGATTTTGGTATTGTGCCGCTGGAGGCCATGGCAAGCGGCCGGCCGGTGATCGCATTCGGACGCGGCGGAGCGACCGAGACGGTCATCGACGGCAGGACCGGCGTCTTCTTCAAGGATCAATCCGTCGAAACACTGATCGACGCCATCGATCGGCTGGAACGCATGGATTTCGACCCGGCCGAGGCAGTGACACGCGCCGCCGATTTCGCGACGCCTGTCTTCATCAGGAAATTCAGTAACTTTGCGTACAAGGCCCTGGGCACCGAACCGCCGCCGGCCGTCAGACCCGCACAGATCGCATGACACAGGTGAAATAGCTGCAAGGAGCATCGGGACCGTGACGCATACCACTTCCGCCTGTCACCGCCGCCGCAAAGCAACGTCTTCCTTCTCTGCAAGCGCATGGATACTTGCCCTTGCCTGCGCTGTACTTATGTCTGTCAGTCCCGCAGCTGCCGCGACCTATCTTCTCGGTCCGCTCGACGTGCTGAAAATCCGCGTCTTCGAATGGCGTCCGAGCGCCGGCATCGCCTATGAATGGGTGCCGCTGACGGGTGAGTTCACGGTTTCGGCCTCGGGCACGCTGTCGCTGCCGATCGTCGGCACGATCCCGGTGGCCGGAAAAACGCCGGAAGAGGTTTCCGACATTATCGGCGAGCAGCTTCAGGCACAGATCGGGCTGCAGAAACGTCCAAACGCCTCGATCGAAATCTCCAGCTACCGGCCCTTCTTCGTCACGGGCGCGGTCGGAACCCCCGGCAAGTTCAACTTCCTCCCCGGCCTCACGGTGACGCAGGCGCTCAGCATGGCGGGCGGCAGCGGCAGCATCGATCCGAGGGTGATGGAGATACAGCGCGAAGCCCTCGTCAATCAGGGAGACATGCGGGAGCTGGAAGCCGAACGTGTGGGCCTCGTGGCACGCCAGGCGCGGGTTGACGCGATGCTGACGAAAAGCAGCAAGATCAGCTTTCCGCGCGAACTGACGGATCGATCGTCGCAAACCGCCGTTCTGCAAGTATTGCGAAACGAACAGGCGCTGCTCGACAGCCGCCTGCGCTCGATGGATTCAGACCTTACGGCGCTTGAACAGTCCAAGGTGCTTGCCAAGAACCAGATCGAGGGGCTCAAGCAGAAAGAGGCGTCGCTGACGAAGCAGATCGATCTCGCAAACAAGGACCTGAGTTCGGTCAACAAGCTCGTGTCGCAGGGGCTGACCGTGTCATCGCGCCAGCTCGGCGCCAACCAGAACCTCGCGGATCTCGAAAGCCGCAATCTCGACGTGTCGCTCGCGCTTTTGACGACGCAGCAGGACCTGACGAAGCTCGATCAGGATGCGCTCGCGGTCGTGGAGAAGTTCAAGGCAGCTGCCCTGATGGAAGCCGCAGAACTTCGCGACAAGCTGGCAGCGAATGACGAGAAGATGAAAACATCTCAGGCCTTGCTGCTCAACATCGAAATGCGCTCGCCTGCCGCCCTGTCGGCACTGAACGCCGAGGGTCGTCCGCGCACGATCATCAAGATCAGCCGCAATATCAATGGAACAACGGAGACTTTTGTCGTCAAGGACGAGGATCCCGTGCAGCCCGGCGACCTCATTCGTGTGGAGCCTCAGTTGAACTCCCTGACGCAGAATGGCGGCGCTTCGCAGTAGCCGACGTAAACCTTAATGGCGAGGAAAACTCGAAACGACGGCCTGCGGGGCTTGATCGGAGATAGGCGAACATGCGATATTAATATTAGCAAGTCCTAATTAAAAATGAGTAATGAATGGTTACTTGGGTCCTGGTCCTGTCCGCCGCTCTTGGCGCCGTATGTGGAATCTGGCTTCATGTTGTTGTCTTTACTATACTTTCCGTACTGGTCGCAGTCGCCTATCTTGTGACGGCCTTCATGTCCGGTCTTTCCATCGCGTCCACCTTCCTGTGGATCATGATGATAAGCGCGGCACTTTGTGCCGGTTACATCGCCTCTCATCTGCTGCGATACGCGATCCACAGCCGGGCGCTTAAAACCAAGCGTCAGCATCCGGAACTGGATGCCAGCGCCAAATATCTCCACGATCAGCAACAGCCCTAAGCATAAAAACGTTGAGGACAGGCGATGCCCTGTCGTCCGAATTGGCCCCGATCGAATTCGGCCGCGCGAAACGCGTTACGCATAAGCCATTCAGTAGAAACGGAACCGGCTTTGCGCCGCTGTGAAAGACGCGCACCAGGATGAAGGCGCGGTTTTGCGTGTCGGAAATGGCGGATCGCCAATCGCCTTCGCTTGACGAAAACCTGCTGCAGCAGAATGGTTCAATTTGACCCGGAAAGGCTCTCACGATCAAAAGTACGTATTGCCGTTGTTTTCGATGGACGCGAAATACACTGCTGATCTACTGTATATTCAGATAGATTTCCTTCAATTAATTATGTCTAAACAACATAATTACGATGATCAGTTTCCTGCGCCATCTATATCGTCATATTCCCGGAATAGAATTTCCACTCATCCCCGACCGCTGATTTGCCGGAAGACCTGAAACCTCCTCGTCAATAGGATCAGACATGTCGAAGCTCCCACGTAGAACATTCGTCAAGGCATCGATGCTGGCGGGCGCCGGGGTGGCGCTGGGTGGCCGGGCGCTCGCGGCCAGCGACCCGACAAGCGGAAGGCGGCTGATCTTCGACGAACAATTCCGGACGATCGACTGGACCATTTGGGAAGCCGGGCGAAAGGCGACGACATTCGACCCCGGCTTTTATGGCCGCTCGGCCTTTGCCCGCAGCATCGGCGAGGAAGGCTTCAACCCCTATGCCATCGTTGATGACGCGGCGACCGCGAATGGCAAGGCGCTGCAGATCTCGGCGAAACATATCGGGCGGGAAATGTCCGTGCCGCATTATTACGGCAATAACGAGCCGCAGCAGCAATGGATATCCGGCAACCTGCAGACCGCGCGTGGCGACGGGACGATCATGCGGGGATGGCGAACCGGCTATTTCGAAACGCGGATGATCTTTCCAAAACACCCCCTCACCTGGCCCGCCTTCTGGCTGATGAACGGCCGCAGCATTCTCTTCCCCAAGACAAGCATCGAGATCGACGTCGTTGAACAGAAGGGTTTCGAGCCGACGGTCTACGGAGCCTATCTGCACGAATGGGGAGAGCCTGGCGAACGTCACGAAGAAGTGGGTGTCAAAACGCCGGTCGACATGACGACGCAATATTGCCGTTATGGCGTATTGGTCACGGAGACCGAATGCAGGCCCTATTTCGAGCGGGAGCCGGTGATCAATCCCGCAACCGGCAAGCCTGCCGTCTGGACGATCAGTCGTGCCGCGGAAATCAAGGCCAATAACGATGTCTTCTGGCCGCTTGTGACGCTCGCGTTGCGCGCGGACATTCCCTATCCGGAGACGCTGCTTCCCGAACATATGGAGACATCGATGCGGGTGGACTATGTGAAGGTCTATGCCTGAGCGGGCACCGGTGAAAAAGTCTCCTCGCGTTCCTCGGCCGGCACAGCGGTCGCAAGTCCCGCCATGACGAAGAACAGCAGGCCGGTGTCGACTGTCGAGCCGGATACCGAAGCGCCGATGAGAATGCAGAGGCAGCCGTTACGGCCGGCGAGACGGACATCGCCATCGAATGTGCGCGGTGTCCCCCGCCTTGTGTAGAAGGCGGAGAGGAAGAACAGGCCGAAGAAGATCACGCCGGGAATACCGACATTGGAAAGAAGGGCGATCACGAAGCTCGAGGTGCGGGATGTACCAAGCCCGACGCCCAGCCCATAGCTCTCGATGAAATTGCTCCAGCCATAGGCATTCCACATGCCGCGCTCGATACCGGAGGCGGACGTCGCCTTGCTGAACAGCAGAAGATCAAAATAGGCGTAGAGCTGGCGGAAGATGTCCTCGTTCATCACGATCATCATGCCGATGAGAAGAACGATGATCGGCGCGAAAAGCACGATGCCGGCGCTGATCCGGGTGCCGGACTGGCCGCCGCAGCGGAAAAAACACGTCACGTAAAGGATCGCGAGACAGACCGGCAGGCCGAACAGGCCGGCAGATGAGGTCGATCGGATAACCATGATCGCGCTCAGCAGAAACAGGAAACCAGTCAACCTGCTGTAACGCCCGCAGATGCGCATCGTGCCGGTGAAGCCGACCACGCCCAGGCTCACACCGGCGAATGTGGAGGCTTCCGGCCAGGAGCCGACCACCCGCTTGACGCCTGCGACGACCGCCTCGTCATGGAAGGCATAAGGCGCGTTGCGGATATAGCTGAACAGCTCCTGGATCGGAGTGCCGTAGGTTACGAGATCGGCAATGCCGAAGAACAGGTTGGCGGAGGCGAAGGCCAGAACCGTGCCGGTCGCCGCGCGAAAGCCCGCCACGGTCGAGGCCATCGCGACGATCATCGCGAAAGTGACGATATTGGCCATGTTGTAGATGGCCTGGGTGAGATTGCTGGAAACTGGCCCGAGCGGCACGGCACCGCCGGTTTCGGGATATTCCGATGAGCCGAGCGGAATGATGTTCATTGTCGCCGCCCATAACCGGGGGGCGAAAAAGCCGGCAATCACGCCATAGGTCAAAAGGCAGACAAGCCAGAAAGCGGGTTGCGGAAAGGCGAGCGCATTGAGTGCGACTTTCATCTTTTCGCGATAGGAAAGCGTTGCCAGCGCCAGAAAACCGACGAACAGATGGCCGGGCTGGATGCCGGCACCGCCGATCATCACCGCCGCCGCCCCGCCGAACACGGTCATGACGCCAAAGGCGATGGCCGTTGCCCGATAGCCGGAGATCAGGCAGAGGATGCCGATGATGAGCGTGAAAACGCCGACGGGCGGGATGCTCATGGATGAGCCCCCGCCACGTTCGATCGGCGTTTTTCGCGCGCGCCCATGCTACTCCTCAACTGTGCCGGTTAGCCCAAGCGCTGCGCGCGCCGCGCGTTCGCCACTCAGGAAGGCGGCGTCCGTCCAGATGTAACCCCACTGGCCGAAGCGGCCGCAATATTCGATGCCGACCTCGTCGAGATAGGCATGCACGGTTTCGACCGCGGCCTTGCGGTCGAGGTCGAAGATCACGTTGCCGAAGGGCAGCATGATGGCGCTCTTGTGGATGATCTCGGAGCGCGACTGGACAACGCCGGACTTGATCAGCGCATCGATGGCCGGTTCGATCCAGTCGTCTGCGTGGCCGGTCAGCGGCCGGTATTTTTCGCTGAAATAGATTTCAGCCTGCAGGGCACCACAGCCGTCGGGAACGCTTTTCTTCGACAGGTTGCCGCGATAGCTGACGCGGGCAAACGGGATATCCTCATCGTAGAAATAAGACCATTGCGGCTTGGTTTCGATCGGGCGGTTGAGGCCGATATTGACGACCACGACCTGGGTGCAGGCAAGCCTTGCCGCGGCTTCGCGGACATCATCCGGCACGCCCTTGATCAGCGGAATGACGATCGGAAGCGGCAGCGACGAAATGAGTTTCTTGAAGTCGTGCGTCGTGCCGTCCTTGAAGGTCAGCTGCTTTTCCTTCGTGTCGATCGCCGCGATCTCGTGATCGCAGAGCACTTCTGCCTTGTCGTAGAAACCGCTGATGAAGGATTCAAAGCCGCCTTCCGTCGGGTAACGGAACTCGTTGACGTAAAAGACGTCGAGCGGTTCGTGTTCCAGCGCGCCGCGCAGCACTTCTTCGAGATTGGGACGGTAGAGGCGTGGTCCCAGCCAGTCGGTCGACATGTTGCTGGCATCGGTCGTGTGATATTTGCGGGTATAGACCGCCGGAAAAGTCTCCGCGAAAGTCTTGCCGAAGGCGGCCAGCAGCCAGTCCTCGTAATTGGCGATCTTCGGATTTTCGACCTGCCGGGCCTCGATGAAATCCTTGATGCAATTCACCACGAGATCGGCCGGAAGGCCGTGCAGATTGACCTGGGCCGGATGCTTGATCCAGTGCCCCTGCCAGTAGTTGTTGCAATAGACATTGCCCACTTCGAACTTCTGGCCGGTCGATTCAGCGAACAGGTCTTTTACGCGGGGATTTTTCGTGAACGAGATATGCACGCCCTCGTCGAAGACGAAGCCGTCGCCATTGCCGAAACTCGAGGTCAGGCCGCCCGGCCTCGATCGCTTGTCGTAGATCCTGGCCCTGATGCCATTGGCAAACAGAACGTTGGCGGCGCCGAAACCGGCCATGCCGCTGCCCAAGATCGCGTATCCCTGATGCTCCATCATCGCTCCCTTATACCACTCGCTTACGGCAGTTACTCGCCACTCAGTTCACCCAGCGGACATCGTCGGACAGACGACCCGCATCAATGAGGCGCTCCAACGTGGTCAGCCGCTTGGCTGCGGCCGGGATGACTTCGCGTCCCGCTTCCTTGGCGCGGCCGAGGCCATCGACCAGCCGCTCGATCGATTCCGACAGCGAGACCGCCGGCTGATGCTCGGGGGCTGCAGTGGCATAACGGGTGAAATCGACCTGGTAGGAGCGCAGATCCGGCAGCGCATCCTTGTTGATCGAGACGCGGGTACCAGGAATTGCCTTGGCGACCGCTTCGGCAAGCTGGAAGACCTGATAATTGTTTTCGTTGCGGCCGGCATTGATCGACACGAAACGACCGCCGTTTTCCGCATCGCGCTTGATCGCCCATTCCATGGCGCGCGCCATGTCCTTGACGTCGATCAGCGGACGCCAGGGCGTGCCGTCGCTCAAAACCTTGATCTCGCCGGTCGACAGAGCGGTGGCGACGAAATCGTTCAGCACCAGATCCAGCCGCAGCCGTGGCGACTGTCCGCAGGCGGTGGCGAAACGCAGGCAGGTGATCGCCATGTTCGGCGCTTCCAGCTGCTCCAGCGCCTGTTCGGTGGCGATCTTCGAGCGTGCATAGGCGGTGAGCGGCGTCAGGGTGTCGGTCTCCTTGCGCGGACCGCCCTCGGCAAAACCGTAGACGCTGCAGCTGGAGGCGAACACGAAGCTCTTCACACCGGCTTCGGCAGCGGCTTGCGCGATATCGATACTGGCGCGGTAATTGATGCCTTCCGTCTGCTTTTCGAAACGGGCGCCGATCGGATCGTTGGAGAGGGCCGCGAGATGGACGACCGCATCCACGCCTTCCAGCAAATCAGCAGGAAAATCGCGGACATCACCAAAGACCTGCTTGTCGAGTACCCGTTCGGGGAATTCATCCGGCAGGGTGAGGCATTGGGCGAAATAGCCGTTGTCGTAGCCGATCAGTTCGGCATCCGGCCAGACTGCGCGAAAATGTGCTGCCACGACCGGGCCGACATAACCCATATTTCCGGTGATCAGGATACGCATGCTTCACCTCTGCCTTATCTTGTGGTTGTCGAAAGAACAGTGACCGTCGGGCCTACCCCGACCACTTTTTCAAGCTGCGCCGGCCGGTAGCCGATCTGGGTGATGGCGCGAATGAGCATGCCGTAGCCGGCCCTTCTGGCTTCACGCGGTTTTCGCATGGCACTTGCCGCGCGCAGGAGATGCAGGCCATTGCGGATATTGGCACCGATATGGCCGACCTTGTGGCCATCATCGCTGATGCCGCCATAGATCAGCTTCGGCAGCGGCACGCCCCGGAACGTGCTTCTGACCTCCCTCAGGTCGCCTTCCGGATTCATGCCCAGTCTCTCGAAGGTCTTGTATACGGCACCGGTATAGAGCGGTCTCGTGTGCAGGATCGGCGAGGCATCGATGAAGGCGGCGCGATAGGCCGGCTTTGCCATCATCATGGTCCAGATATCGTCTTGCCCCCAGCCGGTCGGCCAGCGGGCAAGGATAGGCAGGAGCATGCGCAGATAATCCGTGCGGATGATCGGGCACATGGGTTCGACATAGTTCGTGTATCGCAGCGCAAAGCCCGGGCAATGCGCCGTGACGGGATAGGAAATATGGCTCGACGGCAGAAGCGACGGCTGGCCGATATCGAGATCGTTGGAGGCCATGATCTCAAACAGGCTCGACAGGCCGTTCGGCTCGAACAACAGGTCGTCATCCGGGAACATGATGTAATCGTAACGGTCGAGCAGCTCTGGATTGGCCCGCAGATACCGGCAGACGCTGTCCCACTTCGTGCCCGTATCGATGGAGAGCGGCAGATCTCCATCCTCGAGGCCCGACAAGTGCTCGTCATAGGTGCTCAGCTGCAGGTCCCAGTTTCGCGACGCCTTGGCTTCGAGCAGCCAGTTGCGATGCAGCGACAGGCCACCGACACGCGCGAAGACAAGATTGCGGATTTGGCGGGCGTCAGACATCAGGCGACCTCGATCTCCTGCGGATAGGGAATGGCCTTGAGGAAGGTCCCGCCCTTGTTCTTGTAATCCGCCTGCTGGACGACGATTTCGTCGGCAAAATTCCACGGCAGGATCAGGAGATAGTCGGTCGGCGCGATGACCAGTTCTTCGACTGGCTTGATCGGCAGGCGCACGCCCGGCATGAACTTGCCGACCTTGTGAGTGTTGCGGTCCACGACATATTCAATCGTGCCGACCGGCAGATCGGCATAGTTCAGAAGCGTCGCGCCCTTGGCGGCCGCGCCATAAGCGGCGATCGTCTTGCCATCTTCACGGAAGGCGCCGAGCATTTTTCGAAGGTCGTTGCGGATGCCTTCGACGCGCAGGCCGAAATCGCGGTAGCACTCGAAGCCGGTCAGGCCCATTGCAGCCTCTTCCGACTGCATCTTCTGCAGCCGTTCGGACTTGCCTTCGGTCTTCGACACCCGCAGGCGCAGCGAGCCGCCATGGATGTCGAGCTTTTTCGCATCGTTGAGATAAAGCCCGTGGCGGCCCATCAGCGGCTCGAGCGCTGCCAGCGAATAATAGAAGAAATGCTCGTGATAGATCGTATCGAAGGCACAGCTTTCGATCAGGTCCTTGACGTAGGGGAATTCGAATTCGGCAATGCCGTCATCGGCAAGCAGGACGGCGAACCCCTCAACGAAATAGTTGATGTCGTTGACATGGGCGAGCACGTTATTGGCCAGCATGACCGAGGCGCGCTTGCCTTCGGCGACCAGCTTTTCCGCCACGTCCTTGCCGAAGAAATCAATCACGGTCGGCACGCCGATCTCGATCGCCGCCTTGGCCGGACCGCTGGCCGGATCGATGCCGAGCACAGGAATGCCGTGCTCGACGAAATTCTTCAGGAGATAGCCGTCATTGCTGGCGATCTCGACGACGAGATTGTCGGGGCCGAGGCCACGTTCGGCGATGAGATCGAGCGCATGCTCGCGGCTGTGGGCGAGAAGCGCCGGGATGAAGGATGAAAAATACGGGTAATCCTGGCCGAAGAGAATTTCCGGCGGCACGTCTTCGCTCACCTGCAGAAGCCCGCATTCCTGGCACAACACGACTTCCAGCGGGAAAAGCGGCTCCATGACGCCGAGCTGTTCGGGTTCGAGCAGCGCATTGGCAAGCGGCTGCTGGCCGAGGTCGAGGATCGTATCCAGATGGTTGCCGCCACAGGAGCGGCAGGCGGTGATGCGGCCGGATTTCGGCGTTGATGCTTCCACTTGAATGCTTGCGATGGTCATGGCCGAACCTCCGTGATTAATTCAGCGTTCAAACATAGATCTGCGGCTTTCCGTATTCTGGAAAACGGCGCCTTGGCGCGTTCTGCGATATCGAGAAGCGAACGGCTGCCGTCGCATTGGTTGAGGACCCAGAGCAGGTCCATCTGCGAGGCGCCGCCGGCTTCCTTCTGTCCGGCGATGGCGCGGTAAAGCCCGCGCCGCCCGAGCTGCGGTTCACCCCTGCCATCGACGCGGCGATAGGTGGCGTTTTGCTGCAGCAGATCGATGAGATCCACCAGCAGGCGGAAGGACTGACCGAGCGCTTCGGGGGTGACGAAATCGCAATTGTCGAGCGAGGTGTGATATTGCGGAAAGGTGCCATGGATGGCGCGCATCAGGCAGCCGACAGGAAGGGCGATGCCGGGCGAGCCGTATTGCCGTTCATCATACCCATAGGGCGAAAATTCCAGCGTCTCGAACGCATGGCCGCTGTGCCGCAGCACGTGCTCGGCGGCGAGATCGACCACAGCGCCATTGACGGTCTTCTTGTAATGGAACGGCCCGTCATCGCCGATGCAGGTCAGAACAAGACCATGGGCGATCCGGTCCAGACGATCCTCGTTCTCAGCCAGCCAGGTGATCGCGCCGATGGTCGCCGGCAGGAAGAGGAAACGGATGCCGAAGCGGCGCTTCGGCTGCGCCAGGAAATGTCTTGCGAGCGCAGTGGCGACAACGATGCCGGACAGGTTGTCATTGGCAAGGCTCGGATGACAGACATGGACGGAGATCAGGATTTCCAGTTCGGTCTCGCCGGGAATGAAGAATTCACCATAGGTCAGCGATCCGTCGGCAAGCTCGCTGTCGATCTCGACCTCGTAAGCCTCGTCCTGCATCGTCGCCCAAAGAGAATGCGGCAGGCAGAAACCCCAGTTCTCGGCGTAATAGGAGGTGCGGTATGGGATCGCGTCCGGCTGGTCGGGCAGCGTGTGGATATGCGCGCCCAGCTCCTCGCGGGTGAAGCTGCCACTCACGGGCACGCTGTAACCGACCACATGCAGGTTGTTGCTGGCAAAATCGACCAGCACGCGGCCATCGCGCGATTTGATCGTCGCGCCACGGATATTCCATTCGCGCGGCACGTCCCAATCGAAGACCTGCGTGCCGGTCGCCACTTCGCGGATATCGAGCGGGATATGCTGCTTTAGCGCCTGCAGCGTGGCGCGCACGCCGTCGCCGGTCAGGCTGCGCGGCAGCGGGAACAGCGCCTTGAGCAAGGACATCATGTCGAGCGGCGGCAGGGTGCCACCGTCTTCATTTCCTGCAGTCTTGAACACTCCATCCAGCATCATGCAGCGCTCCGTTGGAGCCAGGGCATTCTCGCCTCAAGATCGGGCCATGTCCGATCCCTGTCGGACATTTCCGTCACCGGCTCCGGCCATTTTATCGACAGGAGCGGATCATCGTAACGCGCTCCGTCATAGAGTTCCGGATAATAGGCCTCGCCCATCAGGTATTCGACGATCGCATCCTCGCTCAGCGCCTGAAACCCGTGCGCGAAGCCCGCCGGAATGAACAACATCCTCGCTTCTTCAGCGCCAAGCTCGACATGGAAGCTTTCGCCGAGCGTTGCCGATCCCTCGCGAAGATCGACGATCACGTCATGAATGCGTCCATGACTGCAACGCACGACCTTGGCATCGGCATGCGGCACCCTTTGGAAATGCATGCCGCGAACGGCGCCGCGCGTCCTGGTCAGGGACGTGTTTCCCTGAATGGGCGTGAATGCGACACCGGCTTCGTCAAACAGCTTCGTGCACCATACGCGGGCAAAACTGCCGCGACTGTCGCCGTGGACCTTCAGATCGATGAGCTTCGCATCCGAGCCGCCGAGAGAGGTGAAGTTCATGACGCCTCCTCAAGCCTGTGGCTACCAGACTTTCCACTGGGCCGAACGCGATGCCCACATGTCGTTGAGCACCGTCTTGTCGCGCAGCGTATCCATCGGATGCCAGAAGCCGTGGTGACGATAGGCCATCAGCTCGCCCTGCTTGGCCAGCTCGTCCATGGGGCCTCTTTCCCACATGACCTCGTCGCCTTCGATCAGCCCGAGCACGGACGGATTGAGGACAAAAAAACCGCCGCTGATCCAGGTGCCGCCGTTTTCCGGTTTCTCGTTGAAGGCCTGGACGCGCGGATCTTCATCCTCCAGATACATCGCACCGAAACGGCCGACCGGCTGCACGGCGGTCACGGTTGCGCTGCGGCCGTGGTCCTGATGAAACTTCAGCAGGGCGGTCAAATCTATGTCGCCGACGCCATCGCCATAGGTCATGAAAAACGGCTCGTTGCCCAGCATGTGCCGGATGCGGGCAAGCCTGCCGCCGGTCATCGTGTCTGCTCCCGTATCCGCCAGCGTGACGCGCCAGTCTTCGCAAGGCGGATCGAGATAGGTAACTTCCGATGTCGCAAGATCATAGGTTACGCTCGATCCCCGCATTCGCAAGTCTTCAAAGAACTTCTTGATCAGATGTCCTTTGTAACCACAGCACACAATGAAGTCTTTCACGCCATGGGCGGCGTATATCTTCATGATGTGCCAGAGAATTGGCTGTCCGCCAATTTCAACCAAAGGCTTCGGTACAGTCGACGTCTCTTCGGAAAGTCTTGTTCCAAGACCGCCCGCCAAAATTACAGCTTTCATAGTAAAACACGCCACCCGCTCTGTGCTATCCACAAGTGGATTTCACATTGAAATACTAAGGATACTCGAATGCTGGCAATTTCACGTGATAACCCAAGAAAAACATAATTTACCTGGGGTAGCAAGCGGTTTTTAATTATTGTTAAGCTTTAGAAAAACAGGCGACAGTAATAAAATCGTCATCCCAACAATTGAATAGAAAAATCTATCAAGCCCCCGTCCTCAAGACAGCAACTCTCCTGCAAAAGACGCCGGAAACGAGATGAGGCGCCACCCGGCGCAGGCATTCGATCCGGGCCGGATCAGCCGCCAAGCAAGCACCTGGCTGGCTCGCGCCCTCAGCCTGCGTCAAACAGCTCGAAGCGGCCGCCTCCCAGCCTGACCCTCAGGCCAAGCGCCAGCAATGTTGCGCCATAGCTCGCGGCACCGAAACCGGCGACCAGAACCATTTCGGCGAAATCGGGAATATCCACTCCGGCAAGTTGCGCCCGCAACCAGTAGACAGCCACCGCCATGACGGTGCCGGCCAAGCCCACTTTCCAGAGATTGCCGATCTGCCGCCGAAAACCGAGCCCGAGCAGACGTCTGACTTGAGCCACATAAAAGCCGCCCATGACGACCGCCATGAGCAGCCGCGCATAGATGACACCTTCGATCGACAGAAAATAGAAGCCGAGCGAGACTGCCATCGTGCGCAGGATGAAATCGATGAGGTTGATCCGGAAGATAACGTCCGGCCTGTCCACCGCCAGGCTCAAGGAAATGAGCGTCTGGAAATAGGGCACCGGCAGCATGGAAATGGAGAGAAGCGCCAGATAGGGGGCAGCCTCCGCCCATTTGGGACCAAGCAGAAGATTGGTCACCAGATCTGCGGTCAGCGCGATGCCGAGCGTCGCCGGCACACAGATCAGCATGGCGATGCGGATCGCCTTGAGAAAGGCCTGACCAACCCGGACACGATCCGAGCTCATCTTTGAAAACGCCGACATCAGCGGCTGCAGCGCAGGGCCGATGAAGCTCTGCGTCGGGATCAGGGCCACGTCGTTGGCAACCGAATAGCGACCCAGCAAGGTCTTGGGAACATAGGCGCCGATCATCAGGCGATCATATTGCCAGTTCAGCGCAGACACGACCTGAGAGGCGGTGAACCAGCCCATGAAGCCGGCGAAATCCCCCAGACGTTGGAAGGAGAAGGCCGGGCGGTACCGGGCGAACACATAGGACATGATCGTCGTGACGCTTGCGGCGACCACATAGTTGGCGACCAGCGCCCAATATCCGCCCTCGGTATAGACGATCACGATGGCGGCGATCAGGCCGCAGACCTTGCTGGTCGCCTCGGCGATGAAGGTCGGGCGAAAATCGATATTGCGCGCGAAATAGACCATCGCCGGGCTGTAAAGCCCCTTCACGACAGTGCCTATCGCAAGAATGCAGACGACAGGCACCAGCTCCGGATCGCCATTGATCCATGAATATGGCCAGGCACAGCCGATCGTCAGAACGGCGACGGCGATGCTGCGCAGGACGGCGAGCGTGAAGCCCGTATCGAGATGCTGCTTGTCGATGGCGGGAAGGCGCACCAGCGCTTGGGTGACCGGCACCTCCAGTATGCTGTCGATGATCAGTACCAGCGCCATGGCCAGAGCCGTCACGCCGAAATCGGCGGGAACAAGCAAACGCGCCAGAATGAGCAGGTTGAGGAAATCGACAACGCGACCGAACAGACGCGAGAAGATCAGCCAGGACGCGCCTCTCAGCGTGGCAAATGCAAGCATTGACGACCCAACCCTATAACAAAAGAGACCGTCAGCAGGCCTTCAGGAACAAGGCTCACCCATCGAGAAATCTCTCCGTTGCCCAAACAGGATGACACGGCCGGGAAGACTTCACAAACACAAACTATACGAGCCGAACTCCACTGAAACAGCGCTCCGCCGCACCATACATGCAGCTCTCTTGCCGAAAAAGCATCGCCGGACCTTCCGATGGGGCCAACGATACACGCTGCGGACCAATAATCTATACTAAATTTGAAGTTACCTCTCAGCGGAACAGAATGTCTAATTTTACAAACGCAATTTATTGTGAATTTCTCCTGTTGACACCGCAGTAATTATGGTGAGGTTTTACTGATCGTGGTAAATCTCATAAGTATTGTTGACCTCCTAGCCGACTGTGAAGGGGAATCGATGCATGATTCTTACGAGTTACAGCAAGAAACGGCATCCGATACCGAGGTTTTCGACGCGATCATCCTGGGCGCCGGTGTCAGCGGCCTGGTCGCGGCATCGGTTCTCCTCCGTCAAGACAACGCGCGCGTCGCGGTTGTCGACGAATACGAAACCATCGGCGGCAATCACATCGACTGGTCCGCAAAAGGTTATACGTTCGATGTCGGAAGCCTGATATTTCAGGATGACTCGCCGCTCCTGAAACATTTTCCGGAACTGCTCGAGCATTATATCCATATCGATCCGACCTGGGGCAGGCTCACGCCGCAAAGGAAGGTCACGCACTACCCGATCTCGATCGCGGACGACATTCTGCGCGCCGGGCCGCTGGTGATCTGCCGGATCGCGCTGTCGGTCATCCATGCACGCCTCTGGCGCCGGCGTCTGCGCAACGCCAAGGATTTCGCCACCTTCTGGATCGGCGCCTATCTGCTCAAGCGTTCGGGGCTGGAGAACTACATGGCACGCTTCTACGGCATGCCGCCCGAGCATATCGACCTGGAGCTGGCAGAAAAGCGTATGATGTGGATCAAGGAGCATTCGTCGCTCCGCAGCCTGCTGCGCAAGATGACGCAGAAAAAGCCGCCTCACATGCAGAACAAGCAGCTCGCAAGGCCGAGGGAAGGTTATGCGGCGCTCTACGAGCCGGCCAAACGCGGCCTGAGCGAAAACGGCGTCGCCTTCATGCTTGGAACCTCCATCTCCAAGGTCGAGAAAGAAGAGGAACAGTTCATTGTCGTACCCGCCAAGGGCAAGCAGATCGCATCCAGGCGCCTGATCTCAACGGTCCCGATCAATATCGTCCATCGCCTTTGCGGATTGAGCCAGGAAAAACCGCTCAAGACGATCACGCTCATCAGCCTCTATTTCAGCTTCTCGGGCGAGCGCGGCTTTGCGCAATCGATCCTCTACAACTTCTCCTACGAAGCCGCCTGGAAAAGACTGACCATCTATTCGGATTTTTACGGCCTCACCGATGGCCGGGAATATTTCGCCGTCGAGGTAGTCACCAACGAGACGATCACGAGCATCGAGCTTGCAGAAGCCGAATTCAGGGCGCATGTCGCCAAAAACGGACTATTCACCGGGGACCTCAGGCTCGAAGGCGGCCAGGCTCTGGAAAACGCCTACCCGATCTACACACATGGCGCGCCGGCCGAAGCCGAGAGGCAGATCGAACGGCTGAAGCAATTCGGCATCGAGTCATTCGGTCGCCACGGCGCCTTCAATTACCAACCGACAGCCCGCGTCTCGACCCTGGAAGCAGAGCGGGCCCTGGGATACCGTCACCCGGAGCCGGCCAGCCACCCGGCACCGCGGGAACAGCACGACAACAGACTTGGGCTTATTTCATGTGAAAGCGGGTAACCGACCATGCGCATCATGCATCTCCTCAATCACACCTACCGGCTGAACGGACATGTGCATGCCGCCGTCGACCTCGCATGCGAACAGAGGCGGCAAGGCCATGAGGTGTGCATCGCCAGCGGTGGCGGCGATTTCGATCGGCTGCTGGCAAGCCATCATGTGGCAACCCGGATTGTCGATCACGAAAGGCGGCCGCTGACCGTCATCCGGTCGATGGCCAGGCTGAAGCAGCATGTCAACGAATGGAAGCCCGACGTCATCCATGCGCATATGATGACGAGCGCCGTGATTGCCTTTCCTGTCTGCAAGCTTTCCGGCATTCCGCTGATCACCACCGTTCACAACGAATTCGAAAAAAGCGCCATCCTGATGGGTCTCGGCAACCGCGTGATTGCGGTCAGCGAATCCGTCAGCCGTTCGATGCAGCAGCGCGGCATCTCCGCCAAAAAACTGCATGTCGTGCTGAACGGCACGATCGGAACTGCACGCTTTGCAAATCGCGATGCCACGCCCGCAGAGCTTGCGCATCCGAGCATCGTTTTCGTCGGCGGGCTACACCCGCGCAAGGGCGTGGTCGACCTCATCAACGCCTTCAAGATCGCGCATGCGTCGTTTCCTCTGGCGCGACTTTACATCGTCGGCAGCGGCCCGATGGGAGACGAGTACCGGGAGCTTGCCAGGCAGACCGGCTGCGGCGATGCCATCACCTTCGTCGGCTCGGTTGACGACCCCTATCCCTACATGCTGGCGGCGGACATATTCGTCCTGCCATCGCTTGCAGACCCTGCTCCACTGGTGATTTCCGAGGCACGCGAGGCGCGCTGCGCCGTGATCGGGACCAAGGTCGACGGCATTCCTCAGCTTCTGGAATTCGGCGAAGCGGGACTGCTGGTTCCGCCGGCCGCGCCCGACATGCTGGCGGCGACCCTGGCCGAACTGCTTGGCGATCCTTCCGCTCTTTACGAATGGAAGGAGAAGAGCCAGCTTCGCATCGACAACCTGACGATCGAGCGTGTGGCTCTTGAAACGACCGCCATCTATCGGTCCGCCATGGTCAAGCCAAAGCTTGTCGGCGCCACCAGACAGGCGGTCTGACACCTCTTTCGAGGCGACCCCAGTTCCGGATTGAAACATTTAGGCCTCAGGCGGCACCCGCCTGAGCCGGGAAGCATGCGTTTTCACGACCGGAAAGCCGGCACAACGCCAGGATGCTGAATATTTTTTGAGCGCCGAAATCCGCAGAAACGCACCCATGGGTTGTTATCAAGCTATTGATTCCTTGGATCAATCTCTTGAGCTGCGAAAAACATGCCCACTTTCCGGCAAGTCAAAGCCTAAACTTGAAGCAATAAATATTGCTGGCCTTATTCACATTAAAGAATTTTCATTTAACATAACATCGTAAATACAGAGTAAACAAACTCAGGCGCAGGCCGCACAGCAGGCATAGTTCAGAATCTATAGTATTGAGGCTAGATTCAATGATCACGCGTAACAAGAGTATTGACCGGCACAACCAAATAAAATCCGCAGCCGAAACGGCTTTCGACAAGCTGACACCAACAATATTTCATGAGAGATGGTGGCTGGAGGCTGCAACACGCGGGCGGATCGATTTCGTCGAAGTGACCGATGGCGGGCGAACCGTCGGGCGCCTTCCCTATGTGGTGAATTCCCGGTACGGGCTGGCGAGCAGCAACATGCCGACGCTGACCCATTTTCTCGGGCCCGGCATCGATGACGGCGGCGGCAGCGAAGCCAACCGTTACGTCAAACGCCACTCGATCACGCAGGAACTCATCCGCAAGCTTCCGCAGCTGTCATCCTTCCGGCAGAAAATGCATCGCGGCGTCTGCGACGCCCTGCCCTTTCAGGCACAGGGGTATAATGTCCAGGTGCAGTTCACCTTCGAGATAGAACCCTATCCGGAAACGGTGATCTGGAAAGGAATGCGCGACAAGACACGCAATGTCATTCGCCGCGCGGCAGAGAATTTCGACGTTTACGAAAGTTCCGATCCCGAAGCCTTCTTCCGCCTTTCGCTTTCGCATCTCGAGCAGAAGAATTTGCGGCCGAACATAGATTTCGACGCCTGCCAGGAAATCGCGATCCAGGCGGTCAAGCGCGGACGCGGCCATATCTGGGTGGCGCGGGAGATCGGCACCGGAGAGGCGAAGGCGGCGATATTCTGCGTCTTCGACAACAATACCTATTATTACCTGATGTCGACCCGAGCGGCGGATGCAGGCAATGGCGTCGTGCCGCTGCTGTTGTGGAACGCGATCCAGTCGGCCGCATCGATGGGCTACGTCTTCGATTTCGACGGGATCGTCAATGCCGGCTCGATCCTGCTGTTTTCCGGCTTCGGGGGGAAGACATCACCACGCTACATCGTCACCAAGGCCAGCATGCCCTACCGCGTGCTGCGCCAGATCCGCCGGATGGATTCCTCGGTTGCCAACGCGTTCTGTTGAGACGCTAGTACCGAGCGGCAATTGCGATTGAGAAATGAACCTCGGCTACTTTACTGAGGGTCGCACCAATTTCTTGGCATCGAGAATATGCGTGTGTGGCCAAGCCATCCCAAGAGTGAACTCAATTCGACTAACATTCGACGTTTCGCGCTTGTGGCTGCCATCAGCCCCTACCTTGAAACCGACAACTTCGAGACCGCCGCTTCCTTTTCCGTGTGTTTCCGCCGACGCGGAGATGGCGATATCAAATTTGATAGTATCGACTTCCATCTCTTCTGGATCATGTGTTTTAGGATTGATGGCCCATGCTTTCCGGCAACCCTACGCTCTTCAATGGTCTCTTGGACCGCGTCCATGACATCATTGAGTGCCGCCTTAACGAACGCTTTTAATTCCATCTGAGTCCCCAGCCTATTAGGTGTGAAATTGCCCCATGGCTGTTGACTTCGCAAGCTCGCTGCAATCGCGTTACGCATCGAAAACTTATCCGAGGGTGCGCAAGTTAAAACGATAACAAAAGAGTTAATTGGTGGAAGTGGCTGGGGCGCCAGGATTCGAACCTGGGAATGCCGGTACCAAAAACCGGTGCCTTACCGCTTGGCGACGCCCCAACACGGTCGTGACGGCCTGAAAAGCTGTACGACAGGCGCCTCCTCTAGCAAAGCTTTCTCGCGCTCTCAACGGATATCTTCGTTCATCCGCCTATTTTCCTTGCTATCGTTTTTGCAATAAAGCGAAGCATGGCAGGCAAGAAGGCGGGCAGGACGCAAGGCATGGCAAGCGATATCGATTTCGACACCGCGTTCTCCCCGGACCACGGCCATGCCGTTCCGGTTGCCGACGGCGTTGCGAGGCTGACGGTCAACAACCCCTCGCCCTTCACCTTCCATGGAACCAACAGCTATATTGTCGGCAAATCCTCGCTGGCGATCATCGATCCCGGCCCGGAAAACGAGGCGCATTTCGATGCGCTTATGAAGGCGATCGCCGGGCGAACCGTCAGCCATATCTTCGTCAGCCATACGCATCGCGATCATTCGCCGCTCGCCGGGCGCCTCAAGGATGCGACCGGCGCGTTGACGGTTGCGGAAGGCCCCCATCGCGCCGCGCGGCTGTTGCATGAAGGCGAGGTCAATCCGTTTTCCGAAAGCGCCGATACGGACTTTTTGCCGGATATCGCGATTGCCGACGGCGGGATGATCGAAGGCGATGGATGGGCACTTTCGGCCATTCACACGCCGGGACACACCGCAAACCATTGCGCCTTCGCACTGGACGGCACCGGCATCGTGTTTTCGGCCGATCACGTGATGGCCTGGGCGACAACGATCGTTGCACCACCGGACGGATCGATGGCCGACTTCATGGCTTCGATCGAAAAACTTCTTACCCGCAAGGACAGGATCTATTTTCCAGGTCACGGCGGCCCTGTGCGCGAACCGGCCTCGTTCCTGCGGGGGCTGCGGACGCACAGGCGGATGCGCGAAAGGGCGGTGATGGAGCGTATCCTGACCGGCGACCGGCTGATCGCCGACATGGTCAAAACCATCTATGCGACGACCGACCCCAGGCTGCATGGCGCGGCGGCGCTTTCGGTTCTCGCCCATATCGAGGATCTGCTGGAGAAAGGGCGGGTGGCGACCGACGGCCCCCCTTCCCTTCACGGACTTTATCGCCCTGCCTGAGGCGGTGACTTAACCGCCGGCAAGCCCGAGCAGTTCGGTATCCAGCCGGTCGAGAAAGTCCTCGGCAATCTCGGCTCCGAAGCCCAGATCATGCGGCCCGTAACGGGAGACGACGCGGATATCGACAAAGGTCGTTTCGGCATCCTCGCGCAGCCGGATGACGACATCGAAGCGCAAGCCGGCAATCAGCGTGCGGGTTGCGCCCTGCAACACAACTTCTGTCGAGTTGCCGACGGCGGCATCGAGGGAGGGTTCCGGCCGCGGCATCGGCACCGGCGCGATATCGGGGACCGGTGCCTGGTCATCCTTGGGTGCGCTGCGCTCCGTCAGATCCGGCTCGACCAGCGACAGACCTTCCGTCTTCGAGATCGCGATCCGGGCGGACAAGGACGCCTTGCGGACGCCTTCATAAACCCGGTCGAGCGCGCCTTCGTATCGTCTGCCGATCAGCCCCGGATAGGCTGCGAACTGGGCACGCCGTTCGCCGGCTGCCGGCGCCGGAGGGCGGGGAAGCCATCGCTGGGCAAAATGCGGCTCGGAGATGAAGGCGGGCGGATCGGCAAGATCGGTCGAAATATCGTAAATTGCCGGGGTCGTGTAATATTGCACGGTGCCGTAGACGACCGTGCCGAGCGGCAGAGCCGCGTAGATCAGCCCTTTGGTGGCCGCGACACCGCCATCGGCGCCGACCTGCCACAGGCGGGCAAGGCCGATCAGCGACAGCGGCAGGGATACCGCGGCGATGGCTGCCGACAGAAACAACAAAGCCAAAAAGTCCGGCTCGCTCAACGGACCGAAGCGATGGGCAAGCGCCACGATGAGGAACAGCAGCAGTGCCGACAGGGCCAGCCGCCGGCCGAGATAGGCGGATTGGGATACGGGCCGGACGAAACGGACTGTCATGGGGCGGCGCAAGCTCCGGGCGAAACAATCATGACTGTGTAGGACAGGTGGTCAGGAAATGGAATCTCAAAGCAGCACAGCGCTTGATCTCTGCTGCCTGCACCGCGTTTTTCCACCTCGATTTTTCGTCACCCCCCGCGCATTTTCGCATCGAATGCTCTACATAGCTGTTTGCGGCCAGCCCGCGCGATCTGATGGAGCATGACCATGCGTCTTCACCGAATTCTCATCCCCTCGGCACTGCTTCTGCTTCTGGCCTCCTGCCAGACGATGACGCCGGAGGAACGGCGAGCGGCCGACGAGCGAACCTGCATGGGTTACGGTTTTCGCGCCAAGACGGACGCGATCGCGCAATGCCTGCTCGACCTCGAACTCGACCGGCGTGCGCAAAGCCGCTCGATGATGGAGCGCAACAATTCCATGTTCTGGCAACCGCCGATCGTCGTGGAGAGACGCGTGATCGTGAATCGGCGGTGATGCTCTTTCACTGCCTGTATTGCAGCTCGATCCTGATCCCTTCGGGGCCATAGACGAAAATCTGGCCGATGCCGGCGCCCGGTATCTGGTCGTGTTCGAGACGGAAGCTTGTGGCTTGCGCTCGCCTCATGGCGTCGTCGCGGTCGAAAAAGGCGAAGGCGGCGTGGTTGAGCATGCCCTGGGGGAAATCGTCTTTGCGCTCCACGATGTTGAGATGGATCGCCGGGTGGCCATCGAGATAAAGCCAGTGGCCGGGCATGTCGAAAGGCGGGCGAAACCCTTCCTCAACCCCCAGAAGCGTCTTGAGGAAGTCGATCATCACGGCCGCATCGCGGGTATGGATGTTGACATGATCCAGTCGCGGCATCGGCCCCTCCCAAGGTTTTCCGCCAGGAGGTCACGATACCATGACGGGTTATCCTGAGGCGATGGCCTGGCACTTCTTTCCGTGAAGGTTAGGCATTGCGCTTGGTGATCGCGGCCTGGGCCGCGGCAAGTCGTGCGACCGGCACGCGGAAGGGCGAGCAGGAGACATAGTCGAGATCGGCGTTTTCGCAGAAATGGATCGATGCCGGATCGCCGCCATGTTCGCCGCAAATGCCCATCTTGAGATCGGGCTTGGTCCTGCGACCACGCTCTGCGGCGATCTGGATCAGTTCGCCGACACCATCGAAATCGAGTGACACGAAGGGGTCGTGCTCGATGATCCCTTTCCGCTGGTAGGTGGGGATGAAGGTGGCCGCGTCATCGCGCGACATGCCGAATGTCGTCTGCGTCAGGTCGTTGGTGCCGAAGGAGAAGAATTCGGCGGTCTCGGCAATCACATGTGCGCGGATGGCGGCACGCGGCAACTCGATCATCGTGCCGGCCAGATAGCCGATCTGCATGCCGGTCTCTTTCCAGACGTCGTTGGCAACGGTATCGATGACGCCCCTGACATAGTCGAGTTCGGCCCTGAGGCTGACCAGCGGCACGAGAATTTCAAGCTCCACCGGCTCGCCGGTCGCCTTGGCCGCTTCGGTCGCGGCCTCGAAAATGGCACGCGCCTGCATTTCCGCGATCTCCGGATAGGAAATCGCCAAACGGCAGCCGCGATGACCGAGCATCGGGTTGAATTCGTGGATCGCATCGATGCGGCGCGCGAGGAAAGCGGCCGGCATTCCCATGGCGCGGGCGACGTCCTCGATCTCGGCTTCCGTCTTCGGCAGGAATTCGTGCAGCGGCGGATCGAGAAGACGGATCGTGACCGGCAGGCCGTGCATGATGGTGAAAAGCTCGGTGAAATCCGACCGCTGCAATGGCAGGAGTTTTGCCAAAGCCGCACGGCGCGCAGCCTCGTCCTCGGCCAGGATCATCTCGCGCATCGCGTGGATGCGATCGCCCTCGAAAAACATGTGTTCTGTGCGGCAAAGGCCGATGCCCTCGGCACCGAAGGAGCGGGCCGAGCGAGCATCCTGCGGCGTGTCGGCATTGGTTCTGACCTGCATGCGGCGGGCCTTGTCGGCCCAGGCCATCAGCTTGCCGAAATCGCCGGAGAGTTCCGGCTGCTGCATGGCGACGCGGCCTTTGAGAATCTGGCCCGAGGAACCGTCGATGGTGACGATGTCACCCTTCTTCAGCGTCACGCCGCCGACACCGGTCAGGGTTTCGTTGCGCAGGTCGACGCGCATCGACCCCGCGCCGACGACGCAGGGAATGCCCATGCCGCGGGCAACAACGGCCGCGTGGCTGGTCATGCCGCCGCGTGTGGTGAGGATCGCTTCGGCGGCATGCATGCCGTGAATGTCTTCCGGGCTGGTTTCGATGCGCACGAGCACGACACGCTTGCCTTCGGCCTCCGCCTGGACCGCCTGTTCGGCGGTAAAGACGATCTCACCGGTTGCAGCGCCCGGCGAGGCGGGAAGGCCCGAACCGATCTGGTGGCGCTCGACGCGTGGATCGATGGTCGGGTGCAGAAGCTGATCGAGCGAGGGCGGGTCGATGCGACAGACCGCCTGTTCCTCGGTGATCAGTCCTTCCTCGACCATTTCCACCGCAACCCGCATGGCAGCCTTGGTGGTGCGTTTTCCCGTGCGCGTCTGCAGCATCCAGAGTTTTCCGCGCTCGACGGTAAATTCCACGTCCTGCAGGTCCTGGTAATGCTGTTCCAGGCGATCGCAGATTTCGCGAAACTCGACAAACGTCTCCGGCATCAGCTTTTCCATCGACGGCTTTTCGGAGCCGGATGCCAGCCTTCCTTCCTCGGTGATCGACTGAGGCGTGCGGATGCCGGCAACGACATCCTCCCCTTGCGCATTGGCGAGAAACTCGCCGTAGAGCACCTTTTCGCCGGTGGACGGGTTGCGGGTGAAGGCAACGCCGGTGGCGGAGGTGGAGCCGAGATTGCCGAAGACCATGGCCTGGACGTTGACGGCAGTGCCCCAGGTTTCAGGGATGCGGTGGAGGGTGCGGTAGGTGACGGCGCGGGCATTGTGCCAGCTGGAAAACACCGCGGCGATCGCCTTCCAGAGTTGGACATTTGGATCCTGCGGAAAGCTTTCGTCCAGCTCATCCTCGATGAGGCCCTTGTAGAGATCGACTATATGCTGCCATTCTGCGGCGGAAAGAT
Source organism: Hyphomicrobiales bacterium (assembly GCA_900466875.1). Taxonomy (GTDB): domain Bacteria; phylum Pseudomonadota; class Alphaproteobacteria; order Rhizobiales; family Rhizobiaceae; genus Neorhizobium. The sequence continues at coordinate 3,225 of UBNQ01000004.1, read as the reverse complement.
CGGTGTCGTTCTGGCGACCGAGACGGCCTTTTTCGTCTTCGAGAACTTCCTCGAAAATTTCGTTGTCGAGGCCCATGACGACATCGGCATACATCTGGATGAAGCGGCGATAGCTGTCCCAGGCGAAACGGGCGTCACCGGCATCATGGCCGAGCGCCTCAACCGTCTCGTCGTTGAGGCCGAGATTGAGAACCGTATCGAGCATGCCCGGCATGGAGGCGCGCGATCCCGAACGGACGGACAGAAGCAGCGGTCTTTCGCTGCCGCCGAAGATGCGGCCGGTTTCCTGCTCGACCGTCTTCAGCCCCGCCAGCACATCGGCCATCAGGTCGTCGCAGATCTTGCGGTCATTGCGGAAGAATTCGAGGCAACAGTCACAGGTGATGGTCAGGCCCGGAGGCACGGGCAGGCCAAGGCTCGCCATCTCCGCGAGATGCGCCCCCTTGCCACCCAGCAGTGCGATATCAATCGCTCCGCCTTCTGCCTTACCACCGCCGAACCAATAAACCCGTTTTGCCATTCCGGCCTCCCCGCGCAGTTCTCCCTGAAATTCAGAGCTTTTGCAACAGCTTGGGAAATCATGGCGGCAGGATTATGTGCGCCGCAGCATTATGCAGCGGGCAATTTGGCGCGATTTCAAGAGAGAAGAGACGTGGGAGATAAAAGCTTTGCGGGGCCGGATCACACTCGGCCCCGCAAAGCCTTCCGCGCAGGACAGGAAACCCACGCGGGGGGTACATATTCGCCGAAATGGCCATTGCGCCCAAAGACGCCCCCCAGCCCCCGCCGAATCCGTTATTCTGCATAGCCGTATACCACATCCGGCGCATCCCCTATATGGGTGAAACAACGTAGATGTGACTACAATCAATTATGGCGTAAAAAACGGTCGCTTTTTTCAGCTTGCTTCGCGCAGAAGTTCGGCCGCCTGCAGATCGACAGAGACCAATTGCGATACGCCCTGCTCCGCCATGGTCACGCCGAAGAGACGGTTCATGCGCGCCATCGTAATCGGGTTGTGGGTAATGATGACGAAGCGCGTCTCGGTCGAAGCGGCCATCTCGTCCATCAGGTTGCAATAACGCTCGACATTGTGGTCGTCGAGCGGCGCATCGACTTCGTCCAGCACGCAGATCGGTGCGGGATTGGTGAGGAAGACAGCAAAGATCAGCGCCATCGCCGTCAGCGCCTGCTCGCCGCCGGACAGAAGCGTCATTGTCTGCGGCTTTTTGCCGGGCGGGCGGGCAAGAATTTCAAGACCGGCTTCCAGCGGATCTTCGGATTCGATCAGCTGCAGCTCTGCGGTGCCGCCGCCGAACAGGTGGGTAAACAGACGCTGGAACTGGGTGTTGACCACGTCGAAGGCAGCGATCAGGCGTTCGCGCCCTTCCCTGTTGAGGCTCTGGATCGCACCGCGCAGCTTGCGGATCGCATCGACCACATCGTCGCGTTCGCGGGTCAGGGCGTTGAGCTTGTCGGACAGTTCCTTCTGCTCTTCGTCGGCGCGAAGATTGACGGCGCCAAGCCGCTCGCGCTCCATCTTCAGACGATCGACCTCACGCTCGATGGCGCGGATATCCGGCACCGGCTGGCCAGGCTGCACGCCAGTGAGGCGCAGCACTTCCGGCGGCGAGACATTCAACGCCTCGCGGATGCGCTGCTCGCTCTCATGGCGTCGCTCGGCCGCCGACACTAGGCGTTCCTCGGCGCGTCCGCGTTTTTCGCGCACATCGGCCAGTTCAGACAATGCGGTTGCAGCGCGCTGATCCGCTTCACGCTGGCGGGTTTCGGCGACAACCAGTTCATCGGACGCAAGCTTGCGCGCGTTTTCCGCCTTCTGCAGCTCGGACATCAAGCGGCGGCGGCGGTCATCCACGTCTTCCGGTGCTGCCTCCAGCTCGACGATTTCGTCGCGGGCCTCTTCCTCGCGTTCGCGCAGGCTCTCGATGTGGGCGGCGGCGCTATCGGCCCGCGCCTTCCACGACGATCGTTCCTGAGCGATTGCAGCGATACGACGCTTGCGGGCTTCAAGCTCGCGGCTCAGGCCTTCATAGCTGGCACGCGCTTCCGCCAGACGCCCGCGATCGGTCGCAACCGCGGCCTGCTGGTCACGCAGGCGGTTGTCGAGATCGGCGAGATCCGGTGCGTTTTCGAGTTCGATCCGGGTGTTTTCGCCCTGAACATCGACATCCTCGATCTGCGCGTCGACCTGGCTCAGCGCTTCGGCCACGACATCGCGTCGGCGCATGAGGTCGCCGGACGCGCGTTCTGCAGCCGCAAGAGCCTCGCGGGCATCTGCAACCTGACGCGTGGCAAGCCGCACACGGTCGCGGGCATCGGCAAGCACTCGTTCGCTCGTTGCGATCTCGGCCGCGGCATCCGCCAGCAGGCTTTCGCATTCGGACAGAACATCACGGGCTTCATCGATCTCCGCTTCAAGTTCGGAGAGACGGTTCTTCTGCAACAGGCGGAGAGCCGCGGTACCGGGCGCTTCCGATCCGGTCACATGGCCATCCCAGCGGTAAACAGCGCCGTCCTTCGTCACCAGACGCTGGCCGGGTTTCAGGGATGCCATCAATCTCGCGGCGTCGCCGGCGGAAACGATGCCGATCTGGGCCAGCGCGCGCAGCAATTCCGGCGGGGCCGTGACACGGGATGATAGCGGTTCGACACCGTCCGGCAGGCGCGGATCGGCCGAGGCATCGCCGTTCACAGACCAATAGCTGGGCGCTGTGTCATCGACAGGGCTTTCGAGGTCGTCACCGAGGGCAGCACCGAGGGCGGCCTCATAGCCGCGCTCGACATGGACCATTTCGGCAACCGGAACATAGTCGCCGGAGGCTGCACCGGCGGCGAGCATCTTCTTGATCGTGCGGGCTTCCGTCTCCAGCCCGTTCACTCGGGTCCTGGCATCCTCGACGGGACGGCGGGCGGAAACTTCGGCAGCACGCGTAGAGTTGAGTTCCGCCTCGGCTTCTTCGGCTGCGGCGGTCGCATCTTCCAGCCCGATTTCGGCGGCTTCGACCAGTTCGGCCTTTTCCGCCGGGTCGTCCAGCGCGCCCAGACGCTCGGAAACGGCATCCAGTTCGGCACTCGCCTCCTGCCGCTGGCGATCGAGACGCTGCCGACGTTCGGAAAGATCGCGGATCAGGCGTTCGAGCTGATTGCGGCTGGCGGCAGCTTCGGCGCGTTCACCGGTGATTGCCGCCAGCAACTGTTCGCTTT
>UBNQ01000050.1 GCA_900466875.1 Hyphomicrobiales bacterium | reverse complement strand
GCGTCGAAATTCTTGGCTTCCGGCGACTTGTAGGCGAGGAGCTGGCCGGCGGCCTTCATGCGCTCGAAGGTGACGGTGTCTGCGATCAGCAGGATATCGGCGACAGGATTGCCGGCAGCGATTTCCGCGTTGAGCTTCGCCATGATCTGCGGAGTTCCGTCACGCACCCACTCGACGTTGAGGTTCGGATTGGCGGCCTTGAAACCGTCGATCGTCGCCTGCGCATCGGCATTCGGCTGGCTGGTATAAACGACGAGATCGGCAGCGTTGGCAACGCCCGCGAGACCAAGCGCAACAAGCGCCGTGAAAGTGGAGAGCAGCTTTTTCATGAGGGTCATCCAGTTTGAGATGACGCGCTTAAACACATATACATTGACACTCATGTGACAATGATTGACGTCCAGGTAAAGATTAAAAGCAAAAGGGCGAAAACCTGAGGTTTCCGCCCTGTTTAGTCTGTGAATATGAGTGTCGATCAGATGATCGGCAGACTTTCGTGCTCGCTCACGGCGGCATTGGCGATCAGGCGTCCCAGCCGCTTGATGCCTTCATCGATCAGCTGGTCGTTGGCGCAGGAGAACGAGACACGCAGCGTATTGGCATTGCTGCCATCCGCATAAAAAGCCTTGCCCGGAACAAAAGCCACCTTTTCTGTCGCCAGCGACTTGGCCAGAAGCTCGGCGCCGTCCATGCCCTCAGGCAGCGTGATCCAGACGAACATCCCGCCTTCCGGCTTTGTCCAGCTCGTGTTCTTCGGCATGTATTTTTCAAGCGCCGAAAGCATCGCATTGCGGCGACCGCTATAGACACGCTTGATCTTGGCGACCTGCTCGGCAAACCCGCGCGAGGCAACATGCTCGACGGCGATCTGGTTGATCGTCGAGGAATGCAGGTCGGCCGCCTGTTTCATCAGAACCAGCTTGCGGATGACCGGCATCGCGGCAATGACGAAGCCGACGCGCAGGCCCGGTGCAAGCGTCTTGGAAAAGCTGCCGCTGTAGATCGTCCTCGTATTCTCGATGCCGCCCTTGCGCGCGATATCCAGAGACAGGATCGGCGGAACTGCCTCGCCATCAAAGCGCAGGTTCTGGTAAGCGGCGTCTTCGAGGATCGCGATATCAAGCTCATCGGCCAGCGCCAGCAGTTTTTCGCGGCCCGCAAGGTCGATCGTCTCACCGGTCGGGTTGGAGAAGTCGGCCGACAGATAGGCGAACTTGACCGAACCGCCCAGCCTGGATGCCGTATCGCGGTAGGCATCCGGTGTGCGGTTGCCGTTCAGCGAAAGCTGGTCGTAATTGGGCTCATAGGCGTTGAATGCCGACAGCGCGCCGAGATAGGTCGGCCAGGTCACCAGCGCGGTATCCTTCGGCGACAGGAATAGCTTGCCGAGATAGTCCAGCGCCTGCTGCGAACCGGAGGTGATGAAGACGTTGTCGGCCGAACAGTCGATGCCGATCTTGGCGACATCCTCGACGATCCAGTCGCGCAGCGGCTTGTAGCCCTCGCTGACCGAATATTGCAGCGCCGAGTTCACCTGCGTGCCGGAAAAGATATCGGCATAGGCCGCCTTGAATTCCTCTGCCGGAAACAGGGCCGGATCGGGAATGCCGCCGGCAAACGAGATGATATCGGGCTGTTCGAGCAATTTCAGCAATTCGCGGATTTCCGAAGCCTTCATCCGGCTGGAGCGCGTGGCGAAGATATGTTCCCAATCCAACATGGGATGTTTCCTTTTATTTCAATTTTGTTGCCGTGGCATTTACATAAATTCCGACAGGTCAGCAATACTGACCTATCGCATCCTGCGACATTTTTTGTCTCCATGACATTCCGCCAAGGCTGATATTTTGCTGGTGCGCGCCCGACTTTGCCTGCGATAACGGGCGACGGAACTTGTCTGTGTCTTGGAGGAGAGACGAATGCTGAAGAACCTGGATCCGGCGCTGAATGCCGATATCCTTTACGCCCTGAAATCCATGGGCCATGGCGATACGCTCGTGCTCGCCGATGCCAATTTCCCATCCGATTCGATTGCCCGCCAGACGGTGCTCGGCAAGGTGATAAGGATGGACAATATCTCGGCGCCGCGCGCCATGCAGGCGATCCTGTCGGTCCTTCCGCTCGACACGCCGCTACAGCCCTCGGTCGGGCGCATGGAGGTCATCGGCGATCCGGACATGATCCCGGATATCCAGAAAGAGACTCAGGCGGAAATCGATGCCGCCGAGGGCCAGCCTGCGCCCATGTACGCAATCGAGCGCCACGCCTTCTATGAGACGGCCAAGCAAGCCTATTGCGTCGTCGCCACCGGCGAACTGCGCTTCTACG
>UBNQ01000030.1 GCA_900466875.1 Hyphomicrobiales bacterium | reverse complement strand
TTTTCACACGGACCCCGGTGGTGGAGATTTACGTCGTCCCTTCACCACCAGAACCGGTCCCGCCTCGCCGGCACGCCTGCCGGTGTATCCGTGACGGAACGGGGAGATTGTAGGCATGGGGCGAGAGGGCGGGGATGAAAGGGGATGAGATTTGGCTTAAGTGGCCGGATTTTCTTGGCAGGAGCCGCGGAAACGTCCCCGGAGCGGAATGGTTACGCGAGAGGTTTTCACCACTGCCGATCGCCAGAGGCGGCGTTCGCCCCTCATCCGCCTGCCGGCACCAACCGGGGACGGGTCGCTTGCCCCGTCCCGTCCTCCGGACCCCCGCGCGCGGGGAGAAGGACACAAGCCGGAACCTTTCCGTCGCTCGCCAGCGCCGACCGGGGCACGTCCCCTCGCCCCGCCTGCGGGGAGAGGGTTAGGGTGAGGGGCTGATCCTCGACCTTTCAAAATCCCTGAAAAAGAAAATCCGTCGCGGCGATGATTTCGTCTGAATATTTGGAAAGATTGGTGACACGTACGCCAAGTTCCGAATTGGGAACTGCAGCAAGAAACTCTGTCATCATCACATAGGTCGTGCCGTCTATTTCAAAGCGCGGATTAAGTCTCTCTGCCGCGCGTTTTGCTTCCGTTTCGGGCACCAACGGAACCACTACCCGGGTGTGAAGAGCATCGAGCACGTTGCTTTGCGTGTCGATAACCAGACCGCTACCAAACTGGTAGACATGAAAGCGTGCCATCAGAACATCCGGTATTTTTCGAGCGGTAATCCATGCTTGGCAAAATATTCGTTATGCGCCCTGATCGCCTCGTCATTGTCTTCCAGCCAGCGGCGTTCGCGCTCGGCTTTGACGGCCTTGGCGATGCCGTCTTCGGCGGCGCGTGACAGGTTGATGTCCAGTTCGCGGGCTTGGGTGAGAAGTGCGCTGTCGAGCGACAGATTGGCGGCCTTGCGGGGGGATGTCGGCATCGGAACCTCCGGGATATACGCAGATTATATGCGCATATTGTGCCGATGCAAAGTGGGTCCGTTTCGAGCTATTGGTGGAGAAAAGAAAAAGCCCCTCGCTGGTCGGGCGAGGGGCTAAAGGCTGGAAAGTCAGATCGGAGTTCGGAAACTCCGCCTTTATGACAACATAGTTACATAAGCAAAGCGTCACCCAAACAGGTGACGAAGTTGCATTAAGCGGCGCGTTCACCCCAGGGTGAGGTAGGATAGCGGCAGGAAGGCGATCGTTACCGCGAGGCACACGATCGCAGTCCTGACGAGCCGTGTCCGGCGCGCCTTTCGAGCATCCCACTCGTAGGCCATGGTTTCTCCCTTGTTATTCGGAACACCGGTAAGGCAAGCCCGGCCGGTATCCCGATGCCTCCATCTGCGTGGAGGCAAGAGACTACAGTATTGGCCGAAGCTTGCGTCGCGCCGGTTCAATCAGGACGGGAAGTGGTGTCTCGGTTCTCGGGGTCGAGGATGCAGCACTGTTCCGGCAGGGGCACAAGCACGGCCTTTGCGCCCGGCTCGAACATTTCCGACAGGGCACCGTTGGCGGTGATTTCGCCAGCTGCGGTCTCGCATTTGTACTGGTAGGCGCGGCCGAGATAGGTGCGGGTGCCGAGCGTGGCGGGGATGCCTTCGCCCTGTCCGCGCACGACCAGACCATCGGGGCGGGTGGCGAGTACGAAATCGTCCTTGATCGGGCCGAAGAGATCCTGCGACAGGTGCAGCTTCGCGCCGCCTGCGGCTTCCGCGGTCACGATCGCGCCGTCGCGGGCGATGGTTTTCATCGGGATGAGGTTCTCGAAGCCGACGAAACGGGCAACGAAGGCGTTGGCCGGCTTCTGGTAGAGCACTTCGGGCGTATCGAGCTGCATGATGCGGCCGGCATTCATGATCGCCACGCGGTCGGAGATCGAAAACGCTTCTTCCTGATCGTGGGTGACATAGAGAGAGGTCGTGCCGTTGGCCTTCTGCAGCTGGCGGATCTCGACGCGCATGTCGACGCGCAATTTTGCGTCGAGGTTGGAGAGCGGCTCGTCGAACATCAGGAGCGGCGGCTCGATGACGAGAGCGCGGGCAAGCGCGACGCGTTGTTTCTGGCCGCCGGAGAGTGCGCCGGGGAGGCGATCTGCGAGCTGGGCGAGGCCGACGCGTTCCAGCATGGCGGTGGCGCGCCTGGCGCGGTCGGCGGACGAGATGCCGCGCTGCTTCAGGCCGAAGGCGACGTTTTCCTGCACGGTGAGATGCGGGAAGAGTGCGTAGTTCTGGAAGACCAGGCCGATATCGCGGGCGTGGGCGGGAAGGGTGGTCAGGTCACGGTCACCGAGGCGGACATGGCCGGCGGTCGGTGCCAAGAAGCCGGCGACGATCCTGAGCGTGGTGGTCTTGCCGCAGCCGGAGGAGCCGAGAAGCGAGACGAGTTCGCCCGCCTTGACCGAGATCGACAGGTCTTTCAGGACCTGCGTCTGGCCGTAATGGGCGGAGAGATTTTCGATGGTCAGCGATACGGTCATGGGGCGGCTGTTCTGCTTATTTGGTCAGGAAGGTGAGGCCGAGGGTCGCCTCGACGATGGCCATGACGCCGACGGTGACGAGCATGAGAAGCACGGACACGGAGGCGATGGTCGGATCGAAGAACTGTTCCATATGGGCCAGAATCTGGATCGGCAGGGTGGAAATGCCGGGGCCGGTCAAAAAGACCGAGATCGACACGTCGTTGATCGAGGTGATGAAGGCGAGGATGAAGGCGGCGATGACGCCGGCGCGGATATTCGGCAGCACCACGGTGAAGAAGGTTTTGAGCGGCGGGCAACCGAGGCTGATCGCGGCCTCTTCGACGGAAAAGTCGAAGGAAGCGAGCGAGGCCCCGACGACGCGCACCGAATAGGGCAGCACGAGCAGCGCGTGGCCGATGATCAGGCTCGGATAGACGGGCAGGCCCATGCCTATCGTAATCGACTTCAGAAGCGAGAAGCCGAAGACGATTTCCGGCACCAGGATCGGCAGGATGAAGAGTGTACCCAGCCATTTCGGCAGGCCGACACGGTAGCGGTTCAGCGCATAGGCCGCCGGAATGCCGATGAGGAGCGACAGGCCGGTGCCGAGGATCGCCACCTGAAAACTGGTGATCGCCGTGTTGCGGAAGGCGGAGATCTCGAAAATGTTGGCGAACCAGCGCAGCGTTAGGCCCTGCGGCGGGAAGGTGAGGTAGGTCGTGTCGCTCAGGGACGCGCCGACGATGATGACGAGCGGCGCCAGCAGGAACAGGAAGACCAGGATGGCGAAGGCGCCGAGCAGCGGGTGGATACGGGCTGTCATGGTCGTTACACCGCCATCGGGTTGAGACGCCGCGCGATGCGGCTCATGATCGAGACGACGGCGATGGTGATGACCACCATGATTGCCGCGATGGTGGAGGCGCCGACCCAGTCGAAGGTGACCATGGCGCGCTGGTAAAGAAGCGTTCCCATCATCATCATCTGCTCGCCGCCGAGAAGCTGCGGCGTGGCGTAGGAGGTGAAGCTGCCGGTAAAGACCAGCACCGCACCGACGATGAGGCCGGGGACTGCGAGCGGCAGGATGACCTGGAAGAAGGTGGCGATCGGTTTTGCGCCGAGCGAGGCAGACGCTTCCACCACATCGCGCGGAATGCCTTCGAGCACGCCGGTCAGTGTGAGGATCATCAGCGGGACGAAGAGATAGACCATCGCGACGATGACCGAGCCTTCGGTGTAGAGCATCGACAGCGGCTCGGAGATGATGCCGAGCGAGATGAGCGAGCTGTTCAGGATGCCGTTTTTGCCCAGAATGATGAGCCAGGCGAAGGAGCGCACGACGACGCCGGTGAGCAGCGGAAAAACGGCCGCAATGATGGCGATCGACTTCAGCCGGCCGGGCATCTGGGCAATGACGTAGGCCGTCAGGAAGCCGATGACGAGCGAGATCGCCGTGGTGATCAGCGCGATGCGGAGCGTGCGATAGAGGATGCCGGTGCGGAAGCCGCTGTTGAAGAAGGCGGTATAGGTGGAGAAGATGCCCTTCGACTCACCGAACGTGGTGGCGATGGTGATCAGGACGGGGACGACGAGAAGCAGCGTGACGGCAATCGTTGCCGGCAGCGTCAGTCCCCATTTGGCGAATTTGTTCATCAGTCTAAGTATCTCTCTCGGTCGCGGCGGCCCCTCATCCGCCTGCCGGCACCTTCTCCCCGCATGCGGGGCGAAGGATCAGTGTGGCGAGCTCGCCGTTCCCCGCTGACGTTGAGCGAGGCACGTCCCCTCGCCCCGCGCGCGGGGAGAGGGTTAGGGTGAGGGGCGATTATCCGACGATAGGCTTTACTGCGCGAACAGCTCATTCCACTGGTCGATCCAGTCGGTCTTGGCTTCGTTCATTTTGGCGTAGTCGATGCGCGACAGGCTGCCGACCTGTTCGGCGCCGTAGGTCCACATTTTTGCCTGTTCCGGCGTCAGTTCGACCTTGGTGTTGATCGGCGCGTCGACGCCCTGTTCGGCTTCATTCTGCTGGACTTCTTTCGACAGAACGAAGTTGATGAACTGGTAGGCGAGTTCGACGTTTTCCGAACCCTTGGGGATGTTCACCGTGTTGACGGTGGCGATGTCGCCATCGGTGAGTTCAGCCCATTTCATCGTCGGAACGGCGGCCTGCATGGAGGCGAGCGTGAAATCCTGGGCGATCGCGACGCGGACTTCGCCGGTGGAGATGAGGTTCACCAGTTCGGAGCCTGTATTGTAGTTCTTCACCACGTTCGGCTTCAGTTCCTCAATGGCGGAGAATGCGCCTTCGCTGTCTTCGAACGCATCCGTGCCGCCATGCTTGCCGGCCTGCAGCACGACCATCGGGCCCGCCGTGGTGGTGATGCCCGGCAGCGAGATCGACTTTTCCAGATCGGCGCGCCACAGGTCGTTCCACGAGGTGATCGGCGGATTGACCTTGGCTGCGTCATAAACGATGCCGACGCGGCCGATCGTGTAGGCCGGGCCGTAATTACCCTGCGGCTGACGGCCGAGTTCGTAGAGGTCGGCGAGGTTGGGGATCTTGGCCGGGTCGATCTCGAGGAACTGGCCCTGTTCGATGCCGAGCTGCGAAAAACTGTCCGACAGATAGATGACGTCGACGCCCTTGCCGTCGCGCAGGCGCAGCTTGTTCAGGCGGTCGGCATTGTTGCCGGTTTCGAAGACGATATCGCAGCCGCAGATCTTCTTGAACGGCTCGATGATGTTGGCGTTCATCTTCTCGCCGTTATAGCCCCACCAGGAGATGGTCAGCGTCTTCGACTGGGCGCTTGCGACGGAAGCGCCGGCGAGAGAGGCGATGACGGCGACAGCCGACGCGCAAAGAAGGCGGGAGACGTTCACGGGACAAGACCTTTCGGAAAACCGGTTGACCGGGATACCCCCGGACTTTGGGGGTAATTCTATTTTTTGAGCGATCGGGCCGCAAGCCTGTTTGGCGGGCAGTCCACGTTTTTCAAGGCGCGGTCGCGACCGTTTTTGCCGGACGGGATGATATTTTCCGTAAAAAGCCTCTTGCAGCTCTAGTGACTAGAGGTCCTAGAAAGGGTGCTCGATGTTATGGCGGAGAGTGACATGGCGAATAACGGGACTTCACATCAGGCGCGCTACAAGGTCGGCGGCATGGATTGTGCCAGCTGCGCGACGAAGATCGACACCGCGGTACGGCGCGTGGCGGGCGTCGAGGATGTCGCCGTTTCCGTCGCTGCCGGCACGATGACGGTGAGCCATGACGGCAGTGCCGATCTTACCGCTATGGAAAGGAAGGTTTCCGGGCTTGGCTATTCGCTCAGGGCTTTGGGGAAGAAGGGCGTGGCGCAGGGCGGCTTACCCCCCTCTGCCCTGCCGGTTGACCGGGGTCGAGCCACGGGTCTCGACCCGCTCTCCGAGCCCCCCACAAGGGGGGAGATCAGCCAGCCGCACGATCACCACGAGCACGGGCCTGACTGCAGCCACGATCATCACGGCGGTGGGCACGATCATGCTGACCACGACCACGACGAAACCGAAAGCCTGCATGGGCACGATCACGGGTCGATGGAGGGGCCGTGGTGGAAATCGAAGAAGGGGCGGCTGACCATTCTGGTCGGGCTGGCGCTGGTCATCGCCTATGGGCTCGGACATCTCCTGCCGGCCTATGACAGCATTATTTTCACCGCCGCGATGCTGATCGGGCTGGTGCCGATCGCGCGGCGGGCGATCATGGCGGCGCTTGCCGGAACGCCGTTTTCGATCGAGATGCTGATGACGATTGCGGCCGTCGGCGCCGTCATCATCGACGCGTCGGAAGAGGCGGCTGCCGTCGTTTTCCTGTTTCTGGTTGGCGAGCTTCTGGAAGGGGTTGCGGCCGGCAAGGCGCGGTCCAGCATCCAGAGCCTCACGGCGCTGGTGCCGAAGACGGCGCTGTTGGAAGAGAGCGGCAAGACGCGCGAAGTGCCGGCGGAAAATCTCGCCGTCGGCGCGGTCATTCTGGTGCGGCCGGGCGACCGGATTTCGGCCGACGGTGTCATCGTGGCGGGCGAAAGCGCCATCGACGAGGCGCCGGTGACGGGCGAAAGCACGCCGGTTTCGAAGGGCGAAGGCGAGCAGGTGTTTGCCGGAACGATCAATGGCGATGCGGCATTGCGTGTGCGGGTGACGGCTGCTGCCGAGGACAATACGATTGCCCGTGTCGTGCGGCTGGTGGAAGAGGCGCAGGAAAAGAAGGCGCCGACCGAACGCTTCATCGACCGGTTTTCCCTTTATTACACGCCGGGCGTCGTAGTGGTGGCGGCGCTGGTCGCGATCCTGCCGCCGCTCGTTGCCGGCGGGGACTGGGGCGAGTGGGTCTATAAGGGGCTTGCCATTCTTCTGATCGGCTGCCCCTGTGCGCTGGTGATCTCGACGCCTGCGGCGATTGCCGCATCGCTCTCTTCCGGTGCCCGCCGGGGTCTGCTCCTGAAGGGCGGCGCTGTATTGGAAACGCTCGGCAAGCTGACGGCTGTCGCCTTCGACAAGACCGGGACGCTGACCTCAGGCAAACCGCAGGTGACGGACGTGATCGCCTTCGGTCGCAATGCCGATGACGTGTTGCGGATCTCGGCGGCGCTCGAAACCGGCTCCAGCCACCCGTTGGCCATGGCGATCCTGAGCCGGGCAGCCGAATACGAATTGGATATTCCGGCTGCGAGCGAAGCGAAGGCACTGGGCGGCAAAGGCGTGACGGCGATCGTCGATGGCGCCGAGGTGTTTTTGGGATCGCCGAAGGCGGCGGTTGAGCGGGTTGCGCTGCCAATGGCGCATTCGCGGCGCATTACTGCGCTCAACGACGAGGGCAAGACCGTTTCCGTTCTGATCGTCGGTGGTGTGCTGGCGGGTGCGATCGCCATGCGCGACGAGCCGCGTGCCGATGCGAAGGCGGGGCTGAAGGCGCTTGCCGATGCAGGCGTGAAGACGGTGATGCTGACCGGCGACAATGCGCGTACGGCCGCGGCAATCGGCAAGGATCTCGGCATCGAGGTGCGCGCCGAACTGATGCCGGAAGACAAACAGCGGATTGTCGGTGAATTGCAGCGCGAGGGGTTTGTCGTCGGCAAGGTCGGTGACGGGATCAACGATGCGCCGGCGCTGGCGGCTGCCGATATCGGCATCGCCATGGGCGGCGGTACCGACGTGGCGCTGGAGGCGGCCGATGCGGCGGTGCTGCATGGTCGGGTGTCGGATATTGCCGGCATGATCGAGTTGTCGCAGCGAACCATGCGCAACATCTGGCAGAACATCACCATCGCGCTGGGCTTGAAGGTGGTATTTCTTGTGACGACGATCATCGGTGTCACGGGGCTGTGGCCGGCAATTCTTGCCGATACGGGTGCGACCGTGCTGGTGACGATCAACGCACTGCGGCTGTTGCGGACCCCGGGTAGCGTCACGGCAGCATAGATTGAACCCACACCATCCATTGAATCTCATGATGGTAGGGACAAGGCATATCCCGGATAGACGCGAGAGCCGAGAACGTTGAACGCCAGCCGCGTCAAAAGCATGAACCAAGGCGAATTCTCTCGAACAGATATTTCGATTGCTTGGCGCCAGAAGCGGACATTAGCTGCCTCGGCGCACCGTCTTGACAATTTTTCCGTCAAAATGCCAGTTTCCCCAAGGCGCAAGGGGGCGGTAATGACAGTGGGATATCGAGTAGGTATTGAGCACGATTTATCAAGGACAAATTGGCAAGGAGACGCCGCGAGGCCCTTGGCTTGGTCTGCATGGTATCCATGTCCACATGATGCCTCTGCGTTTCGTCTGTCCGGGCAGTTCTTTGATCTCGGCGATGTAAGGAAAAATGCTGATCTTGCTGAAGGTCGAAAGCTTCCTGTCGTCTTGATGTCTCATGGTACCGGCGGCTCCCCTGAGGGGATGGGTTGGCTCGCCAGGGAACTAGCGGAAGCAGGCCTTGTAGTAATCGGCGCTCACCACCACGGGAATACAGCAAATGAACCATACCTCCCTGAGGGATTTCTTTGCTGGTGGGAACGCGCAGCTGATTTGTCCCTACTGTTGACGGCACTCGAAAAGGACGGGCCATTCGCAGGTCGGCTAGATTTGGAGAGGGTGTCCGCAGTTGGTTTTTCGCTCGGTGCGCATACCGTTCTCGCCCTTACCGGAGCAATTACGTCAATGGAGAGATACTCAGAATGGGCGACGAATTTTCCGGCTTTTCAAGGAGGGCCAAGAGAGATGCCGGATGCTGCGACCCATGTTCCAAGGCTCCTGCAGACCTCGCAGCCGTTCAGAGTTTCTTGGACACGGCAATCCGATAGCTTTTTCGACGCACGTATCCGAATGGCAATCGCACTTGCTCCCCCACCTCCTATCCGAGCATTTGATCCCGCTACGGTGGCCGCGATTGAGATGCCAGTGACCTTGATCACTGGGGAGGCCGATAAGGAAGCGCCGTCTCGGGAATGTGCCGACTGGCTGATGCAAACGAATATACATTTTGGCCGCATTAGCGTGGGGACGAACGTTGGCCACTATATGTTTCTCGGTTTAGCAGGGCAGTTGTCCGGAGATGACGACGAGGTGCTCTTCCGGGACGAACCGGGCGTAAGTCGAAGCAGTGTTCACCAGCAAGTAGCGGAGGCGATAGTCGCGGCTATAGCTAGCCGATGACCGCTTCGGACCGAATGCCGACGATCGCTCAAACTCTTTCTACCGACGAGGGTGAATAAACGAGGGTGACTTGCGCCGCTGACTGAAGAAGCGCCGCTAGGCGCTGCGGCGATTGATCGAAGCGAGGGAGGTCGTGTCGGTTGGCGCGGTCGCCGAGATTCTGCTCGAGAGGACGGCGCTGCCGCGTGAGGACGCCTTGGCGTGATAGAGCGCGGCATCGGCGGCGCCAAGGGCCGCGTCGCAGGAGGTTTCTCCCTTTTCGACCATCTTGATGCCGAAGGACGCGCCGATCGACACATCGCCTTTCGACAGGGCCACCGGCCGTGCGAGTGCTTTCGAAAGATCCCGGCAGATGCATTCGGCCTGGATTGCAGAAACCTCCGGCATGAGGATGGCGAATTCGTCGCCGCCGAGGCGGAAGAGCCGGTCGGTTTCGCGGACTGTGCTGCGCAGTCGGGACGACACGATCTTCAGCAGGTCGTCGCCCATCGCGTGGCCGCAGGTATCGTTGACGGTCTTGAATCCGTCGAGATCAAGGCAGATGACGGCGAGCGGTCCTTTCTCGCTCAAGGCGCGGAACTCCGGTTCCAGCAGGGCCCGGTTGGCGAGGCCGGTCAGGAAATCGTGGGTCGCGGCGTGACGCATGCGCCTTTCCCGCGACAGGAGCGTGCGCGCCGCATTGCGCGACACCCGCACCGTGAAGACGCCGGTGGCCAGAAGGAGAAGGCCGACCGTGACGAGAAGCGGAAGAGAGCGGTAGAGGAGGTCGGCAGCCGGGCTTGGTGGGCGCCAAGACAGGACCTGGGGTTCTCCGCCGGGTCCAACGGCGATTTCGACATGCGCCCGATCCGGGGAGATGCCTGCGAGCGTGCCGATCCGCGCATCGTCGAGCAGAAAACGGGTTCCGAAAAATTCCTGAATGGTTCCGGTGATCGGCATGGCGGTGATCAGGATCGGTGCGCGCGCGCCTTTCGGTTTCGCGGTCGAAAAATCCGGCTGAAACAGTGCGGCCGTCATCAGCACCGCATCGTCTCCCAGGACTTCGATCCGGCTGATGCTGATCGGTTTGGGGATGCCTTCAACGATACGCCCGGCTTCCCTCGAACGTATATTCGCCACAAGGGCTGCAGCATCCTCTATGACGGTGGGAATGCCGCGGGTGAAAAAGCCGCGATCCTTCACGCTGTCGTCGGTGCGGGAATAAATCAGCCTGTCGTCATGATCGAGGATCGCGGCAAACCGTGTGCGGGATGTACCGATCAGGGACGCGCCGATATTGCGGTCGGTCCATTCGAAGTCGAAGCTGTTGTCGATCTTGGCGATGGATTCGTCCCATATCGTCCAGGCAGTCAGCGAAAATTCGATATCGGTGATCCACAGATCGATATTGTGTTTGACAAGGGTTTCCTGCCGCTGGCGCAGGTCGGCATCGATCTGGGCAATGCCCACGTAAGGGATGGTGGCCATGCCGGCGATCAGGATCGCGACAGCGATGATGGCCGGGCCGACCAGCCTGAAATGAATGAAGCGCATTGAGGAAGGACGCTCTTGGGATTTGGCTTAAATCAATAAGGGCGACTATCAGGCGGAAGTTCTTAACAATGATCTTATCGCCGGCGGCATATGTGCGATAATCATCGATTATTTTATTAGCGGACCATGCATGAATGCCGGAGCCGGATATGACTCGTAAAGATTGCATTTAGGATTTCTCGGTAAGGTCCCGTTAGGAAATCCCGTATTGCGTCCGGAAATGGGCCAGCCAGGGCGGGATCGGTGTATTGCGTACGGGTTCTCATGCGTTTTTCTGCGGCCACATCGGCTATCCTTGCCACCTGTATCGGTCTCTCCAGCTGCACCTCGTCCAATACCGAGACAGCGCTGACCCTGCCGCCCGCATCGGTGAAGACGGCGCGGCTTGCGCCTTCGCAGGCAATCGTTCCGCCATCCATGCCGGCAGCCTCGGTCCCGTCGATTGATCCGACCCCGGTTGCGGCGATTGCGCCGCCGGCGGCCGTCAGGGATCCGCATGAACTGGCCTGGAACGGCGGCGGTGAGCAGACCCACGCTTTTGACGGTATGGCGACGACGGTCGGCATGCCGGTTCCCGCCGAGCGGCCGATGGCCTCGCTTCGCCCGGCCCTCAATCCGGTTCTAAGCCAGCCCATGCCTCGGTCTCCGGGGTTCCAGCGGTTGAAGGTCTACGGCCAACGTTTCAGTGACGCAAAACCGATGAATTTCGGCAAGGTCGCGCCCCGGCATTTTGCCGTGCACGGCGTCGACGTTTCCCGCTGGCAGGCCGATATCGACTGGGCGAAACTGCGCACGCAGGGCGCCAACTTCGCCTATATCAAAGCTACCGATGGCGGCGACCATATCGACCCGATGTTCAAGACGAACTGGCGCGGTGCACAGCAGGCGGGGATCCGCCGCGGCGCCTATCACTTCTTCTACTGGTGCCGTACCGCCGGCGAACAGGCCGACTGGTTCATCCGCAACGTGCCGCGCGACCCGGATGCGCTGCCGCCGGTGATCGATGTGGAATACAACCACCAGTCCGGCTGCAAGATGCGGCTTTCGACCGAGCGGGTGCTCGAGAAGATGCAGGTCTTCATGGACAAGCTGGAGCGGCATTACGGCCAGCGCCCGGTCATCTATACCGCGCCGGATTTCTACAAGGACCACCTGAGGGGCCAGTTCCGCGACTATCCGTTCTGGCTGCGGTCTGTCGCCGCGCATCCGTCAAAGATCTATCCGGATCGCAAATGGGTTTTCTGGCAGTATTCGGGATCGGGCCTGTCGCAGGGCGTCGAAGGCAAGATCGACCTCAATGTCTTCAACGGCGGCGAGGAAGGCTGGCACGACTGGGTGGGGCGATCCACCGGCGCTGGAAGTGCCGTCGCCCGACGCTGATTTCATCCGGTCATATCAAGAGACAAAGAAGCCCCGCGCCGAGATGCTGAACACGGCGCGGGGCTTCTTTTTGTCCGGAAAGGACGCGGTGACAGACTGACGGCGGTGTCAGTTGCCCTGCGCCAGAGCTGGTCCACTTTGCTGCGCGAGGTCGACGCTGGCGACAACCGACATGCCGGGAACGAGGCTGTCGGTGAGTGGCTGGTTCGGCTCTATTGCGATCCGGACAGGGATACGCTGGGCGACCTTGGTGAAATTGCCGGTCGCGTTGTCGGACTTGATGACGGAGAATTCCGAGCCGGTGGCGGGCGCGAAACGCTCGATTTTGCCCTTGAAACTCTGGTGGCCGAGCGCATCGACCGTGAAGGTGACTTCCTGGCCGGGCTTCATGCCTTCAAGCTGGGTTTCCTTGTAGTTGGCGACGACCCAGACGTGATTGGGAACGAGCGAGCCAAGCTGGGTACCGATCGAGACATATTGCCCGAGCCGGCCGGTAACCTCGCCGAGTTCACCATCCTGCGGGGCGGTGATGCGGGTGTTCTGCAGGTCGATATCGGCCAGCGCGACCGAAGCCTTGGCGCCCTCGACGGTCGCTTCCAGCGTGCGGCGGTTGACGACGATCGTGTTCAGATCCTGTTCGGCGACGAGGACGGCTGCTTCCGCCTGATGCACGGCTGCCTGCGCCTGATCGTAGGTGGCCTGCGCCTTTTCGAAATCGCTCTGGGTCGAGACATTGCTCTTCAAGAGCGACTGGGTGCGGTTATAGGCGGTCTTGGCCGCGTCGAAGGCGGCATTGGCGCTTTCGACGGCGGCCTTGGCGGACACGATCTTGGCTTCCGACGACTTGCGGCTCTGCTCGGAATTGGCAAGCGAGGCATCTGCCGATGCGAGCGTCGCTTTCGCCTGCTCCAGCTTCTGGGTGTAGATGCGATCGTCGATGCGGGCGATGAGATCACCCTTCTTGACCTTCTGGTAATCCTGCACCGGCACTTCAACGAGATAACCGGCGAGCTGCGGGCTGAGCAGGGTGACCTGGCCGCGCACATAGGCGTCGTTGGTCGTCTCGATCGAGCCCTTGAAGGGCGGCAGGTTCCAGACATAGAGGATGATGAGCACGCCGACGATGCCGACGGCGGCCGCGAGATAGGTTGCGAGCGATCTGAATACGGTTTTCATGGTCTTTGACTTGTTCTTGGGGGTCAGGTTCGGGCGTCAGGCAGTCTGCGGGGTGTCTGCGCTGCGCAAGAAGCGATGGCGGTTGTTCCAGAGGATGTGGAGCGAGAGCAGCGTTATGGCCACTACCGCCAGAAGGAATGTTGCGAAAAAGGCGTCGTTATAGGCAAGCACATAGGCTTGCTGCTGAACCTGCTTGGCAAAGGTACTGGTGCCCTGGATCGTGTGCTGCGCGGCATCCGAGCCGGTCCGGCTATAGGCGGCGACATACTGGTTGATGCGCTGCACGACGAGCGGATCGGTGGGCAGGAGCCGGGCCGTCAGGATGGCGGAATGATATTGCTCCCGCCAGGTGACGAAGGTGCCGAACAGGGCGCTGCCGATGAAGGCGCCGACCTTCTGGGTGAACAGGAAGACGGCGATGAAGCTGATGATGTAGGTCAGCCCCTTCTTCAGCGCGGCGGCGAAACCGACGGCCATTGCAGGCGGCAGGAAGAGGCCGGAGCCGAAGGCGATCAGCGACTGGCTGACCAGCATCTGGTCGGGCCGCGTCAGCGCGGTCGAGTAGCTGTCCATCAACGTGCCGGCGGCGATCAGCACCAGCGACAGAAGATGGATATAGGCTTCTCTGCCCGGCTTCATGATCAACCCGCAGAACAGGCCGGAGATGACGCTGGCAATCAGGATCGCCCAGTAGAGATGCGCCATCTGTTCGTTGAACAGGCCGAGCTGGCGGAAGAAGTTGATCGCGCCGGTCGACTGCTCGGTCAGAAGCATGCGGAAGACGAGGAGAACGCCGGCAAAATGCAGGATTTCCCGTGAGCCGATCCAGCGCACATCGATGAGATTGTTCTTCCGGTTGAGCTCCAGCATGATGCAGAGCGTGCCGCTGATGATGCCGGTGATCAGCACCCAGGCCAGCCAGTCGGCTTCAAGCCACCAGTAGAGCCGGCCCATGGTGAAGAAGACGGCAAGACAGCCCATCGAGGTGGCGAGCAGGCCGTAACTCACGTAGTCCATCGACGAGATGACCTTGGCACGGGGCGGCGATGTCAGTGGGAGGATGTAGATCAGGCCGAAGACGATCAACGCCAGAGCCAGTTCCACGAGGTAAAGGCCGCGCAGATCGTGCAGGTCGAGAAGCGAGGGCGATATCAGGCCCGCAAGCGGCGTGGCCAGCGAGAGGCCGATCAGCGCCAGGCACTGGCCCCAGCGAAGCTTTTGCGCCGGCGGAAAGATCTCGAGCATGTAGAGAAAGCCCATGGACGAGATCGGAGCGGCGGCGGCGCCGGCAAAGAAACGCAGCGCGATGCTGAGGCTGAGGTCGTTGACCCAGAGATGGGCAAGGCTGATGACCACGTAAGGGATGATCGCCAGTTCGCAGAACTGGCGGATGCCGTATTGCGTGCGGACCTTGAACAGGAACAGGCCGAGGCTGGCATTGGGAAAGAGGTAGGCTGCCATCAGCCACGCGGCTTCGTTCTGCGTCGCTTCCAGCGGCCCGGCGATCAGCGGCAGGTTGGTCGAGATCATCGCTGTTCCCAGCCCCTGCATGATGAAGGCGGTGATCGAGGTGAGCGCATAAAGAAGGGCGATCGGCAGCGGTTTCGGTATGAAAGGCGGCGGGGCGGCAGGGGCCGGCTCGGCCGGCTGTTGAGCGACCGGAGCATCCACTTCGGTCTGCTCGACCGGCTGGTCTTCCTGCTTGAGGACCGTATCACGCGCGGACATCATCGACCTCCACATTGGAGACGTTTTCGGAGATCCGTTCCATCAGCGCGATGGCCTGCTTCAGCTCGGCTTCGTCTATGCCTTCGAAGAACTGGTGACGGATCTGGTCTGCCAGCGCACGAACGAAGGACGCCTGTTCCTCGCCGTGTTCGGTCAGCCCGATCAGCTTGACGCGCCTGTCGTTCGCATCGGGCCGGCGTTCGATCAGGCCGTTTTCTTCCATGCGGTCGAGCAGTCGCACAAGCGTCGCCTGTTCGAGTTCCAGCTCGAAGGCAAGCTCGGTCTGAGTCATGTTCTGCTTCTTGGCCAGTCGGAAAAGCGCCCGCGCACGGGGATAGGTCAGGCCGTGGGCCGTCACCTTCTTGTTGAAGGTGGTACGAACCTTGCGGCTGACCTTGGTCAGCTCCTCAAGGAATTCAGAGGCTGTTTGATCGATGTAGGGCATAACGGTTAGCACACTAAGTTTATCTGCAGCATTAGTTAGCACCCAAAGCATCTGATTTCAACAGTTGACCATGCGCAAGTCAGCCCTCCGCATTTTGCATGGGTCAGAAGCGGGTCTGCCCGTTGGTGCGGCTCGCGGCAGATATAGGTTAGCGCAGCAGCCCCTGGCCGCCGTCGACATAGACCGGCGTTCCGGTGACATGCCGAGACTGATCCGAGGCGAGAAACAGGATGACCGACGCGACATCCTCGCTCGTACCGGCCTTGCCGCCGGTGATGGGGATGTCGCCCTCGGGGAATTCTACCGGCACGGCGGTCTCGTCCTCGTCGCGAACCTTGGTGTTGTCGTTGATGCTGGTGTCGATCGCGCCCGGGCAGACGGCATTGACGCGGATCCCGTGACGCCCAAGCTCAAGCGCCAGTTGCTGGACGATGGCCACCTGTGCGGCCTTGGTGGCAACATAGGCGGTTGCGCCCGGCGTATTGAAGCTTCGGTTGCCGTTGATGGAGGAAACGACGATCACCGAACCGCCCTGCTTCTTCAGATGCGGGACGCTGGCATTGAGCGTCAGATAGGTGCCGCGCAGGTTGACCCGGATCGTCTGGTCCCATTCGGCCGGCTTGAGATCGTCGATCGGCGCCCAGACGCCGTTGATGCCGGCATTGGCGACGACGATATCGAGTCGTCCTGTTTCGGCAACCAGCGTTTCGATCGCGTTCTGCATGGCCGTTTCATCGGCGACATCCGCATCGAGAAGGACGGCACGGCCGCCGGCGGCCTTGATCAGGTCGGCGGTTTTCTCAAGCTCGCCGGGCGTATGGCCGAGGACACCGACGACTGCGCCGGCCTGTGCCAGTTTCAATGCCGAAGCCCGGCCTATGCCCGAACCTGCACCGGTGACCAGGGCGGTCCGCGATTGAAATTCCATCGGTTATCCTCTTCGTTCCGGCGGTGTTCCAACCGGCGCAACGAGAGAGGCGAGCCAAGGTTCCGATCAATCTAGACCGGTTTGGCCGGATAGGTTTCCGTCAGAATGCGCAGGCCTTCGGCGAATTTGCTGCCATCGCCGCCCATCTGGCGCATCTGTGCAAGATTATCGGTGAGGTCGGCCCGCTTCACCGGGCGAGCCAGCGAGCTTGCGATCGAGCGGCGGACAAAATCGAAATAGTCTTCACCGTCGCGTTTGCTCATGGCGTCGACTGCATCGACGACCCGTTGCGAAAATCCCTCTTCGCGCAGCCGCTGACATGTCCAGCCGGGGCCTTTTTCGACGACATCGTGAAGCCAGGCGACCAGTGTCTCATCCTCGCCCATGACATGTTCGGCCACACGTCGGACGTGATCGATGAACGGGCCGCCCGTCTTGCTGGACTGTCCCTCATGGGCTTTGGTGGCGATGTCGATCGCCTTCTTCAGTTGCATCTCGTAGGTCATCGGGGTCCCGCCGTACCTTGATTCCTGATGAGGCGAAGGCATATCAAAGGGACGTGCGGATGGCGATACGGATCAAGGTCGGTCTTCCTCGAACTGTTCGGCTCCTTCAACAGGCGCAAGCCAGTCTTCACGTCGTTTGACCCATAATTCATAGGTAGGCTGAATATCGGTCGGGGCCATGTCCAGGCTGCCGACACGGATTTCGACTTCATCCTCGACCGGTTCGGAAAAGACGCGGCCGCCGCACTGCGCGCAGAAGCCACGGCCTTCGTAATGCCGGACATCTCCCGAGGCTTCAAATGCATGAGCCGGCCAGATACCGAATGTGGCAAAAGCCGAGCCGCTTTCCTTGCGGCAATCCATGCAATGACAAAGCCCGATACGGATCGGGTCCGCCTTGACCTTGTAGCGGACTTTTCCGCACAAACAGCTTCCGGAACGAATGATCATGGTGGCTCCTCCAACCTGGAGTGGAGGAAATAGCGCATGAAATCTTCAATGCCAGTTGGACATACGAACCCGCGATCTATCGAATATTCAGCGCCAACCGGATTGCGTCTTCGTTTTCCAGCTTCTGGATGACCACGCCGTACCAGCCGAGGCCGTCGTAATCCTCATAACCAAGGGTTCTGGCGTAGGCGACGATCGAGCCGTTGTTGTCGTAATAGCTGCCTGAGGACTGACCGCTCGGATTGGCGAGCACGAAATGCGAAAACAGCAGGGCGGGGTTGGTCGTGGCGATGACGCGGCTGTTGCCGTCGAGCAGGAGGACGGTCGTTTTTTCCGCCACGTGCGGCGGCAGGTTGGCTTCCTTTTCGACGATCGACTGGCCCTGGTTCTCCCAGTCGAAATAGACGCCGAGTGTGCCCAGAAGCTCGCCGTCGAGTTTTCCGTCCTCGCGGATGCCGGTTGCGTAGACGAGGGCCGTGCGGTTGTCGTGCGGGCCGGAACGCTTGACTTCGTCGACGACGTAATCGTCGCCCGATGTGCAGCGGCTGGCCGCGGTAAACCACGGTTCATCCGCCAGTGACAGGCCGATCAGCTTGCGCTGGAATTTCGGGTTGGCAGAGGCGATCACCTTGCCGGAAAGGTCGGTCATGACGAGATCGAGATAGACGGTGTAAAAGCGGTTGATGACGCCGAGGCGTTCTGCGGCGAAGGCGCGGCGTTCGGTGGAGGGATCGCCCAGAGCCTGCCAAAGCGCAGTATCGGTCGCCCACCAGCGGACGTCGGCGGTACGCTCGAAGAGGTTGCGGACAATCAACTGGACCAGCGTCTGGGCAAGATCGGTGAGCCTTATGCCCTCCATCTCGTGAACAAGAGAGTCGGCCATGGTTCGTGTCAACCCGATGCGACCAAGTACGTTGCTTTCGAATTTCGAGGCGATGTCGCTGGCGACCTGCGCCAGCCGCTGCACTTCGTTGGCGACGACGGCAAAACCCTTGCCCATCTCGCCGGCGCGCGCCGCTTCGATCAGGGCGTTGATCGCCAGAAGCTTGATCTGCTTGACGACATGCGTGTTGTCGGCGCTGAAACGTTCGAGATCCTTGCCGATGCCGTCGGTAATGACCTGCATCGAACGGGGCGTTGCTGCATGCTGCTGCTTTTCTGCCTGTGCCGGTATCATTTTGCAGATCCTGATCTGTGAAAAGTAAATGTGACAATATGTCTATATTTTGCACGTTCTGGTTTTTGCTTGGTTAATATGCACCTATGTTTCGGCGCTCAGTGCAACCACACCTCCGTATTCTTTACGGCGCGGGCTGAAACGATGTTGGAGCAGGCGGCTGAAAAACCGGGCGCCGGGTAAGCTTGCTGTGATCCTGAAAGCTTACCCGGCTTGGGAACTTGTACTGAAAATGCACGTTAGGCCCTTCATCGTTCCATGGAGGTTCCTATGCGTGCGCAGTTCCTCACAACCCTGGCTGCAACTCTGTGCCTGCCGATCATGACGACCAGTCCGGCCATGGCGGCCGAGGGTGATTTTCTCAAATCCATTGATGGAAAATGGTCCGGCAGCGGAACGGTTCTGACCCGGATCGGCGGAAAATCCGTCAACGTGCGCTGCAATGTCGATTTTTCGACAGGGGCGGCCGATCTTGCCATGCAGGGCTCCTGCCGCGCGCTCGCCATCGTCAGCCGGTCCATTTCCGCAGCGTTGAAAGCTTCGGGAACGCGCTACAGCGGAACCTATACGGGGCCTTCCGGCCAGCCGTCCTCTCTTTCGGGAAGCCGCAAGGGAGATTCCATCAATCTGGCCGTGCGCTGGGCGAGGGATATCAATGGCGATCGCAATGCCAGGATGACGATCGCAAAACTCGGCGAAAACCGGCTGCGGCTGCAGACAATCGACAACGATCCGGCAAGCGGCAAATCCGTGGTGACCAGCAGCATCGATCTGCGCCAGTAAAATGCCCTGACATTCAGGCCCGTCTGGCGATGGGCGAATTCCGGGACTGCGCAGCCAGCCGCGTCCCGGACGCTTCGCTATTCCGCTTGGCCCGACGCTGGCCGTTCCCTTCCCAGCAAAGTTCTTCCCAGCGACAACTTGCCTCACGGCTGCGGCCGCTTGCGCACTTTCAGTCAAATCCAACTGATATATAAGTATACACATCTTGCACGAGATGAGGTTACTCATCGACCTGGACCGCTTTTAGGGGAGGCGATTTTGGCGGGTGCAAGGCTTTGGGTTGACGCCCGCCTTTGCGGGCAGCGTGGGGAGACGCGCCGAAAATGTTTCAACAGGTTTACGATCCGGTGGCTCAGTCGCTCGGACTGAGTTCGCTCTTTGCGGCCCTGCCGCTTCTGACGATGTTCGTCATGCTCGGAGGGTTCAGGCTTTCGCCGCAGCTTTCCGGCCTATGCTCGCTCATCGTTGCGATGGGGGTTGCCATCATCATCTACGGCATGCCGGTCTCGGTCGCCGCCAATTCCGCGCTCTATGGCGCGGCGTTCAGCATTCTTCCGATCATCCTGATCATCATCAACGCCATCTGGATCCACAACATGATGGTGAAGTCGGGATATTTCGACATCCTGCGGCGCAGTTTCGGGGTGATCAGCACCGACCTGCGTGTCCAGTCGATCATCATCGCATTCTGCTTCGGCGGCCTGCTCGAGGCGCTTGCCGGCGCCGGCACGCCGATCGCCATTGCCGGTGTGATGATGGTGGCAATCGGCATGGATCCGCTGAAAGCCGCACTCTGCGCGCTTGTGGCGGATACCGCACCGGTGGCCTTCGGTGCGCTTGGTGTGCCGATCACCACATTAGCAGCCGTTTCCGGCCTGCCTTATGACGAGCTGGGTGCGATCATCGGTCGCCAGACGCCGATCTTGGCGCTGTTCATCCCGCTGATCCTCGTGTGGATCGTCGATGGCGGCAGAGGGCTTCGCCAGACATGGTTGCCTGCGCTGGTCGCCGGTTTTGCCTATGCCGTGACGCAGTTCGTCAGTTCGTCCTGGATCTCGGTGCCGCTGACGGACGTTCTCGGCG
Source organism: Hyphomicrobiales bacterium (assembly GCA_900466875.1). Lineage (GTDB taxonomy): Bacteria > Pseudomonadota > Alphaproteobacteria > Rhizobiales > Rhizobiaceae > Neorhizobium. The sequence goes on along the minus strand of UBNQ01000030.1, from coordinate 55,748 downwards.
CGCTTGCCGGGGCCGCGGCACTGGTCGCCTTCCTGCAGGTGTGGAAGCCGAAGGAAACCGTCGAATGCGCCATCGTCAACGAAGGGGAGAACTCGAAAATCCCGTTCAACAGCCGCAGCGTTTCGATCGCCTTCCTGCCCTATGTCGCGATCATCGTGATCTTCACGCTGTCGCAGCTCGGACCGATCGCCCAGGCTCTGTCTGCCGGTGTCAGCAAGTTCGCATGGCCGGGGCTTGCCATCGTCAATCCGACCGGCGGGGCTATCGGCACGTCGCTGTCGCTGCCCTGGCTGCCGGGTACCGCCACGCTTCTCGGTGTCGCGGGCCTGTTCTCGATGCCTTTCCTCAAGGTTTCGGGCGGTGAGGCGGTGCAGACTTACGGCGCAACGCTCAGGCAGCTCAAATGGGCCATTCCGACGGTTCTCTGCGTGCTTGCCGTCGCATTCGTCATGAACTTTTCCGGACAGACCATCACGCTCGGGCGCTGGCTCGCCACGACTGGGCATGCGTTCGCATTCCTGTCGCCGGCCATCGGCTGGATCGGCGTTGCGATTACCGGATCCGACAATTCAGCCAACGCGCTCTTCGGTGCTCTGCAGGTCGCGGCGGCTCATGAAACCGGTCTGTCACCCTCGCTTCTGGCTGCGGCCAACAGCTCCGGTGGCGTGCTCGGCAAGATGATTTCACCGCAAAGCCTGACAATCGGCGCCGCTGCGGTCGGCATCATCGGACGCGAAGGGGATATTTTCCGCAAGACACTTCCCTGGAGCATTGCACTGACGCTCGTCCTTTGCGCGATCGTCTACCTCCAAACGACACCTGTGCTTTCATGGATGCTTCCTTAAAGCTTTGGAATTGATGGATAAATAGGAGAAATAACGATGGTTTACAAAGCAACCAACAAGTCGAAATACTGCTACACGATCGAGGATATTCCGCTGGTTCCGCTGACCGAACAGTCCAGCACGCGCTTCGTCGCGGCAGGTCCCGCCCTGCTCAGCTTCATCACCAATCCTCCCGGATGCGTATTTCCCATGCACAGCCATGAAGCGGTGCAGATCCTGGTCATCCTGGAAGGGACGGAAGAGCATACCTGCGGCGATGAAACCTTCCTGATGGAGGCCGGCGATGTCTGCGTTCATCCGTCGAACGTGCCGCATGGCGGCCGCACGACGACCGGTTTCCGCGGCATCGACATCTTCGTTCCGCCGCGGGAAGACTACCTGCAGCTGATGGCCAAGCATGGCCTTCCAATCGAGGGTCCTAAGTGATATATTAAAATTCAATAGGCTGTCTCTGGCGACCCCTAAGCGCTTTGATGGCTTGATCGGAGGAGCGGATACGGGCGGGGCTGATCACCTCTCCAACTCCGCTCCTTTGTCTTGTCCAAGACGCGGAATTGCCGGCGGCCTATTGGTTTTTGAAGAACGTAAAAGATATTGGAGTGACGAAGATGACGGGTTCGAATTGGAATTTCAGCTTGCCGACCGCGGTTCATTTCGGTTGGGATCGCCTGTCGACCCTACCCGATATGATTTCGAATTTGGGCGGCCGTCATGTGTTTGCGATGATTGGACGCAGTTTCCTCAACCGCGTCGGCGAAGCCGGATTGAAGGAGCTGGTCGGTTCTGCCGAACTGACGATCTTCACCGATATCGAGGAAAACCCGTCAATTTCGACGGTCGATACGGCTGCCGCCCGCTGCCGCGAAAGCGGGGCTGATGTCGTCGTTGCGATCGGGGGCGGCAGTGTGCTGGATGCGGCCAAATGCGTTGCGCTGCTGCAGAAGAATGAAGGCTCCATCCGCGACTATCTGTACCGGGTGAAGAAGCCCGCAGGTCGCGGCCTGCCGCTGATCGCCGTGCCGACGACGGCGGGGACCGGCAGCGAAGTGACGCCGTTTGCCGTGGTTACCGACAAGGAAAAGAATGCCAAACCGGCAATTGCCTATCCCGAGTGCTTTCCGGATCACGCGATCGTTGATCCGGCGCTGACGCTCAGCATGCCGACGGCTGTCGCGGTGTCCACCTCGCTCGATGCGATGACGCAGGCGCTGGAAGGGTTCTGGTCGACGCGCGCCAACGACATGACGCGGGCGATGGCGTTTCGCGCGATCGTGCTGATCTTCCGCAATATCGAGGCGGCCTGCCTCGACAAGGACCGTGATGCGATCGAGCAGGTGACGCTCGGCAGCGTGATCGGCGGAACGCAGATGGCGATGATCGGCAACACCGCGCTGCATCCGCTCTCCTATCCGCTGACGCTGGATTACGATCTTCGGCACGGGCTGGCCTGCGCGATCTATGTTCCGGCCTTCCTGCGTTTCAACAAACCCGAGCTTGGGTCCTGGTTCGATGACCTTCTGACGGTTCTCGGTTTCGGGACGGTCGAGGAATTCGCGGACGCTTTCGAAGCCAAGATGGAAAAGCTCGGTGCACCGACACGTCTATCGGCGCTTGGCGTGACGCGCGAGGCGATCCCCGAGATCGTCAAGAACGGCGTGGGCCGGTCGACGGATTTCAATCCGCGCAAGCTGACTGCGGAAACCATGGTGGAAATCCTCGAAACCATGCTGTGACCTGAGAGCACCGCGCCTTTGACAAGCCGATTGCTGCCGGGCCATGCTCGGCAGCAAAGAGGGGCGGATTCGCAAGAGCGGTCCGCAATGCCAAGAACAAATCGTGAGAAGGTCTATATGGAGGATACCAATCCCCCGCAGGAGCAGCGAAAAAACCTGGCGAGCATACGCGACGAACTGGACCTGCGTAGTGCCAGCACCTCGGCGCTGATCTATCAGGTCCTGTGGAACGATATCGTGTCGCTGCGCCGTTATCCGGGCGACCCCATCCTGGAAAAGGAGATCGCCGCGCAGTTCGGTGTCAGCCGCACGCCGGTGCGCGAGGCGATCCTGCGGCTGTCGAACGAAAAGCTGATCGAGATCCTGCCGCAATCGGGAACGTTCGTTGCGCGTATCGCGCTCGATACGCTGCCGGAGGCGATCGTTGTCAGAAAGGCGCTGGAGGACGTGACGGTGCGGGCGGCGGCTGTGAAAGCCAACAGGACGCAGATCGCAACGCTGCGCGCCAATCTTGAATTGCAGAAGGTCCAGGCCGCGGAAGCCGATTACGAAGGGTTTCGCCGGACCGACGATCTGTTTCATACGTTGATTGCCGAGGCAGCCGGTTACCCCGGTATCTGGGAGATCATCAAGTCGGTGAAGATCAAGGTGGATCGTTATTGCCACCTCAGCCTGCCGAAACCGGGCCGCATCGCGCGGCTGATCAAGGAACATACGGCCATCTTCAATGCCATACGGGACCACGACCCCGACCGCGCGGCAGACGCCATTCACGCCCATCTCGACGCCATCATGACGGGCGTCGAGATGCCGGAAAACCTTGCGGTTTTTACCGTGACGCGGTGAGATTGCCCGGCGCATCGGGGCCGGGATAGCAGTCACGGGATGTGGCGCAGCCAGTCTTCGCGGCTAAATTTTTCGGCCGCGAGCTTTTCCGCTGCCGCGTATTCTTCTTCCGAAATCGTGCCCGGCGTGCCGCCGTTCAGCGAGACGAAGGTCTCCTTCATCCGGCGGATGATTTCCTCGCGCGGCAGGCCGGTCTGGCTGCGCAGCGGATCGACGCGCTTGACGGCGCTGGTCGTGCCCTTGTCGCTCAGCTTTTCGCGGCCGATGCGCAGGACCTTGACCATTTTTTCGGCATCCATGTCATAGGCCATGGTGACGTGATGGAGGACGGCGCCGGAGGAAAAGCGCTTCTGCGCCGCGCCGCCGATCTTGCCCTTGGAGCTGGAGATGTCGTTGAGCGGCTTGTAGAAGGCGTCGATGCCGAGCGACTGCAGCGCTTTCAGCACCCAGTCGTCGAGGAAGGCGTAGGAATCGGCAAAGCTCATGTCGCGCACCAGCTCTGCCGGTGCGTATAGCGAATAGGTGACGCTGTTGCCGGGTTCGACCAGCATCGCGCCGCCGCCGGTGACACGGCGGACGGTTTCGATGCCGAGTTCCGCCGTGGCTTCCATGTCCACCTCGTTGCGCAGGGACTGGAAACCGCCGAGAATGATGGCGGGGCGTTCCCATTCCCAGAAACGCAGGCACGGGCCGCGGCGGCCGGACGCGACTTCCTTGGCCAGAACCTCGTCCATCGCGAGATGCATGGTGGGGGTGAGCGCGGGCGTCTCGATGATCTGCCATTCGTAATCGCGCCATGTCCCGGTGACGCCGAGCGCGCGGCGGATGGCGATCGCGACGGCCTCCGGGCTGAAGCCGATCATTTCCGCGCCGGGACGAAGACCGGTGCGGACAGCGGCGATGATGTCTTCCACCGTGGCGGATGCGGAAAGGCCTTCGAGGGAGGCGCGGATGTCTTCCAGCGCTTCGGCAGGTTCGAGGAAGAAATCGCCCGAAACCTGAACCTGCGAGAGGCGTCCATCGGCAATTTCGAGATCGACGACAACGAGCTTTCCGCCCTGAACCTTGTATTCACCGTGCATCTTTATGGCTTCCCACCTGAAACTATCCTGCTGTCTTGCGCGCACTCACGGGAAGGAGACGAGGTCTCCGTAAAGCGAGCGAAGCTTTGCCTTTACAGCGTCAGAACCGCGGTAGATGTCAATGAATTTGCGCAGGCGCGGATCGTCGCGCATGTCGGGCCGGGTGACGAACTGGAAGGCGTAGATCGGGTCGTTCTCGAAGATCAGGCCGGAGGCCGGATCGAGCCCTGCGAGTTTTGCAAAAGTCGGATAGGTGGCGGCGGCATCAACATCGTCGAGCGCGCGGGCGATCTGCGGGCCGTCGAGCTGGGTGATCTGCAGCGGCTTCACCCACTTGACGACATCCTCAAGCGTGGCGCGGTGGCCGGTGCCGGGCTTCAGTTCGACCAGCTTGGCCTGCTGGAGGAGAAGCAGCGAACGGCCGGTGTTGACCGCGTCTCCCGAAAACGCGATCTGCGCATTGTCGGGAAGCTCTTCCAGCGTCTTGTATTTCTTCGAATAGAGGCCGAAGGGCGTGGCATATGCCGGGGCGACAGCGACAAGATCGCGGCCGCCGGCCTGGTTGGTGAATTCCAGATAGGGGATGTGCTGGAAGAGATTGGCATCCATCTCGCGGTCGGCCACTGCCATGTTCGGCGTGTTCCAGTCGTTGAACTCGGTCAGTTCGACGTTGAGGCCCTGGGTCTTCGCCTCCTCGACGGCCACTTCTGCCGCCTGATTGGAAATGCTGGTGGCGAGCGCGATGCGCAGCGGTTTTTCGTCCTGCGCCAGGCTGGCAGAGGCGGAGAGGGAGGTTGCGATCAGTATTGCGACGGTAAGAATATGCCGGAGAGAGATCATGGACGTGCTCGCAAATGGGGTAGGCGCGGCGGCACTGTCACTGCACCGCAGTTTTGCGGTGCTTTACCCCTGTTTGCCGATGCAATCCATGGGGGAGTGAAAATATACTTATTGAGTCAAGTTATGGAATGAAGAAGGCCACTCGTATTGCCGCCGGTAGCCAAATAGTGCTCACAGAGCTGTTTTGGACGACGGAGCCTCAACCACCCTCATTCCTGTCCTTGTGACAGGAATCCAGCCACGGCGCGTCCGCGCCGTGAAAAGACTCTCTTCGCCCAAGGACTTGGGCTGCTGGATCCCTGTGACAAGCACAGGGATGAGGGAGAGGTTGGTAGCCAGCAGACGAAAAATCAGAGGCCCATGGCCTTCAGTTCCTGCAGCGGGGGGATGGTGTCGAACATGTGCTGGTCGAGGCGGTCCCAGATGATGCCGCAGGTCGGCTTGTGTGGGCCCGAAACGTTGATCGCGCGGGTAGGCGTGAAGATGACGTCGACGACGGTGTCGTAGACATCGGGGTTGAGCTTTTCCGACAGGACCTGGCAATCGTGGACGACGGCGGCGCAGGGGGTTTCGACGGAAATCTTGCCGAGCTGGTAGAGCATGCCCCATTCTGCATCGAAGAAACCGTGGCCCTTGCCGAAGCGCACGCCGTCCAGATTGATCGCGCCGGTGCCGGTGACCATGTAGTCGACATTCGGCAGCTTGGTCTGGATGTCTGCGAGCGTCATATGCTGGCCGATGCGTTCCATGCCATCCAGCGTGGAGGCGTAGAGGTAAAGCTCGGGCTTGATCTTCGACGGATCGAGCAGCCAGAAACCGCGCTTGATCGAATAGGTCGTCATCAACACCAGCTTGCCGTCCTTCAGCGCCTGCAGGCGCAGGCGGTCGAGGCAGTTGTCGGGGGTGATGAAGATCAGGCGGGCGTCGCGGTAATAGGGGTTGTCGAGCAGATGGTTGACGGCCGCTTCACCGCCTTCGAAATCGGCGATGAATTCGCCGAAATCGAAATGAAACCGGCTGTCGGCGACGGCGACCTTGCGCAATTCGGTCCAGACGCGTTCGCGCACGGACGACTTGTGATCTGCGATTTCAGCGTATGAGGACGTTTGAGGGGACATGGGGGTGCTCCTTGTAAACTCTATGCGGCCGGCTGCATGCCGCGTTTGCGCAGCACGTGCCGTTCGATGACGATGACGATTTGGTAGAAGAGAACCGAGATGAGGACCGAGACCACGGCGACCGTCCAGATCATGCCGTAGTCGAGATAGCCTCGCGACTGGTTCAGAAGATTGCCGAGCCCGGTGCCGGTGGCGAGCCATTCAGCGATCATCACGCCCAAAAGCGCGCGCGGCACGGCAAGCCGCATGGCGGCGAAGAGATAGGGCAGGGATGCCGGGATCGAGACGAGCCTGAGCTGGGTGAAGGGGCTGGCGCCATAGGCGCGCACCACATCGAGCGCGCCGCGCGATACCATGCCGAGACCCTGTGCTAGCGTGACGAAGGCCGGGAAGAAGGTGACGGAGATGGTGATCCAGAGAATGACCGAGGGGCCACGACCGAGGAGGAGGACGAGCAGCGGTGTCAGGGCCACAAGAGGCATGGTCTGGGTGACGAGCGCGACCGGCATGAACGAGCGGACGATGCCAGGACGCACGACCGAGGCGAGTGCAAGTGCAAAGGCGAAGGCGAGTCCGGCGGCCATGCCGATCAGCGTCATCGGCAGCGTCTGGCCGAGTGCTGCGAGAAGGCGCGTCTGAGCCGAGGTCGCGGAGGGGGCGAGGAAGAGGTAATCGAAAACACCGGCCGGGGTTTTGGCGATCATTGCCGGCGTGCCGAGAATTTTGAGGAGCAGCCACCAGACGATGAAGGGCAGCGCGATCGAGGCAAGCGTGATGGCGATGGTCGAAACGAGGCTGCCCTCGGAGCGGATGCCGGGCGGTGTGGCGGCGACGGTGACGGCGCGGGTGGAGCGGGTGAGGCGGGCCTCGATCAGCGCGAAAATGCCGTAGGCGATCAGCGCCATGGCGGTGGCGGCAAGGCCGATGCCCCAAAGGCGTGCGGGATCGGCGCGGCCGAGCGAGCCGATCAGATAGGCGCCGAGGCCGAAACGGCCGCCGCCGCCGAATTCCGCCAGGATCGAGCCGAGCACGGCGGCCGGCGCTGCAATTCGCAGGCCGGCGAGGATGGCGGGCAGGGCGGCGCGGATTTCGACCAATCGCAGAAGTGCAAGGCGGGTGCCGCCATAGGCGCGCACCACATCGAGCATCCGTCGGTCGGTCTGGCTGATGCCGGTGACGGTGGCGCTCATGGTGACGAAATAGCAACCGAGCGCGGCGAGCACGACGCGTGGCGTCATGCCGGAAAAGGTCAGCACGAGGATCGGCGAAATGGCGATCGGCGGCAGGGCGAAGATCGCGACATTGAGGCCGCGCCCGAGGCGTGCGGCAACCGGAGAGACGGCGAAGAGGATGCCCGCGAGGATGGCGAGGCCATTGCCGATCAGGAAGCCGAGGGATGCGCCCTGGAAGGTCGCGAGGATATGTAAGGGATAATCACCGCGATCCGACCAGAAACGGATGATGACGTCGGTCGGTGCCGGAAGGGCGCCGCCGGCGACGAGCTTGAAACGGCCGAGGACTTCCCAGACGACAAGAAGAATGGCCGCATTTCTGAGCGCGGACCAGTGGCGGAAACCGGTTTCGCCTTTGGCCACCCCAAAAGGCGTTCCATGTGGTGTTCCCCCAGATGTCCCTGCTTGTGCTTCAAGCGCCGTCTCAGTGGCCATCCAGCGCCTCCGCGACCTGATCTTCGAGGGCGTGGAATTCCGGTGTGGTAAACACTTCCGGCAGGCGGGGGCGGGCGAGCGGGATATCGACGATCTTGCCGATACGGCCCGGTCGGCTCTGCATCACAACGACCCGGTCGGCGAGGAAAACGGCCTCGTCTATGCCGTGGGTGACAAGCAGCGTCGTTGCGCGGTTTTTCATCCAGATGCGCTGCAGCTCGATGTTCATCTGGCGGCGCAGAATCTGGTCGAGTGCGCCAAAAGGCTCGTCGAGGAACAGGACTTTTGGGTCGGTGACGAGGGCGCGGGCAATCGCCACGCGCTGGCGCATGCCGCCGGAGAGTTCGCCGGGGAGCGATTTCTCGAAACCCTTGAGGCCCACGAGGTCGATCAGGCCGGCGATCTTGCCGGTGAAATCGGCGCGCTTGCGGCCGAGCACGTCGAGAGGCAGGGCGATATTATCCTCGACACTGCGCCAGGGCATCAGGGCCGCATCCTGGAAGGCGACGCCGGTGAGGCCGGCTTTTGCCGCCTGCTGCGGTTTCATGCCGGCAATGCCGATTTCGCCCGATGTCGCATCATCGAGGCCGAGTGCGAGGCGCAGCATGGTGGACTTGCCGCAGCCGGACGGGCCGATCAGCGCCGTGAACGAACCTGCGGGGCAATTCAGAGAAACATTGTCGAGCGCTTGAACGACAGTCCCGCGCCCCTGAAAGGAGCGCGAGACGGTTTCAAGCGTGATGCCGGTATTCGAGATCATCAAACTTCTTCGAGAACAGTGGTGTCGAAATATTCGCGCTTGGCGGTGATGCCGACGGCGGCGAGCGCCTCGATATTGGCGGCAATCGCTTCCTCGCTCATGAAGAAGATGCCCTTCGGGTTTTCCATCAGCGGCTTCTGCGCTGTGTTGAAATAGACCTCGTTCTCGATCGAGCGGCCGGTGCCCTTGAACCAAGTGTCGGCAAAGGTCTTCGGGAAGGCTGCCGGATCGGCGAGGTTTTCTTCCCAGCCCTTGCGGCTGGCCTTGAGGAAGGCGACGATTTCCTTGCGCTTGGCCTTGAGGACTTCTTCGGTGACGACGACGGTGTCGTTGAAGATGGTGAAGCCGAAGTCATAAAGCAGGAAGGAGGTGGCTTCCTCGCCTGCCTGCTTGATGGTGAAAGGCACGTTGGTGGTGAAGTCGACGGAGGCGTCGATCTCGCCCTTGATCAGCGGGGTCGGGTCGTAGGCGTAAGGCACGATATTGACCTGCGCGCGGTCGATGCCGGAAATCTTCAGCATGGCTTCGACGGATATGACGTTGACCGGCGGCACGGCGAGCGTCTTACCAATCAGGTCCTTCGGCTGCTTGATCGGGTTTTTCGCCAGCGAAACGATACCGATCGGGTTCTTCTGGTACTGGGCGCCAATGATCTTGAAGGGCGCGCCCTGTTCGACGATCGCCTTGATCGTGGTGTCGGGGGTGGTCAGCGTCAGGTCGGCCTTGCCGGCGATGATCGAGCTTTCCGGGATGACGTCCGGGCCGCCTGAGAGATATTCGAGCTCAAGGCCGGCTTCCTTGTAATAACCCTTGTCGGCGGCGAGGAAATAGCCGGCGAATTCGGCATCGTTGATCCACGAAGCCTGGAAATTGAACGGGGTGGCGGCGGAGGCCATGCGGCCCATCATCGGCATGGTCGCGGCGGCGCCCATCAGGCCCATGAAGTGGCGGCGGTTGAGGGAAAGATGCATGGGGCTGTTCCTTGTTATCCGGGTGAAATTTTGAAGTTGTCTGTCAGGCGATGCCGCGCATGCGGGCGAGTTCCTTGAGCGGCGGCGTATCGATGATCTCGTCGCGCGTCAGCTGTTCCCACTTGATGCCGCGGGGGCGCCTGTTGTGGCGCTCGACCGTGGCGAGGCGGCTGGGGGTGGCGATGTAATCGACCTGGATATCGGTCTCACTGGGGCTCAGCTGTTCGTCGACGACCTGAACATCGTGGACGATGGCCGCGACCGGGGTCTTTTCATCGACAAGGCCCAGATCGGTGAACATGCCCCATTCGAGATCGAAATAGGTATGGCCCTTGCCGAAACGGATGCCGTCCTTCGTCACCGCCGATGCGCCGGTGGCGAGGAGATCGAAGCGGCCGATCCCGGTCAGTTCCTCAAGGCTGATGGGGCGGGCAAAATACTCCATGCCATCCAGCCATGCCGCAAACGGGGCGGCTTCCGGCGGAACGATGCCGGGGGCCATGTAGAGAAAGCCGCGCTGCATGTTGTAGGTCGACATGACGAAGGCCTTGCCCTCGACGATCAGCCGGCGGCGCAACTCGGTCATGGAATTGTCGGGCGTGACGAAGGCGAGTTTTGAATCGGCAAAGGCCGGCAGCGCCGCCAGCCGGTCGGTCGCCTGTTCGACGCCTTCGAAATCCGGAATGAACTCGCTGAAACTCAGATGAAAGCGCGTGTCGGGGCGAGCGACAACCTTGAGGTTATCCCAAATTCTCTGCCGGATTACGCGGGGTTGTGCCATCATGGCCTCTGTTTCAATGTTTCATAATTGTGAAACAATAGTTTCATTGTTGCAAGAGGGGTGCTAGGCTTTTTATGCAGAGCGGCAAACCGGAGAAATCATGGCCTCGCGTCTCGTCTTGCGCATTCAGGAACGCTACGCGCGGCTGACAGCCGGCGAGCAGAAACTCGCCCAGCTGATCCTTGATCGGCAGGACGATATCCTGACCCATTCGGCCACCGAGATCGCCGAGATGGCCGGGGTTTCCAAGGCGACGGCGGCGCGTTTCTTCCAGCATCTGGGCTATGCGGATTTCAACGAGGTAAAGCTTCAGGCGCGTGAAGAGCGCAACCGCACGGAGCCATACGGCTATTCCGTCACGCAGTCGGAGCAGGTGGCGCTGGGGCGCACGATCGGCGCGCATCTGGAACTGGAACTGAAGAACCTCACCAAGACTTTTGAGGAAATGCGGTCCGACAAGGTGCGGCAGGCCGCCGAAATGATCGGCGCCGCGCCAAAAGTGTGGATACTCGGGCTCGGTACCGAAGAGGGCGTGGCGCGTTATGCGCGGCTGGTCTTTTCGCGGCTCAGGCATAGCGTGATGATTTTGGGCATCAACCAGGGATCATGGGCGGAAGATCTGGCGATGACCGGGCCGAAGGACGTGCTGCTGCTGGTGACCCTGCCGCCGCATCAGCCGATTTTGAAACCGATCCTCAGCCATGCGGCGACGAGCCGGCTCAACATCATTACCATCACCGACCGCAACTCGATGCTGGAAGCGCAGCGTTATTCCGATGTCGTTCTGCCCTGTCATGTGGCGAGTTTTGCGCTTGGGCCTTCGCATACGACGATCCTGAGCACGGTGCGGCTGCTGGCGCTGACCTATGCGGCCCATGCCGGGCGTTCGGCGCAGCAGCGGGCCGAGATCATTTCCGCCATTCATGAAGAACTGGGCGACCTGTAAGGTCACGCTTATCTGAGGAAACGCCGGAAACGGCGCAAGGCAAGCCAGAACAGAACCGCGCCGATGACCAGCAGCGCCAGGAGCTGCGGCCAGACGACGTCGAGTTGCGCGCCGCGGAACAGGACGGCCTGGGCCAGAATGACGAAATGCGTGTTGGGGGCGAGAAGCATGATGTGCTGGATGATATCCGGCATGCTTTCGCGTGGTGTCATGGCACCTGATAGAACCTGAAGCGGCAGGAGCACGAGGATCAGCAACAGGCCGAATTGCGGCATCGAGCCTGCGACCGTCGCCAGAAAGATGCCCATGGATGTGGTGGCGAAGAGAAACAGCGCGGTGCCGAGGAGGAAGACTGCGAGCGAGCCTTCGATCGGGATCGACAGCAGGCCTTTCACCACGACGAACAGGGCGAAACTGGAGGCGAGCAGCACGACGAGGCCCATCGACCAGATCTTGCTGATCATAATTTCCGTTGGCGTGACCGGCATGACGAGCAGGTGCTCGATCGTGCCGTGTTCCCGTTCGCGGATGAGTGCGGCACCCGTCAGCACGATCGACAGCATGGTGATCGAGGTGATGATATTGGTGATCGAGCCGAACCAGGACTTGTCGAGCGACGGGTTGAAGCGGGCCCGGAGCGTCAGGTCGACAGGCACGTCGCTTGCTCCGCGGTAACGTTCGAGGAATTCGCTGACCTCGTTCGAGACGATGGTCTGGATATAGCCGTTGCCGCTGAAGGCCTGGCTCATGCGGGTGGCATCGACATTGAGCTGGATGACCGGCTGCTGGCCCGCCAGCACATCGCGCTGGAAATCCGGCGGGATGTTGAGCGCAAATGTGTCGAGGCCGGCATCCATGCGGCTGTCCATTTCGGCGATCGAGATCTGTTTCGGAGGGACGAAGTAGGGTGGCATGAAGGCGGTGCTGATGCGGCCGGACAAAGGCGACTGGTCTTCGTCGACGATGGCGACGGCTGCATTGTTCAGCGTTTCCGGCATGGCGCTCGAGCCGGTATAGATCTGCAGGCTGAAGGCGTAGACGATGAGGAGAAGCAGCATCGGATCGCGGGCGAGGCCGCGCAATTCCTTGAGGCCGAGCTGGAAGATGTTGGACGAGAACATGCGTCAGCTCTCCTGCTTCTTGAGAAGCACCGCGCCAAGCGCGGCCAATATCGGAATGGCGCTCAGCAGGGGGACGAAGGATCCGGCGAGGCCGGCGAAATCCAGCGCCTTGGAGAACGTGCCGCGCGAGATCGTCATGAAATAGCTGGTCGGGTAGATCTGGCCGATCAAGGCCCCGGCGCCCTGCAACGAGGAGACGGGGTCGGTCATGCCGGAATATTGCGTGGCCGGGATCAGCGTCAAAAGCGCCGTGCCGAAGATGGCGGCGATCTGGCTCGACATGAAGGTGGACATGAGAATGCCGATCGAGGTGGCAATGATGACGTAGAGCAGGGCGGCCGTCGCATAGGTGATGAAACTGCCGGTGAAGGGCACGCGGAAGATGAGCGTGGCGAAGGCGACCAGCAGCAGGAAATTCAGCATGCCGAGGATGATGTAGGGCAGTTGCTTGCCGAACAGGAACTCCAGCCGGGTGACCGGCGTGACGTAGAGATTGATGATCGAACCCAGTTCCTTTTCGCGCACGACGCTGAGCGCTGAGAGCATGGCGGGGATGAGGATCAGGAGAAGCGGGATGACCGCCGGGACCATGGCGACAAGGCTTTTGACGTCGGGATTGTAACGGAAGCGGGTTTCGATGGAGAACGTGCCTTGTGTGGCCGCTGGCCCGTTGATTTCCTTTGCCTTGCGGTTCAGCCAGTTGGCATGCATGCCTTGCACATAACCGCTGACGGTTTCGGCCCGTTGCGGCATGGCGCCGTCGATCCAGGCGCCGATCTCGACGGTTTCGCCGCGCAGCACATGGCGGCCGAAACCCGGCGGGATTTCGATTGCCAGACTGATCTCGCCCTCGCGCATGCGCTTGTCCATGTCGGCATAATCGCGCAGCGGCTCCTTCTCGATGAAATAACGCGAGCCGGCGATATCCAGCACATAGTCGCGGCTGATCGTTGAGTCGTCGCGGTCGAGCACGGCAAATGTCAGGTCTTCGACATCCATGTTGATGCCGTAGCCGATGACGAACATGAGGATGACGCTGCCGAGCACGGCAAGCGTCGCGCGGATCGGGTCGCGCTGCAGTTCCAGCGTCTCGCGCCGCGTGTAGCTGAACATGCGGCGGATATCGAAGAGGCGGCGTTTTTTCGGGGCACGGGTGTCGTGCGACAGGATCGGCGGTGCGGGAGCCTTTGCCTCCCCTGTGCTTTCGGTTCTGTCCGAGGGTGTGATTCCGGAGGCTTCTTCCAGATAGGCGATGAAGGCTTCTTCGAGTGTGGCGGCATTCCGGCTTCTGGCGATCCCGTCAGGCGTGTCGCTGATCAGAACCTTGCCGGCATGCATGAGCGAGATGCGGTCGCAGCGTTCCGCCTCGTTCATGAAATGGGTGGAGATGAAGATGGTGACGTTGTCCTTGCGGGAGAGATCGGCAAGGATCTGCCAGAAGGCATCGCGGGCGATGGGATCGACGCCGGAGGTCGGTTCGTCGAGGATCAGCACATCGGGGGCGTGGATCATCGCAACCGCAAGCGACAGGCGCTGGCGGATGCCGAGCGGCAGGCCGTCGGGCAGGGTTTCCATGACGTCGGCAAGGCCGAAGCGGCTGGCCATTTCGTCGATCCGTGCCGGGATTTTTTCCTCCGGTAGCTTGAACAGGCGGGCGTGCAGATCGAGGTTCTGGCGGACGGTCAGTTCGCTGTAGAGCGAAAAGGCCTGGCTCATGTAGCCGACGCGCTGGCGCACGGCCATGTCGCGGGCATCGACCGTGCGGCCGAACAGTTTCGCCTCGCCTTCGCTGGCGGCCAGAAGGCCGGTCAGCATTTTCATTGTCGTCGACTTGCCGCAGCCGTTTGAGCCGAGAAAGCCGAAAATTTCGCCGCGCGGGATTTTAAAGCTGACATTGTCGACGGCGGTAAACTTGCCGAAGCGCATGCTGAGATGGCTCGCCTCGATGGCGTAGTCTTCCGTTCCGTCCTCTTCTCGCGGCGGAATGACGACGTCGACATGGCCGCGGCGTTCTGATTCCGGCAGGAGGGCGATGAAGGCGGCGTCGAGATTGTCGGTGCCGGTGCGCGACAGCAGTTCCTGTGGCGTGCCGGTATCGAGAACCTTGCCGCCATTCATCGCGACCAGCCAGTCGAAGCCGGCTGCCTCTTCCATATAGGCGGTGGCGACGATGACGCTCATGCCGGGGCGGCCGGCGCGGATCGTATCGATCAGTTCCCAGAATTGCCGGCGCGACAGAGGGTCGACGCCGGTGGTCGGTTCGTCGAGGATCAAAAGGTCGGGATCGTGGATCAGGGCGCAGCAGAGGCCGAGTTTCTGCTTCATGCCGCCCGAAAGTTTTGCTGCCGGTCGATCCGCGAAGGGGCCGAGGCCGGTGCTTTCCAGCAGTTCGGCGATACGCGCCTCGCGCTCTGCCTTGTCCTGGCCGAACAGGCGGGCGAAAAAGTCGACATTCTCGAAGACCGACAGGGTCGGATAGAGGTTCTTGCCCAGCCCTTGCGGCATATAGGCGATCTTCGGGCAGGTCGTGTCGCGGTGGCGGGCGTCGGACATGTCGCCGCCGAGGACTTCGACCTTGCCCTTCTGGATCGCACGGGCGCCGGAGACGAGCGAGAGCAGGCTCGACTTGCCGACACCGTCCGGCCCGATCAGGCCGACCATGCGGCCGGACGGAATGTCGATCGAGACGTCGTCGAGCGCAATCGTCTTCTTGTAGGCAAGCGACACCTGCTGCAGCCGGACCACCGGGCTGGCGCTGTCGGTCGGGGCATTTTTGTCGGCGGCGTCCATCTCGGCGCCGTCACTTCACGAGGTTGCGTTCGAGATTTTCCGGCCATGCGGCCTGCGGATCAAGCCGGACATAGGCCATGCCGGGAAGGCCGGTCTTGACGTATTGAATGTATTTCTGGAGCAGTTCCTGAGGGATTTGCGCCCGCACCCGAAAAGTCAGTTTCTGGCGTTCCTCTTCCGTCTCCACCGTCTTCGGCGTGAACTGCGCGACATCGGCGACGAAGGAGACTTTCGCCGGGATGGTCAGTTGCGGGGCGGCATCGAGCACGAGGCGGACGTCGGAGCCGATCGAGGTCTGGCCGGCCTGTGTGGTCGGCAGGAAGAAGGTCATGTAGACATCGCCGAGATCGACGAGATTGAGAACGCGGCCGCCGGCGGAGAGCACTTCGCCGGGCTGGGCGACGCGATACTGGACACGGCCATCGCGTGGCGAAGTGAGCGTGCTGTCGGCAAGATCGGTATCGACGCTGTCGATCTCGGCCTTGGCTGCATCGACTGCTGCTCCGGCATCGACGATCTGTGCCTTGGCCGCGTTGATCGCCGCATCGGAGGCGGCAAGCGAGGCTTCTGCGGATGCGAGCGTGGCGCGTGCCGCTTGTTCGGCCGCTTCGCTGTCATCCACGACCTGTTGCGAGACGGTGTTGTTGGCGAGAAGCTGGCGCGAGCGGGCATTGGTCTTGGTGGCAGAGTCGAGCTGCGCCTTGCGCTGTTCGATCACGGCAAGCGCGGATTTCCGTTCGGCTTCCCGCTGGGCGACGAGGCTGTGGGCGGTGTCGACGGAGATTTCGGCGCGGCGTAGTTGCGCTTGCGCCTGGCGCTTGCCGGCTTCGAGCTGTGCGGTATCCATCCGGGCGAGAACCTGACCGGCTTTCACGAAGTCGCCCTCGCGGACCAGCAGTTCCTTCAGGCGGCCGGCGGTCTTGGTGGAGATGTCGATTTCCACCGCCTCGATGCGGCCGTTGCTGGAGGTAAAACCCGCGGCCAAGCTGTCTGAGCGAAAAACCGTCCAAACATAATAGCCGATGACGACCAAAACCACGGCGACTACGCCCCAGACCCATCCCTTTGCGGACTTCGCCATCACGACCCCCAAGCAATTGCCATTGTTCCCGTGAGGATAGAATTATAGCAGTCCGGTGAAATGACTACGATCAATGCAACTTTTTGCTGAAGATTTTCGGCATGCTCAGCTGGCCTGAGCGCCTTTCACAAACATCGCGATGCAGCGGTGCAGGTGGCGATTGCGATCTTCGCGGCTTTTCCAGTCGCGGCTTGCAGGTCCGACCATTCCGCCGAACAGGAGATCCATCAGCATGCGCGCGCCGCTCGACGTGTCGTCGATCGCCAGTTTCTTCAGGGTTACCTGCCGATCCAGCCATCCGGCGAGAAGCCCGCGGGATCGCTCCAGGCCCTCGCGATGCAGGATATCGCGTAGTTCCGGCAGATCGGCGGATTCCCGGATGACGAAGGAGATGAAGGCTTCGCGTTCCCGCTCTGATGCCTCTTCGATATCGATCATGAAGATATCTTTCAGCACCTCATCGACCGGCCGGTCCTCGCCTTCGGGACGGGGGAGATCCAGCATCATCCGGCGGTGGGAGCCTACGACCGCAAGAAAGAGTTCGGCCTTGCTCTCGAATACCCGATAAAGCGTATGCTTGGACATATGGCATCGCGCTGCGACGATATCGGTGGTGGTGCCGCGATAACCGAGTTCGATGAAGGTGCGCCGTGCCTCTGCGGCGATCGCCTGGCGGCGCTCGTCGTCGCTTTGCGTCTTTGGGCGTCCTCTCAAGCGCTTCATCTCAGGCAAGGGCGGCCACCGGATCAAGCCGCGAGGCATTGCGGGCGGGAAGATAACCGAATGCAATGCCGATCAGGCAGGAGGAGAGGACGGCGAGCACAATCGGGGCTGTGGTGAAGACGAGGCTGAAGCCCGAACCGAACAGGCTGAATGTGACGCCGAAGAGAAGTGCCAGCGCCACGCCCAGCACGCCGCCGATCATGCAGACGAGGACCGCCTCGATCAGGAATTGCTGCAGGATGTCCTGCCGTCTCGCACCGACCGCCATGCGCACGCCGATCTCGCTCACCCGTTCGGATACCGAGACCAGCATGATGTTCATCACCCCGATGCCGCCGACGATGAGCGAGATGACGGCGATTGCGCCGATCAGCAATGTCATCGTCTGGGTCGTGCTGGTGATCGTCTGGCGGATGTCGTCGGTATTGAGGACGAAGAAATCCTTCGTGCCGTGACGGCCGGTGAGAAAACTCGTGACCGCCTGTTCGGCGACGCTTGTGTCGGCATCGTCGCTGATCCTGAGCGTGATGCTGCGCAGCGACTGGTCGCCGGTGAACCGTGTCTGCACGCTTGTATAGGGCATGTAGATGGAGAGGTTGTCGCTGGAGCCGAAACCGCCCTGCTGCGAGGAGATCACGCCGATCACCCGCGACGGCACGCTGCCGACGAGGATGACCTCGCCGATGGCTGCGCCGGCATTGCCGCCGAACAGAGTTTTGGCGGTGTTTTCGTCGATCACCGCATCCTGTTCCATTGCCATCACGCCGGTATCGTCGAAAAAGCGGCCGGCAATGAGTTTGGAGCCCTTCACCTCGAAATATTTGCTGCCGACGCCGTTGACCAGCGCATTGGCTTCGGTCGCGCCGAAACGGGCGGTGGTGCTGGTGGAGACCGTGGGGGTGGCGGCTGCGACATAGGAGAGTTTTGCCAGCGCATCGGCATCCGACACAACGAGCGTCTTGACGCGACCGGACCGCATGTCGCCGAAACCGTTGCCCGGGAAAACTTCCAGCGTGTTGGTGCCGAGGCTGCTGATGTTTGCCAGCACCTTCTGCTGGCTGCCGGTGCCCAGTGCAACGACGGAAATGACGGAGGCAATGCCGATGATGATGCCGAGCATGGTGAGAAACGAGCGCATGCGATGCGCTTTCAGCGCCTTGCAGGCCATCAGGAAGGCTTCGCGAAAACGGTCGAGACCGGCGCCGACGCGGTTGGCGGGCATGACTGCCCGGGGTGCTGTCTCTTTTGCCCGAGAGGGGAGCGACCCGGAGCGTGTATCGGAGATGATGCGGCCGTCCGAAATCTCGATGATGCGTTCGGCGCGCGCGGCCACCGTTGCGTCGTGAGTGACGATGATGATGGTGCGGCCTTCGGCATGCAGCTCGTCGAGGATGCGCAGGACTTCCTCGCCGCTTGCCTTGTCGAGCGCGCCGGTGGGTTCGTCGGCAAGGATCACGTCGGCGTCGTTCATCAGCGCGCGGGCGATCGAGACGCGCTGCTGCTGGCCGCCGGAGAGATGTCCGGGACGGTGGTCGGTTCGATCCGCCATGCCGAGGCGGCCGAGAAGGGCTGCTGCCCGCTCGCGCCGCTGGCTGCGATCGCGGCCGGCATAGACGGCGGGGATCTCAACATTGGAGAGGGCCGAGATCTCGTCCAGCAGGTGGTAACGCTGGAAGATGAAGCCGAAATGTTCGCGCCTCAGCGCCGAGCGATCGTCGTTGTCGAGGGCCGACGTCTCGCGGCCGGAGATCGTGTAGGTGCCGGATGTCGGCCGGTCGAGCAGTCCCAGAATGTTCATCAGGGTCGACTTGCCTGAGCCGGATGCGCCGATGATGGCGACCATTTCGCCACGTTCGATCGTCAGGTCGACATCCTTCAGGACGGTGATCGTGCCGTCGCCGGAGGCATAGTCGCGGCGCAGGCCGGTGAGCGAAATCAGGGGATCTGTCATAGTGGCACCTCCGATCAGAACATCGGCGGAGGGCCGCCCCGGCGGCCGCCACCGGATGCGGACGAGGTGGCGGAGCCTTCGCCAATCACGACCCGCTCGCCTTCCGACAGGCCGGATTTCACCTCTGCCGTGATCTTGTTGTTGAGGCCGATCTCGACCTTGCGGGTTTCGATCCTGCCATCCTTTTCGATGCGGATCTGGGATGCCCCTGTTGCTGCGGTTTCCGGCAGGGCGGAGGAGGGGATGGTGAGCACGTCCGTAGCCGAACCGAGGATGATGTTGACCTCGGCGGACATGTAGGTGCGGAAACGGCCGCTGTCGTTGGGGACGTCGAAGACGCCGATGTAATAGATGGCGGAGGAAGACGTCGATGACGAAGAGGACGACGAGCCTGTGCTGGATGATGCGACGCTGCTGTCGTCGACGATCGATTCCGGGGCAGGTTCGATGGCGTCAAGCGTCGCGTCATAGGATCGGCCCCTGTCGCCGATGACGTTGAAGCGCACCTTCTGGCCGGCCTCGACGCGGGTGATGTCGGCTTCCGAAATCTCTGCGCGCACCGTCATGCGGGTCAGGTCTCCCAGCGCCACGATGGTGGGGGCCGACTGCGTGGCGTTGACGGTGCGGCCTTCCTGGTTGACGATAGCCAGAACCGTGCCGTCCATGGGTGCGCTGATGCGCGTATAACCGACATCGGCCTGCGCCGTCTCGACGGCGACTTCCGCTTCGGTGATCTGTGCGTCAAGCGCCTCGATCTGGGCCGTGACCACCTTCACTTCGGCTTCGGCGGATTGAAGATCGGCGCGGGACCCTGCCTGCTTTTCGTAGATCGCCTGTTGGCGCGCGAGCGTCAGATTGGCGTTTTCCAGTTCGGCGAGGCGTTCATTGCGCTGCGCCCGGACATTGGCGAGCGCTGCCCCTGCAGTTCTCAGAGCGTTGTCCTGGGTGGTGGAATCGATCAGCGCGATCAGGTCGCCCGCCTTCACCGTGTCTCCGACCTTCACCTTCAGCGAGGTGATGCGACCGGATGCCTGCGAGCCGACGGCCACCAGACGGGAGGGTTTCAGCGTGCCTGTCGCCAGCACGGTCGATTCTACATTGCCGCGCGTAACCGGCGTCGTCAGCACTGCCGGACTGGAGGCTGACGACGACAGCGTGAGCGCGGCACCGGCGCCGATGGTGACGCAGGCAAGAAGCAGAATTGGCAGGACCGTCTTGAGACGCATTCGAGATACTCAATCTTTGTAGAACCGATGAGTACCGATATTGTTTGCCGGTGCAGGCCTGTCAACGTGACGAACATTAAATGATGGTTAGACTCGGCGAGAGGTCCCGACCGGCACTGGCCAGATGCCCGGATGCGGTCACTTCGTTGCCGCATCCCATCAAAACTATGTTAGATTGCCACATCAGTGTTGCTAATGTGTCATCGACCGTGCTCGACTGCCCTTGGTGTCCAAAATCCGACCCGATGCGGACCGATTATGCGATCAACACATTGAAAATAAACAACTTATTTTCTATCTAACGTTTTGCCCCGGGCTTGGGGGTTTACGATGCATGCTCCGCCAAGGTGGGCCAGGCTCTTATCTGTTGAGCAATTCCGGCAGGAAATGGTAAGGCGCCACACAACCATAATGACGTTCAAAATCAACTTGCCATAATTTATATACGTATTAGTTTGTATGTAAATTTCTCTCCCAATTTCAGTTGGAGCTTTCCGATGCAAAAGACGCCGCTGCGCGCTCTCGCACTATTGTCCGGTCTCGCATTCCTGGCCGGGTGCCAGCAGGAGCAGCAGGGGCAGGCCCAGCAGGCGCCGCCGCCCATGCCGGTGGGTATCGTCACGATTGCTGCGGAAGCTCTTCCAATCATCAACGAATTGCCCGGGCGTATCGCGCCGACCAGGCTTGCGGAAGTTCGCCCGCGTGTTTCCGGCATCGTCGTCGAACGTGTGTTCGAGCAGGGTTCGCAGGTGAAGGAAGGGGATGTGCTTTACCGCATCGACCCGGCGCCGTTCCAGGTTCAGGTCGATAGCGCCGAGGCGACGCTTGCGCGTGCGAAGGCCGGACAGCTTCAGGCCCGCCAGACTGCCGACCGCCAGCAGCAGCTTCGCCGTTCCAATGTCGGCTCGCAGCAGGAATTCGATAACGCCATCGCCCTGCTTGCGCAGGCGGATGCCGATGTTGCCGTGGCAAACGCCGGCCTCGCCGAAGCGCGCCTTAATTTCCAATACTCGCATGTCACCGCGCCGATCAGCGGCCGGATCGGCCGTGCGCTGATTACCGAAGGCGCTCTGGTCAGCACCACCAGCACCGAAAACCTTGCGACCATCCAGCAGCTCGATCCGATCTATGCCGATTTCACCCAGCAGGCGGCCGACCTGATCCGCCTGCGCAAGGCGCTGCAAGACGGTCAACTGATGACCGGCGACAACGAGGCCGAGGTGAAGCTGCTTCTCGATGACGGCACACCTTACGCCGAGTCGGGACGTCTGCTGTTTTCCGAGGCTGCCGTCGACGAGACGACCGGCCAGGTGACCCTGCGTGGCGAATTCCCCAATCCGGACGGCGATCTTCTGCCGGGCATGTATGTGCGTGTGCAGATTCAGCAGGGTGTCGAAAAGCAGGCTTTCGCCGTGCCGCAGCAGGCGGTTCAGCGTGATCCCGGCGGACAGGCGAGCGTGCTGATCCTGGGTGAGGGCAACAAGGTCGAGCAGCGCCGCGTCAATGTCGGCCGATCGCTGGGTGACCGTTGGGTCATCTCCCAGGGACTGAAGGCCGGTGACAAGGTCATCGCCGACGGCTTCCAGAAGACGGCTCCCGGCGCCACGGTCAATCCGCAGCCCTGGAGCCCGGAAAAGCCGGCAGCCGCAGCCGAGGCTGGTGCCGCCCCGGCTGCTCCGGCAGAACAGAAGTAAGGATCCGATCGTATGGCAAGTTTCTTCATCGATCGGCCGATCTTTGCGTGGGTCGTCGCGATCTTCATCATGCTGGCGGGTGTGCTCGCGGTTCCGATGCTGCCGATCGCGCAGTATCCGAACGTCGCCCCGCCGCAGATCTCCATCTCCACCAGCTATCCCGGCGCCTCTCCGGAAAACATCTACCAGAGCGTCACGCGTCCCATCGAGGACGAACTGAACGGCGTTCCGGGCCTGATCTATTTCGAGTCCACGTCTGAATCCTCCGGCCGTATCTCGATCAACGTCACCTTCGCGCCTGGTGCCAATATCGGTGAGGCGCAGGTCGAAGTGCAGAATCGTATCGCCCGCGCCGAGCCCCGCCTGCCGCAGGCCGTGACCTCGCAAGGTATTCGCGTCGAACGCGCCGGTACATCGTTCCTGATGGTGGTCTCGCTGACCTCGACGGACGGCAATACGGATGCGATCGGTCTCGGCGACTACCTGCAGCGCAACGTCATCGGCGAAATTCGCCGTATCGACGGCGTCGGTAGCGCACAGCTCTTCGCCACGCAGCGCTCCATGCGTATCTGGATGGATCCCGACAAGATGGTCGGCCTCAGCCTGACCTCAAGTGACATCGTCAGTGCCATCGACGCACAGAACGCCCAGGTCGCCGGTGGACGCATCGGTGCGACACCGAACCCGATCGGCCAGCAGATTTCCGCAACCGTCAATGTCCAGGGACAGCTGACCTCGCCGGAACAGTTCGGCTCTATCGTGCTGCGCGCCAACCCGGACGGTTCGTCGGTTCGCCTGCGCGACGTTGCCCGTATCGAGGTCGGCGGCGAAAGCTACAACTTCTCCAGCCGCCTGAACGGGCAGCCGAGTGCCGCCATCGGTATCCAGTTGTCGCCGACCGGCAACGCGCTTGCCACGTCGGAAGGCGTCAAGGAGGTCATGGCCGAGCTGGCACAGTATTTCCCGGCCGGCGTGCAGTATGAAATTCCCTACGACACAAGCCCGTTCGTGGCCGTGTCGATCGAGAAGGTCATCCATACCCTCATCGAGGCGATGATCCTCGTCTTCGTGGTGATGTTCATCTTCCTGCAGAACATCCGCTACACCGTCATTCCGGCTCTGGTCGTGCCGGTCGCTCTGCTCGGCACCTGTGCCGTCATGTACGCGTCCGGTTTCTCGATCAACGTCCTGACGATGTTCGCGATGGTTCTGGCGATCGGTATTCTCGTCGACGACGCGATCGTCGTCGTCGAGAACGTCGAACGCATCATGGCGGAAGAAAAACTGTCGCCGAAGGATGCCACCCGTAAGGCCATGGGACAGATCTCGGGCGCCATCATCGGCATCACGCTGGTGCTGACGGCCGTTTTCGTTCCCATGGCCTTCTTCCCCGGCGCCGTCGGCATCATCTATCAGCAGTTCTCGCTGACGATGGTCGTGTCGATCCTGTTTTCGGGTTTCCTTGCTCTTTCCCTGACGCCTGCGCTTTGCGCATCGTTCCTCAAGCCGATCAAGGACGGGCACCACGAGAAAAAGGGTTTCTTCGGGCTTTTCAATCGCGGCTTCAACAAGGCATCGCACGGTTATTCCAGCACGGTCGGCGGCATCATCAAGCGGTCCGGCCGCTTCATGATCATCTATCTGGCGCTGGTCGCCGGCCTTGGCTGGGCTTATGTCCAGCTGCCGACCTCGTTCCTGCCGAACGAAGACCAGGGTTTTCTGATCGTCGACGTGCAGGCGCCGGCAGAAGCGAGCACCGACCGCACCATCGAGGTGATTGCGCAGATCGAGAAGATCGCGATGGCGGAAAAGGCCGTCGACCGCATCATCGCCATCAACGGCTTCTCGTTCTCGGGATCCGGCCAGAATGCCGGCCTCGCCTTCATCACGCTCAAGGACTGGAGCGAGCGCGGACCGGAAGATTCGGCTGCAGCACTTGCCCAGCGCATCAACGGCAAGATCTTCGGCATTCGCGATGCGATCGCGTTTTCGCTCTCGCCGCCGCCGATCCAGGGTCTCGGCAACTCGTCCGGCTTCACCTTCCGCCTTCAGGACCGAGCAGGCCTTGGGCAGACGGCGCTCGCGGCCGCGCGTGACCAGATTATGGCAGAGGCCGGCAAGAGCCCGATGCTGGCCGGGCTGCGTATCGAAGGCATGCCCGACGCTGCGCAGGTGAACCTGTTGATCGATCGCGAGAAGGCCAACACGTTCGGCGTGACCTTCGGTGACATCAACTCGACGATCACCGCCAATCTCGGCTCCACCTATGTCAACGACTTTCCGAATGCGGGGCGCATGCAGCGCGTGACGGTGCAGGCCGATGGCAATCAGCGCATGCAGACGGCCGATCTGCTGAAGCTCAACGTGCGCAATGCCAGCGGCGGCATGGTGCCGATGTCCTCCTTCGCCTCAATCGAATGGATGCGCGGTCCGGCGCAGGTCGTCGGTTACAACGGCTATCCGTCGGTACGTATCGCGGGTCAGGCCGGTCCGGGGTATTCGTCGGGTGATGCGATTGCGGAAATGGAGCGTCTTGCAGGCCAGCTTCCAAGCGGCTTCGGTTATGAATGGACCGGCCAGTCGCTGCAGGAGATCCAGTCCGGTTCGCAAGCACCGGCGCTGATCGCACTGTCGATCCTGTTCGTCTTCCTGCTTTTGGCGGCGCTTTACGAAAGCTGGTCGATCCCGCTCTCGGTCATGCTCGTGGTTCCGCTCGGGGTGATCGGCTGCGTGGCCGCCGTGATGATCCGCAACATGCCCAACGACGTCTACTTCCTCGTCGGGTTGATCGCGATCGTCGGCCTGTCGGCAAAGAACGCGATCCTGATCATCGAGTTCGCCAAGGATCTGCGTGCCGAAGGCAAGACCACCTACGAGGCGACCGTGGAAGCGGCCCATCTTCGCTTCCGCCCGATCCTGATGACGTCCATGGCGTTTACCCTCGGCGTCGTGCCGATGGCGATTGCCACCGGCGCCAGCGCCGCCAGCCAGAACGCCATCGGTACCGGCGTTCTCGGCGGCATGATCTCGGCCACCGTTCTCGCGATCTTCTTCGTGCCTGCCTTCTTCATGTTCATCACGCGGCTGTTCAGCAAGAGCGCCCGCGCAGAGCCGATGGGCGGCAAGTACGAAGCCAAGAACGGCACGTCGACACATTGAGCGATTTTCCCCCGGACGCCTTTCGCGCTTCCGGGGGAAGGACTGCCCTGACCCGGACATGAGGAGTGCCCGGGCCTGATGGAAAGGAGGAGGGATGAGACGGACAAAGGCGGAAGCTGCCGAGACACGGTGCTCCATCCTGGTCGCGGCTGAAAAGCTCTTCTTCGAGAAGGGTGTTGCCACCAGCACGCTCGATGAAATCGCAACGGCCGCAGGCGTGACCCGCGGAGCGATCTACTGGCATTTCAACAGCAAGAGCGAGCTCTTTCTTGAGCTATACAACGCGGCGGATCTGCCGCGCGTGAACATGGCGGATGTCGAGACGCCATGCGACGATGGCCGTGATCCGCTGCTGCTTGTGGAGAAGATGGCCTGCGACTGGCTGAAGGTACTTGCGGAAGACCGGCATAGGCAGAGACTTCTCTCGATCCTGATCAGGACCAATCTGACCGAAGAGTTCCAGCCGGTGATGGACGAGCTGGAAAAGCTCGACCGGGAACACACGATGTATCTGGAGAGTATTCTGGAGCGTGCCGCAAACGACAATCGCCTCGCGGCCGCATGGACCCCGCGCTCCGCCAGCAGGACGTTCAAGTGGCTGATGAAGGGAATTTGCTGGGACTGGCTGCTCTATGGGCAGAAATTCGACTTGAGCCAGGACGGCAGCGACAAGGTCAAAAGATTGCTGGCGAGTTTTCGCAGCCAGCTTGCCTAAAGCGTGTCGCCGGCTTGCTTAAGCCTTTGGCTGCGCGCCGGAACGAGAACAGAAACGCTGGATCGGTGGCGCATCAGCGCCAGCGCGGACCTGTGCCTCGGCCAGCCATCAACCATGTGACGCTGACCTCCAGGACACCCGCCATCATGTCGAGACGGTTGGCGCGAGGTTCTGCGCGATCGTTTTCCCAGGCCGACCATGTGCCGGGCTCCACGCCCAGAATCCGGGCAGCCTCGTCGACGGAGATGTCGCGGGCATCACGGGCAAGGGAGATCCGCCCGCCCAAGGTGTCGTCGATGCCATAGGCCGGCTCGAATTTTCGATTGCTCATCAAGGTGTCCCCATGTCGAACAAAGTGGCCGTCCGTGATGTGGACGGCCACTTTTGTCGTTCAGATGTTAGCCTTCTTCACCGACCCAGGTTTTGATCTGGTCCGGATGATCTTCGATATATTTGGCGACCGCCTCGTCGTAGGAGGTTTCCTGCGCGTCGGACATGCCGGCTTCGAGATCCTCGAGCGGTATCTTCATGCGCGACAGGAATTCCGCGGCTTGCGGATTGTCGGTCTTGAAATCCTTGCGGGAGAGAATGTCGACATGTTCCGATCCGCCGATCGATTTCTTCGGATCATCGATGTAACGCAGCTTGTATTTGCCGAACATCCAGTGCGGGCTCCAGGCTGTCGCCACAAACCATTTTTCTCCGCGGTAGGCGCGATCGACCACGGACAGCATGCCAGCCTCGCTGGAGATCTGCAGCTTGTAGTCATCAAGCGCATAATCCTTCAGCGCCTGCTGCGACAGGCGGGTCAGACCGGCGCCCGGTTCAGTGCCCTGAACGATACCCGCCAGTTTTTCCTGCACCTCGGGTTTCTTCAGGTCTTCAAACGAGGCGATTTCGCTTTCCGGAACATAGGCGGGTACAACCCAGCCCTGGCGTGCGCCTTCATAAATGGTGCCGAGTGTTTCGACCCTGCCCTTGACCTTTGCGTAATAGTCGGCATGCGTCACCGGCAGCCAGGCCATCAGGATAGCGTCGAGATCGCCGCGGCTGACGCCTTGGTAAAGGGGGGCGACGTCGGTTTGCACCAGTTCGACCTTCTGGCCGAGTTTATCCTCGACGATCTTGCCGGCAAGCTTGGTGACGAATTCGGCATCGGACCATGGTGCGTACCCGAGCTTCAACGTCTTGGCATCCTGCGCCATGGTGGGCAGGGCGGAGGTCGTGAGAAGCGCCGCAGCGAGCCCCAGCGTGGCACCGAGTGCCGCGCGGCGGTTCAGGCCATTTCGGGAAAAAGTCTTCAGCATTTGCTCTCCTTGGAGGAGGTCGGCGATTGCTGCACAGCCGCCCTAAATGGCGGCGAAGGCAGTAATCGCCTTGAAAGTCTGGCTTCCGGTGTGGAAGTTGAGGCAATGTCATGCGCTGTTCACGGCCGCGCCTCAAGGACACGGCCGTAACAGAGACAGTCAGCCTTCGTCGCCGACCCAAGCCTTGATCTGGTCCGGATGGTCCGTGATGTATTTCGCGACGGCTTCGTCATATGACGTCTCCTGCGCGGTAAACATTGCAGCTTCGAGATCATCGATCGGCAGCTTCATGCGCGACAGGAAGGCAGCGACCTTCGGGTTCTCTTCGCCAAAACCCTTGGTCGCGAGAATGTTGACATGTTCGGCTTCACCGAGCGACTTCTTCGGGTCGGCGAGGTAACGCAGCTTGTGCTTGCCGAACATCCAGTGGGGGCTCCAGGAGGTGGCGACGAACCACGTCTCGCCGCGATAGGCGCGGTCGACCGTGGTCAGCATGCCGGCTTCACTGGAAATCTGCAGCTTGTAGTCGTCGAGTGCGTAGTCCTTCACGGCCTTTTCCGAAAGGCGCGTCAGGCCGGCACCCGGATCGATGCCCTGGATGGTGCCCGAAAGCTTTTCCTGAACCTCGGGCTTCTTGAGATCCTCGATCGAGGCGATCTCGCTTTCCGGGATGTAGGTGGGAACCACCCAGCCGAGCTTCGCGCCGTCATAAACGGTGCCGAGCGTCTCGACACGGTTCTTCACCTTGTCGAAATAGTCGGCATGGGTTGCCGGCAGCCAGTTCATCATCATCACGTCGACATCGCCGCGGCTGACGCCCTGGTAGAGCGGAGCCACATCGGTCTGCACCAGTTCGACTTTGCCGCCGAGTTCATCGGTGATCAGCTTGGCGGCGAGCTTGGTGACGAATTCGGCATCGGACCACGCGGACCAGCCTATCTTCACCGGCTTGACGTCCTGCGCCATGGTTGGCAGGGCGGAGCCTGCAATGAGGGCTGCGGCGAGGCCGAGCGTGGCGCCAAGGGTGGCGCGACGGGTAAGGCCTGCAACGGAAAAGGTCTTCAGCATGTGTTCTCCTTAAGGGAGGTTTGCATTCGCGGGTTCAGCACCCGCATGGTTTGGCGCGGACTTGGCTCAGGCGGTTGCCGTTGCCAGTTCCTCGCGCTCGGTCTTCTTGAAAAGCAGGCTCCAAAATGCGGCGCGCGGCTTTCCGAGGGATTGCGTCAGACGATCGAGGATGACCGCCAGGATGACGACGGCGAGGCCGCCTTCGAAACCGGTGCCGACGTCAAGGCGCTGGATGCCGGTCAGGACCGTGTTGCCGATGCCACCGGCGCCGATCATCGAGGCGATGACCACCATCGAGAGCGACAGCATGATCGTCTGGTTGATGCCGGCCATGATGGAAGGCATGGCGTTGGGCAGCTGTACCTTGAAGAGAAGCTGGCGCGAGGTGCAGCCGAAGGCATTGCCGGCTTCGATGAATTCGGCATGGACCTGACGGATGCCGAGATTGGTCAGGCGCACGACCGGCGGCATGGAGAAGATCACGGTTGCGATCGCGCCCGGCACTGCGCCGAGGCCGAAGAACATCGCGGCAGGGATCAGATAGACGAAGGCCGGCATGGTCTGCATCAGGTCGAGGATCGGACGAACGATGGCCGCAACCGAATCCTTTCGCGCCATGGCGATGCCGAGCGGCAGGCCGATCAGCATGGCCATCAGGGTCGACGCGATGACCAGCGACAAGGTCTCCATCATCGCCGTCCAGAGGCCCATGTGGTTGACGAGCCAGAGTGCGACGCCGGTAAGGATGCCGAAGCCGAAACCCACTCTCCACAGGGAGAGAAGCACGAGAATGGCGATGCCGACCGGCATGGGAGTGGCGGTGAGCGCATCCTGAATGGCGCCGGTGACGAAACCGATCAGGCTGGCGATGAAGTCGAGGACGGGGGAAAAATTGTCCAAAACGTAATTGACGGCGGCGTCGATGCCGTCACCGATGTCGAAATTCATGATGTCTGTCTCCGGTGATTGGCCGGTTAAGGGAAAGGCGTGTGATCGGCTGGGGATCAGCTGGCGCGGTCGAGCGTTTCGAGCAGCGTCGACTTGCTGATGGAGCCGAGATAACGCTTGTTGTCGTCGATGACGGGCACGGGCCAGGGGCTGGCCGCCACCTTGCCAAGCACGTTCGACAGGGGCTCATCGGCCGCTATCGGTTCGATCTCGGAGAGAAAGGCGCCGCGATAGGGGTCGGTCGCCTTGGCGCGCATCTTTTCGACCAGCGAGGTCTGGCTGACCACGCCGTGATAGGTCTTGTCGCGACCGAGAATGATGGCGTATTCGCGGTCGAAATTCTTCATCCGCTCAAGGGCCGCGGCAGCCGTGGTGCCCTGGCGCTCGATGATGGTGATCTGGGTCTTGCGCGCCACATCACCGGCCTTGAAGACCTGCGAGACGTCGACATTGCGGAAGAAGGACCGGACATAGTCGTTGGCCGGGCTCATGACGATCTCGTCCGGCGTGCCGACCTGGATGACGTTGCCGTTCTGCATGATGCAGATGCGGTCGCCGATACGCATCGCCTCGTCGAGATCGTGGCTGACGAAGACGATCGTGCGGCTTTGCTCGGCCTGCAGACGAACCAGCTCATCCTGCATTTCGGTGCGGATCAGCGGGTCGAGCGCGGAAAACGCCTCGTCCATGAGAAGAATGGTCGGTTCGCTGGCAAGCGCGCGGGCAAGGCCGACGCGCTGCTTCATGCCGCCCGAAAGCTGGTCGGGCATGCTGTCGGCGTAACCCTCGAGGCCAACGGCCTTGAGGGCTGCAAGCGCCTTTTCCTTGCGCTCTGTTTCACCGATGCCGGCGACTTCGAGACCGAAGGCGGCATTGTTGAGGACCGTGCGGTTGGGCAGGAGCGCGAACGACTGGAAGACCATGCTGATGTCGCGGCGGCGGACATCGATCAGTTCGCGGCGGGACATTTTCGTGATGTCCTTGCCGTCGATTTCGATCGAACCTGCCGTCGGCTCGATAAGACGGTTCAGCAGTCGCAGAAGGGTGGATTTACCGGAGCCGGACAGGCCCATGATGACGAAGATCTCACCGGCCTTGATGTCGAAGCTGGCATTGTTGACGCCGACCGAACAGCCGGTCTGGGCGTGGATTTCGGATTTCGTCTTGCCGGCGCGGACCATGTCCAGGGCCCTGTCGGGCCGTTCGCCGAAAATCTTGTAGACATTGTTGAGACTGATCTTGGTCGAAGCCGGCTCGGCCGACGCGTCATTTTCAGTTGCAAAAGCCATTCAATCCTGGGCCCGCACTCGATAGTGGGGGCGTTCTCCTTTTGTGATTTCCTTTGGGGCAGCGCGCGCTGAATCGGCGCTAAGGATATCAAAACACTAAAAAGCGGCGAAACAGTATCGCCGCCGCGGATGTGAGCTGCAACCGATGCGCAAGGGGCATCAAGCAGGTTGCAAGAAACATGTGGGCCGGATCAATCGGGATCTACTCGAGGTAATACGTTCGATCGGCCGGGTACGTTGCAAAAGGTAGGGTGGGGGCTCGTGGATGTCCATAAAAAAACACAATTGTATTATGTCGCAGCCTTCGCGTTGCTCTCGATTTCTGTCATCATCCCCTTGGGTGACAGGGGCTTGCGTCCAGAGCGCCACGGCCGAAAAAACGCAATCACGAAGCCGTGATGGGGGCTGGCCGCCCCTCTTGGTCGCATGGCAATGCCGTCTCGACAGGGGTAAGGCGTCCCTTCAGCGCGATGGTAACAAAGTCATGGATGCTTATTTGATGGGCATTCAGTTTGCTTGACACAGTTTTGTGCGCTGCCTACAGAATTGACCTAACAACAAGAGGGGATTTCCATCCATGACACATGATTTCAAGCTGTCCCGCCGCACGCTGATTGCCTCTGCTGCAGCCGTTGGCGCGAGCGCATTTCTTCCTTCCATAGCGCGTGCTGCGCCGCTGAAGGTTGCCGGCATTCACGGTTCGCCGGTCGAAAACGCTTGGAACTCGGTTCTCCATGCAGCCCTGCAGGAAGCCGCCAAGGAAGGCGTGATCGAATATGTCTTCTCGGAAGGCGTTTCGGGCACCGATTACGGTCGCGCGATGCGCGAATATGCGGAGCAGGGCCACAAGCTGATCATCGGCGAAGCCTATGCGGTGGAAAGCGAAGCCCGTGAAGTGGCTGGCGAATATCCGGAAACGGCATTCGTTCTCGGCTCCAGCGGCAAGCAGGCCGGCGACAATTTCGGCGTTTTCGGCACCTGGAACCATGACGGCGCCTATCTCGCCGGCATGCTGGCCGGCAAGATGACCAAGAGCAACACGGTCGGTGCTGTCGGCGCGATGCCGATCCCGGAAGTCAACATGCTGATCAACGCTTTTGGCGAGGGCGTGAAGGCGGTCAACCCGGATGCAAAAGTGCTTGTCTCCTTCATCGGCACCTTCTTTGACCCGCCAAAGGCGCGCGAGGCAGGCCTTGCCCAGATCGATGCCGGCGCGGACATCCTGTTCGGCGAGCGTATCGGCACGGCCGACGCTGCCAAGGAACGCGGCATCAAGGCCGTCGGCTCGCTCATCGACTATACGCCGCGTTATCCGGAGACCGTATTCGCCAACGCGCTCTGGGGTTTCCGTCCGATCCTCAATGCGGCGATCGCCGATGTTGCGGCCGGAAAGCCGGTCGGCAAGGATTACACGGCTTTCGGTCTTCTGAAGGAAGGCGGCAGCGACATAGCCTTCGTCAAGGGTGTTGCTCCTGCCGAAGCGGAGGCTGCGATGGAAGCCAAGCGCGCCGAAATCAAGGCCGGCACTTTCGAAGTGCCGCGCAACATGAACGAGCCGAAGTAAGCCGGACCGATGCATGCCGATGCGACAGCACTTGCCGAAGCGATCGGCTGCGGAAAAATGACGGCGCGGCAGGCGATGGAGAGATCGCTTGCCGCCGCCGAAAAACACGAGGCGCTTGGGGCTGTATGTTATCTCGACGCTGTACAAGGACTGGCTGCGGCCGACGCCTTTGATGCACTGCCTGTCGACCAGCGCAAATCCATGCCGTTCGGCGGAGTGCCGACGCTTGCCAAGGATCTTGGCGGGCCGTTCAAGGGATATCCGGTCAGCGCCGGATCGAAGTCCCTTCCGAGGCAAGGCGGCGAGGCGGATTCCGATCTCGCAGTGCGCTATCGCAATGCCGGTTTCTGTCTGTTCGGGATCACCACGACACCGGAATTCGGCCTGTCGCTGGCAAGTGAGCCTCTGATTGGTCCGATATCGAAAAATCCGCTTGATCCGTCACTGACCTCGGGCGGCTCTTCCGGTGGGGCAGCGGCGGCCGTCGCGGCGGGTATCGTTTCTATTGCCCATGCGACCGATGCCGGCGGTTCGATCCGGGTTCCGGCTGCCTGCTGTGGTCTGGTGGGCCTGAAGCCTGGACGTGGGGCGATGGCAGCGGGGCCGCTGTTTACCAACCATCTCGGCGGCATAGCCAGCGAGCTCGCCGTCTGCCGTTCGGTGCGGGATGCGGAAAGGGCGTTTTTAGCACTCTCCGGCTCAGCGCGCGGACCTTATCCGCCGGTCGAGCAGGCTACAGCCAAGGTTGGGAAGCTTAAGGTCGGGCTGCTGACGGAGCTTGGATCGGATTTTGCAATCGATCCGGTTCGCGCCGAGGCGGTTACGGATGCTGCCCGTGCTTTGGAGGCGAAGGGGCATGAGATCGTTTCTCTTGGCTGGAACGATATCCGCGCGATCATCGAAGCATCGGGCAAGGCGTTTCGCGATGTGATTGCCATCAATCTGGCAAGCCTTGCCAAGCTGCCTGGTATCGACGCCTCCCTCTGGGAGCCGATGACGCAGGCGGTTGCGGATGAAGGCGGGCTGATGAGCGGCGTTGCGGTCTGGGATCTGGTGCAGGCGATGGTCTATGTCAGTCGCGATCTGCATGCGCTGTTCGACCGTTTTGACTGCTTGCTGACGCCGATGCTTGCCTCTGCGCCAAGACCGATCGGGTCTTTCCCGAGCGATCACCGCGATACCGACCTGCATTTTGCCCGCATGAGTTCTTTCGCCCCGCTTGCGGCGATTGCCAACATATCCGGCTTTCCGGCGATTACTCTGCCTTTCGGGGTGGATAAGGCCGGTCTGCCCTTGCCGGTGCAGATGATTGCTCCTATGGGGCAGGAGGCGTTGCTTCTGGCCCTTGCCGCGAGGCTTGAGGGTGAAGAGCGCTGGTCGCACCCTTTCCCAATCACAGGCCTCGACCGATGACGGATACCGTTCTCGACATCAAAAATGTCAGCAAGAGTTTTGGCGACAACCTCGCCAATGACGATATTTCGCTATCGCTCGCCAAGGGCGAGATCGTTGCGCTGCTCGGCGAAAACGGCGCCGGCAAGACGACCTTGATGAGCATCCTCTTTGGCCATTATGTGCCGGATACGGGCTCCGTCTCCGTGATGGGGCAGGCACTGCCGGCGGGAAAACCACGTGCCGCTATCAGTGCGGGCGTCGGCATGGTGCACCAGCATTTTTCGCTGGCGCCGAACCTGACAGTGCTCGAAAACGTCATGACCGGGACGGAAAGCCTCTGGTCTATAGGTTCGAATGTCTCTGCCGGTCGGAAAAAACTTCTCGATATTTCGCAGCGTTTCGGGCTGAAGGTCGATCCGGATGCGCGGCTCGGCGATCTTTCGGTCGGCGAGCAGCAGCGCGTCGAAATTTTGAAGGCGCTTTATAACGATGCGCGCATTCTGGTGCTCGACGAGCCGACGGCGGTTCTGACCAAGCTCGAAGCGGAAACGCTGTTTTCGACCTTGAAGGATATGGCCCGACAGGGCCTGTCGCTGATCTTCATCTCCCACAAGCTGGACGAGGTGATGGCGACGGCCGACCGGATCGTCGTGCTGCGCGGCGGCAGACAAGTCGCCGAGCGCAAGGTGGGCGAGACCAGCAAGGCCGAACTTGCCGAACTGATGGTTGGCCGCAAGGTGACGCGCCCCGTGCGCGAGGCTTCGACGCCCGGCGAGATCGTGCTGGAAGCGGCGGGGATCACCGTGCGCTCGGGCGGCGTGGACCGGTTGAAATCCGTCGATTTCCGGCTGAGGGCCGGTGAAGTGCTCGGCATTATCGGCGTGTCCGGTAACGGGCAGGCGGTGCTGGCGCAACTTCTGAGCGGCACGATCGGCCGCAGTGCCGGCGATCTCGTCCTGTTCGGCAAGGGTGTCGGCGACCTGACGGTGGCGGATGCCGTGTCGTGCGGCATCGGGCGCATTCCCGAGGATCGCAACCGCGACGGCGTGATCGGCGAGATGGCGATCTGGGAAAATGCCGTGCTGGAACGGCTGCCGGAATTTTCCAAGGCCGGGTTGGTCGATCGCAAAGCGGGCATCGCGTTTGCGACAAGGATCATCGAAGGTTTTGACGTGCGCGGTGGGTCGCCCACCAGCCGTATCCGGCTTTTGTCTGGCGGCAACATGCAGAAGCTGATCCTTGGCCGCAACCTGATCGAGCGCCCGAAAATCCTGCTTGCGGCGCAACCGGCGCGCGGACTGGACGAAGGGGCTGTCGCGGCCGTGCATGAACGTATTCTTGAAGCGCGCAAGGCGGGCACCGCCGTGCTTCTGATTTCCGAGGATCTCGACGAGGTGATGGCGCTGGCCGACCGTATCCAGGCGATCGTCGGCGGGCGGCTGTCGCCTTCCGTCAATGCCGAGCATGTCGATGCACAAAGGCTCGGGCTGATGATGGCCGGGGAATGGGGAGGTGCGTCCGATGCGGTTTGAGAGGCGCGAACATCGCTCGACGCTGCTGGTGGTCGCAACGCCGATCCTCGCCGTCATTGCAGCGCTTGCCATAGCCGGCGTGCTGATCGCCGCTGCCGGTGCGCCGGTTTTCGAGGCCTATTGGAAGATTTTGACCAGCGCCTTCGGCTCGCGGCTTTCCGCCACCGAGACGTTGACACGCGCTTCGCCGCTGATCCTGACCGGACTTGCCGCTGCCGTCGCCTTCCGTGCGCGGCTCTGGAATATCGGCGGGGAGGGGCAGTTCTATCTCGGAGCGATTGCCGCCGCTGCGGCCAGCGCGCATCTGTTTGCCGGCTTGCCGTCACTGCTGCAGATCCCGTTGCTTTTCATCGTCGGCGCGTTTGCCGGTATGGTTCTGCTGCTTGTGCCGCTGTGGCTGCGGTTGCGCTTTTCTGTCGATGAAGTGGTGACGACGTTGCTTTTGAATTTCGTCGCACTTCTGTTCGTCTCGATGCTGATCGATGGCGTGCTGAAGGATCCTGCGGCATTCGGATGGCCGCAGTCTGAAGCGGTGGATGCCGCCGCCCGCCTGCCGAAACTGCTTGCCCGCTCGCGGCTGCATATCGGCCTCGGCATTGCCGTGGTGATCGCCTTCCTGATCTATTTCGTCCAGACGCGCACGGTGTTCGGCGTGCAGTCGCGCGCTGCAGGCCTCAACCCGTCCG
Organism: Hyphomicrobiales bacterium; assembly: GCA_900466875.1. Lineage (GTDB taxonomy): Bacteria > Pseudomonadota > Alphaproteobacteria > Rhizobiales > Rhizobiaceae > Neorhizobium. The sequence continues at coordinate 19,910 of UBNQ01000030.1, read as the reverse complement.
GTGCCGTTTTCGCCGGTGTTCCGCTGGGCCGCACACTGGTGATCGTCGCGATGATTTCCGGCGGCCTGGCGGGGCTTGCCGGCACGATCGAGGTTCTCGGCGTCAAGGGTTATGTGACGACTGATCTTTCGCCCGGTTACGGCTATTCCGGCATCGTTGTCGCCATGCTGGCCAACCTGAACCCGCTCGGGGTCGTGCTGGCGGCGCTGTTTACCGCCACGATGTTCGTCGGGGCAGACGGGATGAGCCGCAGCATGGGCATTCCGACCTATATTGCCGACGTGACGGTGGCGCTGTCGCTGCTTTCCATGCTGGTCGCGGTGTTCTTCACGCAATACAGGATACGCCGATGAGCGCGCTTTTCGACATCCTCGCCTCTGCCGGCCTCTGGGCCGCCGTGCTGCGCATTGCCACGCCGCTGATCCTTGCCACACTCGGCGCGCTGATTTCCGAACGCGCGGGCGTGCTCAACCTCGGCATCGAGGGGATCATGACGTTTGGCGCGATGGTTGGATGGCTGGCCGTTTATAACGGCGCGGATCTGTGGACCGGGCTTCTGGTTGCCGCTCTCGGCGGGGCGATGTTCGGGCTGCTGCATTCGGTGTTGACGGTGACGCTCGGCCTGTCGCAGCATGTCTCGGGTCTCGGCGTGACGCTGTTTGCCTCGAGCTTCGCCTATTACGTCTTCCGTCTGATGGTGCCGGTGGCGGGCACGCCGCCGACGATTACGCCGTTCCAGCCGCTCGATATTCCGGGTCTTTCCGATCTGCCCTTCTTCGGCCCGGCATTCTTCACCCAGACGGCGCCAACCTATCTGGCGATCGGGCTGGCGATTGCGCTGGCCTATCTGATTGCCCGCACGCCGGTGGGACTTGCTATCCGCATGACGGGCGAAAATCCGCATGCGGCGGAAGCGCAGGGGCTGAACCCGATGGCGATCCGTTATGGGGCGGTGATTTTCGGCAGCGCGCTGATGGGCGTCGGCGGTGCCTTCCTGACGCTTTCCGCGTTCAACAGCTTTTTCCCCACCATGGTGCAGGGGCGCGGCTGGATCTGCATCGCGCTCGTCGTGTTCGCCTCATGGAAGCCGGAACGGGCGTTGCTCGGCGCGATCCTGTTTGCGCTGTTCGATGCCTTCCAGCTTCGGCTGCAGACGGTGCTGAGCGGCGTCGTGCCCTACCAGATCTTCCTGATGATCCCCTATCTGCTGTCGATTGTGGCACTTGCCGTGATGGCGCGGCGTGCCCGCGTGCCGCAGGCGCTGATGCAGCCCTACCGGCGCGGCGAGCGCTGACGCTTCAATTCCGAGGAGTTTTAAAATGTTTGATCTCATCATCAAGAACGCCAACCTGCCGGATGGCCGCAAGGGCGTCGATATCGCAGTTTCGGGTGGCAAGATCGCCGCGATCGAGGCCAATATAGCAGGCGAAGCGCGGGAAACGATCGATGCGACCAACCGGCTGGTCAGCACGTCCTTCGTCGATCCGCATTTTCACATGGATGCCACCCTGTCGCTCGGCCTGCCGCGGATGAACACCTCCGGCACGCTACTGGAAGGGATCGCGCTCTGGGGCGAGCTTCGGCCGATGTTGACGAAGGAGGCGCTGGTCGAGCGGGCGCTCGCCTATTGCGATCTCGCTGTCTCCCAGGGGCTCCTGCATATCCGCACCCATGTCGACACGTCCGACCCGCGACTGGTGACGGCGGAGGCCATGCTGGAAGTGAAGGAGCGTGTTGCCCCCTATATCGACCTGCAGCTCGTCGCCTTCCCGCAGGACGGATATTTTCGCGCGGCGGACGGGGTCAAGTCGCTGGAACGGGCGCTCGACATGGGCGTCGATATCGTCGGCGGCATCCCGCATTTCGAGCGGACCATGCAGGATGGCGCAGCCTCGGTGGAAGCGCTTTGCCGGATCGCTGCCGATCGCGGCCTGCCGGTCGATATGCATTGCGACGAGACGGACGATCCGATGTCTCGCCATATCGAGACGCTCTCGGCTCAGACCGTGCGTTTTGGCCTGCAGGGACGGGTTGCCGGTTCGCACCTGACCTCGATGCATTCGATGGACAATTATTATGTCTCGAAGCTGATCCCGCTGATGGCGGAAGCCGAAATCAACGTCATTCCAAACCCGCTGATCAACATCATGCTGCAGGGTCGCCACGACACCTATCCGAAGCGCCGCGGCATGACGCGGGTGAGGGAGCTGATGGCAGCGGGCCTCAACGTCTCCTTCGGCCATGACTGCGTGATGGACCCCTGGTACTCGATGGGTTCCGGCGACATGCTGGAAGTCGGGCACATGGCGATCCATGTGGCGCAGATGTCGGGCGTCGAGGACAAGAAGCAGATTTTTGATGCGCTGACGGTCAATTCGGCGAAGACAATGGGGCTGGAAAACTACGGCCTGTCGGTCGGCTGCAATGCCGATCTCGTGATGCTGCAGGCGGAGGACGTGCTCGAAGCGCTGAGGCTGAAGCCGACACGGCTGGCCGTAATCCGTCGCGGCAAGGTGATCGCCCGGACCGAGCCGAAGATTTCGCTACTTCAGCTCGATGGCCGGCCGGGTGAGATCGATATGGGCCGCAACCCGACCAATCGGGGTTAAGCGGTAACCGGTTCCTGCGAAGTCTGCGCTGCCGCCTGGCGGCGCAGGAGCATGCCAAAAAGGTCGCGCGGTTCGTCCGGGTCTGCCAGAAGATCTAGCTTTTCGAAACGCGTGCTGCCCTTCAGCTTGTCATAGACGTAACGGAGGGCGGAAAAGTCTTCCGTTGCGAAGCCGACGCTGTCGAACAGGGTGATCTGCGTGTCATCCTCGCGGCCGGTTGTCTGGCCGGTAATGACCTTCCAGAGTTCGGTGACCGGATGATCGGGGGCGAGCTGCTGTATCTCGCCTTCGATGCGGGTTTGCGGCGGGTATTCGACGAAGATCGACGAGCGCAACAGGATGTCCCGGTGCAGCTCGGTCTTGCCGGGGCAATCGCCGCCGACGGCATTGATATGGACGCCGGGGCCGATCATGTTGTCGCTGAGAATGGTCGCATTCTGCTTGTCGGCGGTGGCGGTGGTGATGATCTGCGCCCCCTCGACCGCTTCTTCCGCCGAGCGGCAGGCGGTGATGTTCAGACCAAGATGCGAGAGGTTGCGGCGGCAGCGATCGGTCGCGGCCGGGTCGATATCGTAGAGGCGCAGGTTTTCGATGCCGAGAAGCGAGCGGAAGGCGAGCGCCTGGAATTCGCTCTGGGCGCCGTTGCCGATCAGCGCCATGGTTTTTGCGCCCTTGGGCGCGAGGTGCTTTGCGGCGACCGCCGAAGTGGCGGCGGTGCGCAGAGCGGTGAGGATCGTCATTTCCGACAGGAGCAGTGGATAGCCGCTATCGACATCCGACAGCACGCCGAAGGCGGTCACCGTCTGGCGGCCGCTTTTCGTGTTCTTCGGGTGGCCGTTGACGTATTTGAAGGCGTAGAGCGTGCCATCACTTGCAGGCATCAGTTCGATCACGCCGTCACGCGAATGCGAGGCGATGCGGGCGACCTTGTCGAACAGTTCCCAACGCCGAAAATCCGCCTCCACATAGGCGGCGAGCTCCTTCAGGAACGTCTCTGTGCCGGTGGACAGCACGAGATCCATCATGTTCTCGACGCTGATGAAGGGGACGATGTTGAGATTCTGTTCGGCCGGCATCAGTAGCTCCTTGTCGGTCGGTCGAGGACGGTGCGTCCCATCAGGCTGGCAGTGAGATCGACGAGAAGCGTCGCTGTGCGGCCGCGGTCGTCGAGGAAGGGGTTGAGTTCGACCAGATCGAGGCTGGTGACGAGGCCGCTGTCATGCAGCATCTCCATGACCAGATGCGCCTCGCGAAAAGTGGCGCCGCCCGGAACGGTGGTGCCGACGGCAGGTGCAATTGAGGGGTCGAGAAAATCGACGTCGAGGCTGACATGCAGCATGCCATTGGCCGCTTCCACCTGTTCGATGAAACGACGGACGAGCACGGCGACGCCGTGTTCGTCGATGCTGCGCATGTCGTGCACGGTGACGGAATTGCGTTTGATCGTTTCACGTTCGGCGGGATCGACGCTGCGGATGCCGATCATACAGAGATTGGCCGGGTCGACGGCATGGGAAAGCGGCGGCAGGTAGCCTTCGAATCCGGGCTGGCCGGTGTAATAGGCGGCGGGGAGGCCGTGCAGGTTGCCGCTGGTGGTCGAATCCAGCGTGTGGAAATCCGTGTGCGCGTCGAGCCAGAGGACGAAGAGCGGGCGGCCCTCATCGGCCGCATGGCGGGCGACACCGGCGATGGTACCGGCGGAGAGCGCATGATCGCCGCCCATGAAGATCGGCATGCCTTTGCCCGCTTCGCGGTAGGCGACATCGGTCAGAAGTTTTGTCCAGGCGGCGATCTGCGGCAGGTTGCGCACGGCCGGGTTGGGGTGGCGGATGTCGGGAAGCTCATCAATGACCACATTGCCGATATCGGTGACCTCGTGGCCGAGACCTTTGAGCGCGCCCGCAAGATCTGCGACGCGCAGCGCGCTCGGGCCCATTTCGCAGCCAAGCTGAGACGCGCCGTCCTGAAGAGGAATACCGATCAGTCTGCAATGCATTGTGTAACTCCGTTTCCTGAAAATGATCATGGTTGTCTGGCGGATTGAATAGATCGATTTGCCAAAATCGCTAAAATGGCTTTCCATTTCGGCAGCATGATCTATCAATCTGTTCATGGATGAATTCGACCACAAGCTGGTGACGCTTTTGCGTCATGATGCACGCCGCAGCATTTCGGATCTGGCGGCCGACCTCGGTACGTCAAGGGCGACGGTGCGTGCGCGCATGGAAAAGCTGGAGCGCAATCGCGATATCCTTGGTTACACGGTGATCCTGAGAGCCGATGCGGTTGAGCTGCCGGTACGTGGCATCATGATGGTGGAGATCGAGGGGCGTGTTGCCGACCGGGTGATCCAGACGCTGGGCGGTTTTCCCGAGGTTTCAGAGATCCACACCACCAATGGACGTTGGGATCTGATTGTCGAACTGGGGACTGCGACACTGGCCGATTTCGACAATGTGCTTCGCCGCATAAGGCTTGTTCAGGGCATCACGGCCAGCGAAACGAACCTGCTTCTGGCGACGCCTCGCAGCACACGAGCGCGACTCTGAGCATTTTCGCGTGCCGCGCCGGTTCTGCCCGTTGACGGCCACAATCGACGCGCTTAGTCCTTGCGCCCTGCAATTTGATTTTCTTCAAGTCGAGACGCCTTCCATGAATTTCATTAGACCGGATATCAGCGCCCGCGCAGCGGCAGCACCGCGCAGCGGCATTGGCGAAATCGTCACCTATGCCAGGGGTCGCGAGAACCTGCTGCCGCTCTGGATCGGCGAGGGTGATCTGCCGACGCCGGATTTCATCACTAAGACAGCTGCGGATGCGCTGGTCGCGGGTGAGACCTTCTATACTTGGACGCAAGGGATACCCGAGCTTCGCCAGGCGATCGTCCGTTATTACCAGCGCCACTACGCAACCGATCTTGCGGTCGACAATATCTATGTGACCGGGTCGGGCATGCAGTCGATCGTGCTAGCAATCCAGGCGACTGTTTCGGCCGGTGACGAGATCATCTATTTTTCGCCGTCATGGCCGAATGCCATGCATGCCGCGCTGGTGGCCGAGGTGAAGCCGAAGGCTGTGACGCTGGATTTCGTCGATGGGCAATGGAAGATCGATATCGATCGCCTCGCTTCTGCGATCACGCCGAAGACCAAGGCGTTGTTCATCAACTCGCCGTCGAACCCGACCGGCTGGACGGCGACGAAGGATGATCTGGCCGCCGTGCTCGATCTCGCCCGCAAACATGGGCTCTGGATCATCGCCGACGAGATCTATGGTCTTTATTATTTCGATGGCGCTCGCGCGCCGTCCTTCATGGATGTGATGGACAAGGATGATCGGATCATCTTTGCCCAGTCCTTCTCCAAGAACTGGTGCATGACCGGCTGGCGTGTCGGCTGGATGGTGGCGCCGGCGGAAATCGGCCAGACGCTGACCAATCTCATCCAGTATTCCACTTCCGGCGTGGCGCAGTTCATGCAGAAGGGTGCGATTGCGGCGCTCGATCGGGGCGACGATTTCGTCCGCACCAATATCGAGCGGGCGCGGACCTCGCGTGACATTCTCTGCGATGCGCTGGTGGCGACGAACCGGGTCGAGACACGCCGCCCACCGGGCGCGCTCTACGCCTTCCTCAAGATCGACGGCGTGACGGATGCGCGTGCGGAAGCCTTCAAGATCGTCGATGCGACAGGTGTCGGTCTGGCACCGGGTACGGCTTTCGGCTTGGGTGGCGAGACGTTCCTGCGCGCCTGTTATCTGCGTGATCCAAAGCAGATCGAGGACGCGGCGGAGCGGTTGAGCGGCTATATCCGGGCGCTGTAACGCGGCCCTGCTTCACCTTGCTGCGGAGAAAGAGCCTCGGCGCGGCCGGTAGATGACGGCCAGCACGACAAGCCAGTAGCCGCAGAAGACGATCAGCTGCATCAGATTGGGGCGGGCGCGGTAGCCTGTCATAGAGGCGAAGAAGCCGCCGGCAGTGGTGCCATCGGAGAGCAGGGCGTTGGTGTTCCACAATGCGCGGGACAGGCGTGGCAGGATATCGAGATTGATCAGTCCGTCGATACCGGTCATCAGCAGGCCGCAGGCGAGGAAAAGCAGCACGATCTCCGAAACGCGGAAGAAAAGTCTCCACGAGACGACGCGGCTGCTGGTCATCAGCAGGGCATAGGTGATGGCGGCAAGCACAAAGCCGGTCAATCCGGCAAGGATGCCCGAAAGCAGCGAACCCATGACGCCTGCAGACAGGATGCCGTAGATGAAGACGACCGTCTCGCTGCCTTCACGGGCGACGGCGATCAGCGCCAGCACAAAGACACCCAACCAATTGCCCGCAGTCACCGCTGTGTCCAGCGAGCCTTCAAGCTCGCTACGCATCGAACGGGCATGACCGCGCATCCACAACACCATCTGCAATATGAGTGCGGCGGCCAGCAGCGCGATCACCGTCTGGTAGATCGTCTGGGCCTCGTCGGAAACGGCTTCGCCAAGCCATAGCAGAAGCATCGCCAGAGCGCCGGCAACACCGAGGCCGGCGGCGGCACCGCCCCAGAGAAAGCCGCGGGCGCGGTGCGTCTCGATGTTCTGGCTGACCAGCCAGGCATCGAGAATGCCGATCACCAGCAGGGCTTCGACGCTCTCGCGCCAGACGACGAAGGCAATGGACGCAAACATGTCAGTCCTTTGGAGGAATAGCGACAAGAACCGCAGGCGGGGCGTCCGGGTGAAAATCGTCGAAGAACGAATATTCGCCCGGATCGAGATATTTGATGACGATGAAGGTAGAGACACCCGGCCCGATCACCTTCTCCTTGCTCAGCGGAATGCTCTCGAATTCCGCCGGTGTTTGGCCGTTATTGATCAGCCGGATCTCGAAGCGGGTTTCGGCCGGCACTTCGAGACGCGATGGCGAAACCTCGCCATCGTTGAAGGTGATGGTGAAGCTGGAATCGTCTTCGGCAATCGCTTGCTCCGGTGAGACAATTGAAAAAGCGAGGAGCAGTGCCATGGTGAGGCCAAGGCACTGTCCTGCGGCGAGTGCGGGATGATCAGTAGCCACCCTTTTTGCCCACGCCGGTGAAGGTGAAGTCATAGCTGGTTTCGAACGGCGCAAACCACGGAGCGACGCCGGTCTCGTCATCGACATGGCGGCCGAACATCATGCCGTCAGGTGCTGCGATCTTGAACACGAGATTATATTCGCCGGGGCCGTCGAGCTTGACGTTGTCGCCGTAATGCGGGCCGTCGGATGCAACCATCGGCATCAGCGGACCTTCCGATACTTTTGCGCCGCCCTTGGTCAGCACATAGCTGATCGTCAGGTTCGGCACCCAGTCACCATTGGCAAAACCGTTCTTGTTGTCGCGCGTGGCATGGATATCGGCTTCCAGATGCACGTCGGAGTCGGCGGCCGCGCGCATCATGTGGGCGGGCTCCATCAGGATCGGCTGCAGATAGACCGCAGCGACCTCCATGCCGCCGCCTTCCTGCGGCTCGCCGATCGGATATTCCAGGGCAGATGCCGAGCTGGCGGAGAAGATCGCCGCAGCGGCGAAGGCAGCCGGCAGAAGGGCCGCCTTGAGGATGTTGTTTTCGCGCATAGCAGGTCCTTTTCGGGAAAATATGGCGTCAACATCCTCTTAGATTAATGTGGAGTCAAGGCGGAAAGTTTTTCCATAAGATTATGAAATAAATGACAAAATTCAAATACTGCCGTCGATCTCCATGTTAAATATGAGACTGAATATCCTGATTTATACACGATCTCGGTCCGCCATGGATGTGCGACATATTTACGCGCATAAGTTGCTTGAAAGCCGAAAGAGATGAAATGACAGAGATTTACCGTCATCGTGATTTCGCCTCTGTGGCTTCGTTCCGGTCATCGCCGCCTCCGGCTTTGGAAGAATTGCCCGAACGCGCGAACTGGCTGGTGGCGCTGGAAGCTTTTTTTGTGCGGACGCGCCCGTATTTCTGGCTCGTGCAGGGCGTGATGTTTCTCCTGTTCCTGCTGGTGCTTGGCCTGCCGCTTCTGCTGCCCGATCCGCCGCCGGAAACGACCCCGCTGTCGAACGGTACGCTGGCGCTGCAATATCTCCTCTGGGGGATCTGGTTTCCGCTGGTGTTTCTCTCCGTCATCGTCTTCGGACGGATCTGGTGCGGCCTTTTGTGCCCCATGGGCGCGGCCTCCGAGCTTGCCAATCGCTATGGCCTGCAGCGCAGGATACCGGCCTGGATCCGCTGGGAGGGAACGCCCGCGCTCAGCTTCATCATCATGACACTTTACGGCCAGACGATCGGCGTGCGCGATCATCCGGAAGCTGCCGCAGGGCTGTTTGGTGGCACGATGCTGCTGGCAGTTGCGATCGGCGGGCTCTATGGCCGCAAGAAACGGGTCTGGTGCCGGCATCTTTGCCCGATCGGCCGGGTGCTCGGGCTTTATTCCCGCCTTGGCGCGGTGCAGTTCACGCCGAAAATCCGGTTGCCCGGAGGCGATGCCTACAGCCAGAAAGGCGCCTGCCCGACGATGATCGACCTGCCGCGCAAGAGTGAGAGCCGGCATTGCATCGCATGTTTTCGCTGCGTTCATCCGCAGGCAGCTGGCAGTATCCGGCTGGATATCCGTCGTCCGGGCCGCGAGATCGAGGACATCCGTGACCACCGTGCGAACAAGGCGGAAGCCTGGTTCCTGTTTCTCGATACAGGCGTGGCGCTTGGCGGGTTCCTGTGGCTCGTGCTGCCGCAATACCAGCAATGGCGACAGGCTTTTGGTGTCTTCGCAATCGAGCATCACTGGAACTGGGTGACCGCCATTGGTCCTTCATGGCTGATGAGCGTTCATCCGGCACGCGCGGAAGTGTTCCGCTGGCTGGATTTCACCATGATCGTCTTCTTCATGCTCGCGGTCATGGCAGCCCTGACCGCGATCCTTGCCTTGCTGACTTGGGTGAGCGCGCTCCTGGCAAGGCGGGCAGGGGCAGATGGCAGTCTGGGCAAGCTGTTCACCGAACTCGGTTATCAATATGCCCCGATCGCGCTCATCAGCCTGATCATCGGGCTTGGTGCGGAACTGCTGGAGCCGCTTCGGTATACTGCCCTTGGCGCAAGCGGTGCGGGTGCGATCCGCGGCGGGCTGTTTCTGATGGGCCTGTTGTGGAGCGTCTGGCTCGGGATGAAAATCCTCGAACGGCAGAAGGTTGCTCCGCATCGGCGTTTTCTGCCGCTGCTTCCCGGGATGGCCGGCAGCATTTTTGTCGGGTTCGGCTGGTGGCCGGCCATTATCGGGCTTTAGCCGAGGGTGTAGCCGCCTCTCCAACCGGCGTAACCTTTCTTAACGTGACGAAACACCGGAAAGGCTGCCGGTCGCTACTGTTCCTTTCGGATCATCCGCAAAAGCTTGCGGATCAAATGGAAGGGTTGCTTCATGGACGGGATGTCCCGATCGGTGCTGCCGCAGTTGCGTCTTCTCGCCTCGACGCTGGTGCTCTGGCTTGTTGTTCTCTCGGCGTCGCAGGCTGAAGGCCAGACACCGGTGACCGTCGTGGTGGCCCGGCAGGGCGAGGTGACGGAAAAGATTCCGGTCGTCGGTTCGCTCATAGCCCGAGAAGAGGTGGAAGTTCACCCCTTCATCGAGGGTCGGGTGATCGAGCACATTCTTGTGGAAGTAGGGCAGCGGGTCGAACAAGGACAGCCGCTTGCCCTGATCGACACGACGGAAGCGCGGATGCTTCTCGACAAGAATTCGGTGAGCATGCTGCGGGCAAGAGCCGCCGCCGAGGTGGAAGGCAGCAGGCTTGATGTTGCGTCGGTGAGCGAGGCGGAGGCGGGCAAGGTGCTGGAACGCAGCCGGGCCCTTCAGCCCAAGGGCGCCGTGTCGCAGCAGCTTCTGGACGAACATGAAAATGCCCATGCCCGTGCCGTGGCGGAGCTGCGGCTTGCGCGCCAGTCGCTCGCCCTGGCGGAAGCCGATGCCGAACTGATCGCCCGCGAACGGAAGGAAATCGAGCTGACGATCGAGCGCAGCACGGTCAGGGCGCCGGATGCCGGTCTGGTGCTCAAGCGGACAGCTCGTATCGGTGCGATGACCTCGGCCGCCGCCAGCCCGCTGTTTGTTCTGGCAAAGCATGCCGATATCGAATTTGTCACGCAGGTGACGGAGATCAGCTTCATGCGGCTCGGCGAGGGCATGCGCGCGCAGATCAGCCTGCCGGGATATGATGGCTTGCTCGGCGGCAGGTTGCGGCTGACCGCGGCGCAGGTCGATCCGGTTACCCGCAGCGGCGAGGTGCGCATCGAGCTTGACGAAACGGAAGGTCTGAAGCCCGGCGTCTTCGCACGCGGCAGCATCAATGCCTCGCCACGGCGCAACATTCTCCTGCCCGGAAGCGCGGTCAATACCGCAAGCGGCGCAAGCAATGTTTTCGTGGTCAAGGATGGCGTCGTGGATCGTCGCGATGTGACCGTGGGTGTGCGGCAGGAGGGTTTTGTCGAGATTGTCGACGGGCTCAGCGACGGCGAGATGGTGGTGCTGAAATCCGGTGGATTTCTGAAAGCGCAGGAAAAGGTCCGGCCCGTTCTTGCCGCATCCGATCGGCCCGCCGCAAATCATGTCGCCTCGGCTCTTGCGGTCGAAAACAGGGAGTTGGCCCGATGAACGGCAATATCTCGGCCTGGGCGATCCGCAATCCGCTTCCTTCCATCCTGCTGTTCGTGATCCTGACGGTTGTCGGCCTTTACAGTTTTGGCCGCCTGCCGGTCACCCATTTCCCCACGATCATCACGCCTGCGGTCAAGGTGACCGTCGAACAGTCGGGCGCCACGCCCGTCGAGCTGGAAACCGAAGTCACGCGTCTTGTCGAAAACGCGATCGCGTCGCTGCCTGCCATCAAGGAACTGTCCTCGACGATCGGCGAGGGACGCTCCGTCACCACGGTGGAATTCGAACTCGGCCTGGTCTCGCCCGATCGCGCGATGAACGATGTGCGCGATGTGATCGCAAGGATCAGAGGCGACCTGCCGGGAACGATCGACGAACCGATCATCGAACGGATCGAGGAGGAAGCGCAGTCCATCGTAACCTATGCCGTCTCCAGCCAGGAGATGACGGTGGCCGAACTCTCCTGGTTCATCGATGACACCGTGATGCGCGATCTGCAGGGCCTTTCCGGCGTCGGCCGTATCGACCGGATCGGCGGTGCCGACCGGGAGATCCATGTCGAACTCGATGCCGACCGGCTGCAGGCGCTTTCGCTCTCGGCAAACGCGGTGAACGAAACGATCATGGAGACCCAGCTCGACCGATCCGGCGGGCGCAGCGATATGGAAGGCCGCGAGCAGGTTCTGACGACTGCCGCTGCCGCCGGCACCGTTGCGGGGCTTGCACAAACGCGCCTGTCGCTTGCCGGCGAGAACTCGGTCCGGCTGGCGGATGTCGCGACGGTGAGCGACACGTTCGCCGAGCCGCGCGCTTTCGCGACCCTGAACGGCGTCGATGTCGTCGGCTTTTCCGTCTATCGCTCGCAAGGAGCAAGCGACGTCACCGTTGCCGTAGAGGTGGCCACTGCCGTCGAAAAACTGGGTGCCGGCCATCCCGGTCTGCGTTTCGAGATCGTTGATGACACCGTTTCCTATACGGCCGGAAACTATCAATCGGCGATGCATACACTGCTTGAAGGTGCGGCGCTCTCGATCATCGTCGTTTTCCTGTTCCTGCGCGATTGGCGCGCGACGCTGGTTGCGGCCGTTGCCCTGCCTTTGTCGATCATCCCGACATTCTTCGCGATTGATCTGCTCGGCTTCTCGCTCAACATTCTCAGCCTGTTGGCCATCACGCTGGTAACGGGCATCCTGGTCGATGACGCCATCGTCGAGATCGAGAATGTCGTCCGGCATCGCAACATGGGCAAGTCCGCTTACCGTGCAGCGCTCGATGCGTCCGACGAAATCGGTCTTGCGGTGATTGCAATTTCGGCAACGATCATCGCCGTCTTCGCGCCCGTCGGTCTGATGAGCGGCGTCGTCGGGCTCTATTTCCGGGAATTCGGGCTGACCGTGGCGATTGCCGTGTTCTTCTCGCTGCTGGTGGCCCGGCTGATCACCCCGGTCATGGCGGCCTACATCATGACGACCGCGCCCGCCGCTGAACAGCGACAAGGGAAATTGTCGCGCGCCTACGAGCGTCTGTTGCGCCAGACCCTGCGCTGGAAATGGGTGACCGTCATATCCGCCTTCGGCCTGTTCGTCCTTGCGATGATGTCGCTCATGTCGGTTCCGACCACGTTCCTGCCGGAAGAGGACACCGGGCGTTTGACGCTGACTGTCGAATTGCCGCCAGGCTCCAGCCTTGCCGAGACCCGCGGTGTCACCGACAGGATTGCGGCCACGGTCGGTCAGGTCGATGAAATCGAGGGCGTGCTGGTGCGTGCCGGATCGAACATGAGCGGCCAGCAGGATGTGCGTTACGCCGTCGTTTCGGTCGACCTTCTGCACAAGGCAGAGAGGGATCGGTCCTCCTTTGCGATCGAAGCGGAACTTGAAAAGGCCTTGGCCGATATTCCCGATGTGCGTCTGCGTTTTCTCAACGATCGCGGTGGCCGCGACATCACCTTCTCCGTGCTGGGCAGCAACGGCGATGCCGTTCAGGACGCGAAGGACCGGATCCTGCGCGAGATGGCTGCGGATGGGAGTTTCGTCGGGCCGTCGAGCGATAATGTCGCGATGCGGCCGGAGCTTCGCATGACGGTCGACACGGAGAAGGCGGCAACGCTCGGCGTCTCGACGGCGGCGATCGCCAGCACGATGCGGATTTCGACGATTGGCGACGTAGATTCGCGGCTTGCGAATTTCATCGAAGGCTCGCGGCAGATCCCGATCCGCGTCGTTCTCGACCGTGCCGCGCGGGGCCGATTGCCGGTCTTCGAAACACTGAGCGTGCCGACTGCGAATGGTGGGCACTTGCCGCTGTCGACGGTCGCCGCCATCAGCTTCGACGAGACCGTTGCCGCGATCGACCGCTTCGACCGTCAGCGCCGGATCGAGATCGGCGCGGATATGGCCAGCGGCCTGACCTCGGGCCAGGGGCTGGAGCGAGTTATGCAGCTTGCGAGCGTCAAGAACCTGCCTGACGGCGTGCGTGTCCAGGCGACCGGCGATTCCGATACCGAAGGCGATGTCTTCGAAAGCTTCGCGGTGGCGATGGGTGGCGGCATCATGCTGGTGCTGATCGTCCTCATTCTGCTGTTCAAAAGCGTATTGTCGCCCTGGACCATTCTGGCCTCCCTCCCTCTTTCCATCGGCGGTGTCGTGGCGGCGCTTCTCCTCACCGGGGCCCCGATATCTCTGCCTGTGGTGATCGGCATCCTGATGCTGATGGGTATCGTGACCAAGAATGCGATCATGCTGGTGGATTTCGCCATCGAGCGGGAGGCGCATGGACTTTCCCGTGGTGAAGCGGTCGTCGAGGCATGCCGGGAGCGCGTGCGCCCGATCATCATGACGACGCTTGCGATGGTCGGCGGCATGCTGCCATCGGCTTTCGCGATCGGAGAAGGCGGCGAATTTCGGGCGCCGATGGCAATCTCGGTGATCGGCGGATTGCTTGTCTCCACCGTCCTGTCGCTGATCGTGATCCCGTCCCTGCACCTGATCGTTTCGGGTATCGGCGATCGCGTCGGTCGCGTCTTCCGGCCTTTCCTCCAGTCGGCCGAAGCGGGCTCGAAAGAGATCCGGCAATGAGCGCGCCATAACCGCAAGGCCCCCCAGGCCCCCCGGCGCGCTCTTTGACGGGGCCAGCTTCCGCAGGCTGGCCCCGTCATCTTGTCTGAACGGTCGATAACGCAAGGTCGTCTCGGTTCGCGTCAGTGCTGCAGGGATGTTTATTGAAACGCGCTCCTCGGCGACGCTTTGAACTCTTCGGTCCTGGTCAGGCTGAGGTGGGAGATGCTCTGCGGCCGGGAAGCTGCAGCTTTCCAGCCCATGCGGGCAACGAGCGGTGAGCAGGAAAAGCCGCAACAGGCCGTTCAATAGCTGCGGTTGACCAGAAGCATCAGAGCAACAGGTCCACCGAGAAGCGCGCCGACGACAACGGCCGACACCAGCAGCTGGAAAATGAGACGGGAAAGAGGTCGCCTTGCCATTTCAGCGCAGCCTGTGTTCGAGGGAGATCGAATTCTTGCGAGGGTTTGGAATGCGAAGGCCTGTGCAAACAGCCGGATCTTGAATGGACAAGATCCGGCTGTTTCCTTTTGAGCTCAGGCTTGCGGAGCGGATCAGTTTCCCGCGTCCGTGAGCCTGCGCAGATGCGTGATGATGTCACCGACCGTCAGGAACCGGTCGGAAGCGTTCTCGTCGATCTTGAAGCCGAACTCCTCCTCGAAAACCATCACCATCTCGGTGATTTCCAGCGAGTCCGCACCCAGATCGCGCGAAAGGCTTGCCTCCTCGACGACAAGTTCGAGGGGGAGATCAAGATAGGCTGCGATGACACCTTTGACCCTGGAGGTCACGTTTTGGCTGTCAGGCTGGCGAGAACCGGAAGAAAGTCGGGTTTGCATAATGGTCAGCTCTTCTGATGGTGTGGTGGGATGTATTCTCATTCGAGAGCGCGAGCCGCAGGTGGACATTGCCCAGGCGCGAAAGCGTCCCGGCCGTCCGTCGCCATCTATTGGCCGAAAGGCGGCAAGGACCGTGCATGATGCGCAAGCGGCCGCCACTCATCGAGCGCGCGGTAAAACGACAGCAGCCGCGTTTTCACGCCGGGCAAACCTCGGCTGGCCTCTTTTCAGCACGAGCCTTTTCCATCGGAGCTGACGCATCAGCAGGTCGGCGGCGAGCATCACGGCGCTGACGATGAGCATGGAAAGGACGACGTCGGACAGATAATGCCCTCCGAACAGGATGCGGTTGAAAGACAATGAGATTGCCAGCATCCCCAGCGAGATCTGCGCAACCAGGCGCAATGCCCTCCGCCCGGCTGGAATGAGGTAGGCCAGGGACATCATCGCCATCGCACCGGCCGCCTCGCCGGATGTGAAGGAGCAATTCGATGCGCAGGCCTGGGACATCTCCCAGGCTGCGGACAGGGGGTGATCGCCGCCCAGGCCCAAAGTGTCGCGCGGCCTTGCTCTTCCGAACGTGTCTTTCAAGACCATATTCACGATGAGGCCAACGCCGATCGCATAGGTTATCAGCGGAACAAGCGCGCGCCCGAGATTGATCCCGAGGGCATTTCTCAGGCGGCGCGATGCCACAAAAACCATCGAAGCGCCGATGACAATGAGGCCGGCCCAGAAATTCGCCTGCCGGAGCACCTGAAGAAATCCGTTGTGTCTCAGGGGGAATTGTTCACCGTCGAAGAAATACCGTGAGACGGTCAAGTCGACCGAGGGATAGAGATAAAATCCCGCGCTTGAAACCGCCGTCGCCATGAGCACGAGCGAAAGGTGGAAACCAGTCTGTCTGGTATATGGGATCGATGGCGTCATGGGGCTGCTCCGAGTGTTCGGAGCAACCTAGTCCCGGCCGCAGGGTCGGTTCATTTCGTGTTATTTCGTAATGTTACATGCCTTCTCGTGAAGCCTGCAGCGCGTTTTTCGCGGTATGATGGCTGAGACTTCCTGCGGCGATTATAGCGGCTTTCCAAGCCTCGCAACAAAACTTAATAAAGCGAAACATATGCTGTCCGGCCGGCATGCGAAACGCATGCGATCGGGCGATTAAGGACCATAGCCGTGCAAGCCAATACAGCCAATGCAAAAATCCTGATCGTCGAGGACGACCCTGAAATCGGCAAGCTGCTCGCCCTGGCTATTCAGGAAAACGGCATGATGGCCACCGTTGCCGAAGATGGGCATGTGATGAATGCGCTGCTGCGCAACAATGAATTCGATCTCATCATTCTGGATGTCATGCTGCCCGGCGAGGATGGCCTGAGCATCTGCCGGCGTATCCGCTCGGAAAAGACGACGCCGATCATTCTTTTGACCGCGCTCGGTGAAGAAGTCGATCGTATCGTCGGGCTGGAGGTCGGAGCCGATGACTATGTCACCAAACCGTTCAGCCCCCGCGAAGTCGTCGCCCGTACCCGCAGCCTGCTTCGGCGCGCATCCTATGGCCTGGTGAATACCGCGGTTCAGCGAAAACTGCGCTTCGAGGGCTGGCAGATCGACCCGCTGCGCCGCCAGTTGCACGATCCGAGCAATGCCCGGGTTGCTGTGACGACGACGGAATTCGACCTGCTGCTTGCATTCTGCCGCAATCCGGGCCGGGTGATTACCCGCGAAGAGCTTCTTTCGCTCACCCATACCGGTCTTGCAGGGCCGATCGAGCGCAGCGTCGACGTTCATATCAGCCGTCTTCGGCAGAAGATCGAGGCGGATCCGAAGACCCCCGTCCTGCTGCAGACGGTGAGGCTTGGCGGCTACATGTTTACCGCCAATGTCGAGCAGTCCTGACCCTCTAGAACAAAGAGGCCGGGCAGGGCGCCCGGCTTCGGTCATTTGACGTGTCTGTTCTTGTCAGAACTTGTAGCCGACAAACAGGGAGGCGGAAGGCTGTGTCTTTTCTTCCACGATAGGGCTGTCTGCAGCGTCGCCGGTGAGGAAGCCTACGCCTGCCTCACCGCGGACAAGCCAGTTTTCGCTCAGCATGTAGATTGCCGATGCCGAGACGTTGACGCGTTTCAGGCCGGCTTCGGCCTTGTATTCGGACAGACCGGATCTTGCCGATTGGGCAGCGGTCACACCGAAATAGGATTCCATGTGCTTGTCGTTGGCGACCACCGCCTCGACACCAGCGCCGAGGATGAGCCGTTCCGTTACCGGCGCCTGATATTCGGCGCCGAATGTGCCGATCAGGCTTTCGCTGCCGCTGATCGTCTGGTCGACCGCGGCATAGAACTCGAAGCCATTCCACTTGTAGGAAGCCTTGGCGCCGACGGTGGCGGCAAAGTCGATATCGCCCAGTCCTTCAAGCCGGTCCGCGTCGTCATCGTCGCGTCCGCCTTCGTAACCGACCTTGGCCGCGAGTGCGAAACCGTCATGCTGAAGGGCTGTGATCGTCACGCCCGTCGGATCGATCTCCAGCCATTCGCCATAGGTGAAGACCACAAATGGTACCGGCTGTATGGCAAAGTCCTTGCCGCCTTCATATTCGGGTTCGTAGATCGCCCCGGCGCCGACAATAAGGCTCCAGCTGCGTTCCGGTTTCTCCTTGCTGAACCGCTCCTGGTCGAATTGCGGTTCCGGAGGCTGTTCTGAAAGGCTCGCATCGGCGGCAAATGCGGTCGAAGCCGTGCCGGCGATCGCGAGCGTCATGTATAAGGCGCTTGCGAGAAGTCGCCGATCGGTCCGTTGGATAAAAGACATGAGTGCTCCAGTGATTTGACACGAGACGCCGCATCAAAAGGCGAGCCGTGTTTGCAACACCTCTGTCCTGTCATGAATGAAACGGGCAAAGCGTGTCTTTGTGTTACGCTTTGTTGCGAACACGGGGAGCAGGGACTTGAGATAAAACTTAATATCGTTTTTCACCTGAAGGCTTTATCTTCGCAGGCCGCAGGCCCGCCATAGAGGTCGTGTCACAATTCACATCGGGCAGAGCAGCCCAAGGGGGCGTTTTGGGATTTCGGGTCTCCCAGTTGTTTTCGACCATTCACGGCCAGATCACTGCAGTTATTTTCGCCTGCCTGATCATTGCTTTCATCATCGGTTCGACGCTCGAAAGCTGGGTCAGGGAAGAATACAGCGCCCCTGACATGGAAAGCATGTCGGCTCAGGTGTCGGCAATCGCATCGGTGCTCGCCTCGGCAGCTCCGGCCGAAAGAGAGGTGATCCTTGCGGCTGCCAATCGCAAAGACGTGCGTCTGGCATTGCAGCCACTCTCGTATTCCGAACGGTTCACCACGTCCTCGCCCGACGAGCCATTCATCCAAGTCTTACTCGATCGGCTAATTCCTCCGGAAAACCACCCCGTACCATTCGGCGGCTGGAGGACGTTCGCTGACGGCAAGCGTGTGCTTGCCGCGCAAGTCGACCAAGACACACTTCTCGTCATGGAATTGCCCGAGAGCTTCCTTCGCAACGATGCGTTGATATTCGGTTCGAACTATCTTGTGGCGACGGTTACGCTTCTCATCCTGTTTTCGGTGTTTGCGGTGCGGGCGATTACCAGTCCTTTGCGGCGTATCGCGTCTGCTGCGATGAAGGCTGACATCTCGGTGGGACCAGCACTTTTCGAGGAGGATGGAAGCGTCGAGATCGTGGCGCTGGCCCGTTCGCTGAACGGCATGCAGCGGCGGATATCGACTATGGTCGAGTCCCGCACAAGGATGCTGCGCGGCATCAGCCATGATCTGAGGACGCCACTGACGCGCCTGCGGCTTCGCGCCGAACGGGTGCGCGAAGAAGAGGTGAGGGAGGCGTTGCTGGGGGATATCGAGCGCATCGACAGGCTGTTGAAGGAGAGCCTCGGTTATCTACGCGACAACTACCAACGGGAATTATCGCAACGCACAGACCTGGCCTCGGTGCTGCAAACCACCTGCGATGAATTCGCCGATATGGGGCATGACGTGCAATATCGCGGCCCTGCGCGCATGGCCACCAGCTTCAAGCCTTTGGCGCTCACGCGCGCGATCACCAATCTGTGCGAGAACGCAGTGAAGTTCGGGACGCATGTCGACGTCGAGCTTCGCGTAGTCGATAATCATGCGATCATCGACATTGCCGATGACGGGCCGGGTATTCCCGAGGAGTATCGCAGCCGTGTGCTCGAGCCGTTCTTCAAGCTGGATGCGGCGCGCCAGGACAGCGAAACTGGTTTTGGTCTTGGTCTGTCCATCGTTGCCGAAATCGTACAGGCCCATCACGGGAAACTGGTGCTGCTCGATCGGGAGCCCAACGGACTTGTGGCGAGGGTCACACTGCCATTGGAGCAAAAATGACGGGCCCGGTCATGGAGCATGATCGGGCCCGTTATTTGTTTGCAAGCTGGAGCAAGCCGCAGAGCGTCATGCCGCCAATATCAGGCGGCGGCCAAGGCTCCGGCCTTCGCGTCGTTCAGATACCGAACGAGATCCTCGATGGTGATGACCAGCAGGCCGTTCTGTTCGGCAAAGATCTCGAGATCGGGAAGCCGGGCCATGGTGCCGTCGTCATTGGAGATCTCGCAGATAACGCCTGCCGGACGTTTTCCAGCCAGTCGGCATAGGTCGACGGCTGCTTCCGTGTGGCCGGTGCGACCGCGAACGCCGTCCGGATTTGCCCTCAAGGGGAAGATATGGCCGGGGCGGGCGAAATCGGCTGGGCG
>UBNQ01000017.1 GCA_900466875.1 Hyphomicrobiales bacterium | reverse complement strand
CACTGATGCCGGTCGCCGCCGAGGTGGAGCCGCCGGAGAGCACAACGGCAGAGGTGCTGCCGCTTCGCCCGATCCGCACCGCCGATCAGCTGGCCCGCCTGCAGGTCGAGGTGGAAGAGCTGCGCGCCATTCTCGAAACGGCCACGGATGGTGTCGTCATCATCGGGTCGGACAGGGAAGTGCGTTCGATGAACCGGGCGGCGAGCGCGCTGTTCAATTTCGATGGCGACGAAATCAACGGCAAGCCTTTCGTCACGCTGTTTGCGCATGAAAGCCAGCGGGCGATCCTCGATTATCTTTCCGGCCTCTCGGGGCATGGCGTTGCAAGCGTGCTGAACGACGGGCGCGAAGTGATCGGCCGCGAGGCGTCCGGCGGCTTCCTTCCGCTGTTCATGACGATCGGCCGGCTGACCTCGTCCGACGGGTATTGCGCCGTCATTCGCGATATCACCCAGTGGAAGCGGACCGAAGACGAGTTGAGGACCGCAAAGCGGGCGGCGGAAACCGCCAATGCGCACAAGAGCGAATTCCTGGCGCATGTGAGCCATGAAATACGCACGCCACTCAACGCGATCATCGGCTTTGCCGACATGATGGCGTCCGAACGGCTCGGACCTGTCGGCCATCCCCGCTATATCGAATATTCCAACGATATCGGCCGCTCGGGCCGGCATGTGCTGGATATCGTCAACGACCTGCTCGACATTTCCAAGATCGAGGCCGGCGAGCTGGATCTGGATTTCATCGCGGTGGGGCTCAACGAAACGGTGTCGGAGGCGGTATCGCTGGTGCAGCCGCAGGCAAATGGCCAGCGGGTGATCATCCGCACGGCGTTGTCTCAGGCCGTGCCGCAGGTGGTGGCCGATCTGCGCTCGATCAAGCAGATCGTGCTCAACATCCTGTCCAATGCGATCCGGTTTACGCCATCAGGCGGGCAGATCGTCGTCTCCACCGCCTATGAAGCGAACGGCAGCGTCGTGCTCAGGATTCGCGACACCGGCATCGGGATGACACGTCCCGAACTGGAACTGGCGATGAAGCCGTTCCGGCAGGTGGCGGGTGCATCGCGCAAGCGGGGCGACGGCACGGGGTTGGGACTGCCGCTGACCAAGGCAATGGTGGATGCCAACCGGGCGAACTTTTCCATCACGTCGGCGCCGAACGAGGGAACGCTGGTGGAAGTCACTTTCCCGTCGCAGCGCGTGCTGGCAAGCTAAACCGCACACTCATAAAACGCGACAGTCAGTCACATATTCGCGGTATACGTGTAGATATCTCTAAAAAAAAGGGGCAGCCTCGGCTGCCCTTGAATCATTGTGCTGTTCAACAACGATAGGAGTAAAAGACGTCCCGCCTCAAAATCTCATCGTGCCTTGGTGTTATAAACCCAAACGGGACATTTCGCGCCAGAATTGAGGAACGTCACTCAACAAGAGCTTAAACCTGTCCCGATCCGAGCCAGCGCAAGGTATTGCTGCATTGCAACAAGATCAGCACGCAAGCTCCGCCAAGTTTTTCGTATGGTTTCAGCACATTGGGATCAGGCGGATGTTTGGCAGATTCCCCCGGCTTGATCTCATCGGCAAATCGGATTGCATGGCGTCTTCATCCCGACACTGCAGATAACGTTTGAAATAGATCACATTGTCACTCCGGTGCCTGAATTGCGCCGTGCCACCATTTCCTATATGCGCCTTGCATGTTCTCGAAAACCGCCCAGACATTCCGCAGGCACGCCCGCCGGCCAGTTGGCCGAACGGTGCTGGCCGTGCTTGCGTTGATCCTTGTGGTGGCGGTTATCTTCAGGATCGTTACTCCCTTCCTGATTTCCACCAGCATCGTGCGGGAAAGCATCGAACAGTCCATTGAACAGTGGACCGGCCACAACGCCACGATCGGCGGGGTTTCCACAATCCGGTTCTGGCCGCAGCCGGAAGTCACGCTGACCGACATCACCATTCACAGTGATGAGCAGGACGGGCAGAAGATACTTGCGACAATCAAGGAATTATCCGCCTCGTTCGACCTGATCGAAGCCCTGCTGGGCGAACCGGTCTTTGAGGATTTTCGCCTCAGCGAACCGCATGTCTTCATGAACCGTGGCGCGGATGGACGGGTGCGCTGGGCAAATGGCGGGCAATTGGTCGACGCCATGGCCAAGGTATCGGCCGATGGCAGCAACCAGAAGCTCGATCCGGCGCTCGACGCACCGATCGGAGAGGTGCAGGTCCGCAACGGCATTGTCGATCTCGTCAGGGAGACCGACGGGCAGACCGTCCGCTTCGACGCGATCAACGGAATGATGGACTGGCCGCATCTTTCCGATGCCGTGACCATCCGGGGAGATGCCATCGTCCGCGGCAAGAAGATCGGCCTCGACATTCGCAGCACGCAGCCGCTGCTTCTGCTTGACGGCAGAAGCGGAGACTTCGAGGGAACGGCCAGTGCGGATATTGGGCTTGCCAGGTTCGATGGTCTCGCAAGCCTGACGCCGCGGGGCTATTTTTCCGGAAATGTGGAGCTTCGCGCCTCGGACATGCCCGCTGCATTGCGCTGGTTCGAGATCGATCCCCGTCTTGTCGACGGATTGCAATCGGCCTCCGTCTCCGCCCGGCTGATTGCCGACCGACAGGAATTGCGGTTCGAAGACCTTTCGCTCGGACTGAACGACGAGAATGCCACCGGCCTTCTGGAACTCGATACACCGGCTTCGGGGCAACCCAGGCTTTCAGGCACGCTGGCCTTTGACCACATGGACCTGCGGCGCCTTTTCATTGCGCTGGAGCCGACGATCAGCAGGGACCAGCAAGCGCTGCCCTCGCTTGTGACCAACCTCGATCTCGATCTCAGGCTGTCCTCGCAGACTGCTTCGTTGGGTGGCCTGCAGCTTCACGATCTCGCGCTGGGGCTGATGAATGTGGCGCAGCAATTCCGCCTGGATATTCTGGAAAGCGATCTTCAGCCGGGCCGCATGACGGGCCGGATCAGCACGCTCAAGGCCAGTGGCGCAACAGACGCCGGCGGACAGACCGTTGCCTTCCGCGCGGCCGTGCGAGGCGCCGATTTCGCCTCGATTGCGCAGCAGCTGCAGCTCAAGGGCGCGCTACCGGCAGCCCAGGGTTCGCTGGATATTTCACTGGACGTGCCGCGCCCGATCAATCAGGACGCCTGGAACGCGGCGGTGGGCACGATCAACTTCCAGACCGGAGCCGGCAAGCTGACCGGCATAGACATATCGACCATTCGCCAGCTGGCAATCCAGAAGCCCTATTTCACGCTCAGCGATGCTGCAACCGGGTCGATCGAGTTCGACAGCACGAAGGCGACCGCAACGATCCGCAATGGGATCGCCGATCTCCAGGATACGGAAATTGCCGGCCGCAACGAAACGATATCGCTGACCGGAGCGGTGCCGCTTGCCAATAGCAGCCTCGCGCTTTCCGCCACGATCACGCCGAAGGATGCGAGCCCGCCGCTGGACTTCTTCATTGGCGGAGCGTGGCCGACACCGATCCTCTGGCCGATGAACGTGCCGGCTGCCAAGCCCGGCGAATAGGTCACTCTTAAGAGCATTTCCGCCTTTCTTCGAAACGCAAAACTGCTCTTATCTCTTTTTGTCAGCGCAATTCCAGACGCAAAGCGGGTTCCCACTTTTGCTGGAAATTGCTTCAGGAGGTCGTGCCGCGTGCCGCGAGATGTTCATCGCGGACACGCCTGATCTCCGTGCGTTTGGTGGTGAGGGATGCGGCGATGACGCCGAGCGTGACCAGACCGATCAGAATCGTGCAGATGGCGTTGATTTCCGGTGTCACGCCGAGACGGACCTGCGAATAGATCTTGATCGGCAGCGTGGTTGCGCCCGGACCGGTGTTGAAGCTGGCGATCACCAGGTCATCGAGCGACAGGGTGAAGGCCAGCATCCAGCCGGCGATGACGGCAGGGAAAATCAGCGGCAGGGTGATCTTGAAGAAGGTTTTGACCGGCGGGCAGCCGAGATCAAGCGCTGCTTCCTCCAGGCTGCGGTCGAAGGTCAACAACCGCGACTGAACGACGATCGCCACGTAGCACATGGTGAAGGTCGTATGCGCTATCGTCACCGTCCAGAAGCCGCGGTCGACGCCCATGGCGACGAAAAGCAGCAGCAATGACAGGCCGGTGATGACTTCGGGCATGACGAGTGGTGCATAGATCATGCCGGAAAAGGCCATGCGGCCGGGGAAGCGGGCAAAACGGGTGAGTGCCAGCGCTGCCAGCGTTCCGAGGACGGTGCCGAGCGTAGCACTCAGGACGCCGACGCGGGCAGTCACCCAGGCGGCATCCATCAGGCCCTGGTTGGACCACATGGCCGAGTACCAGTTCAGCGAAAAGCCGCCCCAGACCGTCACCAGCCTTGAAGCGTTGAACGAATAGACGATCAGGATGATGATCGGGATATAGAGGAAGGCGAAACCGAGGGTCAGCACGGTGGCGTCGAAACGGGGAGATCTCATCACGCCACCTTCTTCTGCTGGTTCTGGAAGATCATGATCGGGATGACGAGCATGATCAGCAGGATGACGGCGACGGCGGAGGCGAGCGGCCAGTCACGGTTGCCGAAGAATTCCGTCCAGAGCGTCTTGCCGATCATCAGCGTGTCTGCGCCGCCCAGGAGATCCGGGATGACGAATTCGCCGGTGATCGGGATGAAGCAGATCATCGAGCCGGCGATGACGCCCGGCAGCGACAGCGGGAAGGTGATTTTCCAGAAGGCTTTCCAGGGCGGGCAACCGAGATCGCTTGCCGCCTCGAGCAGCGAATGATCCATCTTTTCCAGCGCCGCATAGAGCGGCAGGACCATAAAGGGCAGGTAGGAATAAACGATGCCGATGAAGACGGCATAATCGGTGCGGAAGATCTGCACCTGCTGGTCAGGCCCCATCAGGCCGATCGTCTGCAGCAGCAGCGTCAGCAGTCCATCCGGCTTCAGGATACCGATCCAGGCGTAAACGCGGATGAGGAACGAGGTCCAGAAGGGCAGGATGACCAGCATGACGAGCGTGGGCCGGATCGAGGTCGGCGCACGGGCCATGGCGAGCGCCATCGGATAGCCGATCAGGAGAAGCAGCAGGGTCGAAATCGCCGCGATCCGGAGCGATGACAAATAGGACCAGATGTAGAGCGGATCCTCGGTCAGGAAGATGTAGTTCTCGAAATCCAGCTGCGAAAAGAAGTCGCCGATCGCGCCGAAGCCCTGGAAAAGAGGCGTATAGGGCGGGATCGAGATGGCAGTGTCGGAGAAGGATATCTTCAGGATAATCAGGAACGGCGCGACGAAAAACAGAATGAGCCAGATATAGGGCACCGCGACGACCAGCCAGCGGGTCCAGGACGGGCCTCCGGTGCCGGTGGCAGGATTGGCCTCAGCGACGACATTTGCCATGTACGCTCCCCTCCCCTAGCGTGTCAGGACGAGGCCGGCATCGCGCGGCCAAGTGAGCCAGACCCTGTCCTCGAAGGTAATCGGCCGGTCGACGAGGCGCGAGACATTTGCCTGCGCGGCACGCATGAAGCGGCCATCCTCGGAGCGGACGATGAAGAGCGAGAAGTCACCGAGATAACCGATATCCCACACCTCGCCATAAAATGCATTGACCGACGGGTCGGCCGGCGCATCCGGCGAGATGCGCACCTTTTCCGGGCGGACGGCAAAGGCAACGTGATCGCCTTTCACAGCCTGGCATTCCTGATCGACCGCGATGGAGAGGCCGTCGCTTTCGATCTTCACCGTGCCCGGTGCGCCAAGCGCGCTTGCCGTATCGGCAATTTTGCCTTCGATGATGTTGATGTCACCGATGAAATCCGCAACGTAGCGGCTGTTCGGCGCTTCGTAGATCTCGGCCGGTGTGGCCACCTGCATGATGATGCCCTTGTCCATGACGGCGATACGGTCGGAGACGGTCATCGCCTCTTCCTGGTCGTGGGTGACGATCAGGAAGGTCATGCCGAGCGTCTGCTGCAGGTCCATCAGTTCGAACTGGGTTTCCTCGCGCAGCTTCTTGTCGAGCGCGCCGAGCGGTTCGTCGAGCAGCAGCACCTTGGGGCGTTTGGCGAGCGAACGGGCGAGCGCGACACGCTGGCGCTGGCCACCTGAGAGCTGGTTCGGCTTGCGCTTGGCGAACTGTTCGAGCTTGACGAGCTTCAGCATTTCCTGGACGCGGGCGTTGATCTCGCCCCTGGGCATATTGTCCTGTTCGAGGCCGAAGGCGATGTTCTTTTCCACCGACATATGGGGGAAGAGCGCGTAGGACTGGAACATCATGTTTGTCGGGCGGCGATAGGGCGGCACGCCGCGGATATCCTGCCCTTGCAAGAGGATGCGGCCTTCGGTCGGTTCCTCGAAACCGGCGAGCATGCGCATCAGCGTGGTCTTGCCGCAGCCGGACGGACCGAGCAGCGAGAAGAATTCGCGCTCGTAGATATCGAGGGTGAGGTTGTCGACGGCGACAAAATCGCCGAAGCGTTTGGTAATGTTCTCGAAGCGGATGAAAGGGACCGCATTCGGATCGGTCCAGGGAGAGAATTTGCGTTTAACCGGTCCGAGAGATTTCGCCATACGTGATACCTTGCCCCAGATTATCTTGGAAACGAGAAGGGCGGGTTGAAGCCCGCCCTTGCAGTGTCAGCCTCAGCTGCCGGTCTTGATCTGTGTCCAGACCCGGTTCAGCACGCGCTGTTCGCGCGGACCATAAGGGGAGATTGTGAAGAGCTTATTCACGACCTCTTCCGGCGGATAAACGGACGGGTTATCCAGAACTTCCTTGTCGACGAATTTCTGCGAGGCGAGGTTGCCGTTCGCATACTGGACATAGTTGGAAGCCTTGGCGATGATTTCCGGCTTCATCAGGTAGTTGATGAAGGCGTGCGCTTCTTCGACATTCTTGGCATCCGC
This sequence comes from Hyphomicrobiales bacterium, assembly GCA_900466875.1. GTDB lineage: Bacteria > Pseudomonadota > Alphaproteobacteria > Rhizobiales > Rhizobiaceae > Neorhizobium. The sequence continues at coordinate 41,862 of UBNQ01000017.1, read as the reverse complement.
AGGGATGGCGAGATTGTCGAACCACATGTAGGTGCCTTCCTTCGGGATGACGAACTCGACCTTGACGCCGTTGCCGGCCTCTTCAGCGCGCGTCTTTGCCTGCAGGATGTCACCGGACCAGCCAATCGAGATGCAGCTGTCGCCATTGGCGAGTTCATCGATATAGGCCGAGGCATTGAACGTCTTCACGTAGGGGCGGATCGCCTTGTAGACCTCGCCGCCGGCTTCCAGGTCAGCCGTCTGCTTGCTGTCCGGGTCCTTGCCGACATAGTTCATGGCGATGGCGAAGGTTTCGTCGGAGGCATCGAGAATGTTGATGCCGCAGGACTTCAGCTTTTCGGCATTTTCCGGCTTGAACAGAATATCCCAGCTATCGACCGGCACGTCACCGAGCGCGGCCTTCACCTTGTCGACATTGTAGCCGATGCCGGTCGTGCCCCACATGTAGTTGATGGCGTATTCATTGCCGGGGTCGTATTTCGCCAGGCGCTCGCTGACGAGCGGCCAGAGATTGGTCATGTTCGGCAGCTTCGACTTGTCGAGCTTCTGGAACACACCGGCCTGGATCTGGCGGGCAAGGAAGGGAGCGGTCGGGACGACGACGTCATAACCGGAACCGCCTGCGAGAAGCTTGGTCTCGACGAGGTCGTTGCTGTCAAAGACGTCGTAGACGACCTTGATGCCGGTTTCCTTGGTGAAATCCGCGAGAATGGACTCATCGATGTAATCCGACCAGTTATAGACGTGAACCACTTTCTCCTGCGCCATGGCCGAAGACACGAGGGCTGTCGTGGCAAGCACGGCGGCGAGACTAAACAAACGGATTTTCATGATTTCTCCTGTTCCGAGCTCTGGCGCGACCGTGATCGCATATGTTTTTCATACGATTTTTGGCAAGAGTAGAAAGGATTTTTGCGCCTCACAAGTAGGAATGTGCAATGCGGAAGAACTTGCCCAAGACTTACTGAAAATCGAAGGCGCTTAGACCCGTTACCATTTCGTCCAATCCGAGCGGCCGGGTGATCGGCGGTTCGGCCCGCGAAAGACAAGCCTTGCGTTCGCAAATGCGGCAGGCGGGGCCGGATTCGACGGCAAAACCGGTGGCGGGCAGCGCTGCGGCATAGGCGATATCGGCTGCAAACCCGATATCGCAACCAATGAGAATGGCGGTGCGCCGCACGCGCTCGCCGAAATCGGCCTGAGGGCCTTCGAGCGTTCTCGATACGGTTAGAAAGGCGTCTCCTTCCGGCATCTCCACCCGGTCGACAAGAATGCGGCCGGGTTCGGCAAAGGCGGAATGGATGCCGAGCTTGGGACACCGTCCGCCGAAGCGCGACTGGGGAAACCCTTGCGCACCGGCACGGCGCACGACATTGCCGGCATGATCCATCTCCATCAGGAAAAAGGGAATGCCGGCTGCATCCGGTCGACAGAGCGAAGTCAGGCGGTTTGCGGCCTGTTCGAAGGAGACATCGAAGCGGGCGCGCAGGATGTCGATATCGTAACGGGCGCGCTGTGCGGCCGCCAGAAACGCCGCATAGGGCATCAGCAGTGCATGCGCCGCATAACGGGCAAGCTCGAAGCGGGCGATACGCCGGGCTTCTGCCGTCTGCAGGGACAGGCCGTCCAACTCCGCATCGATTTCCGCCGCCATCGCCAGCAGCGCAACTTCAGTCGCCAGTTCCCGGTTGCGATCGAAGGGCGACAGCCGCTCGGACAGGAAGAGCCGCATGCTGTGGCGATCATAACGGCGGCGCAGGCTCGGCATGACATGCGAGGGAAGCGTGCGCACGGTGATGCCGCGCTCGCTCTTCAGCCAGGCACGCAGGGCAGACGGCAGGTCGTCACCCGCGGCGAAGGTCCTCGCCAGAGCTTCTGCCGCACTCTCCATGCGAATACAGAAATTCGGCCGGCGCTCCAGGGACTGGCGCACCTCATCCATCGGCATGTGGCTGCCGGATGTTGCCATCTCGCGCCCTTCGCTTGCCAGAAGGGCGGCGAGATCGGAAAGCCGGCCTGCCTGTTCCCGATAGGCGCGATAGAGCTTTACTGTGGCAAGCGTTGCATTGGGTGCGGCTTCCGCCAGCTCGACGATTTCCTGATCGCCGGGAATTTCACCGGCCAGAAGCGGGTCGGCAAAAACCTCGCGCAACTGGACGACAAGCCCGCCGCCCTCCCCCTGCAGCGCATCAAGGTCCACTTTGTAAGTGGAGGCGAGTTTCAAAAGCAGCTGCACCGTCAGCGGCCGCTGGTTGCGCTCGATCAGATTGAGATAGGAGGGCGAGATTTCCAGCGCGCCCGCCATCGCCGTCTGAGTCAGTCCCAAGCCTAGCCGGACACGTCTGACGCGTCCTCCCGCAAACACCTTCCGCTCCACTATAGACCTCCTCCTGTCACAGTTTTACGCGGCTTCGATTTTTACAAAATTTACAAAACTACTTTCGTCATTGTGTAAGTCATTACATCGTAACTTCTTTTATATCATATACTTATAGAATTAACATTCGTCATTCTGTAAATCTTTCACATGAGCTTCCGGGCCTGATCCAGAGTTCCAAACCAGTGGGAGAGAGATAGATGACAGATTTTTACAAGCTCGTTGCCAATGCGCCTGACGGCCGGTTCGACGGGATCACCCGCCCCTATTCAGCGCAGGATGTCGAGCGGCTGCGCGGCTCGATCGAGATCCGTTATTCACTGGCGGAAAAGGGTGCCAACCGACTGTGGGAGCTGTTGAATAGCGAGGACTTCGTCAACGCGCTCGGCGCCATGACCGGCAACCAGGCCATGCAGCAGGTGCGCGCGGGCTTAAAAGCGATATATCTCTCCGGCTGGCAGGTAGCGGCCGACAGCAATACCGCGTCTTCCATGTATCCCGACCAGTCGCTTTATCCGGCCAATGCTGCGCCCGAACTGGCGCGAAGGATCAACCGGACACTGCAGCGCGCCGACCAGATCGAGACGGCAGAGGGGAAAGGGCTTTCGGTCGACACGTGGTTTGCGCCGATCGTTGCCGATGCGGAGGCCGGGTTCGGCGGGCCGCTCAACGCTTTCGAGATCATGAAGGCGTTTATCGAGGCAGGTGCTGCGGGCGTGCATTTTGAAGACCAGCTGGCGTCGGAAAAGAAGTGCGGCCATCTGGGCGGCAAGGTTCTGATCCCGACCGCGGCGCATATCCGCAACCTGACGGCGGCACGGCTTGCTGCCGACGTCATGGGCGTGCCGACACTGGTCATTGCCCGCACGGATGCGGAAGCGGCCAAGCTGCTCACCTCCGATATCGACGAGCGCGACCAGCCTTTTGTCGACTATGAGGCGGGGCGCACGGCGGAAGGGTTTTATCGTGTGAAGAACGGGCTCGAGCCCTGCATTGCCCGTGCGGTCGCCTATGCGCCGCATTGCGATCTCATCTGGTGCGAAACGTCAAAGCCGGATCTGGAGCAGGCGCGCAAATTTGCCGAGGGCGTGCATCGGGACCATCCGGGCAAGATGCTGGCCTACAATTGCTCGCCGTCGTTCAACTGGAAAAAGAACCTCGACGACGCGACGATCGCCAAATTCCAGCGGGAACTGGGGGCGATGGGCTACAAGTTCCAGTTCATCACGCTTGCCGGTTTCCATCAGCTGAATTTCGGCATGTTTGAACTTTCGCGCGGTTACAAGGACCGGCAGATGGCGGCCTATTCGGAGCTGCAGGAAGCGGAGTTCGCCGCCGAGATCAACGGCTACACGGCGACCAAACACCAGCGCGAGGTCGGCACCGGGTATTTCGATGCCGTGTCCATGGCGATCACCGGCGGTCTGTCTTCGACGACGGCGATGTCGGAATCGACCGAGCATGCGCAGTTCCGGCCGGCAGCGGAATAGTTGCCTGATCCCGCGGCATCTCACGAGCTGCATCCGGGGTTGCTCCTTACCCTAACCCTCTCCCCGTCATGACGGGGAGAGGGGACGTGGCCCGCTCGGCGCTGGAGAGGGACGGAAACCTTGCGGCTCGTGTCCTTCTCCCTGCCTGCGGGGAGAAGGTGGCGGCAGCCGGATGAGGGGCAGGCGCCAACAGTCAAGACCAGCGACGACTTGGACATCAACCGCCAACAGGCAGAACACCAAACCCAACGAGAGGAGACCCCGACATGACGATCCAGACCCCCATCAAGACCCACGTCAAGGAACGCGCGGAAGAACAGGCGAGCGCCATGACCGCCGACCAGCAGGCCGCGATCCGCTCGCTGGCCAACGACCTGCACCGGCTGAACCATGCCGTCATGAAGGCGGTCGAGGCTGGCGTTTCGGTTGAGCTGATCCGCTCGGCGCGGCATCACGGCGGCGACGGCCACTGGGGCGACCTGATGGTTCCCGTCATCATGACAAACAGGCTTCAGTAGCGGCGGGCGCAAGATTGCCGGGTCGGACCGCACCGTCCCGCAATTTGTCGCAAATTCAGCAGCCGGGGTTTCGCACTCGTGCTGGAACTGCCGCAAACACCGGCCCGACAAGAGCCGGGCTTATGGAGCCGTTGGGTAGCCTCTGCGGAGCCCCTGCGCCATCCATACCTTTCATCTCCCTGCCAAAAGAAAGGGCGGCCTCAAGCCGCCCTTTCTCACATCTGATTGCCGATCTTCAAGCGGCGCCGATCAGGCGGCCTTGCTGTAGCGATAAGAAGGCTGTGTGCCCGTGGCAGCCGCATCGATGCGGAACTGCTGCAGCAGGCCGAACAGGGCTTCGGTCTCCGCCGCCAGGCGCTGGCTCGCCTCGCTGGTTTCGGCCACCATGGCGCCGTTCTGCTGGGTCATCTGGTCCATCTGGTTGACGGACTGGTTGATGTTGGACAGCGCTGCCGACTGGTCGCGGCTGGCGGTGGCGATGGTCTCGACATGCTGGCTGATGACGACGATCTCGCTGCTGATCGTGGCGAGCACTTCGCCGGCCTGCTGGACGAGCGAAACACCGGAACCGACCTCGTGGGTCGACTGGTTGACCAAGCCCTTGATTTCCTTGGCGGCATCGGCGGAGCGCTGCGCCAGTTCACGCACCTCCTGCGCCACGACGGCAAACCCCTTGCCGGCGTCACCCGCACGCGCGGCCTCGATACCGGCATTCAGAGCGAGAAGGTTGGTCTGGAAGGCGATGTCGTCGATGACCTCGATGATCAGTTCGATCTTCTGGGATGCGTCTTCAATACGTCCCATGGCCTCGACAGCATTCTTGACGACGGTGCCGGAATTGTCGGCGTTCTTCTTCGTGTGACCAACGGCCTCGTTCGCCTCGCGGGCACGATCGGCAGACGAGCGCACGGTCGCGGTGATCTCCTCGACAGCCGCTGCGGTCTCTTCCAGCGAGGCTGCCTGATTTTCGGTGCGGCGTGACAGATCAGCGGACGAATGGCTGAGATCGGCACTGCTCTTCTGGATCGCCATCGTGCTCTGGCGGATATGGGAGAGCGTATCGCGCAGCTTGAGGATCGAGCCGTTGAAATCGGAACGCAGCGGTTCGAGCTTGCCGGAGAAGGGCTGGTCGATGGTAACGGAGAGATCACCCTGCGACAGGCGCGAGAGCGCCGTGCCGAGCGCGGTAACGGCCTGATCGATCTGGCCGTCGACCATGCGCTTGTCGCTGTCGTTGCGTTCACGCTCGGCTTCCGCCTGCGCCCGTTCCATGGTGCTCTGGTGCTCGATGCGCAGCTTTTCCAACGCATTGTCGCGGAAGACCTGCAGGGCCCGGGCAATATTGCCGAATTCGTCGCCGCGCGCCGTGTAGGGAATTTCGGACTTGTTGTCGCCGTCAGCAATCGCACGGACCGAGCCAGTGAGCACGCCGAGGGGGCTCACAAGCCTGCGGATGACGAAATAGCTGGCGATGGCGATGAAAAGAAGCGCCAGCAGCGAGGAAATCATCAACGCCGTACCGGCCGAGGCGATGTGGGCGAAATAGACTTCCATGGGAATGCCGATGAACAGCACGCCCGTTACGCCACCTGTTGCATTCATTACGGGGTAATATGCCGTCATGAAGTCGCGGCCGAAGAGGACCGCCGGTCCATAATAGGCCTCGCCCCTCGCCAAGGCTGCCTGCGCCGGGTGATCGGCGACCAACTTGGTGCCGACGGCACGCTCGCCCTTCTCGTTCTTCACATTGGTGGAGATGCGGACATAATCACTGCCCTGCTTTTCGAATACCGTCGAGACGCCGCCAATCGAGCCTGCCGTGCGGTCGACCAGATCATGGCCCTCAAGCGCACCGTCTCCAGCCGTAACCCGGGAAAGCTTTCCCTGCGACAGCGTCGTCTTTGAGCCGGCCATCGCCGTCTCGTAGATCAGCGCCATCGTGCGGATCGACTTGTGCGTATCCTCGACGGCCGTTTCCATGATGTCCTTGCGAAACGTGTTGTAGGCAAGACCTGAAACGGCGGATACCGCAACCAGGATAAGAAACAGACACAGGAATACAATCTTGGTAACAACCGAGGACGGAACGATATTTTTCATAGCGAGCCCTTATGGGAGTAGAATTCTCCCATACACTCGCCGAAAGAGGTGAAATTTTTGCTAAATTTGACTAAAGTCAACAGCAAGTCTTCGGACACCCGCAGCAACGCGCAGGAAACCGGTTACAGATCGAACTAATCTTGCGTACCGCTTAGAACAGTACCGGTACGGCCAGAAGTGCAGACGTGGCCCCGACAGCAATCATCAGCAGGGTGAGACGAACGATTTTTGCGCGGTCATCCGCCTTGGCAATTGCGATGGCGCGGGCACGGCGAGCATTCGGCATGGACTGTAACTCCGAGACGATAATCAAACCTATAGTGGCAGCCTATTTGCGTTTTGAACATGGAAATAAGCTGTGAATGTGGCAGGATCGGCCAGCTATATTAAGAAGTGCTGAACGACACATCTACAACCGGACGATACGCCTTCACTTCTTCACCGATTTCAGACGGCTTCTCCGCAGACATGGCCGGACGACCATGCCCATTGGAAATTATAGCCGCCAAGCCAGCCGGTGACGTCGACACATTCGCCGATGAAATAGAGGCCGGGCACTGCCTTTGCCTGCATCGTCTTCGAGTCCAGTTCCGACGTATCGATGCCGCCGAGCGTGACTTCCGCCGTGCGATACCCTTCGGAGCCCGCAGGCCGGATACGCCAGTCCTGAATGGAGGCTGCGACCGCATCGAAAACCTTGTCGGAACAATCGGCCAGCTTGGTGGCAGCCGGGTGCTTTTCGGCAAAGAACTGCGCCAGCCGCTTGGGCAGGATTTCGGCGAGCGCCGTCTGGACAAGCTGCTTGCCGTTTGCCTTGCGGGCGGCCTTCAGGTCATCGGCAATCCGGCGATCCGGTTCTATGACCAGAGTGACCTCGTCGCCTTCACGCCAATAGGATGAAATCTGCAGGATGGCGGGGCCGCTGAGGCCCCGATGGGTGAAGAGGAGCGCCTCGCGAAAGGTTGTCTTGCCGTGGCGGATCTCGGCCGGTGCGGCGATACCCGAAAGCGGTGAAAGCTTTTCCAGCAGATTGGGATCGAGCGTCAGCGGCACGAGGCCGGGTCGGGTTTCGATGAGTTTGAGTTCGAACTGTCTTGCAATGTCATAGGCGAAACCGGTTGCGCCCATTTTCGGGATCGACTTGCCGCCGGTGGCAATGACGAGGGAGCGGGCTTCGATCGTCTCGCCGCCGGAGGTGACGACGCGAAACCCGTCAGCGGATTTTTCGACCGAAGTCACGCCTGTCTGCAGCTCGAGCTTTGCGCCGGCACCCGCCATTTCGGACAGCAGCATGCGGATGATATCCTTGGCGCTGTCATCGCAAAAAAGCTGGCCGAGCGTCTTTTCGTGAAAGGCGATGCGGTGGCGGTTGACCAGATCGATAAAATCCTGCGCCGAATAACGAGCGAGCGCGGATTTGACGAAATGCGGGTTGGACGAGAGGTAATTCTTCGGGCTCGCATGGATATTGGTGAAGTTGCAGCGCCCGCCGCCGGAGATGCGGATCTTCTCGCCCGGACCCTTGGCATGGTCGAGGACCAGAACCGAACGGCCGCGCGCGCCGGCGCGGATGGCGCACATCATGCCGGCGGCACCTGCACCCAGGATCACCACATCGAATTTACGGGCCAAACGACACTCCTTGGGCTCTCGGCGGTTGCCGCCTTCGCTCTTCGCCATAGTTCACCCAAAGTCAACGCCTCCCCCTCGCCAATTGCCGATCGGTGGCTATGATGGGAACATTCGATCAACCTCACCCGGTGTGTCATGCCAACCAAAAAAGCCAATCCCGCTCCTGAAGTCGGTACGGTCGCGAAAGCCGCTGTTGCTCAACCAACGCTGACCTCGCTTCGCGGCGTGGCAAGCTGGCAGGAGGCGGCAGCATGGCTGCGCGCGCGCGGGATCGAGGACATAGAGTGCATCACGCCCGACCTTGCGGGCGTGCCGCGCGGCAAAATGATGCCGTCTTCGAAATTCACCTCCAACACGTCGCTGGCATTGCCGTCCGCTCTCTACCGGCACACGATTTCCGGCGAATATCCGGAGGAAACGGCCAGCTTCCGTTACGAGCCGCGCGACAGCGATCTCAAGCTCGTGCCGGATCTTTCGACGCTTTCCGTGGTGCCTTGGGAAACCGACCCGACGGCGCAGGTGATCTGCGACATCGTCAATACGGAAGGAAACGCGGTCGCCTATACGCCGCGCAACGTGCTGAAGAACGTCGTCAGGCTCTATAACGAACGCGGCTGGAAGCCGGTCGTGGCGCCGGAAATCGAGTTCTATCTGGTCGCCAAGAACGACGACCCGGATTATCCGCTGCATCCACCGAAAGGCCGGTCGGGCCGCTCGATCCTCGGCGGACAGGGCTATTCGATCGCCGGCATCAACGAATTCGACGAGTTGATCGACGACATCTACCACTTCTCCGAAAAGCAGGGGCTGGAGATCGATACGCTGATCCATGAAGAAGGGCCGGCCCAGCTCGAAATCAACCTTCGCCATGGCGATCCGGTTGAACTTGCCGACCAGGTGTTCATGTTCAAGCGGACGATCCGCGAGGCAGCGATGAAGCACGGCATCTATGCGACCTTCATGGCCAAGCCGATGCAGGGCCAGGCGGGATCGGCCATGCATATCCACCAGTCTGTCGTCGACATCGAGACCGGAAAAAACATCTTCTCCAACAAGGATGGAAAAGCGTCGAAGGAATTCTTCCAGTTCATCGGCGGAATGCAGACGTTCATTCCGAAGGCGCTGGTGATGATGGCGCCCTATGTGAATTCCTACCGCCGCCTGACGCCGGACATGGCCGCACCGGTCAATACCGCCTGGGGTTATGACAACCGCACGACGGCTTTTCGCGTGCCGGTCTCGGATCCTGTCGCACGGCGCGTGGAAAACCGGCTGCCGAGTTCGGACTCAAACCCTTATCTTGCGCTTGCGGCGTCGCTCGGCTGCGGCCTGCTCGGCATCCTGAACAAGATAGATCCGACCCCGCCCACTGATGAATCCGCCAACGAAGGCGCAATCGACCTGCCCCGCGACCTGCTCTCGGCCGTGTCGCTTCTGGAGGAAGAACCGGCGCTCGCGGAAGTCTTCAGCAAGGAATTCATCGGCATCTATGCCGGCGTCAAGCGCGGCGAGTTCGAGACCTTCATGCAGGTGATCAGTCCGTGGGAGCGCGAGTTCCTGCTTCTCAACGTGTAAGGTGAGCCGCATGGATACATGGCAGAGCCCGATCGCGCCGGGGCTTTCCTGGTATCAGGCAAGCGTCGACGCGCGCCCCACCTATCCCTCGCTCGACGGATCGCAGTCCGTCGACGTGACGATCATCGGCGGCGGTTATACTGGGCTGCAGGCGGCCTATAGTCTTGCGGCCGCCGGCATCTCGGTGGCGCTGATCGAGGGCGGGCATTTCGGTGATGGCGGCTCCGGCCGCAATGGCGGGCAGCTGGGTACCGGCCAGCGCTGGTGGCCGGAAGAGGCGGAAAAGGAACTCGGTTACGAGCGCTCCAGGCTGCTGTTCGACATGGCAGAAAACGCAAAGCGGCATCTTCTCGATTTTGCGACACTGCACGGCATCGATATCGATTACATGCCGGGCCAGCTCAACGTGTCGCACAAACCGGGATATGAGCGCGACTATCGCGCCAATGCGGAGATCGCCGCCGAGCGTTACGGTTATCCGCACGTCACCTTCATGGACAAGGCGGAAACGGCAGAGCGGGTCGGCACGAAAGACTATTATTGCGGCGTGCGCGATACCGGCACCGGCCATATCCATCCGCTGAAACTGCTGATCGGACTGGCAAAGGTGGCGAAGGCTGCGGGCGCCGGCATCTATGAAAATACCAAAGCGACGGCAATCCGCCGCGAGGGTGGCAAGATCCAGGTCGAGACGCCGAAAGGCACGCTGACATCCGACCGGCTGCTGATCGCCACCAATGCCTATGTCGGCGATCTCGAACCCGTCACCTCGGCGCATGTCATGCCGATCGGATCCTTCATCGCCGCAACCGAGCCGCTCGACGCCTTCCCGCATGTCATTCCCGGCATGGAAGCCGTTTGCGACAGCCGTTTCGTGGTACGCTATTTCCGCAAGTCGAAGGACAACCGGCTGCTGTTCGGCGGCCGCGAGGTTTATAGTTCGAAAGATCCGAGCGATACGGCGGAGGCGATCCGTAGCCAAATCGTCACCACCTATCCCGCGCTAAAAGACGTTCGCATCACCCATGCCTGGGGCGGCAATGTGGGGATCACCCTGCCTCGCCGGCCTTTCGTGCGGGAGGTGATGCCCGGGGTGACCGCGATCGGCGGTTATTCAGGCCATGGCGTTATGCTGTCAAATTATTGTGGCAGACTTTATGCTGAAATGGTCGCGGGACGAAGCAGTGAACTTGACGCGCTCGCCGAGCTCGATATTCCAGCCTTTCCAGGAGGACATGCAATGCGTAAGCCCCTGCTTTTCCTTGCATTAACCTGGTTCGCGCTAAGAGACCGTCTCTGAAAGCGACATTCGGACTAGCCTTTTTAAATCGATTAGCATAAGACACACCCCAACCACACACGACGAGAGTTTAGCGATGAGCAGCCAGATCATTCCCGTGGAACCATTCGATTGCATCGTCTTCGGCGCAACCGGGGACCTTGCAGAGCGCAAGCTTCTTCCGGCGCTGTATCACCGGCAGATCGAAGGCCAGTTCACGGAGCCGACGCGGATCATCGGCGCGTCACGCAGCACGCTTTCCAATGAGGAATATCGCAAATTCGCCGAGGATGCGCTCAAGGAGCATCTGAAGAAGGGCGAATACGACGAGGCTAAGGTCAAGGCCTTCTGCGAACGCATCTTCTATGTTTCCGTCGATGCCAAGTCCGACCAGGGCTGGGACAAGCTTAAGAAAATTCTGGACGAAGGCACCGGCAAGGAGCGCATCCGCGCCTTTTATCTGGCCGTCGCGCCAGCCATTTTCGGCGCCATCTCGGAAAAGATCCGCGACCACAAGCTGATCACCAAGTCGACCCGCATCGTCGTCGAGAAGCCTATCGGCCGCGACCTTGCCTCGGCGCTGGTGCTGAACGACACGATCGGCAAGGTGTTCAAGGAAGAACAAATCTACCGTATCGACCATTATCTGGGCAAGGAAACCGTCCAGAACCTGATGGCGCTGCGTTTTGCCAACGCGCTCTATGAGCCGCTGTGGAACGCCAACTATATCGACCACGTGCAGATCACCGTGGCGGAAGCCGTCGGCCTTGAAGGCCGCGCCGGTTATTACGACACGGCGGGCGCGCTGCGTGACATGGTGCAGAACCACATCATGCAGCTGCTTTGCCTCGTTGCGATGGAAACACCGTCGTCGATGAATTCCGAAGCGGTGCGCGACGAAAAACTCAAGGTGCTGCGGGCCCTCAAGCCGATCACCGCCGACAATTGCGAAGTGATGACGGTGCGCGGCCAGTACCGCGCCGGCGCGTCCGCAGGCGGACCGGTGAAGGGCTATCTGGAAGAGCTGGAAGGCGGCGTCTCCAACACCGAGACCTTCGTCGCCATCAAGGCCGAGATCGGCAACTGGCGCTGGGCCGGCGTTCCCTTCTACATCCGCACGGGCAAGCGCCTGACGGAGCGGATGTCGGAAATCGTCATCACCTTCAAGCCGGTGCCGCACAACATTTTCGACAGCGCGGCGGGCCGCATTTCGGCCAATCAGCTGATTATCCGCCTGCAGCCGGACGAAGGCGTCAAGCAGTCGCTGATGATCAAGGATCCGGGTCCGGGCGGCATGCGCCTGCGCAACGTCTCGCTCGACATGAGCTTTGCGGAAGCCTTCAATGCCCGCAGCCCCGACGCCTACGAGCGTCTGCTGATGGACACGATCCGCGCCAACCAGACGCTGTTCATGCGCCGCGACGAAGTGGAAGCGGCATGGGAATGGGTCGACCCGATTCTGAAGGGTTGGGAAGAGACCGGACAGGTGGCGCAGGGTTATACCGCCGGCACCTGGGGTCCGAGCCAGGCAATCGCGCTGATCGAGCGTGACGGCCGTACGTGGCACGAAGGCTAAAACCATGGCATCGACTTTTCATGATTTTGCCAATGGAGCAGACCTCGCCGCAGCGCTTGCGGACGAGGTCGCCAATGGGCTTTCGGCCGCGATCGCCGAAAAGGGATCGGCCTCCATCGCCGTTTCCGGGGGATCGACGCCCAAGCGTTTCTTCGAGGCGCTTTCGGGCAAGGAACTCGACTGGGCGAAGGTCACCGTGACGTTGGTCGACGAACGGTTCGTGCCGGCTGACAGCACGCGCTCCAACCATCTTCTGGTCGCGACGCATCTGTTGAAGGACAAGGCCGCGGCTGCGACCTTTATTCCCCTTTACCATGAGGCGGCCTCGATAGACGCTGCTGCGGAAATCGCCACACGGGAAACCTCTTCGATCGGCAAGCCGTTCGATGTGGCTATCCTCGGCATGGGCGGCGACGGCCATACGGCATCGTTCTTTCCACGCGGCAACCATCTTGCCAAGGCGCTCGATCTTTCGACGCCGCCCGGCGTGATGACCATGGCGGCTGAAGGGGCTGGCGAAGAGCGGCTGACCTTCACCTTCTCGGCCCTTTCGGATGCGCGCCTGCTGGTGCTGCATATCGAGGGCCAGGAGAAGAAGGACGTGCTTTCCAAGGCTGAAGCCGGAGCGGACGAAACGGACATGCCGATCCGTGCCGTGCTCAACCGGGCGGCTTCTCCGCTCAAGATATACTGGGCTCCATAAGAACTCGTTCCGGCGCCTAACAAAAACAGGGCGCCGGCAGATCCATCATATCCATGATCCCGGTGGCTTCGGCCTCTCCCAAACCGGGATTGACCGAAGGAGACTTTGACATGGCGGCGCATTCCAGCATCGAGGCTATCACGGCAAGGATCGTCGAGCGATCCAAACCGCATCGCGAGGCCTATCTCGACCGATTGCAGCGCGCAGTCGCCAAAGGTCCGCACCGGACCGTTCTCTCCTGCGGAAATCTGGCGCATGGATTTGCCGTCTGTTCCCCCGCCGAGAAGGACGCGCTTGCAGGCGACGTCGTTCCGAACCTCGGCATCATCACCGCCTATAACGACATGCTCTCGGCCCACCAGCCCTACGAGACATTCCCGCCGATCATCCGCGAGGCTGCCCGCGAGGCCGGTGGCATTGCGCAGGTGGCAGGTGCCGTGCCGGCCATGTGCGATGGCGTGACCCAGGGCCAGCCCGGCATGGAACTGTCGCTGTTTTCGCGTGACGCGATCGCCATGTCGGCCGGGATCGGCCTGTCGCACAACATGTTCGACGCCGCTGTCTATCTCGGCATCTGCGACAAGATCGTGCCAGGCCTCGTCATCGCAGCACTTTCCTTCGGCCATCTGCCGGCCGTGTTCATTCCCGCCGGACCGATGACGTCCGGTCTTCCGAACGACGAAAAATCGCGCATCCGCCAGCTTTATGCGGAAGGCAAGATTGGCCGCGCCGAACTGCTGGAAGCCGAGTCCAAGTCCTATCACGGGCCGGGCACCTGCACCTTCTACGGTACGGCCAATTCCAACCAGATGCTGATGGAGATCATGGGCTTCCACATGCCCGGTGCTTCCTTCGTCAACCCAGGCACGCCGTTGCGCGAAGCGCTGACCCGCGAAGCCGCCAAGCGGGCGCTCGCCATCACCGCACAGGGCAACGAATTCACGCCGGCCGGCGAAATGATCGACGAACGTTCGATCGTCAATGGCGTCGTCGGCCTGCATGCGACGGGCGGCTCGACCAATCACACGATGCATCTCGTCGCCATGGCGCGCGCTGCCGGCATTCACCTGACCTGGCATGATATTTCCGAGCTTTCGGATGCCGTACCGCTTCTCGCCCGCGTCTACCCGAACGGGCTTGCCGACGTGAACCATTTCCATGCCGCAGGCGGCATGGGTTTCCTGATCAAGCAGCTGCTACGCGAAGGTTATGTGCATGACGACGTGCGCACCGTCTTCGGCCACGGGTTGGAGGCCTATACGGTCGAAGCCAAGCTCGGTGCCGAGGGCCAGGTCACACGCGAAAGCGTGCCCGAAGTCAGCGGTGACCCGAAGGTGCTGACGACGGTCGACCAGCCTTTCCAGAAGACCGGCGGCCTGAAGATGCTGACCGGCAATATCGGCCTCGGCGTCATCAAGATTTCCGCCGTGAAGCCGGAGCGGCACGTCATCGAAGCACCGGCCGTGATCTTCCAGGACCAGCATGGACTGCAGGACGCATTCAAGCGCGGCGAACTGAACCGTGATTTCGTCGCGGTCGTCCGCTTCCAGGGACCGAAAGCCAACGGCATGCCGGAGCTTCACCGCCTGACGCCGCCGCTCGGTGTGCTGCAGGACCGCGGTTTCAAGGTGGCGCTCGTCACCGACGGCCGCATGTCGGGTGCATCCGGCAAGGTGCCTGCGGCGATCCACATGACGCCGGAAGCGTCGGATGGCGGCGCGATCGCCAAAATCCGCGAAGGCGACATCATCCGTCTCGACGCGGTTGCAGGCACGCTGGAAGTGCTGGTCGATGCAGCGGAATTCGATGCCCGTACACCGGCCGAAGCCGACCTGTCCGAAAACGAATTCGGCATGGGCCGCGAACTGTTTTCCGCCTTCCGCCGCAATGTCGGCCGGGCGGACCAGGGTGCGAGCGTGTTTGCTTGAAGCAATGCATCACACAGCAAAAAGGCGGCTCAATGGCCGCCTTTTTTGTGTTTACCTGTCCGTCTTACCAAGTCCGGATATCCATCTTGTGGTCGCGGTGCCTCGGATGGGTCGAGAACACGAAGATGCGGTTCAGCTCCTTGTCGGTCAGCAGACGCAGGAAGCGAACATCGGCTGTGTTGTTCATGTTGACGCGCATCAGCAGGCACCCGACCTTGTTGATACGGGCATCGGGAATATCGAGATAGAACTGCTTGGGGATATTGTACTGGGTGAGCAGGCTTAGGACCGCGCCGCTCTGCGAAATCTGCACCACGTCGCAGCGGCGCTGCGCCATGTTGAGAACAGCCTTTTCGGTATATTCGATGCGGCCGGCATTCATCGTGTCTTCCATCTGGAACCGCTGCTCGCGGTCGTACATGAAAGACTCTTCCTTGTTCAGATAATGATTTTTGTTAACTGGCGCCGCACCCACGACTGTACTCCTATACTTACGACCCAAGGCTAGGCCGTGAAGTTTAACAAGGGGTTGGCGCATCCCGTTTCTGCACAGCCAGGCGGACCGGTTCGTGAAATGTGGTGAACCCAGTCTTACCGCCTAGAGCCGATATGTCCTGCCTTCGGCGTTGAACAGATGCAGCTTCTGAGACGGCGCCTTGAGACGGACGATATCGCCCTTGGAGACATCGGATATGCCCGGCAATTTGACGACGATCGGCTCTTCGCCGGCACCGCCTTCGAGATAAAGCAGGGTCACTTCGCCAAGCGCTTCGACCAGAAGCACGCGGCCTTCGATGAGGTAGTCATCGCCTGTCGATATCTCCAGATCTTCAGGTCGGACGCCAAGGCTTGCGGGCTTTCCTTTATCTGAAGCAGGTATCGCGATCGGCACTTTGGCGGAGCGTCCACCCTTGAGGCTGAGCGCGGCTTCGGCACCGGGCTCACTGACCGTGACCGGCAGGATGTTCATTGCCGGGGAACCGATGAAGCGGGCAACGAACAGATTGGCCGGGCGCTCATAGAGCTCCAGCGGCGGCCCGACCTGCTCGATCTTGCCGGCCGACAGAACGACAATGCGGTCCGCGAGCGTCATCGCTTCGACCTGATCGTGAGTGACGTAGATCATCGTCGTATCGGCCAGCTTGTCCTTGAGCTTGGCGATCTCGATGCGGGTCGCTACGCGCAGCGCCGCATCGAGATTGGACAGAGGCTCGTCGAACAGGAAGACCTTGGGATTTCGGCAGATGGCGCGGCCGATGGCAACGCGCTGGCGCTGGCCACCGGAGAGTGCCTTCGGCAGGCGGTCGAGATAGGGGGTGAGCTGGAGAGTGTCGGCAGCCGCGCGGACGCGGCGATCGATTTCTGTCTTGCTTTCGCGCGCGATCCGCATGCCGAAGGCCATGTTGTCGTAGACCGTCATATGCGGGTAAAGCGCATAGGACTGGAAGACCATGGCGATGCCGCGACGCGAAGGAGGAACTTCGTTGACCACCTCGCCGTCGATCGACATCTCGCCCGAGGTCACGGTTTCGAGCCCGGCAATCATCCGAAGCAGGGTCGACTTTCCGCAGCCGGACGGACCGACGAAGACGATGAACTCACCCTGGTCTATGTCCAGGTCGATGCCATGCAACACCTTGACCTGGCCATAGGACTTGCGGATTTCCTTGAGCGTTACGCCGGTCATGACTGGTTCCCTCCTCCCCTAACCTTCTATTCTATACCTGCCGGGCGAAAAACGCGCCCCAGGCCGGCAGGTCGATGCTGCGGCCTTCCAGCGGCGTCTCGAACCCATGCCCTTCCAGCACTTCCCAGTTTCCATCGGGCAGTACCGTCGATAGGGAATTAGGGCTCATGTTGAACATGCACAGGACGATCTCGTTGCCATGCTGCCTTTCATAGGCGAGCAAAGGTTCTTCCGCGGGCAGGAAGGTGATCTCGCCCTTCGATAGAGCCGGATTTTGCTTCCGGAAGGCGAGGAAGCGCCGATACTGCTCCAGCACTGAGGCCGGGTCGCCATATTGGGCGCTGACCGCCTTCAGCTGATGTTCGACCGGAATCGGCAGCCATGTGCGCTCGGCGGTCGAAAAACCGGCCTGCAGCGCCTGCGCATCCCAGGGCATCGGCGTGCGGCAGCCGTCGCGGCCCTTGAATTCCGGCCAGAACTGGATGCCGTAGGGATCCTGCAGGTCGGCATAGGCGATGTCGGCTTCCGTCAGACCGAGTTCCTCACCCTGATAGAGGCAGACGGAGCCCCGCTGGGACAACAGAATGGCCGAAAGCATCTTTGCATAGCCATCACGATCGAGAACCTCCTGGCCCCAGCGGATGACATGGCGCACCACATCGTGGTTGGAGAAAGCCCAGCAGACCCAGCCTTCCGGAGCAGCCGCAGCAAAGGCATGCTGGGTTTCCTGCACGCGTGCCGGCGTCAGCGCATCGGGCGCCAGGAATTCGAAGGCGTAGCACATATGCATCTTGTCGCCGCCGGACGTGTATTCTCCGACGATCTCAAGACCGCGCTGGCTATCGCCAACCTCGCCGACGGCGGCGATGGCGGGAAACTCGTTCAGCACGGCGCGGAAACGCTTGAGGAACTCGATATTTTCCGGGCGGCTCTTGTCGTAGAGATGCTCCTGGAAGTTATAGGGGTTTACCGCAGGCGCCGTGGATGCGTTACGACGTGCGGGATCGAGCGCCGGGTTGTCGCGCAATTCCTTGTCGTGGAAATAGAAGTTGATCGTATCGAGGCGGAAACCATCAACGCCGCGTTTCAGCCAGAAGCGGGTGAGATCGAGCAGCGCATCCTGCACTTCCGCATTATGCAGGTTGAGATCCGGCTGGGAGGTCAGGAAGTTGTGCATGTAGTACTGCATGCGCGTCGGATCCCAGTGCCAGGCGGACCCGCCGAAGATCGACAGCCAGTTGTTGGGCGGCGAGCCGTCCGGCTTGGCGTCGGACCAGACATACCAGTCGGCCTTGGGATTGAAGCGCGAGGAGCGGCTTTCGATGAACCACGGATGCTGGTCGGACGAATGGGACATGACCAGATCGATCATCACCTTGATGCCGAGGCGATGCGCCTCCGCGATCATGCCGTCGAAATCCGACAGCGTGCCGAACATCGGATCGACATCGATATAGTTCGCGACGTCGTAACCGAAATCCTTCATCGGCGACGGGAAGAAGGGTGAGATCCACACTGCATCCGCGCCAAGCGCCGCGATATGCGGCAGGCGGGCAGTGATGCCTTTCAGGTCGCCGATGCCATCGCCGTTGGAATCCTGAAAGGAGCGCGGGTAGATCTGGTAGATGACGGCACCGCGCCACCAATCCTGTTCCTGGGTCTTGTCCGGCGTAGCAACTGCGTCAGCGGAAATGCTCATTCAATATCCTTGTGCGTTCGTGATCGATCAGCCGCCCTTGACTGAGCCCGCGAGGAGGCCGCGGACGAGGTATCGCTGCAGGGCAAAAAAGACGATAATCGGGACGATGATGGTAATGAAAGCCGAAGCGGTGAGGATTTCCCACTTTCCGCCCATGGAACCGAGCAGCGCATTGAGCGCGCCGGTCAGTACGAGCTGATCCTTGCCGGTGCCGAGGAAGACCATGGCGACCAGAAGGTCGTTCCAGGTCCAGAGGAACTGGAAGATGGAGAAGGACGCCAGCGCCGGGAAAGACAGAGGCAGCACGATCCGCACGAAAATCTCGAAATCGCTGGCGCCATCGACGCGGGCGGATTCGATCACTTCCTTCGGTAGGCCGGCAATGTAATTGCGCAGGAGATAGATGGCGAGCGGCATGCCGAAGGCGGCATGCGCCAGCCATATGCCGACGTAACTGCGGGACGCGATACCGAAGAAGGCGCCGATCTCGTTATACATTTTCAACAGCGGGATGAGCGACATCTGCAAGGGCACGACGATCAGGCCGACGACGACGGCGATGATGATTGCCCGGCCGGGAAACTGCATCCATGACAGCGCATAGGCTGCGAAGGCAGAGATGAGGATGGGGATGATCGTTGCCGGGATGGCGACGGTCAGCGAATTGACGAAAGCCTGACCGATCCCCTGCGAGGTCAAGACCGTGCGGTAATTGTCGAGCGTGAAGGACGGCGGCTGCGCGACGGAGAGATAGACACGCTTGCCGCGCTCGTCGTCGAATGGCGCATTCTTCGAATAGACGTAAGTGCCGTCCTCGTTGACGGTCAGCGTCTCGCCATCGCCGATATCCGCAGCCTCGCCGGCTACAAATTCGGTGGGTGCGGCAACCTTGGTGCCGAAGGCGCGGACGGCGCCTGCCGGATTTCCGCCCTCGGTGCCATCGAAGACCGAACCGGAAATCACGTAATTCGGACCATCCTGTTTTGCCGTCGATGGTTCGCCGAGGCGCGCGGCGCTGGTTTCGGCGGCACCGGTGAACGACGTCCACCAGCCGGACGACGCGATCTGGCCCGGCTCGCGCAGTGACGTGACGAGGATCCCGATCGTCGGGATCAGCCAAAGAATGCAGATGACCAGAACCGAAAAATGAACGATCAGGCGGGGCAAGCCGATGCGGCGAAGATTGATCGCTGCGTTCATGTCAGTGCCCTCCCCGGTCTTCGCTGGCCTGGCGGATGTTCCAGATCATGATCGGCGTGACGGCCGCCATGATGATCAGCGCGATGACCGCGCTTCGGCCGCTGTCGCCGCCGCCGCGGAACATCCAGTCGAACATCAGGTTTGCCAGCACCATCGTGTTCCACTGGCCGTTGGTCATGGTCAGCACGATATCGAAAACCTTGAGGACGAGAATGGTGATCGTCGTCCAGACCACCGCGATCGTGCCCCAGATCTGCGGCACCATGATCTTCCAGAAGATCTGCCAGCCGTTGGCGCCGTCGATCACGGCCGCCTCTATCGTCTCTTCGGGAATACCGCGAAGTGCGGCCGACAGGATGACCATGGCGAAACCCGTCTGGATCCAGATCAGGATCACCATCAGGAAAAAATTGTTCCAGATCGGCATGGCGATCCAGACCTGCGGGTCGCCACCGAAAAACTGCACGATGGCGTTCAGGAGGCCGATCTGCGTGCCGTCCGCGCCGCGATATTCGTAGATGAATTTCCAGATGACGGAGGCCCCGACGAAGGAGATCGCCATCGGCATGAAGATCAGGCTTTTTGCGATATTGCCCCACCATATGCGGTCGGTCAGCACGGCGATGACGAGGCCGAAGAAGGTGCAGGCGGCAGGTACGACCGCAAGCCAGAGGATGTTGTTGAAGATCGACTGGCGAAACTGCGCGTCGGTCGCCGCCCATTTGTAATTGGCCAGCCCGATGAAATTGCCGCCGGAGCGATCATAGAAGGACAGGATGAAGGTGGCTATGACGGGATAGACGAGGTAGACGATCATCAGAAGCAATGCGGGGCCAAGGAAAAGCCAGGGCCGGATCGCGGCATGATGCTTGAGATTGGCCGAAATCCGCTGCACGTCTCCCGAGCGTACAGGCAGGACGATCTGTAGCAGCTTATCGGAAAGCCAATAATAGAGCGCACAGGCGAAGACGCCGGCGATTACAGCGCCAAAGGCCGATACGATCTGCGATGCCATGCTGCCCCTCCCGTTTATGCGTTGCGGCGCAATAGCCGCCCTGTCATGAAAGTCCCCTCCCAAACCCTCCCCACAAGGGGGAGGGCTTAACCCAGCCGCCTCGCAGTTTGCCAATTCCGGGCGGAGTTAGTGCCCTGGTCTTCCCCCCCCTTGTGGGGGAGATGGCCGGCAGGCCAGAGGGGGTTATAAGAACATCGCCTTGTGAAGTGTTTCCTACTTCAACCCGTCCCAGGCTTTCTGGATTTCGCCAGCCGCCGTCTTTGCGTCCTTGCCGCCGACATAATCGATCATGCCGGTCCAGAAGGCGCCGGCGCCGATCTTGCCGGGCATCTGGTCGGATGCGTCAAAGCGGAACGTCGTTGCGTTGGTCAGCAGTTCGCCCTGCTTCTTCAACACTTCGTTGGCATAGGCGTCCAGTTTCACGCCCTTGTATGGGGTGAGGAAGGAGGCCTGCGCCATCCAGACCTCGTGGGCGATCGGCGTCTTCAGGAATTCGATGAAAGCTTTTGAAGCGGGGCTATCCTTGGTGATGGCGAAGAAGGTGCCGGCACCGAGAACCGGCGTGCCGAGTTCAGGCTTGGAGGCGTAGGTCGGCAGGTAGAAGAAATCTGCATCGACACCCAGCTCCTTGTCCGGCGGGAAGAAAGACGGGACGAAGGAGGCCTGGTGATGCAGGTAGCATTTCGGCGGGATGTCGAAGAGACCCTTAGGGCTGTCGCGGAAATCGGTGGAGGCAACCGCTGCCACGCCGCCGGCCACGTATTTTTCGTTCTTGGCGAACTTGCCGAATTCCTCGATCGCACCGACGACGGCCGGGTCGTCGAACTTCACCTCGTTGCTCACCCACTTGTCGTAGGTTTCAGGCGTCTGGGTGCGCAGCATCATGTCCTCGACCCAGTCGGTAGCCGGCCAGCCCGTGGCGCCGCCAGAGCCGAGACCGATGCACCACGGCACACCGCCATCCTCGACGATCTGGTCGGTCAGCGCCACCAGATCCTCCATGGTCTTGGGTACCTCGTAACCGGCTTCCTCAAAGTTTTCCGGCACATACCAGACCAATGACTTCAGGTCGGCCTTGAACGGGAAGCCGAAATAACCTTCCTGGCCGTCCTTGCCCTTATAGGTACCGTAGCGGATCCAGTCCTCGCCGGAACCGTAATTCGTCTTCACCCAATCTGCATTTTCCTGGCCGAGCGGCGTGAGGAAACCCTTGGTGGCGAGGTCGGCCAGAAGGCCGGGCTGCGGGATGATGGCGATATTCGGCGGCGAACCGGCCTGAGTGTCGATGACGATCTGCTGCTCGTAGTTTTCCGAGGACGAGTATTTGCCGTTGATGCCGGTCGCAGCGTTGAAATATGCCAGCACGCTGTTGAAAAGAACTTCGTCCTCCCCGCGCCATGGGCCGAACAGGGTCAGGCTCTGGCCTTTCAGGTCCGCGTGAGCGGCCTTGAAATCCTCAAAGCTTTTCCAGTTGAATTTCGCGTCCTCTCCGGGTGGGAACTTCAGCTCCTGAGCGCTGGCACTCCCTGCGATCAAGGCAAGCAGAGCGGTGCCTATCCATAGCGAAGTCCTCATCAAATCATCCTCCCGTCAGACATCGTGTTCGATCTGAAAAGCAGCCTTCCAGAGCAAGGAAAGCAACCCGGATAGTGATTTAACGCGCTCTGCTAAGAATCAAGGGGCCGCAAACGCAACCCTTTGTCGCACACAAGAATAATTGCGCCTTATAAGATCAAAACTTAGGTGCAGCCAGACCCGCGGAGCGATGCGCGGCGATGACCGTGTTGGCCATCAGCATGGCGATCGTCATTGGCCCGACGCCGCCCGGAACGGGGGTAATCGAGGCGGCAATTTCGGAAGCTTCTGCGAAAGCGACGTCACCGACGAGCTTGGTCTTGCCTTCGCCCTTTTCCGGCGCCGGGACGCGATTGATGCCAACATCGATGATGGTGGCACCCGGCTTTACCCAGTCGCGCCTGACCATCTCGGCCCGGCCGACGGCAGCGACGAGAATATCGGCATTGCGGCAGACGGATGCGAGATCCTTGGTGCGCGAATGCGCCATGGTGACGGTGGCGTTGGCTGCGAGAAGCAGCAGGCCCATCGGCTTGCCGAACAGGTTGGAACGGCCGATGACGACCGCGTTGAGGCCCGAAAGATCCTCACCATGGACACGTTTGACCAGCAGCATCGAACCGGCCGGCGTGCAGGAGATGAGACCGCTTTCGAGGTCGCCCGTGGCGATCTTGCCGGCATTGGCGATGTTGAGCCCGTCGACATCCTTTTCAGGCAGGATCGACTGGACGATCGCGTCGGAATCGAAGTGCTTGGGTAAAGGCAATTGCACGAGAATGCCGTGAACCTGCGGATCGGCGTTGAGCGTGTCGACGAGGGTCTGCAATTCCTCCTGCGTCGTCTCTTCCGGCAATGTGTGCTGGATGGAGTTGAAGCCACATTGCTTGGCCATCTTGCCCTTGGAATTGACATAGGCGTGGCTTGCCGGATCATTGCCGACGATGACGACCGCGAGGCCCGGCTTGACGCCGGTTTTGCCTTCCAGCGACGCAGATGCCTCGGTTACGGCGGAAATCACGGAAGCGGCTGCTTCCTTGCCATCGATCACAAATGCCACGGTGAACTCCTCGCTTCCCAGCGTCAACTTAGGGGATCGGCAGCGGTCCGATTGCCCGTCCACGCCCTATGCTGTCCCCATCCGGCAAATGCAAGGGGTTTGTGCGGTGTAGGCCGGATCAGCCGGTCGCCTTGAGCTGACGAGCCGCGTGTTCGGCGACCAGTTCACGAAGCTCGGCCAGTTCGCGCTGCAACTGCGCCAGCTCGTCCTGATCGTAGTCTGCCGCGTCTGAAGACATGTCCGCCCAACGCGGCCAATTTTCCTCACCGCGACGGTTCAGGGATTCGCCGACCAGGGCGGCGACATGCAGCGGCATGGCCGTTTCCGCCGCGGGGCGGCGATTGTCGATCAGCAGTGAGCGCATCCGGTCGCCGAAGGTCGTGTCATTTGCGGCGAAGCGCTCCTCGACCGGATCGTAATCGGCGAGGTCATGCGCATGATGATCAGAAGATCGAGTATTATCGGCAAAGACTTCCGGTGCGACAGGTTCGGCCGTAACGTCGCGTCCGGGCAGATCCAGATACACAGGCATGTCATCGAAATCACTCGCCAGCTGCGCCTGGCGCCGATACCGCAATACCGCCAATGCGAGACCGGCCACAAGGCCGATAAGAGCGCCGAAACCGGCAAGCCTGATCACGTCCGGTCCGAGCCGCTCGGCGGAGGCCGGCGATGCCGCGAGCAGTATCGGCGGGGCGGATACGGCAACAGGCCCCGACGACGGGGACGCCGCTTCGATCTTTTCGAGATTGTGGCGGGCCTCTTCGGCTGCCGCATGGAGGGATGACAGCTGCACGGCCGTCTCGTTCAGCGGCTTTTCCGCCTCCAGAGCCACCTTGCGGTCCTTGAGTTCAGCCAGGGATTTCGTCGTCGATGCCAGATCATCTTTCAGCGAAGCCACAAGCTGGCGCAACGCACCGCCGATATCCCGCTTGGCGCCGTCGAGAGCGCCCTGGGCCGCGACCAGGCGCGGGTGAAGCGGACCAAGATTGACGGTGAGCTGCTGCACGCTCAGCTCCGCCTGCACATATCGCTGCCGCTCGTATTCGAGGCCGGTGAATTCAAGGCTGTCGGGAAGCGGTTTGGCGAGCACATCGGCAAGCTTCATCGATGATGCCGCCTGCTGCTTGTCACCCAGTTCCGCCAGGCGCTGTTCGGCAGCGGCGATATCGGCATCGAGAGTGCGGCGCTCATCGTGCAGCGACTGGAGTTTCGCACGCGTTTCACCATCCAGCTTGCCGACGAAACCCGCTAGGGCGGAGTAGGCCCTGTCGGCAGCCTTGCGCATCGCGTCGAGCTGCGGGCTTGGCGTTTCACCGACAGTCGAAACAAGCGCACGCCGGAGTTCGCCCGCCAGTCGATTGGCGATCGCGGCTGCGGTTTGCGGATCATCGGCTTTTACGCCGAGTACGATCCTTTTGCCGGCAGGATCGTAAACCACGGACATGGCATCCCGAAGCCGCCGGCGCGCCGTTTCCTCGACTTGCGAAACCGTGGTCACCTCACCCGAAACAACCTCGGACATGACGCGGATGATAGTCGGGCGGTTTTCCTCGCCGCTGGCAAGGTTGAGTGCGCGGATCACATTGTCCAGAGCCGCTTTCGATCCAAGCTCCTCGATGGCCGAGCGGACCGTATTGCCGCTTTGAGCGGCAGTCGCGATCTGCGTCTCGGCTCTATACTGCGTTGCCTGGAGATGGAGGGCGACGAAGGGTATGGTGATGCCGAAGACGGCGGTCATTCCCACGACAGGACCCAGCGCCGAACCAAGCGTCACAAAAGCGGTACGGAACCGGCGAGAGACCGACGGCGTCTCATCCAGTGCTTGCCTGTCCTCTGCATCGGCATCAGTCGGCCCGTACATTACTTACCACCTCTGCGTGCGGCGGAGCTGACATTGCCCGCAGCCATTAACGCAGTCTAAATTTTCGTGGCAAATAAAAGGTTAACCGTCAGGCCAAAGACGGTTTGGAAATCGAGGATTGGGGGCGGCCGGTAATCGGCAGTGGCCGCGCAAGCCGGCGAAGTCCCCTGCCCGCCAGGATCACAAGCCCGATATCGGCACCTTCCAGACGCTTTTCGATCTGATCGCCTGCATCCGCATCGACGATCAACAGATCCAGACGGCCGGACGGATTTGCTCCGGGAGCGATGGCGACAAATTCGTGCCAAGGCGTGTGGCGGGTAAAATGCATGCAAAGCGTCTCCAGACGCCCCTTGTCGTCGCCGATTAGGCCGATCCGGCGCGGCTGCGCAAAATAGGTCAGCAAGGCGGAGACGAAACCGACAGGCGAAAACGCCGCTTCGACCGGCTGCGTGCGCCAGACAAGCTTGAGCATACGGTGCAGAAGCGCGCCGCCGGCCGGCAGCAAAAGTTGGCGCTTCGGGATGAAGCGGCGGTCGAGCCTGAACAGGGAACGGACGAGCCTTTTTTCGCCGAAAAAAGCGATCGTTGCGGGTTCACGTTGGGAAAGCGCAAGCGCTTCCGCACGCGCCAGCGCCGCATTCCAGCCAAGAGTTGAGACATGAAGGCCGAAAAGCACACGGGATGCGGTATTTTTCGGAGATTCTACGCCTGCGCTCATGACCTGCTCTGTCGCGGAAGTTTCAGCTGTCCGATCTTGTAACAGGGCGTCCTCAAGCAGCGTTTAAGCAAGATGCTAAAATGCAACCTTTGCGCGGTTATGCGGCACAAGACGGGAACATCTTGCCGCATCCGTCAGACTCCTGTGAATCCGATGGGGACACATATTTTCCCTCCCTTGCCGATGAATGAATGAAGGCGATAAGACCGGAGATGTCCGGCATGAGGCCGGCGCATGTCCAGGCAAGGCCGGCGACGTTATTGCCTACATCATAGATTTTACGAATTTCATGGATGCCAAGGTAGACAAGATGAGCTTACCCTTAGACGCCCCGCTCGCCGAAATTCTGGAACTTGCGCGCACACAGCGGCTCGCCTTCACCGATCTCTTCACCATTGCCGAAAACCGCAGCGCTGCCGGCCAGAAAGCCGAGGCCGCTGAAATCTACAAGGCGTGGATCGCTTTCAACGACAGCAATCCCTTCCTCCACCTCGTCTATTTCAACTATTCGGTGACGCTGCGCCAGTTGAACGACCTTGCGGGTACGATCAACGCATTACGCGCCTGCCTGAAGCTCGATCCCGCCTTCGGGCCGGCGCATATCAATCTCGGTCGTGCGTTCGAAGACGGCGGGCTGGCCGTGCAGGCGATCCAGCAATGGCAGAGCTTTACCGCGCTCAGCGCCGAAAGCACCGCCGACCGGGTCAGCCACCGGCTGATGACGCTCCAGCATATCGGCCGCGTGATGGAAAATGCCGGTCTGCTGGAAGAAGCCGAGACCGCGCTGTGGCAGGCGATCGAACTGCGTCCCGACAAGCCTGAAGCCGGCCAGCACTGGAGCGCGCTTCGCCAGCGCCAGTGCAAATGGCCGGTTCTCACACCATCGACCCATGCCACACAGCGGCAGATGATCGATGCGATGTCGCCGCTGACGCTTGCCTGCTATTCGGACGACCCCGTGTTCCAGCTGGCCAAGGCCTATCGCTACAACAGGTCGCTGGTCGGGCGGGTCGAAACCGCGGAGCTGCAGCGCCGCACGCCGAAACAGAAAACCGGCACCGGCCAGCGCCTGCGGGTCGGCTATGTCTCTTCCGACCTGCGTGACCACGCCGTCGGTTTCGCGCTGCGGGAAGTGCTTGAGCTGCACGACAAGGAGAGCGTCGAGATCTACGCCTATTACTGCGGCGATCCGGTGCTGCGTGACGAAACCCAGACGCGGATGAAAGCGGCGGTCGATTGCTGGCGCGACATCGCTACCGTCAGCGACGCCGAGGCCGCGAAGCTGATCGGCGACGACGAGATCGACATCCTGATCGACGTCAACGGTTATACCAAGCACGCGCGGACAAAGATCTTCGCCTATCGGCCGGCGCCGGTGATCGTCAATTTCTGCGGTTATCCGGGAACAATGGGCAGCCCTTTCCACCAGTACATGATTGCCGACGAGCATATCGTTCCGCCGGATAACGAGATCTATTACTCGGAAAAAGTCTTCCGCATCGCCTGCAACCAGCCGATCGACCGGCAACGGACGATCGCGGCCAAGCCGTCGCGGGCCGAGGCCGGGCTGCCGAGGGACAAGTTCGTCTTCGCCTGCTTCAACGGCATGCAGAAGATTACCGAGACCACGTTCGGGCACTGGATGCAGATCCTGCGCGATGCGCCCAATAGCGTGCTCTGGCTGCTTACGGGCGGTGACAATGTGGATCAGCGGCTGCGCGAAAGCGCCGAAAAGGCGGGGATCGCGAGCGACCGGCTTATCTTTGCGCCCAAAGCGCCGAACGCGCAGCATCTGGCGCGTATCGCAGTGGCGGACCTGTTCCTCGACACCTTCCCCTATGGCGCTCATTCGACCGGGGCGGACGCGCTGACGATGGGGCTCCCGGTACTGACCTTCCCCGGAAGAAGCTTTGCCGCAAGGTTCTGCCACAGCATCGTGCATGCCGCCGGCGTGTCGGAACTGCTGTGCAGCGATCCCGAAACCTATATCGCCAAGGCCGTCGGTTATGCGAAAAACCCGCCCAGCCTGAAGACGATCCGGGACCAGCTTGCCGCCGGTCGCGAGACGAGCGTGCTGCGCGACATTCCCGGACTTGCCCGCCGGCTGGAAGAGATCTTCTGGGAAATGCAGGGCGAATGCGAACGTGGCGAGACGCCGGTTCCGGACCTGCGCAACATGGAACTCTATTACGAGATCGGCGCGGAACTGGTCCAGACGCATGTCGACTATTGCGATGACGGCGATTATCGCCGTCACTACCACGAAAAACTTGCCGAATGGGACGACCAGTCGCCCATCGCGGCCGACAACCGTCTGTGGACGTCGGCACAGAGATAGGCCCGAAACGACATCGCCGCTCCCATGAGAGCGGCGATGTGCTTTTTCCGGCGATCCGTGACGCCCTGCCTTATGCTGCCAGATAGAGCGAGATGATCGTCGAGACCTGTTCCGGGCTCAGCGCGGCCATATGCGTTTCGATCAGCGTATCGCGCTGTGCGCTCGACATGGCCACGATGCTTTCCGTCGACAGGCCCGGAAGAGCGGCGCTGTTGAAGGCTGCGATATCGGCGGTCGAGAACGTCTTCAGTCCCTCCTTCGACAGGGCCGCAAGCTGGCCTGAGGTCAGGGCGTTGACCTGGGTCGGGCTCAGGGCTTCCGCCTGCGCCGTGGTCAGCGAAGAGATAGCCGACGGGGTGAGGCCGGAAATCGCGCCGGTGCCGAGTGCCGCGATCTCCTCCGTTGTCAGGACGGCAATATCATCCGTACCCAGCGCTGCTGCCTGCAGCGCGTTGAGGGCACCGAGTTGCGCCGTCGTCAGCTCCGCGACCTGTGCGGTGGAGAGGGCCACGATCTGATTGTAGTTCAGACCGCCAACCTGGCCGGCAGACAATGCGCCGATCTGCGCCGTCGTCAACGATGCGATGATCGCGGTCGACAGGCCCTTGATTGCGGCAGTGCCGATGGCGGCGAGATCCGCCGTCGAGAAGGACGCCATGTCTTCCGTCGTCAGGCCGGCAAGCCCGACTGCACTGAAGGCGGCAATCTGCGCCGTGGAGAGCGAGTCGAGATGTTCGGCGGTCAGTGCGGCGACCTGGGCGCTGGTAAGCCCGGCGATGCCGGCCGTACCGAGTGCGGCAAGCTCCTGCGTCGACAAGGCGGTAATAAAGCTAGTCGAAAGGCCCGGTATCGCGGCCGACGAGATGGCGGCTAGCTTCTGGGTCGAGAAGGATTCCAGATCGTCGACCGTCAGACCGGATATGGCTGCCGATGTGAGCGCTGCGATCTGCGTCGTGGAGAGCGCGGAGATCTGGTCCAGCGTCAGCGCACCGGTCTGACCGCTCGTCAGGCCCGCAATGCCAGCCGCGCTGATCGCTGCAACCTGTTCGGGCGTCAGCGCCGCAATCGCGGCCGTCGTCAACTCCGCAATCTGGCGTGAAGACAGAGCACCGATCTGCGCGGTCGAAAGTGTCTCGAGCTGGCTCAGGCTAAGCGCCGCGACCTGGCTGGTGGTGAGGCCGGAGATGGCAGCGGTGCCGAGCGCCGTGATCTGCTCCGTCGTCAACGCCGCAACCGTGGCGGTCGAAAGGCCCGAAATGGCAGCGGAGCTGATGGCCGCGATTTCCGCGGTCGTGAAGGTCGCGAGATCATCGAGACCGAAGGCGGAGAGCTGTCTGGAACTGAGCGCCGCAATCTGCGTCGTCGTCAGGGCTTCCGCCTGATCGGTGTTCAGCGCGGCGATCTGGCCGGTGCTGAGGCCAGCGATACCGGCTGCGCTCAGATGAGCGATCTGTTCGGTCGACAGAGCCGCAAGAACAGCGGTCGTCAAGCCCGACACGCCGCTGGAACTCAAGGCCGCGATATCGGCGGTCGAGAAGACTTGCAGATCTTCGGTGCCGAGTGCGGCAACCTGCGCCGAGGTCAGTGCGCCGACCTGCGTTGCGGTCAATGCCTCGACCTGACCCGTGGTCAGCGCGGTAATCTGGGCCGACGTCAGGCCCGCGATACCGGCCGTTCCGAGCGCCGCGATCTGGGCGGTCGTCAGGCCTGCGATGACATCGGTACTGAGCACCGCGATCTGCTTCGAGCCGAGGGCTCCCATCTGGGCCGTCGTCAGGGCATCGATCTGGGCACTGCTCAGCGCCGCCACCTGGCTGGTGGTAAGCTCGCCGATCGCGGCCGAACTCAGAGAGGCGATCTGTTCCGTCGACAAGGCGGCGAGAACGGCGGGAGATATGCCGGTGATGGCGCTCGAGCCGAGGACTGCAAGTTCCTTCGTCGAGAAGACTGCCAGATCGTCGGCGCCGAGGGCTGCAACCTGGGCAGAGGTCAGAACCGCAACCTGCGTGCTCGTCAGGGCTTCCACCTGGTTCGTCGACATCGCGCTGACCTGCGCGGAAGTCAGGCCGGCGAGACCGGCCGTGCCCATGGCGGCAATCTGCCCGGTGGAGAGTATCGATATGCCGGCCGTGCCGAGGGCTGCGATCTGCTTGGATGACAGAAGGCCGATCTGGGCTGTCGTGAGGGCTTCCAGTTGTTTGCTGCCGAGCGCCGCCACCTGGGCGGTCGACAGAGCTGCAATGCTTGAGAAGCTCAGAGCCTCGATCTTGTCGCTCGACAGCGACGCGAGAGCCGCAGTCGAAAGACCGCCAATCGCGCTCGCGCTCAAGGCGGCGATCTCCCTGGTCGTGAAGAGAGCCAAGTCATCATTGCCAAGCGCGGCGACCTGGTTCGAGTTCAGGACCGCGACTTGCGAACTCGTCAGGGCCTGCGCCTGTGCCGTCGTCAGCGTGGCTATCTGGGCGGTCGAGAGACCGGCGATGACAGCCGTGCTGAGACCTGCAATTTCATCCGTCGAAAGAGACGCGATATAGCTCGTGCCCAGTGCTTCGAGCTGTTTCGAGTTGAGCGCGCTGACCTGGCTGTTTGTCATTGCGGCGAGCTGGGTTGTGGTGAACGCCGCCATCTGTGAGGTCGTAAGGCTGGTAATAGCAGCCGTGCTCAATGCCGCAACGAGATCATTGGAAAGAGACGCGAGCGTGGCGGACGACAGTCCGGCAACAGCGCCGGAACTCAAGGCCGCGATTTCCCTGGTGGTAAACCGTGCAAGGTCATCCGTGCCCAGAGCCGCAACCTGCCTGGATGTGAGCGAGGCCACCTGCGAGGCGGTCAGCGCTTCGGTCTGGACCGTCGTCAGAGCCTCGATCTGGCTTGAAGAAAGGCCTGAGATACCGGCGATACTCAGGGCGGCGATCTGGCCGGTTGTCAGGACCGCAAGATCTGCGGTCGACAGGGCGGCTGCCTGATAGGAGTTCAATGCTCCCATCTGGCGGGTCGTCAGAGCTGCGATCTGGTCGGTGCTCAGTGTCGCGATCTGCCTTGTGGTCAGGCCGGAAATGCCCGAAGTGCCGAGGCCCGCGATGAGTTCCGGCGACAGCGACGCCAGCGTGTCGGCCGACAGGCCGGATATCGCACCGGAACTGATCGCCGAAAGCGCGGAGCTAGAAAGCGCCCCGATATCGTCTGCACCAAGCGCCGCGACCTGCTGCGAGGTCAGCGCGCCGACCTGCCTGCTGGAGAGGGCCGCAATCTGGCCAGTGCTCAGCGCCGCGATCTGCCGCGTCGTGAGAGAGGCGATCGCAGCCGTGCTCAGGGAGGCAATCTGGTCTGTCGAAAGCGCGGCAATGGCGGCAGTCGTCAGGCTGGAGATCGCGTCGCTATGGATGGCAGCCATATCAGAGGTGGAGAAGGTCCTGATGTTCTCCGTTCCGATGACCGCGATCTGGGCTGAACTCAATGCCGCGACCTGAACGCTGGTCAAGGCGCGCGCCTGCGCGGTGGAAAGTGCGCCGACCTGGCCGGTCGTCAGGCCGGAAATACCGGCTGTGCTGAATGACGAGATCTGGGCGGTGGACATGGCCGCGATGTCGTCCGTGCCGAGTGCGCCCGCCTGGGCG
Organism: Hyphomicrobiales bacterium; assembly: GCA_900466875.1. Taxonomy (GTDB): domain Bacteria; phylum Pseudomonadota; class Alphaproteobacteria; order Rhizobiales; family Rhizobiaceae; genus Neorhizobium. The sequence goes on along the minus strand of UBNQ01000017.1, from coordinate 9,911 downwards.
GCGCTCAGTGACGAAATCTGCTTCGTCGTCAGTGCGGCGACCTGTGTGGACAGCAAGGCCGAAATCTGTCCGGTCGTCAGACCGGATATGCCGTTGGCACTCAGCGCCGCAATCTGATCGCTGGACAACGAGGTCAGCACGGATGTCGACAAGCCGGCAATGGCCGCAGAGCTGATGGCCGCCATTTCCCGGGTGGTGAAGGTCGCGATATCGGCGGGGTCAAGCACCTCGATCTGGTCGACGCTCAGAACCGCGATCTGGGTGGCGGTCAGGGCTTCGACCTGAGTCGCCGAAAGCGCTGCCACCTGTCTTGTCGTCAGGCCGGATATGCCGGCCGTGCTCAAAGCGGCAACCTGCGCCGTGGAAAGGGATGCAATGTCATCGGTGCCCAGAGCTGCGATCTGATCCGAGCTCAGCGACGAAATCTGGATGGTTGACAGAGCGGCGATCTGCGCCGTCGTCAACGCCGCGATATGATCGTCGTTCAAACCCTTCAGGCCGGCCGTGCTCAGCGCCGAAATCTGGGCGGAAGTGAGTTGTCCGATGGCGGTATCGCTCAATGCCGCAACTTGCGCTGAGGTCAGGGCAGCAACCTGCTTGGTCGACAGGGCCTTTATCTGGGCGGAGCTCAGCGCTTCGATCTGGTCGCTGGTTAGGTTGGCGATCGAGGTTACGCTGATCGCGCCGATCTGTTCGCTGGTCAGCGAAGAGATCGCGTTGTTGCTCAGTCCGGCGATGGCCCTTCCATTGATCGCCGCGATATCCTCTTTCGAGAAGGTCGCCAGATCTGCGGTGCTCAAGGCAGCGATCTGCGCTGTTCTGAGAACGCCGATCTGAAGTGTCGTCAGGGCATCCACCTGGGCGGTGGACAAGGCTGCGATCTGATCCGTCGTCAGGCTTGCAACGCCGGCCGTGCTGAGAGCCGCAATCTGCGCCGTCGTAAGCGCTGCGATCACGTCCGTGGACAGGGCCGCGATTGCAGCGGTGTTCATTGCCGCCAAACGCGCAGGCGAGAATTCCGCAATCGCTTCCGGCGAGAAGGCTCCGACCTGCACAGCAGTCAGTGCTGCAAACTGCGCCGTCGACAGTGCCCCGAGCTGGTCAGAGGACAGGGCTGCGATCTGCTGCGTCGAGAGCGCTGCAAACGTGGCCGGAGTGAGCGCTGCTACTTTGGTCGAAAGTGATGCCAGCGTATCGGTGGTAAGCGCTCCAATCTGCTTGGAGCTAAGCGCCTTGATCTGGCTCGTGGACAAGGACGTTGCGTGATCACGCGACAGCGCCGCAATCTGACCGGTCGACAATGCGCCAATGGCGGCCGCGCTGAGACCGGCAAGCTGCGCGCCTGACAGGGCGGCGATCGTGCTGGTCGACAGGCCCGCAACGGCCGCGGATGCGAGCGCCGAGAACGACTTGGCCGATAGAGCGAGCAGGCTTTCCGTGCCAAGCGCGCCGACCTGGGATGACGAAAGCGCGCCAATCTGGGCGGTGGTGAGTGCGGCCACCTGGTTGCTCTTCAGAGCGGCAACCTGCTCCGTCGTCATCTTTGCGACAACGGCGGCCGTCAGGGCCGCAACCTGGGCGGACGATAGCCCCTGCAGCGCCGCAGTGCTCAACCCGCTGATCGACAGCTTGGTCAGAGCAGCGATGTCAGCGGTCGAGAACGTCGCCAGATCCTCCGGATCCAGTGCAGCGAGCTGAGCCGAACTCAGGACCTTCACCTGCGCCGTAGTCAGCGCTTCGGCTTGGCTCGAATTCAAAACCGCCACCTGGGCAACGCTCATACGGGCAACCGCGGCAGCAGACAGGGCAGTGATCTGGGACGCGGACATTGCCGCGATCCCATTCGTTCCGATCGCTTCGATCTGCGAAGCCCTCAACGCGGCGACCTGTTCGGTGGTCATAGCCTTGATCTGTGCACTCGACAGCCTGTCGAGCTGTTCAGCCGTCATCCCCCCGATGGCGCCGGCTGCCAAAGCGGCGATCTGTGCTGTCGAAAGCGACGCGATCACGTTCGCGCTCAGGCCGGAGATAGCAGCGCTGGTGAGCGCCGCCATATTACCGGTCGAGAATGTGGCAAGATGCTCCGGTGTCAGCGCCACAAGTTGCCAGGCCGTCAGCACGCGCACCTGTTCGGGCGTGAGAGCCCGGGCCTGATCAACCGACAGCGCTTCCATCTGCTCGGAAGAAAGCCGTCCCACGGCGTAGACGTTCAAGGCTGCAATCTGATTGGTCGACAGAGAGGCGATGGCAGCGGTGCTCAGGCCCGCGATGCCGCGGCTGGTGAGCGCGGCGATATTGGCAGTCGAGAAAGCTGCAAGATCCACCGCGTCGAGCACGGCAACCTGATCGGAGCTCAGCGCGGCGACCTGTGCTGTCGTCAGCGCCGCCATCTGCGCGGTTTTCAACGCACCGATCTGATCCGTCGACAGGGCCACGACAGCGCTCGTGTTCAGGGAGGCGACCTGGGCAGGCGACAACGACGCCATGATTGCGGTCGACAAGCCGGCGACCGCCTTGTTGCTGAGCGCGCCCATATCGTCGCTCGAGAATGTCGCCAGATCATCTGCACCGAGGGCCGCCACCTGTTCCGAGGACAGGACCCGGACCTGGATGGGGGTCAATGCTTCGACCTGTTTGGGCGAAAGCGCAGCAACCTGATCGGTGGTTAGGCCGAGAATTGCCCGGGTGCTCAAAGCTGCGACCTGCTCCGGCGTCAGGCGCGAAATATCGTCGGTGGAGAAGGCGACGATCTGCGTTACCTTCAAAGCCTGCATATGGTCCGTCGTCAACGCGGCGATCTGCCTCGACGACAGCGCGTCGATCTGTTCCGTGCTCAGGAAGGATATGCTGGCGGTGCTGAGAGCCGCAATCTGGCCGGTGGTCAAAGCGCCGACCATGGCGGTGCTGAACGCGGCAATCTGCAACGCTTTCAAGGCACCTATCTGCGTCGATGTCAGTGCGGAGATCTGTCCGGTGGAGAAGGACTCAATCTGTGTGGGGGTCAGGCTGGCGATAAACGCCGTGCTGGCGGCCGCGACCTGAGCGGACGACAGCGCCGCAATCTGGGCGCTCGACAGGGCGGGAACCGCGCCATTGCTGAGCGCAGCGATGCTTGCCGTGGGCAGGGCGGCGATATCGTCGGTTCCAAGAGCCGCAATCTGATAGGATCTGAGGGAACCGATCTGGATCGTCGACAACGACGCAACCTGGCCGGTGGAAAGCGCAGTTAGCTGATCCGTCGTCAGCCTGGAGATTGCTCCCGGCGACAGCGACGAGAGCTGCGCCGTGGTCAGCGACTTCATGACTTCGGGTTTGAGACCGACGACCGCAACCGCATTGATGGCGGCCATATCCGCGGTCGAGAAGGCGGCAAGATCGGCCGGCGTCAGCGCTGCGAGCTGAGCAGAGGTCAGCGAGCCGACCTGCGATGTCGTCAGCGCTTCGGCCTGATCCGTGGAAAATGCCTGCAGCTGGTCCGTTGTCAACGACGCCACCTGACCGGTGCTGAGGCTCTCGATCGCGATCTTGCTGAGAACCGCAAGCTGATCCATCGTCAGCCCGACGATCGAACCCGTCGCGATCGCGTTCAGCTGATGGGAATTCATCGTTCCGATGTCTTCCGTATCCATCGCGGAAATCTGGTCGGAAGACAGAGCCTTGATCTGGGCCGTGGACAGTGACGCCACGTCGTCGGTCGTCCATGCCGCAACTGCCGCCGTCGAAAGCGACCTGATCTGGGTAACGCTGAGCGAGGAAATTGTCGTAGTCATGTACAGAGCCTTGACGCTTGATCAAATGCTTAAAAACAACCCCGAGGAACGCCGTCCCCGGTGTGGTGAACAATGCGAGGAAACCAGATCCTGCCGCCCCCTCCTCCCGGGAATGGCGAGCCAAAACCGGCGTTTCATGCCGATGACATCAGGAGCTGTAGGGAGACGGACTTGCGCGAAGCTGAAGTTTTGTTCCAGACCACCAAAAAACATGACTGATTGTCAGTTCGTGGAAATTATGCGTCACAACGGGTCCGGCGAAGGCAGATGTGCCCTCGACGCCGAAGCTTATCGGTCTTGTCGCAACCGGGCAGGCCGGATCGGATCCGGTGGGTGCAGGAACTATCTATCGGGCCGGATTTGAAAAGTCGGAGCAGTGCTTTCGCGTATTTCCAGAGCATTTCCGCATTTCTTCGAAACGCGAAACTGCTCCATCTCCTTGTTTCACCGCAATTGCCCACGCAAAACCGGAACTGCTCTAGAACCCGCTTTGCACACGCGAGAAAACGAGATCGGCAAACAGGGCGATCTGTCCGCCGATGAAGGATGCCGAAAGGCCGATAACGATCATGACGGCAACGATCTTGGGCACGAAGGTCAGTGTCATTTCCTGCACCTGCGTCAAAGCCTGAATCAGCGCGATCGTCACGCCAACAATCATGCCCGCAAGAACAGCCGGTCCCGCCGCAATCAGGATCGTCCAGATGGCGTTGCGCATAATATCCAGCGCATCGGCCTCATTCATGACATTCTACCCTTCATCGGCATACAGATGGTTCATATGCCTCTGACACACTAAATCTGAATTGTGTACTGGCCTTCGGTCGAATTTGAAATCGTGATGCCAGACTGGATCTTGATCAGCTTGCCTTCCACCGTCACGGCGGTCAGCCCCTCGGACGTCACGTCGACGGATTGGATCACACCCGTTGTCTTGCCATCCGCGCTGGTGATCGTCTTGCCGACATAATTCGAGGCGTTCGACAGGTTCGACTGGCTGATCAGGTTATCAAGATTGCTGTTCATCTTGATCGACTGCTCGACCTGCGAGAACGTCGCAAGCTGCGAGACCTGCTCGGTCGCATCCATGGGATCGGTCGGATCCTGGTTCTGCATCTGCGTGATCAGCAGCTTGAGAAAGCTGTTATAGTCGAGAGACGCCTTCGCCGCGTCGGACGTGGAGGTCGATTGCCCCGCAGTCGTCACGGTCGTCGTATTGGTTTGAGTAGGCGTGATCGTCACCATAGTGCGATTTCCTTTCGCAATTCCATAACGGCTGCGGGCGTGATCTCGTTCTTATTGAGAATGCCTTCCTCAACCGGATAAAGGGCGCGGATGGCCTTCAACGCATCGAAGGGGCGTCCTGACGATACCATGCTGTCGATCCGCTTCAGTTCGGAACGAACTTCCTCGTTCTGGAAGCAGGCGACCAGCATGGTGATCGACTTGCGGAAGAGAGTCATGGAATGCTCTTTTCCTTCAGGATTGATCAACATCATCTGGGCGATGAAGTAGAGCTGCCGAAGTGGTGTCGTGGTCTGCTCGGGCTGAAGCACATGGTTTTCCAGCAGGAACGTCACGTCATTGAGGAATTCGATAGAAACCTTCCGGTCCACCCGAAGGACGGCACCGTTGACGAAGATCTTTTCTCCGGATTTCAGCGAGAGGCGTAGCGTACTTTTCATTTAAGTCCATCCCGAATGATGATGGTTATGTCTATGATACCTTGGTAGTTGGTAGAGGTCCGTCGCCGGATGTTCTCCAACTCCTTCAATATCCATATTGCGATCGATATTAAGTTGGCTCTGACTTCCACACTCAGTTGATTGTCGGCGCTTCGGAGATCCTCAATCAACCTTATCCATACCCGTCTCGTGTAGTAGACGGCCTCAATCGAATCCTTGTCGTACTTGTCGCTCTGTTTCGCGACCTCCAGCAATTCAATCGACCTGGTCAGGATCTGACGTTCTCGTTCGCGGGCAACGGTGAGATCATCCTCCATGATCTCCGCGTATGAAAACTGAAACATTCGTTTACCCTTCATGGTAGAGCGCGCATCGTACTTACATGTCGATGACTAGATATAATCAGCGAGGCTCATGCCTAAAATGCGAGATGTGATCGAGTAGGAGGTCTCAACCTGGTTCAGCAGCGTCGAGAGACGTACAGAGGCCTCTTCCGTATTCACACCCACCAGGCTCGTCAGCTGCGTATCGATGATCGTGATTTGGTTGCTCATGTATGTGTTCGCCTTGCCGATACGTTCCTGCGACAAACCGAGTGCCGACTGCTGAGCGGTCACACCCGAGATTGCCGAGCCGGCATATTGCGTCGCCTGCTGGCTAACCACGGACAAGGCTCCGCTACCGAGCCCGGCATTCGTCAACTGAGAGGCTATCACAGAAGCGAGGACAAGGTTCTTGAAACCGTCCGAATTGGCGCTGGTGGATGTCGCTACGGTTTCCGAAGAGCTTATGCGCGTCGTCATGACTGTGTCAGACGCGTTATTCCAGAGGTCCCAGTTGAAAGATGCCTCATAACCGGACAGAAATGTCTTCATCTGATCGGCAGTGACATCCTTGGCCGCGGTGCCGCCCCTGAAAGCGTCGAATGCGTCCCGGAAATCCTTCGTCACCCTTTCGATGAAATCATCGTCGAACGTCTGTACGTCCGTAGCGGTGCCCGAAAACAGGTACTCACCATTGACGGCGGTGTTTGCGTAGCTGACGAAGTTCTCCAGAACCGATTTCGCGCTATCGGCGGAAACCTTGAGGCTGTTGACGTCCGTATTGCCGCTCAGGGCGGTCAAGGCGTCCAGCAGCTTCTGTCCGGCACTCGAGATGTTGGTCAAAGCAAGCTGCGACCCCTCCATTCGCGTCTCGGCGAAGGAGTTCGCGTCGATGACCGACTGAAGACGGCTGCTCTCGCGCGAATAATCAAGGCTTGTCGAGGTGCGCGTTCCCAGTTCCAGCCCGACATCCGAGTAGGTTCCGGTAACCGCTTCGTCCTGCAGTTTGACAATCTCCGTCATCGCGTTGGAGACCGTGGACTGCATGGACTGGCTAATGGCGAGGGATGAAATAGACGTTGTTTTCATGACTAGCTAGCCGCCTGCATCAGTGAAGCCAGCATCTCGTCAATCGTCGAAAGCAGTTTCGTGGCTGCCTTGTAGGATTGCTCGATGTCCAGCAGGAGAATGAGTTCCTCGTCGAGGTTCACGCCTGTCGCATTCGCATAGGCTTCCTTTGCCCGCATCTGCATGGCCGAGGTGCTTTCGGCCGCCGAGCTGGCATTGCTTCGATATTCCTGAACCCAGCCGACGGAGTCCGTCGAATAAGCCAGAAGCGTAGTGCTGGTTGTCGTCCCTGCCTCGCCGTCAAAACTTACCGTCTGCTCGAAGCCTGCCAGATACTTGTAGAGAAGGTCCGAGAAGCCCGCGGCATTTTCCGTGTTCTGGCTTACGCCGTTGACGTTGCCGTCCCTTAGCTTGTTGGGATCGGTCTGCGCATCCGGATCGACGGCGATGAGGCCAGCCAGGCCGGACACGATCGTGGCATCGTTGGGATCCAGCGACCAGCCGGCCGGCGGCGTGCCGGTGACGGTGAACAGGCCGGCGACCGGATCGCCCAGACCGTCCTTTTCAGCAAAGACATTGATCGTGACGCGGGCGATCTCGTCCAGCTGCTTCTGGTAGCCCGGATAAACTTCATCACGAAGCTGCAGGAGCGACTGAAGCGAGCCATTGGCGCTCGTGCTGCTGCCCTTGCCCGGAGCGAGCACAACACCGTCGATATAAACCGAGTTGCCGGTGGTGGTCGCGTCGAAGGCTGCCTTCGGTTCGAAGGTCACAGCGCGCGGAACGGTTTCGAACAGGGTGATACCGCCGCTGGTGTAAAGCACCATGTCATTGCCATCACGGACAGCACTCGTGACACCGATGATGTCGGAAATCTGCTTTACAAGGCCTTCACGGGTATCGAGCGCATCATTGGGATCTTCTCCCCTTGCCGTCTTTTCCTTGACCTTGTCGTTGACCTTCTCGAAATCCTTCAGGAGCTGGTTCAGCTTCTGAACCGTCGTCGAGATTTCCGAATCCGCTTCGACGCGCAGGTTCTGGACTGCAGAGGTCTGCTGGTTGAGGGATCTGGCGACATCGCCGGCTGCCGCAACGGCAGCGGCGGCCAGGGTCACGTCGCTCGGCGACGTGGCAAATGTATCCATCGCCTCGACAAGGGCGGCAAGATATTGCGACGGCGTCGCCGACGATTCGTTTCCGCCCATCACGGCGTCGAGAGAGACAAGCCCCTTCAACAAGGCCTGCTGGCCGGAATTGTCGGCAATCGCCGACAATGTCTGCTTCAGCAGGGCCGCATCCTCGGTCCGCTCGATCTTGACCGTTGTCGCACCCGAGTACGGATTTGTCGTCGTGATTGCTGTACGACGATTGTAGTCCTCGGTGTTGGTGTTGGACGTGTTGGTCGACACTGTGGCCGTCTGGGTCGCAGTGTTACTCAGGATCGATTTGGTCGTACTGATTGCGGATGCGATGGACATTCAGGTGGCTCCTACGCCTTAACGGGCGAGATTGATGAGAACATCCATAAGGTCAGAGCCGGTCTGGAATACCTTGGAATTCGCGGTGTAGCTGCGCTGCGATTCGATCATTTCCGTCAGCTGGGTAGCGAGGTCGACGTTCGACCCTTCCAGTGCGCCTTTGCGGATTTCACCAAAACCGGTGGTGCCGGCAAAGCCGATCGTGACGACGCCCGAATCGGCCGACGGCTTATAGACGTTGCCCGAGAAGAGCGCGAGATTGTCCGGGCTCTGAACCGTCGCCAGGGCAATCTGGTAGAGGGCCTTCGGGTCACTCTTGGCGTAGGTGGCGTAAACCGTGCCGTCCGTGTCGATATCAATGCCGGTCATCGATTCGGCCGGGCTACCGTTCGCGCTACCATCGGTGATGAGCGACTTACTGGAGAGCTGATTCATGCCCGAAAGATCGAAGGAGATGCCGTTCACGGTCAACGACTTGCCGTTGACCGCCGCTCCGGTCATGCTTACCAGGCCCTTCGAATCGAAGACCATGTCGGCACGAACGGCTCCGCTCGAATACGGGAAGCTGCCGCTACCGGTGGTGCTCTTGTCGGCAGCGTTGTACACGGCGACTTCCCAGGAATTGTCGGCCGTCTTGGTGAAGTAGAAATCATAGGTGACGGATTCACCGTATTCGTCATAGGTCGTCACCGAGGTCTTCAGCATGCTGTCCATGTCGACATCGGTCGTGGGCTGGTTGTCGCTTGCCCAGCTGCCGGCCGGAACAGGATCAGCCGATTTGTTGAGGTTGCCGGTAAGCGAACCGTTCGTGGTCGGGACGGCGGTGATGGCCGAGTTCGCAGCCTTGACCGGGACCAGACCGTCATAGGAATTGACGACGGTGGTCGGCACGCCGCCATCGGCCTCATAGCCGAGCAGCATGTAACCTGCAGCATTGACGAGGTAGCCTTCTTCGTCCGGAACGAAAGAACCGGCACGTGTCAGGAAGATGTTGCCGGCCGTATCCTGGACGACGAAGAAACCTTCGCCTTCAATCGCAAGGTCGGATCCGGAATTGGTATATTGAAGCGCACCCTGCTCGGAGACGGAGTAACGAACCTTCGTCTCTACGCCGCCAGAGTTGTAGTTGCCCGAGGTGGAAGGAAGAACCAGTGACGAGAACGAGGTCGACGCACCCTTGTAGGCGGTCGTGCTCGAGTTCGCGATATTGTCACCGACCGTACCGAGGCGGTTAGCCTGAGCATTCATGCCCGATACGGCGGTCTTCATGGTTCCAAAAATGCTCATTTCGAATCCTCGCTGTGATAGTTGCTCCACATTAGGGGCCGGTCCTTGCGTGAAGCTGTCTGAAAAACGATGGGCAGGAGACCTGGCAGGTCGGCCGGCGAGTGCCGGCGGAAAACCAACAGTCGGAACAATAATAAACGGCCGGACGGACACGTCCGGCCGACCTAAATGAAAGGGGGCGATCCAGATCGCCCCCTCCCCTCATCAATTCCAGTCGATGCAATATCCGAGGAAGCGTTTTGAATCGATCGGATCGGTTCCGAGCTTCTTGCGCAGCTTTTTGCGCAGCTTGCTGATATG
>UBNQ01000001.1 GCA_900466875.1 Hyphomicrobiales bacterium | reverse complement strand
GGGGAGATGGCCGGCAGGCCAGAGGGGGATTTTGCGAAAAGAGCGCAGAAATGACACTGAATGTTTGATCAGCCGCCGGGCATGTCCATGTACATGACTTCCCAGACATGGCTGTCGGGATCCTGGAAGCTGCAGCCGTACATCGGGCCCATTTCCATATTGGGCTTCCATTCCGCGCCGCCGGCGGCAAGTGCCTTGGCCTTGAAACTATCGACCTCGTCGCGGCTCGATGCGGACAGGCAATTCAGCACTTCCTTCGTCGTCCTTGCATCTGAAATGTCTCCATTGATGAAACCCTTGAATTTCTCGTGGGTCAGAAGCATCACGTAAATCTGCTCGCTGACGACCATGCAGCTTGCGGTCTCGTCGGAAAAATTGGGGTTCTTATTGAAGCCGAGCGCCGTGTAGAACGCTGTCGAAGCCTGAAGATCCACTACGGGCAGGTTCACGAAAATCATCCGCATGTCGATAATCCTCCATCCTTGAACGGCGCCACGGATTGGCGCCATTTCCTCCAAGGACGAAACATGCATCACAGACCCGACAAGTCCATGCCGGATTTTCAGTTCGGGATGCCGTTGCTGCGAAACACCTTGAGTTCGCGCGGGACGATGGCCATGCCGCCGAGACGGTTGGCAATCGCGTAATCGACCGTCTTTTCGATGACGTCCGGCATGACAGGCTTAGTCAGCACACCAAGCGTGCCGTCTATACCGTCTGCGACGTCGTCCGGATTGCCTGTCATGAACACGACCGTCAGACCGTATTGTTCCGCCAGTTCACGGCCGATCTCCGGCCCGGTGCGGCCATCGGCAAGATTGACGTCGACCAGGGCGATATCCGCATGGGCTGCGAGCGAAAGCGCATGTTTGCGGGCGTTCGCCAAGCCTACGACCTTCAGTCCCATGCCCTCGATCGTGTCGGCCACGTCGAGTGCGATCAGAAACTCATCCTCGATAATCAATACGCGCTGATTCATCGCCTCACTGGCCAGCCGACGACGCGATACATTTGTCAGCATTGGACGCCTCCTGAGTTCATCTCGGTTTCGCCGGTTGCATGCTTCAAGCAATCGAACTGGTGACCAAACGCGATGAACGCCGGGATTGTTCCGGGGCGAGACAGTGATTTTCTCAGTTAAATGTCTGTTAAGGCTAATAAATATTTAATTTTTGATGGCAAGAAAGTCGAAGCTCAGCCTTCGATTTCCTCGCGCAGCATCTCGAGTTCGAGCCATTCCTCTTCCATGCCCGTCAGCTTTTCACGCAGCTTTTCCATCTCCGCGGCGAGCTTGTTGAAGGTTGCCGGGTCCTTGGTGAAGAGGTTGGGGTCGGCCATCTTCTTCTCGCGCAGGGCGATTTCGGCCTCGGCCTTTTCCATTTCCTTGGGAATATTCTCCAGCGCGAATTTCTGCTTGTAGGAGAGCTTTCCCTTGGCCTTGGGTGCGTCGGAAGAGGAAGATGTGTTTTCGGTCTTCGACTTTTCCGCCGCCTTCTCAGCTTTGCGTCTTTCGTCCTGTGCGCCCTTGCGCTGCGCCAGCATGTCCGAATAGCCACCGGCATATTCGATCCAGCGGCCATCGGGCGCGTCCGGGATGGCGGGTGCGATGGTTGAGGTCACGGTGCGGTCGAGAAAATCACGGTCGTGGCTGACGAGGATGACGGTGCCGTTATAACCGGCGACGATTTCCTGAAGCAGGTCCAGCGTCTCGATGTCGAGATCGTTGGTCGGTTCGTCGAGGATCAACAGATTCGACGGTTTTGCCAGCATGCGGGCCAGCATCAGGCGGGCGCGTTCGCCACCGGAGAGGTTTTTGATCGGGGTGCGGATCTGCTCGGGCTGAAATAGAAAATCCTTCATGTAACCGGCGACATGGCGCTGTTCGCCGTTGACCAGCAGGGTCTCGCCGCGTCCGTCCGTCAGGTAATGGGACAGCGTATCTTCCGGATCGAGATCCTCGCGCTTCTGGTCGAGTGTGGCGATTTCCAGATTTGTGCCAAGCTTGATCCAGCCGCTATCGGGTTTCAGCTGCCCGGTCAGCATCTTCAGAAGCGTCGTCTTGCCGGCACCGTTGGGGCCGACGAGACCGATACGATCACCGCGATGAACGCGGATGGAAAAGGGCGCCACGATGGTGCGCTCTTCATAGGCCTTGGTGATGTTTTCGGCTTCGACCACCAGCTTGCCAGACTCACGGCCTTCGGCGACAGAGGCCTGAACGCTGCCCTGCGGCCCGTTATGGCCGCGATAGCTGGCACGCATAGCCTGCAGCTCGCCGACGCGGCGCATGTTGCGCTTGCGCCTGGCGGTCACGCCATAGCGCATCCAGTGTTCTTCGCGCTCGATCGCCTTGCCGAGCTTATGCTGTTCGATCTCTTCCTCTTCGAGAACCTGATCACGCCAGGCTTCGAAATGGCCGAAGCCGCGGGACAGCCGGCGTGCGGTGCCGCGATCGATCCAGACCGTCGCGTTCGATACCTTTTCGAGAAAACGGCGGTCGTGGCTGATGACGACAAGTGCGCTACGTGTCTTGCGCAGCTCGTCTTCCAGCCATTCGATGGTCGGCAGGTCGAGATGGTTGGTCGGTTCGTCGAGCAAAAGGATATCGGGTTCCGGCGCCATGACGCGGGCAAGCGCTGCACGGCGCGCCTCGCCGCCGGAGAGCCGGTTCGGATCTTCCTCGCCGGTCAGGCCCAGATGTTCGAGCAGGTAGGTAACGCGATAGGGATCGTCGCCCGGGCCAAGCCCCGATTCGGCATAGGCCTGCACAGTCGTGTAACCGCCGAAATCGGGGGCCTGTTCGAGATAACGGATCGTTGCGGACGGGTGGCGAAAGACCTCGCCCGACTGCGCCTCGACCATGCCGGCTGCGATCTTCATCAGCGTCGACTTGCCCGAACCGTTGCGGCCGACAAGGCAGATACGGTCGCCCGGCTCCACCTGCAGGCCGGCGCCGTTCAAAAGTGGCGCGCCGCCGAAGCTCAGAAAGATATCGTCAAGCTTGAGAATGGGAGGTGCCATGAGGACCGTTTATGCTCCGGAAAAATCGTGGGGGCGGGCAAGGATCATCGCCTTGCCTTCTCTTAAGTAGAATTCGACCGGCCCTTCCGCAACGTTGGAAACCGTGCGGGAGGAACCGAAGGGCAGCGCGAAATCCTTCAGCGGATATCGCGCACCTAGAATATCGAGGCCTGAAAGGGCCGAAAAACCGAGAACGGAAAACAGCGACCCTTTCGGCAGATCGACGGTTTTCGTGCCGGGCAGGAATGGAATGGCTTCCTCCTCGCCCGAGGCGAGCAGCACATCGAAGCCACGCTCGGCGAGCCCCATGGCAAGCAGGAGATGCTGCAAGGCGTGGTCGGAACGCTCACCGCCCAGCGCCCCGACGAGGATCAGACGCTTCGCCCCGCGTTCGATCGCTTCCGCCGTAGCGATCTCGCCATCGGTCTCGTTCTTGGCAGCCGGATAGGTTTTTCGCTCGACGTGCGGAAACCGGGCGATCAGCGCTTCGTCCGAGGAGTCGAAATCGCCGACCCAGAGCTCCGGCATGACGCCGAGTTCGACCGCATGACGCATGCCGCTGTCGGCCGCAATCACACGGCTTCCCGCAATCGCGCCTTTGACGCGATCGGTGACGGCAAGATTGCCGCCGAGCAGAATGGTGAAGGTCGAATTGGCCATGCGCATTGCCCATAGCGCAAAGCAAGGGGCAAGGGGAAGCGGGTGTGCATCCAAATGGCGCCGGGTTCGGGAAAACCTGGTCCCTTGCAACTCCGGAAATGATAATATCTAGAAGGTGTCAGCAATTTTACCTCGGACAATGTATTCCTGTCCGATGTCATTAGAAACGAGACATAGAATGCGAAAGATTTTTCTCGATGTTGGCGGACATCGCGGCCAAACAATTGAAGAAGTTAGTAAGTCCTTTTATTCATTTGATGTAATTCACTGTTTTGAACCTTTACCGAAAAACAGCGGTGAGATCGAAGCCCGATTCGGGCAAGTTAAGAGCCTGCAGCTTCATAAATCCGGCCTTTCCGACAAGGATGCGGTACTCACTATCTTCGAGGGCAATCCGGGAGATCTTGGTGCATCGACAAAACACTCCGGGCAACCTGGAAACTGGATCGAGACAGAGTGCAATTTTGTCGAGGCAACCCGTTTTTTCAGGGACAATATCCAGCCGGATGATTTTGTGCTGATGAAGCTCAACTGCGAAGGGGCGGAGTGCGATATCCTCAACAACCTTATCGACAGTGGGGAAATCTCCAAGCTTCACAACGTCATGATCGATTTCGACGTGCGGAAATTCAAGGCTTTGGAGAATGAGGAACACAGGCTTCTCGCCCGGTTCCAGTCGATCGGCTTCAACCGATATTCGCTTGCCGTTAAAGTCATGTTGGGAAAAACGCATCAGGCGAGAATAGCGAACTGGCTGAAATCCGTTCCCGGTTATGAAAACATCCGGGAACCGATGTCGTGGGGCGAGCAGACACGGCACACGCTGACGAAGCTGATATATGCATTCCGCAAGGCGGCAAAAAGAGTGAAAAACGCGCTGAGAAACAGACGTTGAAATCAGTCCTGCGAGAGCCGGTCCTGCCAATGGGCGAAAGTAGGTTGGGTGCCTCATCTGCGGCAACACCGCCCGGATGGCTGGGGGCGGGTCGAATTTGCTTCCATTGACGCCGCCTCCTGCAAGGATTATCTGATAAATCGAACTTCCGTGGTGATTTGGCCGGCCGGCTTGCAGCCACGTTAAAAAAGTCGCTAAAGGGCCGCGAGAAAGTGGATTTCACTTCCCACGGGCCGGTCGCGATTTTTCGTTGCCGGCTTTTTGTTTGTGGGGCCTGAACATGCCGATCAAGATTCCCGATACGCTTCCTGCGTTTGCCACCCTCGTTTCCGAGGGCGTGCGCGTCATGACCGAAACGGTCGCGGTGCGTCAGGACATCCGTCCGCTGCAGATCGGGCTTCTCAATCTCATGCCCAACAAGATCAAGACCGAAGTGCAGATGGCGCGCCTTGTCGGCGCCTCGCCGCTGCAGGTGGAGTTTTCGCTGATCCGGCTCGGCACGCACAAGGCGAAAAACACGTCCGAGGAGCATCTTCTGTCCTTCTATCACACGTGGGAAGAGGTGAAACACCGCAAGTTCGACGGGTTCATCATCACCGGTGCGCCGGTGGAGACGATGGATTACGAGGATGTCAGCTACTGGGACGAGATGCGCCAGATCTTTGACTGGACGACGACCAACGTTCATTCGACGATGAATGTCTGCTGGGGCGCGATGGCGGCGATCTACCATTTTCATGGCGTGCCGAAACATCCGCTGACCGAAAAGGCGTTCGGGGTCTACCGTCACCGCAATCTCGCGCCGGCTTCCGTCTATCTCAACGGCTTCTCCGATGATTTCCAGGTGCCGGTGTCACGCTGGACTGAAGTTCGCCGCGAGGATGTCGCGAAGGCGCGCAATCTCGAAATCCTGATGGAGTCCGACGAAATGGGGCTCTGCCTCGTGCATGAGAAGGCCGGCAACCGGCTCTACATGTTCAACCATGTCGAATATGATTCCACCTCGCTCGCGGACGAATACTTTCGCGACGTGAATGCAGGTATCCCGATCAAGATGCCGCATGACTATTTTCCGCATAACGATGACATGTTGACGCCGCAGAACCGCTGGCGCAGCCATGCCCATCTTCTGTTCGGAAACTGGATCAACGAGATGTACCAGACGACCCATTACGACATGGACAAGATCGGCACCGAATGACCCCAGTGTCCGGCGTCATGAAAAGACGCCGCGCGTCGCCGTTTCCCATTGCGGGACCTTGTCAAATCGCGCAGTTTGCCGCCGATAAAAAGGCGGAGGAAACTCATGGCAGGGCAGGCATTCGAGGTTTTCGGCACCACGCAGGACGGTGAGCCCGTCTATCGTGTGCAGATCAGCGGCGGTGGGCTCACTGCCCATGTCATCACCTGGGGTGCGCTCATCCAGGATTTGCGCCTGCAGGGGCATGATGCGCCGCTGGTGCTGGGCTTTGACGATTTCGCTTCCTATCCGGCCTATTCCCCTTATTTCGGCGCCACGCCCGGCCGTTGCGCCAACCGGATCGGCGACGGAAAATTCTCGATCGACGGTCGCGATTACCAGCTCGAACGCAACGAGCGCGGTGTCACGCATCTGCATGGCGGTTCGGACGGGATGGGGAAGCGTAACTGGACGATCGTCGAACATCAGTCGGACAAAGTGGTGCTGACGATTACCGATCCGGATGGGCGGGCGGGATATCCCGGCAACTGCACCGTGACCGCCACCTATCAGCTAAAGGCTGACGGCGTGTTTTCGGTCATCTATGAGAGCGTCAGCGACCAGCCGACGCCGGCCAATATTTGCCAGCATTCCTATTTCAATCTCGATGGCCGGGACGACGTTTTTGGCCACGAGATCATGATCGCCGCCGATCGCCTGACGGATGTCGATGCACGGCTGGTTCCGACCGGAAAGCTCAATGACCTGGCCGGCTCGCCTTTCGACTTGCGCGAAATGGGGCCGGTGCGGCGCGAGTTGGAAGATGGCCGCCAGGTGCCGTTCGACCACAATTACTGCCTGTCGAACGAACGCGTGGCCAAACGCTCCGTGGCGCTGGTGCGCAGCCTTTATTCGGGCGTCTCGATGGAAGTGCGGACAACGGAGCCGGGCGTGCAGTTTTATGCCGGGGTCATGGTCAATGTGCCGGTGCCGGGCTTCGACGGTCGCAGATACGGCAATTATGCCGGCCTGTGCCTCGAAACACAGGTTTGGCCGGATGCCGTCAATCACGCCAACTTCCCGAATGCGGTGCTTCGCCCGGGCGAAGTGCTGCGACAGGAAACGGATTACGTGTTTTCGAAAAGCTGAAGAGGATAGGCAGGTTCTTGCGTGGCCGGAAAACGGGCTGTGTCGCCCGTTCCGTTTACAGTAACACAAGCCGTTTACCGCAAGACCGGTCGTTTGCGCCGTCGCGCGCTCTCAAGCCTGTTTGTGCCGTTCGATTGCCCGACGGATCAGGCGGCGATATCGGCAGTTTCACCATGCTGGGAGATAAGGCGGGGCGATGCCATGTCGCCGGTCTCCTCGTCGACCATCACGGCATAAGCTGCAACGCCGACGACGCGCGAAGCCATGGCTGCGGCAATCTTTTCCGCAGAGACTGCGTTTGACGCCTGGCGCATCTCGCCCGGCACGATATGGCCGCGGTTCTTCTTGAATTGCAGGACGATGAACTTTTCCGCGTGGGCCATTTTGATATCCTTGTGTGTTCTTATTTTGTTCTGCTTCGGACGGATAAGTCAACCGGCAATCCGGAAAAGATTTTTCCGATGCAGACCAAGGATGAATTCAACACGAGGAAGATCGTCAGGTAAACGTTCTGCGCCAGGCTTGCCCCGACGTTTCGTCTATCTGCTTAATTCTAGGGGAGGGACTGGAGCGGGCGAAGGGATTCGAACCCTCGACCCCAACCTTGGCAAGGTTGTGCTCTACCACTGAGCTACACCCGCTCATCAATCCGTCAGTCCATGTGGTAGTTTGGACCGGCTGGTCAGTGGCTCGTTGCCGCCGACGAGGCGCTATATGGCCCAGACGATTTTCAAATGCAACAGAGAAATGACGATCCGGGCAAAGAATTTTTTGGTTTCTGCTAAATACCTTGTTTTGCAAGGCTTTTGGCGTTGATCGATTGTGTGGAGAATGACTTGGAGGCAAGCGGGCTTATCTCTATAGTCGGCAATTCCCGCCAATCCCGATCCCGGATGTGACCGAAAATATGCCGAAGACAGCCGCCGATCTGTTCGCTTTTCTCGACAGCCTCAATATTTCCCACACAACGAAACAGCATGAGCCGGTTTTCACCGTGGCCGAATCGCAGGAGCTGAGAGATCAGATCCCCGGCGGGCATACCAAGAACCTGTTCGTGAAGGACAAGAAGGATCAGTATTTCGTCCTGACGGTCGAGGAGCATGCGGTGGTGGACCTGAAGACGGTACATAAGGTCATCGGTGCCTCCAGCCGGGTCTCGTTCGGCAGGCCGGAGATGATGCTGGACTATCTCGGCGTGGTGCCGGGGTCGGTCACGGTGTTCGGCGCGTTCTGCGACACGGACAGGAATGTCACCTTCGTGCTGGATGAAGACCTGATGAAGCATGAGATCATCAACGGGCATCCGCTTTCCAACGACGCGACGACGTCGATCAGACGGGACGATCTGATCCGTTTTCTGGAGGCGACCGGTCACACGCCGCTTGTCTTGAAAGTTACGGACTGACATACGATGTTTCGGGCAGACACTTAAAAGGGTTCGCACCCTGATTTTCCGGGAGAACATCCATGAGCGGCAACGATAATCCTTATGCCGGATCCTATGGCGGCGGATACGGTGGCCAGACCGCCAATTTCGGCGCGGCTCCGGCAAGTCCCGAAGCGGCCGCTCCTGCAGCGGGCGGTTATGTGAGCGACACGACGACGGCCGGTTTTGCCAAGGATGTTCTCGAGGAATCGCGCCAGCAGCCGGTGCTGGTCGATTTCTGGGCGCCCTGGTGCGGTCCGTGCAAACAGCTGACCCCTGTTCTAGAAAAGGCCGTCAACGAGGCTCAGGGCCGCGTCAGGCTGGTGAAAATGAATATCGACGATCATCCGTCGATCGCCGGCCAGCTCGGCATCCAGTCCATCCCGGCGGTCATCGCCTTCGTCGACGGTCGCCCGGTCGACGGTTTCATGGGTGCGGTGCCGGAAAGCCAGGTCAACCAGTTCATCGACAAGGTTGCAGGTCCCGCCGGCGCCGATCAGGCGGCCGAGATCGAGTCGATCCTTGCCGAGGCCGATACGCTGCTTGCATCCGCTGACATCGAGGGCGCAGCACAGCTTTACAGCGCCGTGCTGCAGGCCGATCCGGAAAACGCCAAGGCTGCCGCCGGCATGATGCAGTGCCTGATCGCGATGGGCGAGACGGAACGTGTAGGCCAGATGCTGGAGTCTCTGCCGGAAGAAATGACGGCCGATCCGGCCATCCAGGCAGTATCCAAAAAGCTGGAGCAAATCGTGGAAGCCCGCAAGCTGGGCGATCCCGTCGCGCTGGAGCGGGACTTGGCAGCCAATCCGGACGACCATGCGGCGCGGATCAAGCTGGCAAAAATCCTCAATGTCCAGGGAGAGCGGGAGCAGGCGGCGGATCATCTTCTGACGATCATGCGCAAGGACCGGACTTTCGACGATGACGGTGCGCGTCGCGAGTTGCTGCAATTCTTCGAGGTCTGGGGTCCAAAAGATCCGGCTACGATTGCGGCTCGCCGCCGGCTTTCGTCCATCCTCTTTTCCTAAACAACATGTTATCCGCTCCGCCGGCCTTGCGATCGGCGGCCGGAGCCCCAGATAACCGGATTAAGAAACCTGTTATCAGGAGCAGTCTGCGGGAGGTGCCGAACCGATGCATGTGGGAAACGCGCGGTACGTGAAACGAGAAGATCTGCCGGAAGTCATGCCGGTGTTCCCGCTGACGGGAGCGCTGCTGCTTCCGAGCGGGCAGCTTCCGCTCAATATCTTCGAGCCGCGTTATCTTTCTCTGTTCGATGCCGCACTTGCCGGCGACCGACTGGTGGGTGTCATTCAGCCGTCGCTTCTGGAGCCGTCGGATGCGTCCGATCCGCTGCGGCCGGCGCTGGCGTCGGTCGGTTGCCTGGGGCGGATCACCTCGTTTGCCGAAACCGGAGACGGGCGCTACATCGCCTCTCTCACCGGCGTCTGCCGTTTCCGGCTGCTGGACGAGGCGGACGACACGCAGCCCTATCGCATCTTCCGGTTTGCGCCGTTCATGAGCGACCTGTCTGAGGAGGACAATGAGTCTTCCGTCGACCGTCGCGAGCTTCTGCGCGTGTTCCGGGCCTATCTCGATGCCAACAAGCTGGAAGTGGACTGGGAGAGCGTCGGGCGCGCCGGCAATCGCACGCTGGTCAATTCGCTGTCGATGATGTCGCCCTTCGGGCCGGCGGAAAAACAGGCGCTGCTCGAAGCGCCGGATTTGAAAACGCGGGCGGAAACGCTGATCGCGATCACGGAAATCCTGCTGGCCAGAGGGCTGGCGGATACCGATACTATCCTTCAGTGAGGTCTCGGACGTGGACGAAAAGCTCAGCAATGTGGATCCGAAACTGCTGGATCTGCTCGTGTGCCCGCTGACCAAGGGCAGGCTTTCTCTCGACCGCGAGCGAAACGAACTCGTGTCGGAGGGTGCGCGCCTGGCCTATCCTATCCGAGATGGCATTCCGATCATGCTGGTTTCCGAGGCGCGCAAGATCGAGGACTGAGTGCTTGCACGCTTGAATGCCGTCATCCTTATTCCCGGGTTTAACCCGAAGATGTGCCGAGGATCTACTGTCGTCTCCTGGAATGCTACGTCGCAGATGCCCGGCACAAGGCCGAGCATAGCGTTCGAAGAGAGGCTGTGTCTCCGGCGATCAGATTTGCTGTCCCGCCAAAAGCTTCGGATTTCCCTCTGCGCCCGTTCCGGCCGCCTGGGTGATGAAAAAATCCTTCAGTTTCGGCATGCGCTCGACAAGGCCCAAGCCGAAATCGCGGGCGATGCGGATCGGCGTGATGTCGTTGGAGAACAGCCGGTTCAGGACATCGGTAGTGACGCCCATGCGGAATGTGTCGAAGCGGCGCCATGACTGGTAGCGCTCCAGCACATTGATCGCGCCGATATCGAGGCCGAGGCGGTCGGCTTCGACCACGGTTTCGGCAAGGGCCGCGACATCCTTGAAGCCAAGGTTGAGGCCCTGGCCGGAAATCGGGTGAATGCCGTGGGCTGCGTCGCCCGCAAGCGCGAAACGCGGGGCGACGAAGGCGCGCGAGAGTGTCAGGCCGAGCGGAAAGGCCTTGCGGCCGCCAATGACGGTCAGTTCGCCGAGCTTGTGGCCGAAACGCCGCTGCAATTCGTCCTCGAAGATGAGGTCGTCGGAGGCGATCAGCCGGTCGGCATCCTCGGTGCGCTCGGTCCAGACCAGCGAGGAACGGTTGTTGGTGAGCGGCAAGATGGCGAAGGGACCAGAGGGAAGAAAGTGTTCTTCCGCCACGCCTTCATGCGGTCGCTCATGCGCTACGGTCGCAACGATGCCTGACTGTCCATATTGCCAGTTGACGGTGCGGATGCCAGCCATGTCGCGCAGCTTCGAGCGGACGCCGTCGCAGGCCACGAGAAGCTTCGTCTCGATGGTGGAGCCGTCGGACAAGGTCACGGTAGTGCTGGTGCTCGATGTGATAAAGGCAGTTGCGGAAAGCCCGTGACGGATAGTGATGCCGAGCCGTTCAGCGGCACCCCTCAGAGCCCTCACCATTTCGACATTCGGCACCATGTGCGCGAAGGGCTTTCCCTCCTCGATCTCGCCATCGAAGGTGAGGAAGACCGGGCGCACGGGATCGGAAGTGCGGCTGTCGGTGACGATCATCCGGTTGATCGGCTGGGAGTGGACGAGAATCTCGTCCCAGACGCCGAGAATATCGAGCATCTTGCTGGCCGCAGTGATGATCGCGGAGGCGCGCTCATCCTTTTCCCATACATGCGCGGGAGCCGCTTCGACCACTTCGATGTCGAGGTGCGGGGCGGCCTGCTTGACGGCGACTGCTGCCGCAAGACCTACATATCCCGCTCCCACCACCATCATGTCCAGCATCTGCAAGGCTCCTGTCAGTCTTGTGGTTGTTGATGGGGTGGATATAGATCATCCGATCGTCGCTTCCTATTGCCGGAGTTCGTAAAAATGTCAGGTTCGACCCTCAGCCCGATGCAACAGCTCATCGGAATACTCGATCTCGAGCAGCTGGAGCACAATCTCTATCGGGGCACGAGCCCGGATATCGGCTGGCAGCGGGTGTTCGGCGGGCAGGTGATCGCGCAGGCGCTCGTCGCCGCGCAAAGGACGGTAGATGCGGACCGTTTCGTGCATTCGCTGCATGCCTATTTCGTGCGCCCAGGCGATCCGAGCGTTCCCATCGTCTACCAGGTGGAGCGGGTTCGCGATGGCGGAAGTTTTGCCACGCGCCAGGTGCAGGCGATCCAGCATGGGCGGGCGATCTTTACCCTGTCCGCCTCGTTCCAGCGGGATGAAGCAGGTTACGACCATCAGATTACCATACCGGACGTGCCGGCGCCGGAGGAGCTGATGGATGAAGCCGAGTTCAAGCGGCTTTTCCTGCCAAAGGCGCCGGAGGCAATTCGCCGCTATTGGGAACGCCCGCGCCCGATCGAGCTGCGCCCGACCTCGATGAAGCATTATCTGACAACCGAAAAGCTGGAGCCCAGGCAGGATATCTGGGTAAGAACGGTCGGCGAGGTGCCGGATGACCGCGGTGTTCAGGCGGTTATCCTTGCCTACCTCTCCGATATGACGCTGCTCGATGCGTCGCTTTATCCGCACGGCACCTCAGTCTTCGATCCGCGACTGCAGGCCGCAAGTCTCGATCATGCCATGTGGTTTCATCGGCCGATCGCCTTCGATGACTGGCTGCTTTACAGCCAGGAAAGCCCGAGCGCGTCAGGTGGCCGCGGCATGACGCGAGGTGGCATCTACACCCGATCAGGCATTCTCGTCGCATCCGTGGCGCAGGAAGGTTTGATTCGTAAAAAGGCAAATGAATAGATTTTGTGCAAAAAAATCCAAATGCATATAAATTGGGCGCTCTTGTGGCGCCCAATTGCGTCGTTTCTGCGGGTCGATATTTCATCCCTTATTTTTCAATGACTTAATTTGCATTTCAAACTGGCACGCCCTTTGAATGTAGAGGCTCAGTCGCAGGCTTAAATGCCGGTGATGAGGAGAGTTGGCCGTTGGCCGAAATAACAAAGGATGGGAAGCCAGATGAAAATCGTGATGGCCATTATCAAGCCGTTCAAGCTCGATGAGGTGCGCGAAGCACTCACGGCTGTCGGTATCCAGGGCCTGACCGTCACCGAAGTCAAAGGTTACGGACGCCAGAAGGGACACACCGAAATCTATCGCGGCACCGAATATGCCGTCAGCTTTCTGCCCAAGCTGAAAGTCGAGATCGCCGTTTCTGCAGATCTCGTCGAAAAAGCTGTCGAGGCAATCGCATCTTCCGCGAAGACCGGCCAGATCGGGGACGGCAAGATCTTCGTCTATTCGATCGAGCAGGCCGTGCGCATCCGTACCGGCGAAACCAATACCGAAGCGCTCTAAGCACGGCTTACAGGGGAGTTTTCAAACCATGCAATTGACCAAGATTTCCAACCTCGGACGCATGGGCGCAGCTGCTGCAGCCCTGTTTGCGCCGGTTGTCGCCTTCGCCCAGGAGGCTGCGGCACCCGCTGCCGAGGCTGCCGCTGCCGCTCCGGTTCCGGACAAGGCCGATACCGCCTTCATGTTCATCTGCACACTTCTGGTGTTCTTCATGATCATGCCGGGCATCGCGCTGTTCTATGGCGGCCTCGTCCGCTCGAAGAACATGCTCTCCGTGCTGATGCAGTGCACCGTCGTCGCCTCCGCCGTCATGCTCGTCTGGGTCATCTACGGTTATTCCTTCGCCTTCGGCGGTGGCACCTCCGCCTATTGGGGCGGCACGGCCAAGATGTTCCTGTCGGGCGTCACGGTCGACACGACCGCCACGACCTTCACCGACGGCGTGGTCATTCCGGAATTCATCTTCATGCTGTTCCAGATGACCTTCGCAGCTCTTACGCCGGTTCTGATCGTCGGCGCGTTTGCCGAACGCATCAAGTTCTCGGCTGCGGTGTTGTTCTGCCTGCTCTGGGTCACCTTCGTCTATTTCCCGATCGCCCACATGGTCTGGGACGCAAACGGCCTGATCTTCGGCTGGGGCGCGCTTGACTTCGCCGGCGGCACCGTCGTTCACATCAATGCCGGTCTTGCAGGCCTCATCGGTGCGATCATGGTCGGCAAGCGTACCGGCTTCGGCAAGGACATGATGGCTCCGCATTCGATGACGCTGACGCTCGTCGGTTCCGCCATGCTGTGGCTCGGCTGGTTCGGCTTCAACGCCGGTTCGAACCTCGAAGCTTCGGGTGGCGCGATGCTCGCAACCGTCAACACCTTCCTTGCGACAGCAGCAGCCGTCGTTTCCTGGTCGGTCGTCGAAACCTTCACCCGCGGCAAGGCTTCGCTGCTCGGTGCGGTTTCGGGCATGATCGCCGGCCTCGTCGCCATCACGCCTGCCGCCGGCATCGCCGGTCCGATGGGTGCGATCGTCATGGGTCTTCTCGTTTCGCCGATCTGCTACTTCTTCGTCTCGGTGGTGAAGAACAAGTTCGGTTATGACGACACGGCCGACGTGTTCGGCGTGCACGGTGCCGGCGGCCTCTTCGGCGCGCTCGCAACCGGCATCTTCGCATCGACGTCGCTCGGCGGCATCGGTTATGCAGAAGGCGTCACCATGGGCGGTCAGTTCATGACGCAGGTCTGGGCAGTCGTCGTCACCGTCCTGTGGTGCGGTATCGGCTCGTTCATTCTGTACAAGCTCGTCGACCTGATCGTCGGTCTGCGCGTTCCGGTCGAAGCCGAACGCGAAGGTCTTGACCTCGCTGCACACGGCGAATCCGCCTATCACAGCTAAGAGGGGCAGCCGGCTTCATCCGGTCTGAACATCATCGGAAATCGGATGGCCCGGCCTTTTGCCGGGCCATTTTCATGTGTGGAAGCCACCAACGGCGCATGTGGTTAAAGCTGCATTAACCATCCCCGCGTTACCTTGTCTTGGAATTGTGCGACGGCATCTGCCGGATTGCGCACCTTATTTCGTTCACAGGCGGCGGGCAGATACGATGAGCAGAAGCAGTTCGGCGGCATTGGCAAACCGGTCAACCCGCTCGGTTCTCAGCTCGTTTGTGCTACGGCAGACACTGGCCCTGATCGGCTTCGGCATTTTCATCGCGCTGGCCCTGGCGGTTGCGGCGCTTGCGACCTGGAACGTCGCGGACCCGAGCTTCTCCTACGCAACCGATAATCCGCCAACCAATCTTCTCGGCTTCGGCGGCGCGGCCTTTGCCGACCTGATGATGCAGTTTCTCGGCCTTGCCGGCATCATCGCGCTTCTGCCGGTGCTATCCTTTGCTCTCGCACTGATTTCCGGCCGCCGTTTCGATCGGGTTCCGGCGCGGCTTGCCGCCTGGGGCGGCGGGACAATCCTTGCTTCCGCGACACTCGGCTGTTTTCCCGCACCGCAGACATGGCCGATCCCCAACGGTATCGGCGGCGTCATCGGCGACATGATCCTGCGTTTTCCAGCTCTGTTCGTCGGCGCCTATCCGACCGGCATGGTTGCCATGGTGCTGGGTGGCATTTTTACCATTCCCTGCATCTGGCTGATGCTGTTTGCCTCCGGCCTCGTTGGTGATCCGCTGGAACCCGACGTTGAAGAGGACGATGACAAGCCGGTTGCGGCTGTCGTGTCGCGTGCGCGGCGCGACGAGGAAGACGAGGAGGAGGACGATGGCGGCTTCCTCGAACGCTTCCTGCCGCTCGGTCTTGCCGCGCATTACTGGTACATCACCCAGGCCCGCCTGCGCCGCATGCTGGGCTTGAAGCCACGGGCACGCCAGACATACGACCAGCCTTATGATTTCAACGAGGACGAGTTCGGCAAGCTGAACGAGCCCGTTCGTGCCAAAGCTGCCGGTGGCGACACGCGCCGGATGGAGCCTTCGCTTGACGGTGCGGATGAACGCGTTGCCGGCAATCCGCGCCGGGTGGTTTCCGCTCCGCCGATCTACGGCCACGACCACGACGAAGACCCGCCGTTCGACATGGACGGCATGCCCCGCCGGCCGGCCGGTATCCTGTCCGATGATGAGGACGGCGACGATGCTCCGTTCGTGACCTCGCGCGCACCGCAATCCGCCGGTCGCTCGCCGCGCGTTGCGCCGACTGCTGCCGCGCCGAAGCCCAGCGCGCGCGTCTCCCGAGATGCGCAGGGCTCGTTCATCCGCCCGGACGGTTTTCAGCTTCCTTCGGTCCATCTGCTCACCGAGCCGAAGGCCATTGCCCGTGATGCATCGCTTTCCGCCGATGCGCTGGAACAGAATGCCCGCATGCTGGAAGGCGTGCTGGAGGACTTTGGGGTCAAGGGCGAGATCATCCATGTGCGCCCCGGCCCGGTCGTAACGCTCTATGAACTGGAGCCGGCGCCGGGCATCAAGTCTTCCCGCGTCATCGGCCTTGCGGACGATATCGCTCGATCGATGAGTGCCATCGCCGCCCGCGTCGCGGTCGTTCCCGGCCGCAACGCGATCGGTATCGAACTGCCGAACCGCACCCGCGAAACCGTCTATCTGCGCGAGATGATCGGCTCCAAGGATTTCGAGACCAGCAAGGCGAAACTCGCCATGGCGCTGGGCAAGACGATCGGTGGCGAGCCCGTCGTTGCCGACCTTGCCAAGATGCCCCATCTTCTCGTGGCCGGTACCACCGGTTCGGGTAAATCGGTCGCCATCAACACGATGATCCTGTCGCTTCTCTATCGCTATACGCCTGAGAAGTGCCGCCTGATCATGATCGACCCGAAGATGCTCGAACTGTCCGTTTATGACGGCATTCCGCATCTTCTGTCGCCCGTCGTCACCGATCCGAAAAAGGCCGTTGTCGCGCTCAAATGGACCGTCCGCGAGATGGAAGAGCGCTACAAGAAGATGTCGAAGATCGGCGTGCGCAATATTGACGGCTTCAATTCCCGCGTCGAGCAGGCGAAGGACAAGGGCGAGATCCTGACCCGCACCGTGCAGACCGGCTTCGACCGACAGACGGGCGAGGCGATGTACGAGACGGAAGAGTTCGATCTGGAGCCGATGCCCTATATCGTCGTCATTATCGACGAAATGGCCGACCTGATGATGGTGGCCGGCAAGGACATCGAAGGCGCCGTGCAGCGCCTAGCGCAGATGGCGCGTGCCGCCGGTATCCATGTCGTCATGGCGACGCAGCGTCCCTCGGTCGACGTCATTACCGGCACGATCAAGGCGAACTTCCCGACGCGCATCTCCTTCCAGGTGACGTCGAAGATCGACAGCCGCACCATTTTGGGCGAACAAGGCGCCGAACAGCTGCTCGGCCAGGGCGACATGCTCTACATGGCCGGCGGCGGGCGCATCCAGCGTGTCCACGGGCCATTCGTTTCGGATAACGAGGTCGAGGAGATCGTCGCCTACTTGAAAACTCAAGGGTCGCCCCAATATCTCGAAGCGATCACGGCCGACGACGAGGATGAAGATGGCGGTGGCGGCGGCCCGGCGGGCACGTCCAATCTGTCGGATTCGGACGACCCGTACGATCAGGCAGTCGCAGTGGTTCTGCGGGATGGAAAGGCTTCGACCTCCTACGTCCAGCGCCGTCTCGGCATCGGCTACAACCGTGCCGCCTCGCTGATCGAGCGGATGGAGAAGGAAGGGTTGATCGGACCGGCAAACCACGCCGGAAAGCGCGAAATCCTCGTGCCGACCGAGGCCGACATTATCGAGCGGTAATCCGCGGGTAAGTCTTTCGTGATCGCGCCGCTTGCGGGTTGCCAACCCGCCGGCAAGTCATGATGACGCCGCGTTTGCGGCCCAGTGCATTTGGATGGAGACCAGAATGACCAAAGAAAAGACAGCCCTTTCCATCCGGATCGATCGCCGACAGTTTTCCGCAGGCCTTTTCGGGCTCGCCGCTTCCGCCGTGTTGCCTTCGATGGCGTCCGCGCAAGGCGCAGGCGGCGCGGCAGCGCAGAAGATCGCCGACCATTTCTCTTCGGTGAAGACGATGATGGGCGAGTTCGTGCAGTTCGGTCCGCGCGGCGAGCAGACCGGCGGCAAGTTCTTTATCGAGCGTCCCGGCAAGCTGCGCTTCAATTTCGAGGATCCGTCGCCGCTGCGCGTCATCTCCGATGGCAAAAACGTGGTTGTCGGCAATATCAAGCTGAAGACCTGGGATCTCTACCCATTGTCCAAGACGCCGCTGACGCTTCTGCTCGCGGACCGGATCGATCTTACCAACGATGCCGTGCGCGGCGTGAAGGAAGAGAGCGACCTGACGACGATCGTGCTCGGCAACAAGACAATCTTCGGCGATTCGACCATCACCATGATGTTCGACAGCAAGACCTATGATCTGCGCCAGTGGACGATCACCGACAACCAGGGCAAGGACACGTCGGTGATGATCTACAACGTCAAGACGGGCGTTGGCCTGGACGAAAAAGTGTTTGCCATCGATTATGCCGAGGTTCGCGGTCGCGGGTAAGGTTTGGACATCGAGATGCTACGTGAAGGGCTGCGACATTCGCGGCCCTTTTTGCTTCTCATGTTTTCCAAAATCACCTAGACCTCGACCGACAATCGAGGTTCTCCATGACATTCTCCCTGACCACCTGGAATATCAACTCGGTGCGCCTGCGCATGCCGATCGTGCAGCAGTTCATCGTCCGCAATCAGCCGGACATTCTGTGCCTGCAGGAAATCAAGTGCCAGGAGCCGGAGTTTCCCTACCAGCCGCTCAGGGAGCTCGGTTACGAGCATATCATCGTGCATGGCCAGAAGGGCTATCACGGCGTTGCCATCGCCTCGAAGATCCCGCTTGCCGAAGATCACCGGCAGAATTATTGCGGCATGGGCGATGCGCGGCATATTTCGGCGCTGTTCGAGCGCGGGTCGCGCCGTATCCGGCTGCATAATTTCTACGTGCCGGCCGGCGGTGACGAGCCGGACCGGACGATCAATCCGAAATTCGGCCACAAGCTTGATTTCGTCGAGGAGATGAAGGCGCTCAAGGCGGATATGCCGGGGGTGTCGTCGATCCTTGTCGGCGATCTTAACATCGCACCGCTGGAACATGACGTCTGGTCGCACAAGCAGCTCCTGAAGATCGTCAGCCATACGCCGGTTGAGACGGAGGGCATGAAGGACGTGATCGCCAAGGGCGGCTGGCTGGACCTGATGCGCCAGTACACGCCGGAGCCGGAAAAGATCTATACGTGGTGGAGCTACCGCGCCAAGGACTGGGAGGCTGCCAACAAGGGCCGCCGTCTCGACCATATCTGGTCGTCGCCGGAGCTTGGGCCGTTCCTCGAACGTATCGATATCCTGAAAGAGGCGCGCGGCTGGAATCAGCCGTCCGACCACGTGCCGGTGACGGCGGTGTTCAAGTTTTAAGGCTGGCAGGCTTGTGTCTGGATCCTCGGGTCAAGNNAAGCCCGAGGATGACGGAGGAGGGGGTGCCATTGGTGCCCAAATCAAGCGCCTTGCCAGATATAAATAGGAAATGCACTGCGGAAATTTACGCGTGTCTCGCGGTGAGCGAGTGTATTTCCATTATCGAAGCCTGCTTTGGGCATAACATCCGTCAAACACTCGTCATCCTCGGGCTTGACCCGAGGATCCAGACACGAGCGTGTCTACGCAGTGAAAGCGGAGGTCTACCGGAACCGATGTTCCATCGCCGCGGCCGCCTTGGCGAGGCCTGCGATATTTTCCCGAATACGCGCCTCGATCAGCCGGCCCACCTGCGGATACTCCTCCAGCAGGCGCTGGAAAAGCTGGCGGCTGATCTTCATGACTTCTGCGTCCGAGGCGGCGACGGCGGTGAACTTGCGTTCGACCATCGTCACCAGTGCGAGTTCGGACAACAGCGTGCCGGGGCCGACCGTCTTCTGGTGGCGGATGTCGCCATAGCGATCGACGGCATAAAGCCCGATCTGGCCCCTTGCGACGATATAGGCCGCTTCGGCGGGAGACCCCTCGCGAAACAGTTCCTGCGTCTCGGCCAAGGCGCGCCGCTCCGCGCCGAAGGCGACCAGACGCAACTGATCGCCATCCAGTTCACGGAACAGCGGAACGCTTGAGAGAAGCCTGATATCGTCGTTCAGTGCCATTTACGGGACGATCTTGTAACCGCCGTTCTCGGTGACGAGAATTTCGGCGTTGGACGGATCGCGCTCGATCTTCTGACGAAGACGGTAGACGTGGGTTTCAAGCGTGTGAGTGGTGACGCCGGAATTGTAACCCCAGACTTCTTCAAGAAGAACGTCGCGGGTGACGACCTTCTGGCCGGCACGGTAGAGATAGCGGATGATCGCCGCTTCCTTTTCCGTCAGACGGATTTTCTTGCCGTCGTCGGTGGTCAGCAGCTTCTGGCTCGGCTTGAAGATGTACGGGCCGACCGTGAAGGTCGCGTCCTCGCTCTGCTCGTACTGGCGCAGCTGGGCGCGGATACGGGCAAGCAGGACAGCGAAACGGAAGGGTTTTACGATATAATCGTTGGCGCCGGCTTCCAGGCCGAGGATCGTGTCACTGTCGGTGTCGTGGCCGGTCAGCATGATGATCGGCGCCTTGAACCCGTTCTTGCGCAGGAGCTTGACGGCCTCGCGTCCATCCATGTCGGGAAGACCGACATCCATGATCAGAAGGTCGACCTGCGCCGTCTTGGCCGTATTCATGGCCTTGGTGGCATTCTCCTCCTGCAACAGCGAAAACTCGTCGTACAACGACAATTGCTCGACCAGCGTCTCGCGCAGATCATTGTCGTCGTCTACCAGGAGTATCGTTCTTGCCATACAGTTCTTGCCTTTCGTGTCGCCCGTTTTCGTCCGTGCTGTCGGAATCTAAGCGTAGATAGGGCTCCTCGATGTAAAGCCCAAGATGCTATGATTTCAAACAAAATGATATTCAAAGCAAAACCTCGTGAGAAAATGCCGCTTTTCCGTGTGCAAAAGTCAAAAAAACAATCGGTCGTGACGCTGCGGACGGCACCGCGCGACCGGAAACGGGCAATTGTCTCGTTCAAGGGAATCACTTTGCAGGCCGCAATCGGCCGCTCCGGCGTCACCGCACGCAAGCGGGAAGGGGATGGAGGCACGCCGATTGCGTCGATGAAGCTGCTGAACGGGTTCGTTCGCGGGGAGCGAATCCGCTTACCGCAGACGCCGCTTTCGATGCGGCGCATCGGTCGCGACATGCTGTGGTGCGACGCGCCGAAGCATGCTTCGTATAACCGGCTGGTTACTCAACGCTCGGGGGCGTCGTTCAAGGCGAGCCACGAAGAGATGATGCGTTCGGACGGGCTTTACGATGTCTGTCTGGTAATGGACTGGAATATCACGTCCCGCAAACGTCATGGCGGTTCGGCAATCTTCTTTCATCTGATCAAGCCGGGGTATCAGTCGACGGCCGGTTGCGTGGCGGTTCATCCGCGGGACATGAAGCGGTTGCTTCCGCATTTCCGCAAGGGGACGGTGGTGAGGGTAATGGGGTAGTTCGATCGTATCGACTTCTCGGAGAGGTTTGCCCCTCATCCGCCTGCCGGCACCTTCTCCCCGTCATGACGGNNGGGGAGAAGGGATATGCCGCTCCGTCTCAGCCTGTCTTGAGTGTAGCGTGAGCCATGTCCCCTCTCCCCGTTTACGGGGAGAGGGTTAGGGTGAGGGGCACCCTTGTGGCGTTACTTCCACTCACGAATATCGACAAAGTGCCCTGCCACCGCTGCCGCCGCCGCCATTGCCGGCGAGACGAGGTGGGTGCGGCCCTTGTAGCCCTGGCGGCCTTCGAAATTGCGGTTCGAGGTGGAGGCGCAGCGCTCGTAGGGGCTGAGGCGGTCGTCGTTCATCGCCAGGCACATGGAGCAGCCCGGTTCGCGCCATTCGAAGCCGGCATCCTTGAAGATGACGTCGAGGCCTTCGGCTTCCGCCATTTCCTTGACGATGCCGGAGCCCGGAACGATCATCGCGGACACGGTGGACGCTACCTTCCTGCCCTCGACGACCTTCGCGGCGGCCCGCAGGTCCTCGATGCGGCCGTTGGTGCAGGAGCCGATGAAGACACGATCGACGGTGATGTCGGTCATCTTCGTGCCGGCCTTCAGGCCCATGTAGTCGAGCGCACGCTGCTTGGAGGTCCGCTTGTTCTCATCCTGAATATCGTCCGGGTTGGGAACGATGCCCTGAACGGAGACGACGTCCTCCGGCGAGGAGCCCCAGGAGACGATCGGCGGCAGGTTGGCGGCATCCAGCACCACGACCTTGTCGTAGTGTGCGCCTTCTTCGGTATAAAGCGTCTTCCAGTAGTCGACCGCCATATCCCAGGCCTTGCCCTTCGGCGCGCGCGGCTTGTCCTTGATATAGTCGAAAGTGGTTTCGTCCGGCGCGATGAGGCCGGCGCGGGCGCCGCCTTCGATCGTCATGTTGCAGATCGTCATGCGGCCTTCCATCGACAGCGCACGGATCGCCTCGCCGGCAAATTCGATGACATGGCCGGTGCCGCCGGCAGTGCCGATCTCGCCGATGATGGCAAGGATGATGTCCTTGGCTGTGACGCCCTGCGGCAGCACGCCATCGACGCGCACCAGCATGTTCTTGGCCTTTTTCTGCACCAGCGTCTGGGTGGCGAGAACATGCTCGACCTCGGACGTGCCGATACCATGCGCCAATGCGCCGAAGGCACCGTGGGTCGAGGTGTGGCTGTCGCCGCAGACGATGGTCATGCCCGGCAGGGTGAAGCCCTGTTCCGGTCCGACGATGTGGACGATGCCCTGGCGGATGTCCTTTTCGGAATAATATTCGACACCGAAATCGGCAGCGTTCTGGGCAAGCGCCTCGACCTGGATGCGGCTTTCCTCGTTCTTGATGCCTTCGTGGCGATCCGCCGTGGTCGGCACGTTGTGATCGACGACGGCGAGCGTCTTTTCAGGCGCACGGACCTTGCGGCCGGCCATGCGCAGGCCTTCGAAAGCCTGCGGCGAGGTCACTTCGTGAACCAGGTGACGGTCGATGTAGAGAAGACAGGTTCCGTTTTCGTCCTGAGAAACGACGTGGTCGTCCCAGATCTTGTCGTAGAGGGTACGAGGTGCGCTCATGGCTGCTATTCCGTTCGAGAACAGTTTTGGAAGAAGATGGATTCAGATTATCGGCAAGAACGTGTGCCGCAGCACGGACCGCAGGCAGCGGCCGTCAGCTAAGTCGGCTGATAAGGGCGCCCGAGACGCGCGCGAAGAAGCGTGCCGGCAGACGCTTGTGGTCCTGCAGCACGATCATCTGGTTCGCAAGGCATCCGAATTTCGATCCCATGACAGGTCCATTAGCAGTTTTTTGAAGCGGCGGCAATTGCTTCGATTGGAGGCGCATGGCACAAGCCGTAGGCAGTTAAAGCTCTTTTTTTGTGTCCTTATTTGCATGCAGCGGCGGCGGCGATGGGGACGACGAGGAGGTGCAGATGGCACTCACAGTCCAGCTTCCTGCTAATGAAGCTGATCGCCTGCTTTCCGTCCGTGGCCTGATCACGGTCGATGGCAATGCGACTTCGGAACTGGCCACGCTTGTGCAGCTGGCCAAGGATGTTTTCGGCACTCCCTGCGCGGCGGTCAATATCATCGACGAGGACTGGCAGCGGGTTGCCTGCCAGGTCGGCAGCATTCCGATCGGTGAATGCAGCCGCGACGATTCAGTCTGCTCGCGTGTGGTTTATGCCAATGAAGTGGTCGTCGTGCCCGATCTCAGCCGGCATCCGGAATTTCGCAGTTTTCCCGCTATCGCAGGCGCTCCCGGCTTCCGGTTTTATGCCGGCGCGCCTGTCTCGCTGGATCCGGATCTACCGGTCGGTTCGTTCTGCCTTCTCGATGTCGAACAACGGGATCTCTCCGACGCCGAAATCCGGAACCTGCGTCAGTTTGCCGATGTCGCAAGCGGCCTCCTGCGGCTCCAGAAGGCGAATTTCATGATGGAGTTTGCCGAGGAGAAGCTGAAGCTTGCGGCAATGACCGATCCGCTGACCGGCTTCTACAACAGGTCGGCGCTGGTTTCGCTGATCGATGTGATGCTCGCCAATGCGCTGTCCTCGCAGCAGGGGTTCGGCGTGCTTTATCTCGACATGGACGGTTTCAAGCAGATCAACGACAGGCTCGGCCATCCCGCGGGCGATCAGGTCCTGACCCATGCCGCGAAACGCATCAGCGAATGCCTGCGGGCGCAGGATGTGGTCGTGCGCATGGGGGGCGACGAATTTGCGATCTTCGTGCCCGATCCTTCTGGTGCCGCAGCGCTCTCCGAGCTTTCCGAGCGCCTTCTCGAAGAATTCCGTCGGCCCTTCGTCGTGGATGAGACTATCGTCAGTGCAAGGCTCAGCATCGGTGCTGCCCTTGCGCCCGAAGCGGGGTCCGACAGGGTCAGCCTGTTGAAGGCCGTCGACGAGGCGCTCTATCAGGCCAAGAATGCCGGCCGCGACCGGTATGTGCTTCGGTAGATTGTGAACGATCAGCGCCGGGATACGTCCCGGCCTCCGTTTCCGTCGGCTTCACGACCGCGGTTTCTCAGGCGTTTTTCGACCTGCCGCAGGCCAAGCGACAGGCCGATCGTGAGGATCAGGTAGATATAGGCGACGATCGAATAGGTTTCGAAAAAGCGGAACGAGCCCGAGGCGTAGATCTTGCCGGCCTGGCTGATATCCGCGACGCCGAGGACGGAGACGAGCGAGCTGTCCTTCACCATGGCGACGAAATCGTTCGACAGCGGCGGGAAGATCACCCGGATCGCCTGAGGAAAGACGATCAGGCGAAAGCGCTGGCCGCGGTTGAGGCCGAGCGCCATGGCGGCTTCGATCTGGCCCCTGTCGACAGACTGGAAGCCGGCACGAAAGATTTCGGCGATGAAGGCGGAGTAGCCGATCGTCAGGGCGATGATTGCCCGCCACATCAGCGATATGTCGCGAACCTGCGCCGTCTTCAGCCAGCCGCCATCGACCAGCGGCGTGATCAGAAAATTATAGAGATCGACGAGACCCGGCGCGCCGGCAAAGGCAACGTAGAAGAGCAGCACGAGAACCGGGATGCCGCGCACTACCTCGATATAGAAACGGGCCGCCTGGCGCAGCACGAGACTATCGGAGAGGCCTGCAAGCGCGATGAGGAGGCCGAGCGCCGAGGCGAGCGCGAAGGCGACGATGCTGACGAAGATCGTTACCCAGATGCCGCGGGAGACCGTGGAAAACACCTGGGCGTAAAGATCGTTGGCGATGATGACGGCGGCGATCGCAAGCCCGATGACGACGAGTGCGATCAGCCACCACGGGCGATCGTCGCTGCCACCCGATGACGGTAGGGTCTGGAAGCTCATCAGGTGATGGTCCGGGTGCGGATTTCGTTCCGGCCTACGATCATTGGCCCATCTTGTAATCGAGGAACCATTTCTTGTTCAGCGCGTCGAACGTGCCGTCGGCTTTGAGGGCTGCAATGGCTGCGTTGACTGGTGCGGCAAGATCCGAGCCCTTCTTGAAGATGAAACCGAAATCCTCCGCGCCGAGCGGCCCGCCGATGACCTTCAACCCGCCACCCGATGCATCGACATAACCCTTGGCGGCAACGCTGTCGGTCAGCACGAGGTCGACATC
Source organism: Hyphomicrobiales bacterium (assembly GCA_900466875.1). Classification (GTDB taxonomy): domain Bacteria; phylum Pseudomonadota; class Alphaproteobacteria; order Rhizobiales; family Rhizobiaceae; genus Neorhizobium. Next base: position 66,417 of record UBNQ01000001.1, on the reverse strand, counting down.
TCCGGCCTTCAGTGCCTGCACGGTCGCGCCAAAAGTCTCGAACAGTTTTATACGCGGGTTCTGCTCGTTGCCGTCGAGGATGTTGTAGACTGCGGTGTAGAAGGGGGACGTGCCGGGCTGCGCGCCGACCAGCGTGTCGTTGAGCGCGGCAAAACCCTTCTCATCGGAAAAGCGGGTCTCGTCGCCGCGCACCAGCATGAACTGTTCGGAGCGCATGTAGGGTGCGGAAAAATCCACTTTCGCCTTGCGCTCGTCCTTGATGGTGATGCCGGTCATGCCGATGTCGTACTGGCCGTCGGATACGGCCTGGATCATCGCGTCCCACGAGACGTTCTGGTATTCAAGCGTGAAATTCAGCCGCCTGGCGATCTCGGCCATCGCATCATATTCCCAGCCGATCGCTTCACCGGATTTCGGATCGACGAACTGCAGCGGCGGATAGGCGTTTTCGGTGACGACGACGACCGACCGGCCCTTCAGGTCGGGCAGGCTCTGGGCGAGGGCGCCTACGGGCAAAAGCGCTGCCATGGCGAGGCTTGCAAGGGTTGCGCGTCTGGTCAGCATCGAAGGGTCCTCTGGAAATCGGTGCCGCCAAGTCTCACTAATTCCGGCCGCATGACAAGCACAACCATTCTCCCGAACAGCCGTCAGCGGAAATCGTCATTGCAAGCTGGAGGCTTGCCGGTTCGAAGGCTGCGACTAAATGCATCATGGTCAGCATGCTTTGGCCGCGCGGCCCGGAGGAATATCTTGGTTTCCGAAAATCAACTCATTTCAAAAATCACATGGCGGCTGATGCCGTTTCTCGGCGTGCTTTATCTGATCGCCTATATCGACAGGCAGAATGTCAGTTACGCAAAGCTGCAGATGGTCGATTCGCTCGGGATGAGCGAATATGCCTATGGTCTCGGCGCCTCGCTGTTCTTCATCGGCTATTTCATCTTCGAAGTGCCGGCCAATCTCTTCCTTACCCGTTTCGGAGCGAGAATCTGGTTCACTCGGATCATCGTCTCCTGGGGTCTGGTCACAATCGCACTGGCCTTCACCCAGAACATGACGATGTTCTATATCCTGCGCTTCCTGCTCGGCGCCTGCGAAGCGGGTTTCTTCCCCGGCGTGCTTTACCTCCTGACGCTGTGGTTCCCGAAGGATTACCGCGGCCGCATGGTCGGCCTGTTCATGATCTTCAGTGCGCTTGCCAATGCGATCGGTGCGCCGCTCGGCGGCATGCTGCTCGATCTTGACGGTGCGCTGGGTCTGGAAGGTTGGGAATGGGTGTTCCTGGCAACCGGTGTGCCTGCGGTCATCGCCGGCGTGGTCACCTTCTTCTATCTCGACGATACCCCGGAAAAGGCGGGCTTTCTCACCGACGACGAGAAACGCTGGCTGAAGGACAGGCTGGCGAAGGAAAACGCGGGCATGGACGAGGATGCCGGGCATGGCTTCAAGGCGCTGATCGATCCGCGGGTCCTGCTGATGGCTCTCTGCTTTATCGGCTTTCCGCTCGCAGCCTATGGTCTCAGCTACTGGCTGCCGACGATCGTCAAGGGTTTTGGCGTATCGAATACGACCAACGGTTTCATCAACGTCATTCCGTGGCTGATCGTCGCCGTAGCGCTCTGGGTCATTCCGTCGGCCGCCGACAGGAGCGAGAAAAAGACGCCCTATATCGTCGGTCCCGCCTTTGTCGGTGCGGCGGCGCTTGCGGCTTCGGTTCTGGTTACCTCGCCCTATGTGCAGTTCGCGTTTCTCTGCATTGCCGCTGCGGGCATCTTTGCCGGGCAGCCGGTGTTCTGGAGCCTGCCGTCCCGCTTCCTCAAGGGGGCGGGTGCTGCGGCGGGGCTTGCGGCGATCAACTCGGTCGGCAATCTCGGTGGTTTCGTCGCCCAGAACGTGGTGCCGTGGATCAACGATGCGACAGGCAGCAATATCCTCCCGATGTTCTTCCTGGCGGCCTGCCTTGCTGTCGCGGGTGTGCTGGTCATCATCGTCGGACAGATGCTGGGACGTGGAACGGACGATGTTCCGCCATCGGCGCGCCCGGGCAGCGGCCGGTAAGCACAAAACAAAAAAGGCGACCCGAAGGTCGCCTTTTTCTCATGCCGTAAAGGCAATTCTTATTCTGCAGAACCTTCGGCAGCCTTTGCTGCTTCAGCTTCCTGTGCAGCCTTTGCTTCAGCGGCTTCCTGTGCTGCCTTTTCGGCGGCCAGTGCCTGTGCTGCTGCAATCTTTTCAGCTTCGATGCGTGCCTTTTCTTCGGCAACTGCGGCGCGCTCGGCGTCGTTCAGCTTGCGGGCGCGGGTGCCGGTGTTCTCGACGATACGAGCCGACTTGCCGCGACGATCGCGCAGATAATAGAGCTTGGCGCGACGGACCTTACCGCGGCGAACGATTTCGACGCCTTCGACGAGCGGCGAGTAAACCGGGAATACGCGCTCGACGCCTTCGCCGTAGGAGATCTTGCGAACGGTGAAGCTCTCGTTGATGCCGCCGCCCGAACGGGCAATGCAGACGCCTTCGTAAGCCTGTACGCGGGTACGGGTACCTTCCGTCACGCGAACGTTGACGCGAACCGTGTCGCCCGGGGAGAATTCAGGAAGCTTGCGCTGAGCTTCGATCTTGGCTGCCTGTTCGGCTTCCAGCTGCTGGATGATGTTCATCGGTCAAACCTTTTCAGTTCTTCTGAAACAGCCAGAGCGCCTCCCGTCCTTGGTCACCTCATCCGAGGGCCTCGCGACGTGCCTTGTGGGCTAGCGAATTCGCCATTCTTTGTTGCTGGTCGACGGGATTTTTCCCATTTCCGCGGGCGGCAATACACCAATACGGAGCGTTTGTCATCCCGCTGTCGCGATTTTTGTCGTGTGCATCGTTGATGCCCCGCCGGGAACGGGATATCTGGATTTCCGGGAAGAGGAAATTGCCAAATGACAATAACGATGATCGTGCTGCTGGCGGCGGCAGGGTTTCTTTCGGGTGCCGTGAACGCGATTGCGGGAGGTGGTACCTTTCTGACGTTTGGGGTGATGACGCTTGCCGGCATTCCGCCGATTGCGGCCAATGCGACGTCGTCGATCGTGCAGTTTCCGGGTTATGTCACGTCGACGCTCGCCTATCGGGCGGAGATCATGCATCGATGGCGCAGTATCGCAGTGCTGGGTGCCGTGTCGCTGGTCGGTGGGCTTGTGGGTGCGCTGATCCTCTTGTCGCTCGACAATCCGTCCTTCCGGGCGCTGGTGCCATGGCTGCTTGCCGCGGCGACGGCGATCTTTGCGGCGGGGCCGTTGCTCAAGCCGAAAGTTTCTTCCGGGGAGCAAAGCGCCAATAGCACGACCAGTATCGTCGGCCAGTTTCTCAATGCCATCTATGGCGGGTTCTTCGGCGCCGGAATGGGGATTATGATGCTTGCGGTGCTGGGGCTCACGACCGGCGGCAGCTATCACCACCTCAATGCGATGAAGAACCTCTTCGCGATGCTGATCGCCGGCGTGGCGATCGTCGTTTTCATCAGCGGCGATGTGGTGGCGTGGCCGCAGGCGCTAGTGATGATCCCGGCAGGTGCGCTTGGCGGTTATTCCGGCGTCTGGCTGGCGCGTCGGGTGCCGCAGGCGGTGCTGCGCTGGTGTGTGGTGGCGGTGGGATCGGCGCTGACGGTTTATTATTTTGTTACGGGGTGATCGTGAGGCGAAGCGCCTCAACCTCTGCATTCGTGTTGGGCGTGCCCCTCACCCTAACCCTCTCCCCGTAAACGGGGCGAGGGGACGTGCCTCAAGCGAGGCAGGAAGGGCGCGGCACATGTCCTTCTCCCCGTCCTTACGGGGAGAAGGTGCCGGCAGGCGGATGAGGGGCAATCCTTAAATATTCAGTCGTCGACCAGTAGATCCGGCCGCCGTTCCTGCGTCAGCCGCAGCGCCTGCTCCAGCCGCCACTTCTCGATTGCGGCGTGATTACCGGAGGTGAGGACGGCCGGGATTTCCCGGTCTTCGAAAACCTGCGGGCGAGTGTAATGCGGGTGTTCCAGAAGTCCGTGCTCAAAACTTTCGTTGGTGCCGGAGTGGGCGTTGCCCATGACGCCCGGCAGAAGACGGATGATGCTGTCGAGCACGGTCAGTGCCGCCGGCTCGCCGCCGGACAGGATGTAGTCGCCGATCGACACTTCCTCGAGATTGCGCCCATCGATGACACGCTGGTCGACGCCTTCGAAACGGCCGCAGACGATGACCACGCCTTTACCATCGGCGAGGTCACGCACGCGTTTCTGGGTGAGGGGTTTTCCACGGGGGCTCATCAGCAGACGAGGGCGGGTATCGTTGGCGACGGAATCGATCGCCTTCGCGAGAATGTCGGGCTTGAGCACCATGCCGGCACCGCCGCCGGCCGGCGTGTCGTCCACCGTGCGGTGCTTGTCATCGGCAAAATCGCGGATCTGTACGGTATCCAGCGCCCAGTCGCCGCGTTCCATCGCCTTGCCGGAGAGCGAGAAACCGAGATGGCCGGGAAACATTTCCGGATAGAGCGTCAGGATTGTGGCGCGGAACGTCATTGCTCGCCCCGGCCCGGGTCTTTCTTGCCCGGTCCCTGGCGTGGCTTGGACTGCCGTTTGCCGACAGCCGTCGGATCGCGGTCGTTCGGATCCTCGATCAGGCCGGCCGCCTCAGGGTCGATCAGGATTTTTCCCGCCTCCAGATCGATTTCCAGAACAGCCGTCTCGGAGAAAGGAATGAGCGCCGGGCGGCGGCCGGGGCCTTTCAGTTCGAGCAGGTCGCCGGCGCCGAAATCGAAGACGGCGCTGACCGTGCCATAGCTCTTGCCTTCGGCATCGACGGCTTCGAGGCCTTCGAGATCGGCATAATAGAATTCGTCTTCATCAAGCTCTTCGTCCGGCAGATTATCGCGCTCGACAAAGAGCTCCAGGCCATTCAGTGCCTCGGCTGCATTGCGGTCGTTGATGCCGCGGAAACGAACAACGACGACTGTCTTTGCTTCGCGGATTTCAAGAATCTCGAAGACCCTGCCATCCTCGGCATAGAGATGGCCATATTCGCCAAGGGCGGTCGGGTCAGCGGTGAAGGATTTGACCCGCACTTCACCACGAAGGCCTTGTGCCGCGCCGATCGTCGCCATCAGGATAGGGTTTTCGAGCTTCTTCATGCTGGCTGTTCCGTTTTCTGGGCTGCGCTCATTTAACCTCTAAATGTTTTCAGAGGAAGACGCAGAAACAAAACGGGCGGCGCGTCACCGCACCGCCCGTCTGGCATTTATCGGGGCAGAAATTATTCTGCAGCAGCAGCGGCGTCAGCGGCCTTCTGAGCCTTTTCAGCAGCGCGTTCCGTTGCCTTCTTGCCCGGCTTTGCCTTTTCCGGGTTGCTCTTGGTGTCGCGGGTTGCGATGCCGGCTTCAGCGAGGAAGCGCAGAACGCGGTCGGTCGGCTGTGCGCCGTTGGCGATCCAGTGCTTGATGCGCTCTTCGTTCAGTTCAACGCGCTTTTCGTTGTCCTTGGCGAGCATCGGGTTCCAGGAACCGAGCTTTTCGAGGAAGCGGCCGTCACGCGGCGAACGGGCGTCGGCGACGACGACGGTGTAGTGCGGACGCTTCTTGGAACCACCGCGGGCGAGACGAATCTTCAGGGACATTGTTTAACTCCTTAGTTTTCTTTCGGGCCACCATCCGGTGGTCCTTGGTGTGTTTAGAGGCCGCCGTCAGGCGGGCTCAGGTTAGGCAGTCTCTTTCGCACCGCCGTGTTCGGCGGCGATTGCTTCATGATGCCGGATGACTTCCTTGATGACGAAGTTCAGGAACTTCTCGGCGAAATCCGGATCCAGATTGGCTTCCTTCGCCAGGCGGCGAAGGCGTTCGATCTGGTATTCCTCGCGCGCCGGGTCTGCCGGCGGCAATTCGTATTTGGCCTTCAGGAGGCCAACTTCCTTGGTGCAGCGAAAGCGCTCGGCGAGCATATGCACCAGTGCTGCATCGATGTTGTCGATCGACTGGCGGTAGCTTGAAAGCCGTGCCTTCACTTCAGGATCAACCATTCGCGTCCTCCCTTACTTCTTCTTGCCGGGCAGGCCCGGGAAACCACCGAGGCCGGGGAGCTTGGCTCCGCCCAGGCCGGGAAGGCCACCCATTCCACCGGGAAGGCCGCCGCCCATGCCCGGCATGCCGCCCGGCTTCAGGCCTGCAGCTTCCGCCTGCTTCTGAAGCGCTTCGAGCTGCTTCGGATCGAGCTTGGAAAGGTCAGGCATGCCGCCCATTCCGCCGCCCATGCCACCGAGCCCCATCTTGCCGGCAAGGCCGCCCATCATCTGCTTCATCATGCCGCCCTTGCCCTTGCCGCCCATCATTTTCATCATGTCGGCCATCTGGCGGTGCATTTTCAGAAGCTTGTTGATTTCCGCAGCATCGGAGCCGGAGCCGGCGGCAATGCGCTTCTTGCGGGAGTGTTTCAGCATGTCGGGATTGGCGCGCTCGGCCTTGGTCATCGAGCCGATGATGGCGATCTGGCGGTCGAAGGTCTTGTCGCTCATGCCGGATGCGGCGAGCTTGTCCTTCATGCCGGCCATGCCCGGCATCATGCCCATGATACCGCCCATGCCGCCGAGCGATTTCATCTGGCGCAACTGGTCTGCGAGGTCGTTCAGGTCGAACTTGCCCGACTGCATCTTCTTGGCCATCGCCGCGGCTTTTTCCGCGTCGATGTTTTCTGCAGCCTTTTCGACCAGCGACACGATATCGCCCATGCCGAGAATACGGTCTGCGATACGGCGGGGATGGAACTCCTCCATCTCCGTCATCTTTTCACCGACGCCGATCAGCTTGATCGGCTTGCCGGTGACGGCACGCATCGAAAGCGCTGCACCGCCGCGGCCATCGCCGTCCATGCGGGTCAGAACGAGGCCGGTAATACCGACGCGTTCGTCGAAATTGCGGGCGAGATTGACGGCGTCCTGACCGGTCAGGCTGTCGGCAACCAGCAGGATTTCATGCGGATTGGACTTCCGCTTGATCTCCGCCATTTCCTGCATCAGCGGTTCGTCGATATGGGTACGGCCGGCAGTGTCGAGGATGACGACGTCATGGCCGCCGAGTTTCGCGGCCTGTACGGCGCGGGCAGCGATATCGGTCGGCGACTGGCCGGCGATGACCGGCAGCGTATCGACGCCGGTCTGGACACCCAGCTGGCGCAACTGTTCCTGGGCTGCCGGACGACGCGTATCGAGCGACGCCATCAGCACTTTCTTCTTCTCGCGGTCGGTCAACCGCTTTGCAATCTTGCCTGATGTTGTCGTCTTACCCGAACCCTGCAGGCCGACCATCATGATGACGACCGGGGCCGCGGCATGAAGATCGATACCGACTCCTTCGGAGCCGAGCATCTCGACCAGCTCGTCATGGACGATCTTGACGACCATCTGGCCGGGCTTGATCGATTTCAGGACTTCGGCGCCAACGGCCTTTTCGCGGACCTTGTCGGTGAAGGCGCGCACGACTTCGAGCGCCACGTCGGCTTCCAAAAGCGCGCGGCGAACCTCGCGCAGGGCGGCGGAAACATCCGCTTCGCTCAATGCGCCACGGCCGGTCAGTCCATTCAGAATGGAGCCAAGACGGTCCTGGAGGTTTTCAAACATCGTGTCTTCCTTCTTCGCTTCCGGATATTGTCCGGAAACGTCGGGTCTTTTGCCGGCAAAAACAAGACGTCAGAAACGCGCAAAGCCAAAAAGCACCCGAGGGCGCAACGCGCTGTCGGATGTTGACCTCCGGGCTCAGTATGTCGGCCCCGGTCGGCGGCTCCAAGTCGTGACTTGTCAGCAGATGGCGGGCTTAAACAGGAAATGGGTGTGAGAGTCAAGGTGCGGGCGGGATTTGCGATGACTGCTTGCAGGAATATTCAGTTGAACTATATTGAATATTCCATTGCTCCTGTTGAAAAGAGGTTGCCATGTCCCTTTATATACGCGACCCCAAGGTCAACGACCTTGCAGATGAACTTATGCGTCATCTGGGCTCCAAGACCAAGACGGAGGCCGTTCGCTATGCGCTGGAAAGCGCTTTGAAACAGGCGAATGAAAAGCCTTCGCTGAAAGAACGGGTCAGGAAATATCAGGAAGAGATTGCGGCACTCGGTCCAAAAAATCCGAATTTCGACGAGAAAGCCTTTATGGACGAGATGTGGGAATATTGATGTTTCTCGATGCGTCCGCGGTTGTCGCGATACTGAATAATGAGGATACCGCAGACGAGTTGCTCACTCGAATAGAACGAGCGCAGGGAGCAATCTATTATTCTTCGCTTGTCGTGTTCGAAGCGGTGATTTCTTTGTCCCGGCAGGCTAAACTTGTGCAGTTGGGCGAGCACGCGTCCACGCCTCCTGACTTCATCATGCGGGCCCAATCATCGGTTCATGGTCTTTTGCAGGAGATTGGTGCTACCGAAATCAATCTTTCTGCAGGCCTCCACGAAGCCGCACTCGATGCCGCCAAAACCTATGGCCGCTTTGTCGGTCATCCGGCCAAGCTCAATTTTGGCGACTGCTTCACCTATGCCGCCGCGAAAACGCTCAAATCGCCACTTCTTTTCGTCGGAGACGATTTTGCCAAGACGGATATCGAAGTCGCTTGAGCAGTGTATGCCCTTGAAAACTCATTTTGCCGGACAAATCTCATGAAACGTCGCACATTCTTCAAGTGGACCGGTCTTGCTGCGATTGCGGCTCTTGCAGGCGGGGTGACGGCAAGGAGCGCCATGGCTGGCAACAAGTACTATTCAGGTCCCGTCTCCGACCATTTCGATGGCAAGGCTTTTTTCAATCCGGGTGGCGAGGAGCCGCGGGGTGGGCTCGATCTTCTGCGCTGGAAATTCGGCAACGGCAATATTCCCTGGCCGGATACGTTCGTGAGCCCGTTTCCGCAGGCGGTGCCGGAGACGCGGGTCAACGGTGACCGGATCGTGGTGACGATGGTTGGCCACGCCTCGATGCTGATCCAGGTCGCCGGCCTCAACATCCTTACCGATCCCGTATGGTCGGAGCGCACCAGTCCCTTCACCTTTGCCGGACCTAAGCGGGTCAATCCTCCGGGTATCCGCATCGGCGACCTGCCGCCGATCGATGTCCTGCTCGTCACGCATAATCACTACGACCATCTGGATCTGGAAACGCTCTGGGTGCTGCAGAGCCGCGACAAACCGCATTTCGTCACGCCGCTCGGCAATGACACGATTATCCGTTCGCAGGTGCCGGATGCGAAAATCACCGTGATGGACTGGGGCGGAAGCGAAACCGTCGGTCCCGGTGTGATTTTTCATTGCGAACCCTGTCATCACTGGTCGGCGCGCGGATTGGGTGATCGTCGCCAGGCACTCTGGGCAGCCTTCGTCTTCGAGACGCCTGCGGGAAAAATCTATCATATCGGAGATACCGGTTTTCACGAGGGCAGGAATTATCGCGCCGCCGGTGAAAAACATGGACCTTTCCGCCTCGCCAACCTGCCGTTCGGTGCCTATGAGCCGCGCTGGTTCATGAAATCCCAACACCAGAACCCCGAAGAAGCGGTGGAGGGCATGCAGCTTTGCGGCGCGTCCTTCGTTGCCGGGCATCACTGGGGCACGGTAAAGCTCACCGACGAGGGGATCGAGCAGCCGGTCGAGGCGTTGCATGCGGCGCTCGACGCACGCGGCGTCGCCCGTGAGCGGTTTCGCCCGATGCGTCCGGGCGAAGTTTTCGAGGTGCCTGCATCACGTCCTGCTTGACTTGTCGCAGCTTCATTTGCTTGATGCGGAAAATATGAGTGCATGGGGAAAGTAATGCAGATCGAGCTTGAGCGTCCGACCGAATCCACCCGCATCCAGCGATTGAAAGCGTTGACGACCGGCACGCATGATACGCTCGACAAGCGGATCATGCGGGCTGAACCCTTTGCCAGCCGCGAGCGTTACGCCCTGTTCCTCGAAGTCCAGCATCATTTCCATGCCGATGTCGCGTCACTTTTTGCCGACGAAGAGCTCAATCGCCGCCTGCCGGGTTTGGCCGAACGAAACCGCTACGAGGCGCTGCGTCAGGACATCGTCGATCTCGGTGGTGTGCCGGAAGCGTTGACGTCGACGACCGGTCCGCTATCGCCTGCCGAAGCGCTTGGCTGGGTCTATGTCGCCGAAGGCTCCAATCTCGGGGCTGCCTTCCTGCGCAAGGAAGCGGCGAAGATCGGCCTGTCGGACGATTTTGGCGCACGGCATCTGGCAGGGCATCCGGATGGGCGCGGCCTGCACTGGCGCAATTTCGTCGCCGCCTATAACGACCTGCCGCTCAGCGAGGCGGAAGAGCTTGAAGCCGCCGAAGGTGCCAAGGCTGCCTTCCGTCGTGTTCACGCGCTGGTCGACGAGATTTTCGGCTGAGCTTTTTTGCGCTAACTATTTGTTTATACGCAATTCCAGCAAAACCGGTTTTTAACTTTTGCTGGAATTGCCAGATAATCAGCTTCGTGTCGCCACCCAGATCACATGTTTTGCCCCACGGTTGCCGTTGGCGCGGGTGTTGACGACCTCGGCCTCGTAGCCGGTTTCCTTCAGGCGTTTCGTGAAGCCGTAATCAGGGCCGGACGACCAGACGGAAAACACGCCGCCGGGGCGCAGTGCTTCGCGGGCGGCACGCAGGCCGCGGCTGTTGTAAAGCGCATCGTTGCTGTCGCGTGTCAGGCCATCAGGGCCATTGTCGACGTCGAGCAAAATAGCGTCGAACTTTCCCTTCGATTCGCGGATAAGCTCGCCGACATCACCCTGATGGATTCTTGTTCGCGGATCATCAAGGCAGCCCTTGAAGACTTCGGCCATCGGGCCGCGTGCCCATTTGACAACGGCGGGCACCAGTTCGGCAACGGTGATGGTGGCGTCGGGCGGGACGATCGAAAGTGCTGCGCGGAGCGTAAAACCCATGCCGAGGCCGCCGATCAGGATGGACGGCTTCGAGCGGGCCTTGATCTTTTCCCATGAGAGCGTGGCAAGCGCCTCTTCCGAACCGCTCAGGCGGCTGTTCATCAGCTCGTTCGAGCCGAGCATGATGGAAAATTCCTGGCCGCGCTGCTTCAGCCGCAACTCGCCGCCATCGTCCGGTATCTTTGCGCTGTCCAGTTGAACCCAGGGTAACATCGTGAAGCCTCTTTTTGCGGCTCCCCTAACATGCGTCAGGGCTTTGCGCCAATCTTTAGGGAAATGCACCGCCACTGGTAATTTGCGGCACTTTCGGCCATATACGCCTGAAGAAGCGGGCCGTTATCGGTTTTCAAGGCCCCGGAGTGGATCAGCATCATGGCAGGACAGGTCGAATTCGCGCGCATGAACGGGCTTGGCAACAAGATCCTTGTCGTCGACATGCGCGGCCGCACCGACAAGGTGACGCCTGAAGCCGCGATCGCGCTTGCAGCCGATCCGGCCACCGAGTTCGACCAGATCATGGCGATCCATGATCCGAAGGCTCAGGGCACCGATGCCTGGATCGATATCCTCAACTGCGATGGCACCAAGGCGCAGGCCTGCGGCAACGGCACGCGTTGCGTGGTGCAGGCGCTCAGCTCCGAGACCGGCCGCAAGACCTTCACGTTCCAGACGGTTGCCGGCATCCTGAATGCGCAGGAGCATGATGACGGGACGATTTCCGTCGACATGGGCAAGCCTGTCTTTGAATGGGATAAAATTCCGCTTGCGGAAGAATTTTTCGATACCAGCCGGATCGAGCTGCAGATCGGGCCGATCGATGCGCCGATCCTGCATTCACCGTCCGCCATGTCGATGGGCAATCCGCATGCGGTCTTCTGGGTCGACAAGAACCCGATGACGTTCGATCTGGAGCGGTTCGGGCCGATGCTGGAAAATCACCCGATGTTTCCGGAAAAGGCCAATATCACGCTGGCTCAGGTCACATCCGACACCAGCCTGCGCACCCGCACCTGGGAGCGCGGCGCTGGCCTGACGCTTGCCTGCGGTTCCGCCGCCTGTGCTGCCGGCGTTTCTGCCGCCCGCACAGGCCGCACGGGGCGCAAGGTCACGATCGATGTTGCCTCCGCACCCAGCCGCCAACCGCTCGTCATCGAATGGCGCGATAACGATCATGTTGTGATGACGGGTCCCGCCGAATGGGAGTGGTCGGGCAAGGTCGATCCGGTCACCGGCGTGTTTTCGCGGGATGCAGAGCCGGAGGCTCAGGCAAAATGAGCGGTGTCGAGGTCATAACCTTCGGCTGTCGGCTCAACACCTATGAATCGGAAGTGATGCGAGCCGAGGCCGAAAGGGCCGGGCTCAACAACGCCGTGCTGGTCAACACCTGCGCGGTCACCGGCGAGGCGGTACGCCAGGCACGGCAGGCGATCCGCAGGGCGCGACGGGAAAATCCGCATGCCCGCATCATCGTCACCGGCTGCGCGGCACAGACGGAAAGCCAAGTCTTTGCCCACATGCCGGAAGTCGATGCCGTGCTCGGCAACGAGGAGAAGCTGAAAAGCACTTCCTATCGCGGCCTGCCGGATTTCGGCGTTTCGGCGGAAGAAAAGCTGCGCGTCAACGATATCATGAGCGTCAAGGCGACCGCGCCGCAGATGGTCAAGCATATCGACGGGCATGTGCGCGCCTTCATCCAGGTGCAGAACGGCTGCGACCATCGCTGTACTTTCTGCATCATCCCCTATGGTCGCGGCAATTCCCGCTCGGTGCCGATGGGGGCGGTGGTCGAGCAGGCGCGTAAGCTTGTAGACGGCGGTTATCGCGAGATCGTGCTGACGGGCGTCGACGCAACGAGTTATGGTGCGGATCTTCCCGGCAATCCGACGCTCGGTTATTTGGCCAAGACCCTTTTGAAGCAGGTGCCGGACATTCTTCGGCTGCGGCTGTCGTCGATCGACAGTATCGAGGCGGACAATCATCTCTGGGATCTCATCGCTGAAGAACCGCGTTTCATGCCGCATCTGCATCTGTCGCTGCAGCATGGCGACGACATGATCCTGAAACGGATGAAACGCCGCCATTCGCGCGCGGAGGCCTTGGTTTTTGTGGAGCAGGCGCGGCGTCTGCGGCCCGAGATTGCGTTCGGGGCGGATATGATCGCCGGTTTTCCGACCGAGACCGAAGAGATGTTCGAAGGGGCGGCGACGCTTGCCGAAGAGGCGGGCATCTCCTTCCTGCATGTTTTTCCTTACAGCCCACGCCCCGGCACGCCGGCAGCGCGCATGCCTCAGGTCGATCGGGCGCTGGTCAAGGAGCGCGCTGCAAGGCTTCGTGCCCGTGGTGAGGCGCTGCATCATGCCCATCTCGACCGAATGGTCGGCACGGAGCAGACCGTCATCGTTGAAAACAACGGAATGGCGCATACGGAAAACTTTTCGCTGGTTGCAGCGCCGGGGCTGGTTCCCCGCGACATCCAGCGCGTTATGATTACAGGACATAACGGCAAACATCTCGACATGCGGGTTCTAGCCGCTCACGAGCAGGCGGCCTGACCGGAACGGATTTCAAGTAATGGTAAGTTTCATCAAACGCGTCTTCACCTTCGGCGACAAACCGGTTGAAAAACCTGTCGAGAAGCCAGTTGAAGACCATTCGCCCGTAGCGGATATCGTTGCCGTCGAAGAGTTGCCGGTCACCGCCGTTGATCCGGTTGCGCCGACCGAGGTCGATACTGCCGGTGGTCCTTCGAGCGATGTCGCGAAGGATGATGAAGCGGTTGCGGTTCTTGCAGGCGTGGAAGAGACATCGGATCTCGGTGTCGTGCCGTTGTCGCTGCTGGAGGCGGAGGCTGCGGCTGAGACCGACAGTGCCGTTTTAGCGGAAACACCCCCCTCTGCCCTGCCGGNNNNCCCCACAGGGGGGGAGATCATGGATGCACCGTCGCCGGCTGTATCTGGTGATGGTGCTGAAGGTGAGGGCATTCCGGCTACAGGCAGTGACCTTTCCGAAGATGAAGTGGTTTCTGAAAGCTCGACGGTTGATGTGGAGCAACTGGATAGCCGCAAGCCGATCTCCCCCCTTGTGGGGGAGATGTCCGGCAGGACAGAGGGGGTTAACGCCTCCGAAGCGACGGAAGCCGTACCGCCAGTCCTCCCCAAAGGCTTCTCCACATCCAAGGCCGAACCCGAAGTCGTCGCGGTCGTGCCGCCGCTCAAGCTGACCTGGTTTCAGCGCCTGCGCGCCGGGCTTGCGCGCACGTCATCACAGCTGACCGGCCAGATTGCGGCCCTCTTCACCAAGCGCAAGCTGGACGACGAGACGCTGGAGGATCTGGAAGACCTGCTGATCCAGGCCGATCTCGGTGTCGAGACGGCGATGCGGATTACCGGCACGTTGTCGTCGGAACGTTACGGCAAGGATGTGACCGGCGAGGATGTGTCGCGCATCATGTCGGCTGAGATCACCAAGGTTCTGGCACCGGTCGCCAAGCCGCTGCAGCTCGATCTCAATCACAAGCCGCATGTCATTCTCGTCGTCGGGGTCAACGGTACCGGCAAGACGACCACGATCGGCAAGCTGGCGGCAAAACTCTCCGGTTCGGGCCTGAAGGTCATGCTCGCCGCCGGCGACACTTTTCGCGCTGCGGCCATCGAGCAGCTGAAGATCTGGGCGGATCGCACCAATTCGGGGTTCATCGGCACCAAGCTCGGCGCGGATGCCGCCGGTCTCGCCTATGACGCCTATGTACAGGCGAAGGAGAATAAATCCGACGTGCTGATTATCGACACCGCCGGCCGTCTGCAGAACAAGGCCGAGCTAATGGCGGAGCTGGAAAAGATCGTCCGCGTGCTCGGCAAGCTCGATCCCGATGCGCCGCATACCGTGTTGCAGACGCTCGATGCCACGACCGGGCAGAACGCGATGAACCAGGTGGAGATTTTCCGCAATGTTGCAGGTGTCAGCGGTTTGATCATGACCAAGCTTGACGGCACGGCGCGGGGCGGCATTCTTGTCGCGATCGCCGCCAAGCACCGGCTGCCGGTCTATTTCATCGGTGTCGGCGAGGGTGTCGACGATCTGGAGCCCTTCGAGGCGAAGGATTTTGCCGAAGCGATCGCGGGGCTTTCGCCCGCGCCGCATTGATGACACAGAAAAACGATTTGGCTCCGCACAACCAGAAATCTAAGTTAGGTCCCATGCAGACGATCGAAAGCGATATCAAGCCGACCAAGGAAGAGAAGCAGAAGCCGGGCCTGAAAATGGCGCTGGAACTGGGACCCCTGATGGTCTTCTTCTTCGGCAACCTGCGCGGCGAATGGCTGGTCGGCAAATTCCCGGCGCTGTCTGCCATCGGCGGGCCGCTCCTGATCGCCACCGCGCTGTTCATGGTCGCGACCGTGATCTCGCTGGTCATCTCGAAAATCGTCTTCAAGCACCTGCCGGTCATGCCGTTCGTTTCGGGCGTCGTCGTCATGGTGTTCGGCGGATTGTCGATCTGGCTGCAGGACGAGACCTTCATCAAGATGAAGCCGACGATCGTCAACACGCTGTTCGGCGTGGTGCTGCTCGGCGGTCTGTTCTTCGGCAAGTCGCTGCTCGGTTATGTCTTCAACGCCGCATTCAATCTGGATGCGGAAGGCTGGCGGAAACTGACGCTGCGCTGGGGCATCTTCTTCCTGTTCCTTGCGCTCCTCAACGAATTCGTCTGGCGCAATTTCTCCGACGAGGCCTGGGTCAATTTCAAGGTCTGGGGCACGATGCCGATCACCATCCTGTTCACGCTCGCGCAGATGCCGCTGATCATGCGCCATACCGTTCAGGATGCTGCCACGGTGGATGCCGAGAAGTGAGGGACATTTCGCCGGAACACAAAGTGTCGCCGAGGCGCTGGCTGCTCGCGGCGCTTGTGCTGTTCCTGCTGCAAATCGCCATCCTCTATTTCATGGGGCGGGTTCCGATCTGCGAATGCGGTTATATCAAGCTGTTCGAGCCGGGTGTGAATTCGCCTGGAAACTCGCAACATCTCGCCGATTGGTATACGCCGTCGCATATCATCCATGGCTTCCTGTTCTACGCTTTCGGCTGGCTGGTGCTGCGCCGAGCGGTGAAGGCTGAGCGCCTGGCGCTGGCGGTTTTCATCGAGGCCGCCTGGGAGATCGCGGAAAACTCGCCCATCATCATCGACCGTTACCGCAACGCGACGATGGCGCTCGGTTATTCGGGTGACAGCATTCTCAATTCGGCGATGGACACGGTGTTCATGGTGCTCGGTTTCCTGTTTGCCGCCCGCGTGCCGGTCTGGCTGACGGTTACGGTCGCAATCGTTTTCGAGCTGTTCACCGGCTGGCTGATCCGTGACAACCTGACCCTCAACGTGATCATGCTCGTCTGGCCGGTCGATGCGATAAAGGCATGGCAGGGCGCCATAGGCTGAACCTGTGCAGAGGTACCATTTGGCGTCCTTCTGGCGTTGAATTGTTAACGTTCTGGGCATAGGGCTTTTCCATTACCGACAGGACGCATGATGGCTTTCTGCGCAGGGTCCGATGGAACAGACCGATAATTTCGCCTATCTCTTGCCGTTCATTTTTCTGGTTTTCGGCACCATTTTCCTGATTGCCGACCGATGGTCCGATGGCTCCGCGCGGTATTGGGGGCTGGGTTATGTCCTGTCTTCCTTCGGCTTCGCCTTTCCAGTCATCGGATTTGCGCTGCCATTCTGGGTGCAGGCGGTGGTCGCCAATGCGCTGTTTTTCAGCGCTTTCCTTCTTTATGGGCAGGCCCTGCTTGTCCGCTTCAAGCGACCGCGCCTGCTTGTGGCCAGGCTTTCATTCGCGCTGGTCGCGTTTGCCGTTACCTGCTGGTTCATTCTCATCGAGGAAAACCTTCGGTCTCAGCTCGCGGTCGGCGATTCGTCGCTTGCCATCCTGCTCGCCATCTCGATCATCGCAGTCCGGCGTTCTGCCAGGTCTTTGATCGACCGGATGCTGGTGGTGATCACGTCGTTGGTGGTGATCGAAACGACCGCGCGGGTGGTTGTCCTGCTTGCCTCGACATCTGCGGACAGTTTTGAATCGCTCGACCAGTTTTTGTCTTCCGAATATGCCTTTCTCATGCAGGTGGCCGCGAGCCTTGTCGGTTTCGTCATGGCATTGACCGTTCTGGGTTCGGTCGTTTCCGATGTGATCACGGGGCACCGCGACGCGGCGGAGCGCGATCCTCTCACCGGACTGTTCAACCGGCGCGGTTTCGAGCAGGCATTGCCCGAAACGCTGGGCGGCAATTTTCCGGCAGGCGCCGTGATCGTCGGGGATATCGATCATTTCAAGCAGGTCAATGACCGGTTCGGCCATGCGGCCGGAGATCACGTCATCATCGGCTTTGCGCAAATCCTGCGGGCCAATCTGAGGAGCGTTGCGATAGCCCGCTTCGGCGGCGAGGAATTCGTCAGCTTCCTGCCCGGCATCGGTCGTGCAGAGGCGGCGGAGATGGTGGAGAAAGCCAGGCTCGGTTTCGCCGCCATGAGCTGGCGTGATCACGGGATCGACGGGACGATTACCGCAAGTTTCGGCGTGTCTGTCACCGCGCCCGGCGATCATTCCGTGCATGATGCGCTCGGGCGGGCCGATGCCTGCCTCTATATGGCCAAGAATGCCGGCCGCAACAGGGTCGTCACGGAGGGGCAGCGCCCGCCGGAAGGTCCGCCACCCTTGAGGATCGTCTCGTAAAGATCAGCTTTTGGCGGCGGCCGAGGCTTTTTCAATGGCGGGCAGAAGATCCTTCGTCAGGCTGCGCTCATCGAACGGTCCGACCTTCTTGTAGAGGATCGTGCCGTCAGGGCCGACCAGATAACTTTCCGGAATGCCATAGACGCCCCAGTCGATCGCAGCCTTGCCATTCGGATCGACCCCGATCGCCCTGTAGGGATTGCCCAGTTCGCCGAGGAAACGCAGGGCGTTGTCGTTGCGGTCCTTGTAATTGATGCCGACGATATTGATCCGGCTATCGTTCGCCAGTTCCTTGAGGATGGGATGCTCCTGGCGGCAGGGCACGCACCACGAGGCAAAGACGTTGACCAGCGTCAGCTTGCCCTTGATCGCGCTGTCGTCGAGAGCGGCCGTATTCGATCCTTCCAGTGGCGGCATCGCCAGCGATGGCGCCGTCTTGCCGATCAGCGCCGAGGGAATGGCGGAGACATCGAGCCCGTTGACGTCCTGATCGTACAGCATTTTTCCGGCGACGGCGGCGAAGCCGGCGAAAACCACAAGCGGGATCAGCGCCAGCGCATAACGGGTTCGATTGCGCTGCGGCTTGAGGTTCGCATCTTCGCTTTCCGTCGTCATGATGCGGTTCCGTCTTTCGGGGTCGGGCGCGCGGAGCGGCGGCGGATGCCGGAGGCTTCGAGTTCGGCAAGTTCCTTTTGCCGGGCGCGGCCATCGAGCCAAACCCAGCCGATCAGACAGAGGATGACGATGGCGGCGACGATATAGGATGCGGAGATGTAGAAGGTATGGGTCATCCTACGCCTCCTTTGCCGATGGCTGGCCGGCCATGCGGGCGGCCATACGGCGCTGTGCGGAGACGCGGCGGCGCCAGATTTCGTTTCTCATCGCTGCAATATGCAGGGTGAAGAACAGCAGCGTGAAGGCGATCGCCATGACCAGCAGCGGCCAGAGGAATTCCTTGTCGATCGTCGGGCCATCAAGGCGGATGACGCTTGCCGGCTGATGCAGCGTGTTCCACCAGTCGACGGAAAACTTGATGATCGGGATGTTGACGAAGCCGACCAGGATCAGCACCGCCGAGACGCGCGCAGCCTTGCCCGGATCGTCCATGGCGCGGGTCAGTGCGATCAGGCCGAGATACATCAGGAACAGTACGAAGACAGAGGTCAGGCGCGCGTCCCAGACCCACCAGGTGCCCCACATCGGCTTGCCCCAGAGGGAGCCGGTTGCAAGCGCGATCAGGGTGAAGGCGGCACCGAGGGGCGCTGCCGTCTTATGCGAAACATCGGCCAGCGGGTGGCGCCAGACCAGCGTGCCGATCGCCGATACGGCCATGACGGAATAACACATCATCGACAGCCAGGCGGATGGCACATGCACATACATGATGCGCACCGTCATGCCCTGCTGGTAGTCGCCGTCGCTGGCGAAGGTCAGGTAGAGGCCGATTGCGAACAGGATCGCGGTCATGCCCGCCATCCAGGGCAGGATACGCGCCGCCAGGCCCAGAAACCGCGTCGGGTTGGCCAGATCGGAGAATTTCGTGATGGCGAGACTTTCGGGCATTGGACTTTCTAACCGGATAGTGCGGGATCAAGAATGATTCTAATCAATCAGCCGTGTTTCGCAAAGCGAGCGCCGCGCCGATTGGACCGATCACTGCAAAAAACATCGTGATGGCCACCAATATCAGAAAAGGCGGCATGAAGGGGGCCGGATCTTCGACCGCCGCATAGGATGCGCTGACGCCGAAGATCAGTACCGGGATTGCCAGCGGCAGGACGAGGATCGACACAAGCAGGCCGCCACGGGGAAGGGCCACGGCAACGGCTGCACCAACCGCGCCGATGAAGGTCAGCGCCGGCGTACCGACCAGCAGCGTCAACATGGTCGCGCCGATCGCCACTTCGCTCATGTTCATGAACAGGCCGAGAAGCGGCGAGGCGATGACCAGCGGCAGGCCGTTGCCGAGCCAGTGCGCCAGGCATTTGATCAATACGGTTAAGACCAGCGGGTGTTCCTGCATCAGGATAAGGTCGAGGGAACCGTCCTCGCGATCGGTCTGGAACATGCGGTCGAGGCCGAGCAAGGCAGAAAGCAGCGCACCGATCCAGACGATCGCCGGTCCGATGCGCGAGAGGAGGTTCAGGTCGGGACCGACGCCGAAGGGGATGACGGCGACGACGGTCATGAAGAACAGCACGCCGATCAACGCGCCACCGCCAGCGCGGACCGAAAGCTTCAGGTCGCGGAGGAGGAGGGCGGTCATCGGGCGATCTTCCGGGCGCGACTGGCGTCGAGGCGGCCCCTCACCCTAGCCCTCTCCCCGCAAGCGGGGCGAGGGGACGTGCCTCGCACGCGGCTGGCGAGCGACGGAGAGGGCGCGGCATATCCCTTCTCCCCGTCAGAACGGGGAGAAGGTGCCGGCAGGCGGATGAGGGGCAGCAAGGCAAATGCCATCATCACCACATCTCCTCCATCACGCCCTCAAACCCCGTCATCCTCAGTTCCCGCGCATTTTCCACCCCGAGCGGCTGATGGGTGGCGGCAAGGGCGATGCCGCCCGCTGCAAGATGGTTAGTTATCAATCCCGTAAACACCTCTTCGGCACTCACGTCCAGCGCCGCAGTCGGCTCATCCAGGATCCAGACCGGACGCCAGGAGACGAGCAGTTTTGCAAACGCCATGCGGCGCTGCTGGCCGGCGGAGAGGTAACCGAAGGGCAGGTGAGTGATGCCACCGAGGCCGACCTGTTCCGCTGCCTCGCCGATCGACACGCCCTTGGGTTCCGAAGTCGGGCCGCCGGAGAAATTGCCGAGGAATTCGCGCCAGAAGGAGAGGTTTTCCGAAACGCTCAACTCTGCCTTCATCGCATTGCGATGGCCGAGATAATGGCAGGCTTCGGCGGCCCGCATGCCGGCCTGCGCACCGTCCGATGTCCATGTCACGCGACCGGTCTCGGGGCGCAACAACCCGGCCACCGTGCGCAACAGCGTCGACTTTCCCGAGCCGTTCTTCCCCGTCAGGACAAGGCACTCGCCTCCATCGAGACGGAAGGAAATGTCCTTGAAAATCAGGTCTTCGCCGCGTCTGGCGCTCAAGTTTTCGGCCGTCAGCCGCATCACGGAAACCTTGTTTAAGTTCTCAAACATCTAGCCGCAAAAAATCTTTTGCCCGCTGCGACAAAGTGTCTGGAAGGTTCTTAGAAACTATCTATATACATAGCAACCACGCCAGCGGCCGGCGTGATTTCCACTCAGCGCCGGACCTGAAGACCAAAATCTTCTCGTGCGGACAGCGGAAATGGTCGCACCCGCATCCTATAGTGCATTTCAAAAGTGCATAGGCGTCCGCACGCGCGTGTTGGCTCTTGATATCAGCGGGGTTCTAATCCGTGACCAAATCTATCGATAGCTTTCAATGTCGTTCCGTCCTTACCGTAGGCGGTAAGGACTATGTCTATTACTCACTGCCCAAGGCCGAAGCGAACGGCTTGGCGGGTGTTTCCAAGCTGCCCTTCTCGATGAAGGTGCTGCTCGAAAACCTGCTACGCTTCGAAGACGGAAAGTCCGTCACCAAGGAGCAGATTCTTTCGGTCGCCGAATGGCTGAGCAACAAGGGCCTGACCGAGGCCGAGATCGCCTATCGCCCCGCCCGTGTGCTGATGCAGGACTTTACCGGCGTTCCGGCGGTGGTCGACCTTGCCGCCATGCGTGACGGCATCAAGTCGCTCGGCGGCGATCCGGAAAAGATCAATCCGCTGGTGCCCGTCGATCTCGTGATCGACCACTCGGTGATCGTCGACGAATTCGGCACGCCGACCGCCTTTGCCCGCAATGTCGAGCTGGAATACCAGCGCAACGGCGAGCGTTATCGCTTCCTGAAATGGGGCCAGCAGGCGTTCAAGAATTTTCGTGTCGTGCCGCCCGGCACCGGCATCTGCCACCAGGTGAATTTCGAATATCTCGGCCAGACCGTCTGGACCAACGAGGAAGACGGTGAAGTCACCGCCTATCCGGATACCTGCGTCGGCACCGACAGTCACACGACGATGATCAATGGTCTCGGCGTTCTCGGTTGGGGTGTGGGCGGTATCGAAGCGGAAGCTTCCATGCTCGGCCAGCCGGTTTCCATGCTTCTGCCCGAAGTCATCGGCTTCAAGCTGACCGGCAAGCTGAAAGAGGGCGTCACCGCGACCGACCTCGTGCTCACCGTCGTGCAGATGCTGCGCAAGAAGGGTGTGGTTTCCAAGTTCGTCGAATTCTTCGGCCCGGGCATGGACAACATGCCGGTCGCAGACCGTGCGACGATCGGCAATATGGGTCCGGAATACGGCGCGACCTGCGGGTTCTTCCCGGTTGATGCCGAAACGGTCAACTATCTCAACATGTCCGGCCGCACCAAGGAACGTATCGCGCTCGTCGAAGCCTATTCGAAGGCGCAAGGCATGTGGCGCGACAATGACGGTTCGGATCTTGTCTTCACAGACACGCTGGAACTCGATCTCGGCGACGTCGTGCCGTCGATGGCTGGTCCAAAACGTCCGGAAGGCCGCATTCCGCTGGAAAATATCGCTTCCGGTTTCGCCGGTTCGATGGATGCCGACTACAAGAAGCCGGGCCAGCTCGATAATCGTTATGCGGTCGAAGGCACCGATTTCGATCTCGGCCATGGTGATGTGGCGATTGCCGCCATAACGTCCTGCACCAACACGTCCAACCCGAGCGTGCTGATAGCTGCCGGCCTTCTGGCCCGCAATGCGGTTGCCAAGGGCCTGAAGTCCGCCCCGTGGGTGAAGACGTCGCTCGCACCGGGATCCCAGGTGGTTGGCGAATATCTGGCCAAGTCCGGCTTGCAGGATTCGCTCGATGCTCTCGGCTTCAATCTCGTCGGTTTCGGCTGCACGACCTGCATCGGCAATTCCGGCCCGTTGCCGGCGCCGATCTCCAAGACGATCAACGACAAGGGCCTGATCGTCTCGGGCGTGCTGTCCGGCAACCGTAACTTCGAAGGCCGTATTTCGCCGGACGTGCAGGCCAATTATCTTGCTTCGCCGCCACTCGTCGTCGCTTATGCGCTCGCCGGCACGGTGCAGAAGGACCTGACGACGGAACCACTCGGCATCGGCAGCGATGGCCAGCCGGTCTTCCTCAAGGACGTCTGGCCGACTTCTGCCGAAGTGCAGGAGTTCATCGCCAAGTACGTCACTCGCGAACTGTTCGAGAGCAAATATGCGGATGTGTTCAAGGGCGACGAAAACTGGCAGGCCGTGCAGATCCCGGATGGCGAGACCTATGCCTGGGACGACACGTCGACCTATGTGCAAAACCCGCCTTACTTCGTCGGCATGGGCAAGACAGGCTCCGGCTTGAAGAACATCAAGGGCGCCCGCGTCCTGGGTCTCTTCGGCGACAAGATCACGACCGACCATATTTCGCCTGCCGGTTCGATCAAGGCTGCCTCGCCTGCCGGCGCATATCTTACCGAGAATGGCGTGGGTGTGGCCGACTTCAACCAGTACGGCACGCGTCGCGGCAATCATGAAGTTATGATGCGCGGCACCTTCGCCAACATTCGCCTGCGCAATCACATGCTCGGCCCGAATGGCAGAGAAGGTGGCTACACCTTCCACTATCCTTCGAAGGAAGAGATGTCGATTTACGATGCGGCGATGAAATACAAGGAAGAGGGCGTTCCGCTCGTCATCTTCGCCGGCGTCGAATACGGCAACGGTTCGTCGCGCGACTGGGCTGCCAAGGGCACCAATCTCCTGGGCGTCAAGGCTGTCATCGCCCAGTCCTTCGAGCGTATCCACCGCTCGAACCTGGTGGGGATGGGCGTCGTCCCCTTTGTCTTCGAAGAGGGCACGACCTGGGCTTCGCTCAATCTCAAGGGTGATGAAGTCGTCACCATCGAGGGTCTCGAGGGCGATATCAAGCCGCGCGAGTGGAAGACGGCCCAGATCACCTATGGCGACGGAACGGTGAAGGAGATCAACATCCTCTGCCGTATCGATACGCTTGACGAAGTTATTTACATGAACAATGGCGGTATCCTGCAGACGGTTCTGCGGGATCTCGCGGCTTAGTGACATCAGCCACCCGCCGGGCATTCCGGCGGGTGGTTTTCAGTAATTGGGGCGCCCCTCACCCTAACCCTCTCCCCGATTGCGGGGAGAGGGGACGTGGCCTACGCCGTTGTTGCACATGTGGCAGAACGGTGCGGTACATCCCTTCTCCCCGCTCGCGGGGAGAAGGTGCCGGCAGGCGGATGAGGGGCTGCTCGACCTCTCAGGCGTTTCTCACGTGTCCCTCATCATCTTCATCGGAATGGCCGTCACCGTTTTCCTGACGTCGCTGCTTTCCGGCATTTTCGGCATGGCCGGTGGCCTGATCCTCCTCTGGGTGCTGCTTTTCCTCTATCCGGTCGGCACCGCCATCGCGATTCAGGGCGTCATCCAGATGGTATCGAACGGGTCGCGCGCCTGGTTCTCGCGCGCCTATATCGACTGGCGGATCCTTGCCATCCTGTGCTCCGGGGTAGCGCTGTCGGCGGTCATCCTGTTCCTGACCAATTATACGCCGAGCCTGATCGTGGTTCTGATCGGCGTCGGGCTGATGCCGATCCTCGTCTGGCTGCCGGTCAATCGGCTGCAGCTCGATGCCTCGCGGCCGTCGCATGCGTTTCTGGCGGGGCTTCTTTCCGGCGCGATGACGATCAGCGTCGGCGTTGCCGGTCCGACCGTCGATATCTTCTTCATCCGCACCCAGATGGACCGCCGCAAGATCATCGCCACCAAGGCATCGATTCAGACGTTGTCGCATCTCGCCAAGATCGCCTTCTACTGGGATGCCGCCTCGCAACTGCCGACGGTGGACGCGATTGCGGTTCTGATTGCCGCACCGATTGCCATTCTCGGCGCGCGGGCAGGTAACGGCATCCTGCAGAAGATGACGGACGCGAATTTCCGTGCCTGGACCCGTTGGGTGGTGACCGGCGTCGGAGCGGTCTATCTCGCGCAGGGGCTGCTGAAGCTTGTGTGATCCATCGCGTTTGCGCAAACTGGATTTGCAACCAAAAGGCGACTATTGATCACATTCGCTGTTCTCACCCCATCGTGACTTTCTCTTGAAATTGTGGATGGTTACTTTCCGCCAGCCCAGAGATTTGTTCTTCCTGCAGATGGCAACCGTTTCGTGCGATTGCCCTGACAAAAGGTTCGTCATCCATGCCCTTTGCCTTGCGTGCCGTTATCGTCCTTGCGAGCCTGCTCGTCGGCAGTGTCGCATCGGCCGGAGAGGTGCGGTCGCCAAAGGGCGTCGTCGAGCTGTTCACCTCACAGGGCTGCGCCTCCTGTCCGCCGGCCGATAACACGCTGCCGCAGCTGATCGCCCAGGGCGATCTCGTGGTGCTCTCCTACCATGTCGATTACTGGAACTATCTCGGCTGGGCCGATACCCTGTCTTCCAAGGAAAACACCGAGCGGCAATACGGTTATGCCAAGACGATGGGACGCAGCGGTGTCTATACGCCCCAGGCGATCATCAACGGTCGCGAGCATGTGAAGGGCACCGATCAGGCGATGATCAACGGCAAGGTCGATGGCCTGCAGAAAGCCGGTCAGGGCCTGACGGTTCCGATCGCCGCCACCATGCATGGCGACGAGATCGAGATCGAGATCGGCGAGGGACAGGGGCAGGCCGATGTCGTGGTCGCCTATTTCACCAAGCACCAGCAGGTGGATGTGACCAAGGGCGAAAACAGCGGCAAGAACATGGAATACTGGCATGCCGTTTACGACGTGCAGTCGGTCGGCATGTGGAACGGCCAGAAGATGACGCTGAAACTGCCCGGCAAGGCGCTCGGCAAGACCAAGAAGGACGGCTGTGCCATCCTTCTGCAGACCTCGGGGGCAGGCGGTGAGCCGGCCTCGATCGTCGGGGCGACAGTTCTCATGGCTGGCCGCAAGAAGGACTGACCTTCCGCCTGTTGGCAAAGCTGCCGGATTTTTTGGAAATTGTTGGTGATGGCCCGGCCCGGAAACATTGGGGGGCTGGGGGTAAGGGTCAATGCACCTGACCGGGCCAATGGCGCTAGACGCGCCAACCAACATCCGCAACATGAATGGCGATTTTGGCGCTGTTTTGTCCGAATTTAGGCAGACTAAAAAATCTGTGGGGACAAGGCCGTTTTTGCAGGTCGCCGGCTGCGACTTGCATTTTTGTGCGGGTCGGGCACACTGTCACACCAAAGACATGTAACATTTGGAGCTTTGATGGCCGATCAGTCCGGTTTGCCAGCGGGCGCAAGGCCTCAGGATTCGGCCGTTGTCGTCAGTCTCAACGAATACAAGCAAAGTCTTGATCCTGCTCCGGTGACATTTCACCGGCGCGAGCTGGATGCCATTCTATGGATCTACGGCCGGATGGTCGGTGAGGGGGAATGGAAGGATTACGCAATCGATCACCTGAAGGATCGCGCGGTCTTTTCGGTCTTCAAGCGATCCGGCGAGCTGCCGCTTTTCCGAATCGAAAAAAACCCGAAGCTCGCCGCCAAGCAGGGCGCCTATTGCGTCATCAACACCAACGGCATGATCTTGAAGCGTGGCCATGAGTTGCCGCAGGTGCTGAAGGTTTTCGACAAGGTTTTGAAGCTGATCGATTGAGGATGGCTGCATGTGCGGCAGCCAGCACGACACTCCCTCGTTCCTGTAACAAGCACAGGGATCAGGGGAGTGTTACGCTGCTGCCCGCTCACATCACTCGACAAATAAAGTTCCGGGATAAGCTGCGAGGTCCGGGTCACTTTGGGTGCCTTCGCCGAGCGCGATCTGCATGAGCACGGTGTCCAGCCACTTGCCCTGCTTGAAGCCCGTGCCTTTCAGCGTGCCGGTCAACTCGAAGCCGAGGCTTTTATGCACCGCGACAGAAGCGGGGCTGGCGCCGCCGATGACGGCCACCATCTGGCGGAAGCCGAGCGTTTCGCAGCGGATCAGCAATTCCTTCAGCAAAGCCTTGCCGACGCCTCTGCCACGGGCTTCCGCTGCGAGGTAGATCGAATCCTCGACCAGCCAGCGATAGGCGGGCCGGGTGCGAAATGCCGAGGCATAGGCGTAACCGAGAAGGGAGCCGTCTTCCGCTTCCGCTGCGATATAGGGATAGCCCTTGTCGATGATGCCGGACTGGCGGCTTGCCATCTCGGCCAGATCGGGTGGCGTGATCTCGTAACTTGCGGTGCCGTTCAGCACGCTGTCACGATAAATATCGGTGATCGCAGGAAGGTCGGCCGTGGTGGCGTTGCGAATGGAAAAGGTCATGGCGGGGAGCAAAGGGCACCGGATTGAGCAATTTATCCAGCCTAGGCTCGCATCAAAAATCAGGCAACAAAAAAGGCGGCTCGAAAGCCGCCTTCTTCGTAACGATCACGCTTATTCGTCGCGGTTGCCCATGAAGTGGAGCAGGAAGGTGAAGAGGTTGATGAAGTCGAGGTACAGGGTCAGTGCGCCCATGATGGCCATGCGGCCGGTCGTGGCGGAGTCGTGACCATCCCAGTACATTTCCTTGATCTTCTGCGTGTCGTAGGCGGTCAGGCCAGCGAAGATCAGCACGCCGATGGCGGAGATCGCAAAGCCCATCGCGGACGACTGCAGGAAGATGTTGACGATCGACGCGATGATCAGGCCAAACAGACCCATGATCAGGAACGAGCCGAGGCCGGAAAGGTCCTTCTTCGTCGTGTAGCCGTAGAGCGACAGAGCGCCGAACGAAGCTGCGGTAACGAAGAACGTCTGAACGATGCTCTGGCCGGTGAAGACCAGGAAGATCGAGGACAGCGAGAGACCCATCAGCGCGGCATAGACCCAGAAGGTCATCTGCGCGGCCGGAACGCTCATCTTGTTGATGCGGAAGCTCAGGAAGAAAACCATGCCCAGCGGAGCCAGCATGATAACCCACTTGAGCGGACCGCCGTACAGCGCCTGTGCAACGGCCGGGTTGGACGCTGCGAATGCATAAGTGCCGTAAGCAGCAACACCGGTGATCGCAAGTCCGAGTGCCATCAGGTTGTAAACCCGAAGCATGTAGGCGCGCAGGCCTGCATCGATCATCTCACCGGACTGCGCACGGGACTGCGCCATTCGGTTCTGGTAGTTGTTGAAGTCAGCCATTGTTTCCTCTTTAAGCTCCGAAATTTCTACGGTGTCGGGCACTTTTTCAGATCAGTTACAGACCAGTCCCAGGCGCCGCTGCGGAGCTCCAGCAAGCCTATAGGCGAATATGATGCCAGATCGCTTTGCATACAAGGGGTTCGCCTGCGGAAAAGATCAAGAGCGGGCGTAATTTAGCAACCTATGGGACATTCTGACGGGAATTTGATCGGACATTCCTCTCGTTTGCAACTTATGGTCGATCAAAGCTCGCGAAGAACCGGAGCCGCTTTCTGACCGAGGATGCGCCAGGTGCCCAAAAGACCGATCCCGACCGTCAGGACGAGTGAAATCAAAAGGGTAAGTGCGGCGACATCGGGCAGGAAGGACGAAGGCATGCGCATGATGCGGGCCACGACGAACCAGGCAGATAATCCACCGGCAAGCAGCGCGAAGACTGCGGTTGCAGCACCTAGGATCAGGTATTCGTAACCGAAGGCGCGCATCAGCATGTTGCGGGTCCCGCCGAGTGTCTTCAGGACGACGGCATCATGGGTTCGGGCGCGGTTTCCGGCCGCAAGCGCACCGGCCAGAACAAGAACCGAGGCGACGAGCGCGACAGCCGCTGCCGCACGGATAGCGGTTGCAAGCTGGCCGACCAGCTGATCGACGAGATCGATCGCATCCTTGACCCGGACGCTGGTGATCGTCGGGTAGGCCGTGGTCACGGTGCGCAGGATTTCGGCTTCCTTCGCTGCGGAAGCGGACGGGTCGGTCAAAGTCGCCAGCCAGGCGTGAGGCGCGCCGCGAAACGTGTTGGGCGAAAAGACCATGACGAAATTGATCGACAGCGATTCCCATTCGACATTGCGGAAACTGGCGATCTTGGCCGTAATATTGCGGCCGAGCACGTTGACGGTGACGATATCGCCGAGCTTCAGGCCCAGTTCGCCTGCTTCTTCAGCGGAAAAGGAGACGAGCGGTTCGCCGTCATAATCCGCCGGCCACCATTCGCCGGCAGTCAGTGTCGAGCTTTCCGGCTTGTTTTTCGCGTAGGTGATGCCGCGGTCGCCGCGCAGCACCCATCGGCCTTCCGGCGGCACGTTCATCTGGCTGACATCATGGCCGTTGAACGCCAGAATGCGACCGCGCAGCATCGGCACCTCGAAGACCTTGCCTTCGGGGGCCTGTTCCTTCAGCAGCTGCCGGAAACCGTCGACTTCTGCGCTCTGCACGTCGACGAAGAAGAAATTCGGCGCCCGTTCGGTAATGCTTCCGGTCAGCTGGTTGCGCATGTTGCCGTCGATCAGCGCCAGCGTTACGAGCAGCGCCAGGCCGAGGCCGAGCGACAGTACGACGGATGGCGTCAGTGCGCCGGGCCGGTGGATGTTGCCGATTGCCAGGCGAAGGGCGGGCGAATTCACGCGCGGGCTTCTGCGGGCGAGCGCGGCAATACCGGCGGCCACGACCCGCAAGAGAAGGAAGGCACCTGCCACCGCCACCAGGAAGACGGAGGCGATGCGCCGGTCTTCGGCCCAGAACACGGCAAGCGCCGCAAGCGCCGCCAGAGCAGCACCTGCTGCCAGAAGATAGGGCCATGACGGCAGGCGTCTTGCTTCGAAACCCTGCTCGCGGAACAGCGCGGTTGCCGGCACTTCCCGCGCATGGCCGAGCGGCAGGATGGTGAAGGCGAAGGTGACGAGAAAGCCGAAAGCGGCTGCGATCGCCAGAGCGCTGCCATAGATGGTCGTCTGTTCGGGAACGGGTAACACGCCTTCGAGATAACGGAAGGCGATGAAGGGCGACACCGCGCCGATCGCCAGGCCGACGACAATTCCGATCGCGGCCAGAAGCATGATCTGGAAGAGGTAGATCATCGTCACGACCGAGGCCGGGGCGCCGAGGCATTTGAAGGTCGCGATGGTCGTTCGCTTGGCATCGAGGAATGCGCGGACCGCATTGGCGATGCCGACGCCGCCGACGATCAGGGCGGTAAGGCCGACGAGGGTGAGAAATTGCGAGAAGCGGTCGATGTTTTCGGCAAGCGAGGGAGCTGCGCGGTCGCTTGTGCGCACCGACCAGCCGGCATCGGGGAAATCGCTGTTGGCTCGGGTGACGATGGAGGCCCGCGTCGACGGGTTTTCCAGCCGGATCTTATAGGAATGTTCGACAAGGCTGCCGATGGTAATTAGCCCGGATGCGGAAAGCGCATCCCGGCTTATCATCAGGCGTGGGGCAAAACCGAAGCCGTCCGAGAGGGCGTCGGGTTCATTGGCGACGGTGCCCGTGAGGATCAGGCGGGTATTTCCGAGAAGCAATTCGTCGCCGACGGAAAGGCCCATCCGGTCCAGAAGCAGTGGTGCGGCGACGGCACCGAAGGCATCGCCATCCTGTGCGAGAAGCTGATCGATCGGCTGCTGCGGCTCGGTCTGCATCTGGCCGTATAGCGGGTAGGCGCCATCGACGCCCTTGACCTCGACCAGTGCTTGGGCGGAACCGTCCGGCTTGCGCGCCATCGAGCGAAGGCCGGTCGAGAGGCTGACTTCGCCAAGGCCGTCGAGGAATGCACGCTCGCTTTCGCTGGCTTCGCGATTGTTGAGTTCAAAGCGGATGTCGCCGGCAAGAAGCGACTGTCCCTGATTGGCGATCGCGCCGGTGATCGCCGTCGAGACGGAATTGACGGTCGCGATCGCGCCGGTTCCCAGCGCGATGCAGGCGAGAAAAATGTAAAAGCCGCCGAGACCGCCACGCATTTCGCGAAGCGCCAGACGGAAGGCGATGGAGATGCGGGCGACCGCCGCGCTCATGCAGGCACCGCCTGACCGATGGTCCGGTCGGCGCTGTCCTCGACGATTTGCCCGGATCTGACGCGGATCTGGCGCGAGCAGCGGGCGGCAAGGCTGTTGTCGTGAGTGACGAGCAGCAGCGTCGTGCCGCGCTCGGCCTGCTTGGCAAAAAGAAGATCTGCAATCTGCCGGCCGGTTTCGGTGTCGAGATTGCCGGTCGGCTCGTCGGCGATCAGCAGGGCCGGCGAGGGGGCAAGCGCACGGGCGATCGCCACACGCTGCTGTTCGCCGCCGGAAAGCTGGCCCGGATAGTGGCTGAGCCTTTCGCCAAGCCCGACCGCCGTCAGTTCGCGTCTTGCAATGTCGAAGGCTTGCGCATTGCCTGCCAGCTCAAGCGGAACGGCGACGTTCTCCAGCGCCGTCATGTTGGCGATCAGATGGAAGGACTGGAAGACGATGCCGATATTGCGGCCGCGGAATTCCGCCAGCACATCCTCGGAAAAGCTGTGAAGGGGCTCGCCCTTGATGAAGATCTCGCCGCTGTCCAGCCGTTCGAGACCGGCCAGAACCATCAGCAGGGTCGACTTGCCGGAACCGGACGGGCCGATGATCCCGACGGCCTCGCCGGCTGCGATCGTCAGGTCGATGCCTTTCAGGACGTGGACGGAGGCTGCAGCGCTTCCGAGGGTGAGGTCGGCATTTTTGAGGTCGATAACGGTTTCAGTCAAAGCGAATAACCCTATATCCATGGAGTCGTGCCGGGCTTTTGCTGCAGCGCAGTCGTAGAAATCTAGGAGACGTGAGTTGAGTTTTAAAGCAAGCCTTCTTCACTTCATCGTCATGGTTGCTCTGTTCGCCGGCTCAGGTTCGGCAAAAGCGCAGGAAAAGGCGATCAATCTGGTCGGTTTCGGCGACAGCCTGATGGCCGGATATCAGCTGGCGCCCTCGGAATCCTACACGGCCCAGCTGGAGGAGGCGCTGAAAGCCAAGGGGCTCGACGTGACGATCACCAATGCAGGTGTTTCGGGTGATACGACGTCCGGCGGACTTTCGCGCATCGACTGGTCGGTTCCGGACGGGACGAGCGGCGTCATTCTCGAGCTCGGCGCCAATGATGCGCTGCGCGGCATTGCGCCCGAACAATCGGAAAAGAACCTCGATGCCATGCTGACGCGGCTGAAAGAACGCGGCATCCCGGTTCTCCTGGCCGGCATTCTGGCGCCGCCGAACATGGGGGGCGACTATGCGGAAAAGTTCAACCCGATCTACAAACGGCTCGCCGAAAAACATGCCGTGCCGCTCTATCCGTTCTTCCTCGACGGGGTCACGACCGTGGCAGGCATGCAGCTCGAAGACGGAATGCATCCGAATGCAAAGGGCGTGGCGGTGATGGTCGAGCGTACTCTCCCCATGGTGGAATCATTTTTAGGGGAGATCGGTTCAGCCACAAAATAACAACTTGCACGGAACGAGATTGCGTGTTCCGCTACTGATATCTGCTAGAGATTCGAGGAGGTTCTGCGTATGCCGAGACTTTTCACCGCCCTCGAAGTCCCGCGCAATGTTGCCTTGAGCCTGTCCCTTCTTCGGGGCGGAATACCGGGCGCGCGATGGATCGACGTCGAGAATTACCATATCACCCTGCGCTTCATCGGCGATGTCGACAACCGTACCGCCGACGAGATCGTCGATCGGCTGGACAGGATCGACAGGCCGGAATTCCAGGCGCAATTGACCGGGATCGGTTCCTTCGGATCAAAAAAACCGCATTCGATCTGGGCCGGTGTTTCTATGTCTCCGGACATGCTGGCGTTGCAGGGAGAAATCGAGCGGATCTGCCAGCGGATCGGGCTGCAGCCCGACCCTCGCAAGTTCATGCCGCATGTGACACTTGCCAGACTAAAGCACTGCCGCCTCGATGATGTGGTGCATTATCTTTCGGGCCGGGGCAATTTCCACACCGCGCCGTTCAACGTTTCACGCTTCGTGCTTTTGTCCTCGAAGGAATCCGTCGGTGGCGGGCCTTATGTGAACGAAGAAATCTTTTCCTTGAGGGATGACAGTTTCGCCTACGAATATGGTGACGCGGAAACGGCCAAGAGCTATTTCTGACAGGAGCTGTTTTTCGAGGGGCGATGGGCCCATGACCTATGAATTGCTGGAGCCGGACGAGGTTGGCAAGGAGCTGGCCAATCTGGAGGGCTGGGAGCTTTCCGCGGATGGTCTTTCCATCCGCAAGTGCTTCAAATTCCGTTCCTTCGGCGAAGCATTCGGCTTCATGACCGAATGCGCGCTGGCTGCGGAAAAACTCGATCACCACCCGGACTGGAGCAACAGCTATTCCCGTGTCGAGGTAAAGCTGACGACACATGCGAAGAAGCAGCTGACCGATCGTGACTTCCGGCTCGCCGCGTTGATGGATGAAGCCTGGGCGCGCCGTCTTTGAAAGACCCCCATTTAAAGGACTTGTGCCTTTGAAAGGCCAAGGTCGATACCCATATGGAAAACCGTGAAATCGATGAAGGTCTCCAACGGAGCGCTCATGGACGACGTAAAGATCGGTGAAATTCTCCTGCCCGGCGACGACGACACGCAAGACCGTCGCGAAAAGCAGGTGCGTGCAAAATTCTGGCCGACGCTGAAGCGGGCGGTGAAGTTCGTGCCGTTCAGCCGCGATCTGGTGGCCGCCTATTACTGCGCGGTCGATCCCAAAACGCCGACCCGCGTGCGTGGCGTGTTATTGGCGGCGCTCGCGTATTTCGTCCTGCCGATCGATCTGGTGCCGGACATGTTCGTCATGGTCGGATTTACCGATGACGTGGCGGTTCTGGCAGCGGCCTTGAGGATGATCCAGGGCCATATCGGCGACCGGCATTACGATGCGGCGGACAGGATGTTGGCCGACAATCCTGATATTGGGCCTGATATCGGACCCGATATCGGAAAGGCCCCGGCGTAATTTCGCTTACGGCGCAGCCTGATCCTCAAGGGCGCGGCGCAGGTGCTGGAAGGCCAGCCGAATGCGGGATTTGACGGTACCCAAGGGCAGTCCGGTTGCTTCGGCAATCTGTGAATGAGTCTGGCCGAGGAAAAAGGCGGCTTTCACCAATTCCATCTGCTCGCCGGGAATCCTGCTCAGCGCCTCGCGCACCCTTGCGTCCCGTTCCTCGCCTTCGACAAGAGAATCGGTCGCCTGCATATCCATCATCTGCCATTGCGCTTCGCCCAGTGCATTCTTGCCCTTGGCGCGGCGCTGGGCATCCAGGCGCCGGTTGCGTGCGATGCGAAACAACCAGGTCGAAAGGGAGGATTTCTTCGGGTCGTAGAGCGAGGCTCGATGCCAGAGCACGGTCATGACTTCCTGGACAAGCTCTTCCGCCTCGTCGACGGGAATTCGCTGGCTCGTCAGCCACGATTTGAGCCGGGGCGCAAAATGATCGAAGAGCACGCCAAAGGCTGCCTGATCACGCTCCACGGCAACAGCCATGGTCAAGCGCGCAAAGTAGTCCCGGTCGTTACCCTGCATCCAAACTACGCAATTCTTTCAAAGCCTAGATTCGCATCTATGCGGCCATACTAATGTCATTGCGGGAGTTTGGAAGAGGACAAACTGTTGCCCTATTCCTTGTGTCATTGACTGCTCATTCCAGCGAGCGCGCAGCCGATACCGGTGTTGACGGATTGGTAACCAGAATTAAGTCAAAATGAACCAGATCATGGCCCGCT
The DNA here is from genome assembly GCA_900466875.1 of Hyphomicrobiales bacterium. Classification (GTDB taxonomy): domain Bacteria; phylum Pseudomonadota; class Alphaproteobacteria; order Rhizobiales; family Rhizobiaceae; genus Neorhizobium. Next base: position 32,116 of record UBNQ01000001.1, on the reverse strand, counting down.
TCACCCACCCTTACCGTTGAAGCGTTACGTATAACAAAACTCGGCAGGAAACCATGTCCGCACGTACAGTCGCACTCGCCCTTGCTCTTACCTTCGTAAGCGCAGGCATCGCCTCGGCTCAGACGCCGACCCGCATCCAGCAATTCAAGGCATGGGGTGCCTATTCCTACAAGTCCGGCAACAGCACGGTCTGCTACGTCCTTTCGGTTCCCACGACGAAGGAACCCGCCAGCGTCGATCACGGCGACATTTTCTTCATCGTGTCGCAGCGTCCCGGCCAGAGCGTTTCCTACGAACCGCAGGCAATGGTCGGTTATCCGCTGCAGGCGAATTCCAAGGTGACGGTCACCATCGACGGCAAGGCCTTTACCATGTTCACCAAGGAAAAAGCTGCCTGGGTGGAGAACGCTGCCGAAGAGCCTGCGCTCGTGGCCGCGATGAAGGGCGGAAGCTCGATGAGCGTCAGTGCCGTTTCCGGCCGCGGCACGAAAACTTCCTATACGTACCAGCTTGCCGGTATTTCGGCAGCGTTGAAGCAGATCGAATCCTGCAAGTAGGTCCTGCATCCTACATCCTGACAAGGGCCGATCCATGGATCGGCCTTTCGTGTTTCTTGAAGACAGCGTGACTTGGCCCCATTTTGATGCTAAAGGCGCGCTCAACATGGTCGGGCCGAATGGTGCCGCGACCGATACAGGTTTCACGCACAGACATGCCAAAGCTCTTCCGCCGATCAAGCGGTGGCGATGGTCATGTGCTCGAACGGGATAAAAAATGTCAGTCACAGAGGCCTTTGCCCCCGCCGCCATCGCCAAGACGCCGCTGGTCGCCAATCCGGATCTTTTCACGTCCAAGCCGTCGCTGATCGGCCTGACGCGGCCGCAGATGGCAAAAGCCCTGCATGAAAAGGGCGTGCCGGAAAAGCAGCTGCGCATGCGCGTCAATCAGCTGTGGCACTGGCTTTATATCCGCGGCGTTTCCGATTTCGATGCAATGACGAATGTCGCCAAGGACATGCGTGAGATGCTGAAAGAGCATTTCACCATCGCCCGCCCGGAAGTCGTCGAGGAGCAGATCTCCAACGACGGCACCCGCAAGTGGCTGTTGCGCTTCCCGTCGCGCGGCGCCGGCCGTCCGGTCGAGATCGAGACCGTCTATATTCCGGAAGAAGGCCGCGGCACGCTGTGCATTTCCAGCCAGGTCGGCTGCACGCTGACCTGTTCCTTCTGTCACACCGGCACACAGAAGCTGGTGCGCAACCTGACGGCGGAAGAAATCCTGTCGCAGCTTCTGCTCGCCCGCGAACGGCTGGGCGATTTTCCGGGCGCAGATACGCCGCCCGGCGCCTTCGTGCCGACCGGCGACCGCAAGGTCACCAATATCGTGATGATGGGCATGGGTGAGCCGCTTTACAATTTCGAGAGCGTCAAGACCGCGCTTTTGATCGCAACCGATGGCGATGGCCTGTCCTTGTCGAAGCGTCGTGTGACGCTGTCGACATCCGGCGTCGTGCCGGAAATCTACCGGACCGGCGAAGAGATCGGCGTGATGCTGGCGATTTCGCTGCATGCGGTGCGCGACGAGCTGCGCGACATGCTGGTGCCGATCAACAAGAAATATCCGCTGAAGGACCTGCTCGACGCCTGCCGCGCCTATCCGAGCCTGTCGAATGCCCGCCGCATCACGTTCGAATATGTGATGCTGAAGGACGTCAACGACAGCCTGGAAGATGCCAAGCTGCTGGTGCAGCTGCTGAAGGGCATTCCGGCGAAGATCAACCTCATTCCGTTCAATCCGTGGCCGGGCACCAATTACCAGTGCTCCGACTGGGCGACGATCGAAAAATTTGCCGATTTCATCAACGCGGCGGGTTACGCCTCACCAATCCGCACGCCGCGTGGCCGCGATATTCTTGCCGCCTGCGGCCAGCTGAAGTCGGAATCGGAGCGCATGCGCAAGACCGAGCGTCTTGCCTTCGAGGCGATGATGATCGCCGGTCACGGCGAGGACGACGACTGAGCCTGTTCCGGTTCAGACGATGCAGCAATCGAAATCCTGATAGGGGACGGTGTGCCTCGCCGTCTCCCCTTGCTCGGTTTTTAGCCTGATCGTTCCGGCCGGCGGACGTTATCGATCGCTATAACGTGGAGCCGGCGGTGCCAGCACAGCTGCGATGCAATTGATGCAGCATTGCCACAATGGGTATCGGCAGGGAGCGTATCGCCTGCCGCGGCTAGGTGGTTGTTGATTTCGGGCGGTTGGCTCCATAAAAAGCCCAAAAGCAAACTGCCCGGAGGAAACCTATGCGCGCTTTCATTCTAGCCCTTGCCGCTGCGACGGCTCTTGCCATGCCTGCCAAGGCTGCGGATGTCACCGTTGCCGTGACGGCCATCGTTGAACATCCTGCCCTCGACGCCGTGCGTGACGGCGTGAAAGAAGCACTGGCCGATGCAGGTTATAAAGATGGCGAGAACCTGAAGTTCCTCTACGAATCCGCGCAGGGCAATCCCGGCACGGCCGCGCAGATCGCCCGCCAGTTCGTCGGCGAAGAGCCGAGCGTCATCGTGCCGATCTCTACGCCTTCGGCACAGGCCGTCGTTTCCGCGACCCGCGATATTCCGGTCGTCTTCACCGCCGTGTCCGATCCGGTCGGCGCTCAGCTGGTCAAGGATGTCGCAAAGCCCGGCCGCAACGTGACCGGTCTTTCGGACATGTCTCCGGTCGCCGAACATATCAAGCTGATCAAGGAAATCTCGCCGAATGCGAAGTCGATCGGTTTCCTCTACAACACGGCCGAAACCAATTCCGTTTCGATCCTCGCCGCGTTGAAGGAAGAAGCCGGCAAGAACGACATGACCGTCGTCGAGTCGGTCGCCACCAAGTCCGCTGAAGTGCAGGGTGCAGCCCGTGGCCTCGTCGGTCGCGCCGATGTCTTCTACATTCCGACCGACAACACGATCGTTTCTGCTTTCGAGGCGGCCGTCGGTGTTGCCGAGGAAGCCAAGATCCCGCTTTATGCCGCCGATACCGGTTCGGTCGATCGTGGTGCCGTTGCCGCTCTCGGCTTCAACTATCATGATGTCGGCAAGCAGACCGGCGCGATCGTTGCACGCATCCTCAAAGGAGAAGCTCCCGGCGATATTCCGGTGACCGTTGCTGTCGGAACCGATCTCGTCATCAACAAGGGTGCCGCTACCCGCATGGGCGTGACGCTGCCGGAAGCCATCGTTTCGCGCGCCACCCGCACCGTCGAGTAAGCCACCTTTCAACAACACATCGGATGGCGGATAATCGTCATCCGATGTGACCGACGACGAACCGGCGCGCCACGCGCCGGATAAAGAGGGAGCACGACAAGGTGCTTAGTCAGATCGCCTTCTGGGGTGCCGTGGAACTTGGGCTGGTTTTCGCCTTTGTCGCCATCGGTGTATTTCTCGCCTTTCGGGTGCTCGATTTTCCCGATCTCACGGTGGATGGATCGTTTCCGCTCGGGGCGGCAGTTGCGGCCGTGTTGATTACCGTCGGCATCAATCCGTGGATCGCAGCCTTTGCCGCCATGCTGGCCGGTGCCGCCGCCGGTACGGTGACGGCGTTTCTCAACGTGCGCTTCCGCATCCTCAACCTGCTTGCCTCGATCCTGACGATGATTGCGCTTTTCTCCGTCAATCTTCGGGTTATGGGAAAGCCGAATGTTGCGCTGATCAATGCCGATACGATGCTGAGCCCGTTCTTCGGCCTCGGCATGCGTGAAGTCTATGTGCGGCCGCTGTTCGTCGGCGTGCTGGTGGTGATCGCGGTCATCGCCGTCTGGCGTTTTCTCGAAAGCGATGCCGGGCTTGCCATGCGCGCTACCGGCGCCAACCCGCATATGTCGCGGGCGCAGGGCATCGATACGAGCTGGCAGGTCTATCTCGGTCTCGCCCTGTCGAACGCTCTCGTTGCACTGGGTGGTGCGCTGTTTGCGCAGACCAACGGTTTTGCTGACGTCACCTCCGGTGTCGGCACCATTGTCGTCGGTCTTGCCGCCGTCATCATCGGCGAGACGCTGTTCGGTGCACGTGGCATCCTCTTGGCGCTGATCGGCTGCGTCGTCGGTTCGATCCTCTATCGCATCGCTATTCAGCTGGCGCTGTCGACGGATGCGCTGGGTCTGAAAGCCTCCGACCTCAATCTCGTCACCGCCGTTCTGGTGGCCGTGGCGCTCGTTCTGCCGCGCCTGCGCCGGGGAGCCTCGTCATGATCGATCTCAGCAATATCCACGTTACTTTCGGCAAGGGTACGCCGCTGCAGAAGGACGCGCTCAAGGGCGTCAACCTGACGATCGAGGAAGGCTCGTTCGTCACCGTCATTGGCTCCAACGGCGCCGGAAAGTCGACCTTGCTCGGGGTTCTTGCCGGAGACGTTCTGGCCAACGAAGGCAAGGTGATGATCGGCAAGACCGATGTGACGCGCAAGTCGACATCCGCCCGTGCTGGCCTCGTTGCCCGCGTGTTTCAGGATCCGCTGGCCGGTAGCTGCGGGTCTCTGTCGATCGAAGAAAACCTTGCGCTTGCGGCGCGGCGCGGCGAACGTCGTGGCCTGCGCTCGGCACTTGGCCCGCGCCGTCGCGAGCTTTTTCGCGAGCGGGTTGCCGAACTCAATCTCGGGCTCGAAAACCGGATGAAGGACCGCATGGACCTGTTGTCCGGCGGTCAGCGTCAGGCGGTGTCGCTGGTGATGGCAACGCTGGCGGGCTCCGAAGTGCTGTTGCTTGACGAGCATACCGCGGCACTCGATCCGGGCATGGCGGAGTTCATCATGAAACTCACCCAGCGCGTCGTCTCAGAGCGCAAGCTGACGACGCTGATGGTGACGCATTCCATGCGCCAAGCGCTGGATTTCGGCCACCGCACGATCATGCTGCATGGCGGTGAGATCATTCTCGACGTCAGCGGCGACAGCCGCAAGGACCTGCAGGTCGAGGACCTGATCGCCATGTTCCGCAAGATGCGTGGCGAAACGCTGGACGATGACGCGTTGCTGATCGGCTGAGCCGGTCAGCGTGCCATTTTTCAGCGAGCCTGAGTGAAGAAAATCTTTGCCGCAAAGATCGAGAAGACGCCGGCAAAGGTGTAGTCGATGCCGCGCAGGATTTTTGGATTGGCCTGCAGCCAGGCGGAAAGCCTGTCGGCAGCCAGCACGACGATCAGGTTGATCGGCATGCCGATGGCGATGAAATAAAGCCCAAAGAAGATCAGCTTGCCCGTGACATGCGGATCCTGCGCCGAGACGAATTGCGGCAGGAAGGTCATGAAGAAGATGATGACCTTGGGGTTCAATATGTTGACCCAGAAGCCGAGCGACACGCTGGCAAGCGCGCGGCTTTCCGGCCGCTCGACCTTTTCCACCGACAGGCTGGAGCCGAAGCGGATCGCCTGAACCGCGAGCCAGAGAAGATAGGCCGCACCGCCGGTCTTGAGGATGAAGAAGGCGGTCGGCGAGGCGGTGATCAGTGCCGAGATGCCGAAGGCGACCAGCAGAGTGTGGCAGACGACACCGAGATTTGTACCCAGCACAACGAACAGCGCCGGCTTCCGGCCTTCGCTGATGGCGCGGCTGATCGACAATGTCATATCTGGCCCCGGCGTAATCGAGAGCAGAAGACCGGCGGCGGTGAAGGCAAGCAGAGTAGGCAGGCTCGGCAGGAATTCCATGGTCGTTCTCGAAAGCCGGGTGATCGTCAGTCCCGTTTATCCGGCTTTCACGTGTCTGCCAAATCAATCAATCAACGGTTGTTGATGAATTCTTTTGATGCATCGGCATAATCCGGATGCCAGCGCGACAGCGGCGGCCGGTTCTCGATGACGTCGCCGATCGCCCAGGCCATGCGGCGCTCGTCGGTCGCCCGGTCAACGTCGTTGTCGGGGCAGAGGATATAAAAATCGTCGCGAAGGAGGCTCTCGATCATGAAAGCGGCCGTCTGTTCCGATGTCCAGGCTCCTTCGGGCTTTTCGGTGTGACCGGTTGTGAGGCCGGTATAGACGAAGCCGGGGATCAGCAGATGCGCCGAAACCTGGCAGCCTTCGGTGTTGCGTAACTCGTGCTGCAACGCCTCGGTGAAGGTTTTTACGCCGGACTTGGAAACGTTGTAGGCGGGATCGCCGGGCGGAGTGGTAATGCCCTGCTTGGAGCCGGTGTTGATAATGAGAGCCGGTTCGCCATGGGCGATCATTGCAGGTCCGAAGATGCGGCTGCCGTTGACGACGCCCATCAGGTTGACGGCGAGCACGTTTTCCCAGTTGGCCTGCGGGCCGAAAATGCTGCTGCCGGGCTGGATGCCGGCATTGTTCATCAGCACATGGACCCGGCCGAAACGCTGGATGACGGCCCGCTCAAGTGCTGCGATCTCTTCCGGCTTCGACACGTCGGTGCCGATTGCCGCGACGTCGTGCTCGCCGCCTTCGGCAAGTGCCGTCACCTCGCGGGCTGCCTCGACAAGCTTGTCTCCTTCGAGATCGACCAGCACGACGGAAAGGCCCAAACGGGCAAATTCCTTCGCTGCGGCAAGTCCGATGCCGGACGCGGCTCCGGTGACGACGGCGACATTGTCCTTTTTCAGAGCGGGATGAGTAACGGTCATGGGTCGGTCTCCTCTATGACGCTTCTGTTCAAAGGTCCGCCGGGATATGGTATTTATCGCTATCCCGTCAACATGACGGGATATTGAAGCGGAGCCGGACCGATGGGCGAAATCATATCGATCAGGGTGGATGAGGAACTGACCGCCTTCGTCAGGAAGCAGGTCGATGACGGACGTTATGCGTCCGAGAGCGAGGTCATCGAAGAGGCGCTGCGGCTTTTGAAGGAAAGCGAAGAGGACGAGATCGAGGCGATCCGGGCGGCGATCGATGAGGGTGAGGCTTCGGGAGAGCCGCAGCCGTTTGACCCTGAGGAATTTCTGGCCGAGTTGCATCGCAAGCATGTCGGCTGAGCGAACCGGCTACAAACTTTCTCCGAGAGCAAGCCGGGATCTGGCAGACATCTGGCTTTACTCGCGCGACACCTGGTCAGTCAGCCAAGCTGACACGTACTATCACCAACTTATTTCCACCATGGATGGCTTGGCGAGCGGATCGAAACGCGGCAGGCCTATCGACGATATTCGCGCAGGGTATTTGAGTTACTCATCCGGTTCTCATCGGATCATCTATCGGCATCGCCAAGGGCTGGTCCTCATCATCCGCGTTCTTCACCAGCGCATGAACGTGCGGCGTCATCTCTGATCCCGTCCTGCCGGGTTTTTCTTGCGTGGCAGCAGAAACTCGCTAAAAACTTCGGCGATCCAAATTGGGCGGAATTGTTTTCGCCACCACCCGCAGACGGACATTTTCATCATGGCACTCCCGAAAGACGTAAAAAAGGTCGTCCTCGCCTATTCCGGCGGTCTCGACACCTCGATCATCCTGAAATGGCTGCAGACCGAGCTGAATGCAGAGGTCGTCACCTTCACTGCCGATCTCGGCCAGGGCGAAGAGCTCGAGCCGGCGCGCAAGAAGGCCGAAATGCTCGGCATCAAGGAGATCTATGTCGAGGACGTCCGCGAAGAATTCGTCCGCGATTTCGTCTTCCCGATGTTCCGCGCCAATGCCGTTTATGAAGGCGTCTATCTGCTCGGCACGTCGATTGCCCGCCCGTTGATCTCCAAGCACCTGATCGACATCGCCAAGAAGACCGGCGCCGACGCGATCGCCCATGGCGCCACCGGCAAGGGCAATGACCAGGTGCGCTTCGAGCTTTCGGCTTACGCGCTGAACCCGGATATCAAGGTCATCGCACCTTGGCGCGACTGGGCTTTCAAGAGCCGTACCGACCTTCTGAATTTCGCCGAACAGAACCAGATCCCGGTTGCCAAAGACAAGAAGGGCGAAGCGCCGTTCTCCGTCGACGCCAACCTCCTTCACTCGTCCTCCGAGGGCAAGGTTCTGGAAGACCCGGCCATCGAGGCTCCTGAATATGTGCATATGCGCACCATCTCGCCGGAAGCTGCGCCCGACAAGGCAACCACGATCAAGATCGGCTTCAACAAGGGTGATGCCGTTTCGATCAATGGTGTCGCCATGTCGCCGGCAACGCTGCTTGCCCAGCTCAACAATTACGGTCGCGACAATGGTATCGGCCGTCTCGACCTCGTCGAGAACCGTTATGTCGGCATGAAGTCGCGCGGTGTCTACGAGACCCCCGGCGGCACGATCCTGCTTGCCGCTCACCGTGCGATCGAGAGTATCACGCTCGACCGGGGTGCAGCTCACCTCAAGGATGAGCTGATGCCGAAATATGCCGAGCTGATCTATTACGGCTTCTGGTTCTCGCCGGAGCGCGAAATGCTGCAGGCGATGATCGACAAGAGCCAGGAACATGTCGAAGGCGAAGTGACGCTGAAGCTCTACAAGGGCAATGTCATGGTCATCGGCCGCGAGAGCGAAAAGTCGCTCTATTCCGACCAGCTCGTCACCTTCGAGGACGACCAGGGCGCCTACGACCAGAAGGATGCAGCCGGCTTCATCAAGCTCAATGCGCTGCGCCTGCGCACGCTCGCCAAGCGTAACCAGTCGAAATAATCGGGTTCTGCGAGTTTCAAATCAGGCCCCGCTGCCACCGCAGCGGGGCTTTTTTATTGGCGCCTGCTGACGAAACGGTAGGCGAGATAGCTCGCCACCGCCGTGAATTCCATCGCCGGAATGATCGTGCCGAAGGAGGTCACCGGGCTGGCGAAGGCCGCCGCTGCAAGCCCCCCGGCAAAACCGCCGCCCATCTGGATGAAGCCCATCAGTGCCGAAGCAGAACCTGCAGTCTTGGGAAAGGCCGCAAGGCCCGCCGTCACGACATGGGGCGACAGAAAGGCGATGCCGAAGGTGCATATGCCGACCGGGACCATGATCGAGAGAAACGTCGGATCGAGCAGGTGTACGGACAACAGCATCAATAGTCCGCCGACGCCGCAGAAGCTGATGCCGATCGATACAGCCGCGGGACCGGATATACGGCTGGAGACCATGCGCAGGACGATCGAGCCGGTCAGGTAGGAGCCGGTTTGCGCCAGCATGCCGAGGCCGAATTCGGTCGGAGTGAGGCCCACGACATTGATCAGCACGAAGGGCAGCATCGTGCCCTGGGCGTAAAGTGCGCCGATCGAACCGCCGAGGATGAGCGAGGGCAGGAGGAAGCGCAGATCGGTGATGAGCCCGGCATAGGTCTTTACGAGCGTGACGGGCTGCAAGCGCGAACGATCGGGGACCGCGGTTTCCTTGAGCACGAAAATGCAGGCCAGCAGTGCCGCGCCGCCGAAGGCCACCATCAGCAAAAAGATCGATTGCCAGCCGAAAGCGGACAGAGCCAATCCGCCAAGGGTCGGCCCGAGTGCCGGGCCGATGGCCAGAATGATGCCGATCATGTTCATGATGCGGGATGCCTGCGCGCCGATATACTGGTCTCGGACAGCGGCGCGGGCAACGGTGACCCCAACGGAAGCGCCGATGCCCTGAATCAGGCGCCCCGCCAATATCCAGTCGACGTCGATCGCCATCGCCGCGATCAGCGACCCCAGAACATAGATCGCCAGGAAGGCGATGGAGGCTTTTCGTCGGCCAAAGGCATCGGAGACGGGGCCGGCCAAGAGCTGGGCAAGGGCGAAGCCGCCGAAATAAAGCGAGAGCGAGAGCTTGATGGCGGCTTCCGTCGTGCCGAAGGCGCGCACCAGTTCCGGCATTGCCGGCGTATAGACCGCCATAGACACGGGACCGATCGCGGTCAGCAGGGCGCCGAGCACGGTCGTGCGCCTCTCGCTCATGATCGGGGAGTGTTCGGCGGTATCAGCGGCTCTCATCTGCACCTGATTGGGCGGGAGGGCATGCCTCCTGGAGGTTCCGGTTCAACACCGCAAGCGACGCTTCCAGATCGCGCTTGGCACCTTGCGACAAGCCGGAGGTTGCGTGATCCAGAATGACGTGGAGCTCTGCGCGGATTCTGCGGATCATGTCATCCGACGTCTTCGTCAGGCCGATCCGCTTGGCACGTCGGTCCGCTACGCATGTGTGGCGCTCGATCAGGCCCAGCGTCTGCAGCTTGTCGAGATATGTGCAAAGCGTCATCGGCTCCACGCCCATCTGCGAAGCGATGTCGAGCTGACGGTTGCCTTCATGGTCGGCAATGTGGATCAGCGCCCGTGCCTCGCCGGGCGTGAGACCCAATCCTGCGGCGTTGATGCGATTTTCGAATGCAGTCCGCAGTGCGCGCGCAGTATCGACGATCAGCAGGCCAAGGAGATCGCCTTGCGGCGCCTCAGGATGGATTTTGACTGGAAGGCTCATAAGGTTGACTTACTATCTTTCCGCTTGCCCGCAAACGGAAAAGCTTGCCGTATCGCGAAACGAGTGCGTGAAGCCGCACATGATCGGGCTTGATCCGCAGGTCCGACAACCTATCCTGTAGACCAGAAACAATTGAGAATCGCAGAAGGAACTCCCTGATGGCCAATGCTTCCGTCAACCGTGCCCTCGTAGAATGGAGCGGGCACGAAGGCCTGCCGCGGTTCGATCTCGTCAAGGACGAGGATTTTGCGCCTGCTTTCGACGTCGCTCTGGCGAGCCACGAGGCCGAGATCGACGCGATTGCCAACAATGCGGAAGCGCCGAGTTTTGAAAATACTGTCGTTGCGCTGGAAATCGCCGGTGACGCGCTTTCCCGCGTCTCCTCCCTGTTCTGGGGCAAGGCCGGCGCGCATACGAACGAGATGATCCAGGCGCTGGAGCGCGAGATCGCGCCCAAGATGTCGCGTCACTATTCCAAGATCGGCACCAATGCAGCACTTTTCGCGCGCATCGATGCGCTGTGGGATAAGCGGGCAGACCTCGACCTGACGCTCGAACAGGAGCGGGTGCTGGAGCGTCACTGGAAGGGTTTCGTCAAGTCGGGCGCAAAGCTCGAAAAGCCGGGACAGGACCGGCTTTCGGCGATCGGCGAAAAACTTGCCGGTCTCGGAGCGCAGTTCGGCCAGAACGTTCTCGGAGACGAAAAGGAATGGTCGCTGAAACTGACCGAGGAGGCCGATCTCGAGGGCCTGCCGAATTTCCTGCGCGATGCGATGGCGTCTGCCGCAAGCGACCGCAGCGAGGCCGGCGGCTATCTGGTGACGCTGTCGCGCTCGATCATCGAACCGTTCCTGACATTTTCCGCACGGCGCGACCTGCGCGAACAGGCGTTCAAGGCCTGGGTGGCGCGCGGCGAAAATGGCGGCGCGCGCGACAATATCGCGATCGTTCGCGAGACGCTTTCGCTGCGCGCAGAAAAGGCCAGGCTTCTTGGCTATGAAAATTTCGCGGCGCTGAAGCTCGACAACACGATGGCGAAGACCGCCGAGAACGTGAACGACCTGCTGCACAAGGTTTGGGACAAGGCACGTTCCAAGGCGCTGGAAGAAGAGGCGAGCCTTGGCAAGCTGGTGGCGGAGGAGGGCAAGAACCATCCGGTCATGCCGTGGGACTGGCGGTATTACGCAGAGAAGCTGCGCGAACGGACTTTCTCCTTCTCGGAATCCGAGCTGAAACCCTATCTGCAACTGGAAAAGATCATCGAGGCCTGCTTCGATGTCGCCAAGCGCCTGTTCGGCGTCACGCTGACCGAGCTGAAGGGGATTGCAGCCTATCACCCGGATGTGCGCGTGTTCGAACTGCGCGATGAGAGCGGAGCGCTGAAGGCGCTTTTCCTCGGCGATTATTTCGCCCGGTCCTCAAAACGCTCCGGCGCGTGGATGAGCTCCTTCCAGTCACAGCACAAACTGACGCTGAAAAGCGGCGCTGAGGGCGAGCTGCCGATCATCTTCAATGTCTGCAATTTCGCCAAGCCGGCGGAAGGCAAGCCCGCACTGCTGTCACTCGATGACGCGCGCACGCTGTTCCACGAGTTCGGCCACGCGCTTCATGGCATGCTGTCGGACGTGACCTATCCGTCGGTTTCCGGCACGGGCGTTTCGCGCGATTTCGTCGAACTGCCCTCGCAGCTTTACGAACACTGGCTGACAGTGCCGGAAATCCTGGAGAAATACGCGGTGCATTACGACACCGGCAAGCCGATGCCGAAGGAGCTGCTGGACAAGGTTCTGGCGGCGCGTACCTTCAATGCGGGCTTTGCCACGGTCGAGTTCACCTCGTCGGCTCTGGTCGACATGGCCTTCCACACGCGTCCTCCGTCGGATGATCCGATGGCGGTGCAGGCGGAGGTCCTGTCGGAGCTGAAAATGCCGGCGTCGATCGTCATGCGTCATGCCACTCCGCATTTCCAGCACGTGTTCTCCGGTGAAGGATATTCGGCCGGATATTACTCCTACATGTGGTCGGAAGTTTTGGATGCGGATGCGTTTTCGGCCTTCGAAGAGGTCGGCAATCCGTTTGATCCGGTGATGGCGCGCAAGCTGAAGAACAATATCTATTCCGTCGGCGGGTCGATCGATCCGGAAGTGACCTACACGGCATTCCGCGGCAAGCTTCCCGATCCGACGGCGATGCTGAAGAAGAAGGGATTGGCGATGGTCGCCGAGCTTTCGGGTGGTGACGCCTGACCGGATCCCTTTTCTTCGGGAACAACTGTCATTCCGCTGTCATAAAAATGTAACCGTCCTGTCATGCAGGCTGACTATGGAACCGGCATCTCTTCTCCGATGCCGGTTCCCATGACAATTGAAAGCCTTGAAAGCAACGTTGCCGTCTCTGCGGCCGGACTGGAGCTGCATTACGGTGCAACGCCGGTGCTCAAGGGCATTGATGTGGCTCTGGGGCAGGGCAAGACGCTTGCGCTTCTCGGTCCCTCAGGTTGCGGCAAGACCACGCTTTTGAGGCTGGTCGCCGGACTTCTTGCCCCCAGCAAGGGCTCGGTGTCGATCGCGGGCCAAGTGGTTGCCGATGCGGTGACCGGTACATTCGCTCCGCCGGAAAAGCGTAATCTCGGCATGGTTTTCCAGGACTACGCGCTGTGGCCGCATATGACGGTTGGCGGCAATGTCTCTTTCCCGCTCGAGATGCGCGGCATTGGTCGCGCCGATCGGGAAAAACGCACGATGCATGCTCTTGAGCGTGTCGGCCTCTCTGCCTATGCCGGTCGGCGGCCAAGCGATCTTTCCGGTGGTCAACAGCAGCGCGTGGCGATCGCCCGCGCCATCGTTGCCGAACCGCAGCTTATCCTGTTCGACGAGCCGCTTTCCAATCTCGATCGCGAATTGCGCGAAAACATGGTCGGCGAACTGGCCGAATTGATCGCCTCGCTTGGCCTGACCGCCATCTATGTCACCCATGATCACTCGGAAGCGCTGACGCTTGCCGACCAGGTGGCCGTCATGCGCGGCGGGCTGATCGAACAGCTTGCGACGCCGGATGAACTGGTGGCACAGCCGGCGACGCCTGAAGTTGCCGACTTTTTGCGGCTGGGCGGCATTGCAGAGCTTCAACACCGTGATGCCTGCTGGTTTTTCGGCGATAGCGATGTTGCCCTTGTCCGCGCCGATGAAAGCCAGTCTGCTTCACGCCGTATTCTCATCCCCGTTTCAGCCATCACGCCCGGCGATATCCAATCGGATCGTTTGGCAGCCAGTGTTGTGCGCTCGCAGTTCCGCGGTGACGGGCATCTGGCGACCGTATCCCTGGTCGGCGCCGATCAGGTCGAGCTGCAGGTCTTAAGTCGCCAAAAGCTCAAGCCCGGCGATGGCGTCGGTCTTTCCATCGATCTCGACCAGATCCGCTGGTTTGAGAACCCAGTTCACTTGCATCCATAGCATTCACCCCAACAGGAGTTTTGGGACATGTTCAAGTCGTTGAAGAGCATTACACTCGGTGCCGTTGCCGCCGTCCTGATGGCCGGCGTCGCGCATGCCGACGTCACCGTCTACACCGCCGGCCCGCAGAGCCTGATCGACAAGATGTCGGAAGGTTTCACCAAGGAAACCGGCATCAAGGTCAATGTCTTCCAGGCAACCACCGGCAAGGTCATGGCCCGTATCGAAGCCGAAGCTTCGAACCCGGTCGTCGACGTTCTGATCTCGGCTTCGTGGGATACTGCGACCGATTTCGAAAAGCGCGGCTGGCTGGTCAAGTATTCGAGCCCGAACGCTGCCAAGGTTCCTGATTTCCTGAAGTCGGATTATGCTGTCGCACAGGGTATTTCGGCTCTCGGCATCGCCTGGAACACCAAGAGCGGCACGCCGAAGCCGACTGAATGGGCTGACCTGACCAAGGCCGAATACAAGGACATGGTCAACATTCCGGATCCCGCACAGTCAGGCTCCTCCTTCGAACTGACGGCTGCGCTTGCCGGCCAGGACGAGTTCAAGCTGTTCAAGGATCTGCAGGCCAATGGTGCGATCATCGCCGGTGCCAATGCCGAAGCGCTGAACCCGGTTCTGCAGGGTGCCAAGGCTGCCGTCTTCGGCGCCGTCGACTACATCACGCTTGCCGCCGCCAAGAAGGGCGAAAGCGTCGAGGTCGTCTTCCCGGCTTCCGGCACGGTCATTGCACCGCGTCCGGCGATGATCCTCAACTGGTCCAAGAACCAGGATGAAGCCAAGAAGTTCATCGACTACATGCTGTCCGACGCCGGCCAGAAGCTGGTTGCCGCACAGATGCTGATGCCGGCTCGCAGTGACGTTGCTGCCGATCGTCCGCTGGTCAGCGACCTGAAGCTCCTGAAGTTCGACAACGCTGCCGTCTATGGCAAGCGCAAGGAAACGCTCGGCGAGATCACCAAGATCTTTGGTGGCAAGTAATTTTCCCTGCGGCGTCGCCTGTTCCCCGGAGCAGGCGACGCCGTTTCGTTTTGAACGTCGCGCATCATTTTTCAGGTCATCCAATCCCATGGCTTGAAGAATGCTGCGGCAGTACATGAAGGACTGAAGCATGGCGGCAAAAAGCGTTGGCGGGCCGGCGCCTGCGGCATGGCTGGCGATTGCGGGACTGCTTCTGGTCGTCGCCGTCCCGTTTGCCGCTGTCGTGATGCAGGGCATTTTCCCCGATCTCGGCCAGGGTTCTTTCGCCAAGCCTTTTTCTTCCTTCATCGCCACGCTGAACGACGGCGCGTTGATCGGCATGGCCGGCAATACGATCCTGCTCGGCTTCTGCGTGGTGCTGGCTTCAGCGGTCGTTGCGGTGCCGCTCGGTGTGTTTCGCGCACTTTATCGCGTGCCGGGGGCGGCGCTGTTCGACGTGCTCCTGCTCGTGCCCTTCATGATCCCGCCCTATATCGCCACGCTCGGCTGGATCATGACGCTGCAGCCGCGGGGTTACCTGCAGCAATTGCTCGGCTTCAACCTTTCTCCCTTTCTGTTCTCGCTTGCCGGCATGACCATGGTCATGGCGTTCAACACGTTCCCGGTCGTCTATTTCGCCGTGTCGCGTACGGTGGAAGCGGTCGGTGCGCGGTATGCCGATGTCGGCCGCGTTTTCGGCGCAACGCCTGCGCGCGCTTTCTGGCGCATCACGCTTCCCCTGTCTGCTCCGGGCCTTGCTGCCAGCCTGATGCTGGTGTTTGCCGCGGCGATCGAGGAATACGGCACGCCGGCAGCACTTGGCCGCCGCGCCGGTTTCCAGGTTCTGGTCACCGGCATCGATCTTCGCATTTCCGACTGGCCGATCGACCTGCCGGGCGCCTCGATCATGTCGCTGCTGCTGGTGGGCTTGTCACTTGTGACATTCCTCGGACAGCGCTGGATTCTTTCGCGTCGCTCCTACCAGACGGTCAACGGCAAGCCGTCCGCGAAGGACAAGCGGCCGCTCGGGACGATGAAATGGCCTGTATTGGCGGCGTTCATCATCGTGTCTTTCCTCGCCACCGGCGTGCCGCTTCTGTCGATCCTCGCCACCGCCATGTCGCGGACGATTTCGGGCGGGCTGGCGTTCGACAATATGAGCTTCGACAATTTCCTGCAGGTCTTCCAGAACAGTGCCGGGGCGCTCGGTGCGCTTGCCAACAGCTTTTCGCTGGGCATCGGCACGGCGCTGATTACGGGTCTCATCGGAGTGACGGCCGCCTATACTGTGGTGAAGACGAAAATCCGTGGGCGGCTGGCGATCGATACCCTGACGATCATTCCGAATGCGCTGCCCGGCATCGTCGTCGCAGTCGGCCTGATCCTCGCCTGGAACATGCCGTGGCTGCCGGCAACGCCCTACAATACGCCGTTCATTTTGCTGCTTGCCTATTGCTGCATCCTGCTGCCTCAGACGATGCGTTACTCCACGGCGGCCTTCCAGCAGATCGGTGACAATCTCGAAGCCGCCGCACGCGTGTTCGGCGCGTCCGGTATCACTGCCTTCCGCCGCATTCTCTTGCCGCTGGTTTTCCCCAGCCTTGCCTCGGCCATGCTGCTTGTCTTTGCGCTCGCCTCGCGTGAACTTGTGGCGTCCGTCGTCATCGCGCCGGTCGGCATGCAGACGATCGCCACCTTCATCTGGAGGCAGTTCGAACAGGGGTCGATCGGGCTCGGCATGGCCATGGCTTTCATCGCCATTCTCATCACCACTCTCCTGCCGCTTGTCCTGCTTGCATTGTTGAGAAGGAGTGGTCTCGTCGCCGAATAGACCCATGGATTAAGCCGTTGCGCTTGGCCCCCCTTTCGCATTTGCAAAAAACGGGGTATGAGCGCGCCAACGAAATTGGCGTGGCCCTGTGATTGTTGCGCCCCAACTTCAGAGAACCCCAGTATGGCACTTCGCAACATCGCGATCATCGCGCACGTTGACCATGGCAAAACGACGCTCGTTGACGAGCTCCTGAAACAGTCGGGCTCGTTCCGCGAGAACCAGCGCGTTGCAGAACGCGTCATGGACTCGAACGATCTCGAAAAGGAACGCGGCATCACCATTCTCGCCAAGGCGACGTCGGTGGAGTGGAAGGGCGTTCGCGTCAACATCGTCGACACCCCCGGCCACGCCGACTTCGGCGGCGAAGTCGAGCGCATTCTGTCGATGGTGGACGGCGCGATCGTTCTGGTCGATTCGTCGGAAGGCCCGATGCCGCAGACCAAGTTCGTGGTCGGCAAGGCGCTGAAGGTCGGCCTTCGCCCGATCGTCGCGATCAACAAGATCGACCGTCCGGACGGTCGCCACGAAGAAGTCATCAACGAAGTTTTCGACCTGTTCGCCAACCTCGACGCCACCGACGAACAGCTCGACTTCCCGATCCTTTACGGTTCTGGTCGCGATGGCTGGATGAACGTCAACCCGGAAGGCCCGAAGGACGAAGGTCTGGCACCGCTGCTCGATCTCGTGCTCAAGCACGTTCCTGAGCCGAAGGTTGAAGAAGGTCCGTTCCGCATGATCGGTACGCTTCTCGAAGCCAACCCGTTCCTCGGCCGCATCATCACCGGTCGCGTCGCTTCCGGCTCGATCAAGCCGAACCAGGCCGTCAAGGTTCTGGCACAGGACGGCAAGACCGTTGAAACCGGCCGTATTTCCAAGATCCTCGCATTCCGAGGCATCGAGCGTACCGCTATCGACGAAGCAATCGCTGGCGACATCGTTGCCATCGCCGGTCTGTCCAAGGGCACCGTTGCCGACACGTTCTGCGATCCGTCGGTCAACGAAGCGATGACCGCACAGCCGATCGATCCGCCGACTGTTACCATGTCCTTCATCGTCAACGACAGTCCGCTTGCCGGCACCGAAGGCGACAAGGTTACCAGCCGCGTCATCCGCGACCGTCTGTTCAAGGAAGCCGAAGGCAACGTTGCACTGAAGATCGAAGAAGCCGAAGGCAAGGATTCGTTCTACGTGTCCGGCCGTGGCGAACTTCAGCTCGCCGTTCTGATCGAAACCATGCGTCGCGAAGGCTTCGAGCTTGCCGTGTCGCGTCCGCGCGTCGTCATGCACAAGGACGAGAACGGCGTCACCATGGAGCCGATCGAAGAAGTCGTCATCGACGTCGATGAAGAGCATTCCGGCGTCGTCGTGCAGAAGATGTCCGAGCGCAAGGCCGAGATGACCGAACTGCGTCCTTCGGGCGGCAGCCGCGTCCGCTTGAAGTTCCTGGCTCCGACCCGCGGCCTGATCGGCTACCAGTCGGAACTTCTGACCGACACGCGCGGTACGGCCATCATGAACCGCCTGTTCAACGACTATCAGCCTTACAAGGGTGAAATCGCTGGTCGTTCCAACGGCGTTCTGTTGTCCAACCAGTCCGGTGAAGCCGTCGCTTACGCGATGTTCAACCTGGAAGATCGTGGCCCGATGATCATCGAGCCGGGTGAAAAGGTCTATGCCGGCATGATCATCGGCATCCACACCCGCGACAACGACCTCGAGGTCAACGTTCTGAAGGGCAAGCAGCTGACGAACATCCGTTCGGCCGGCAAGGACGAAGCCGTTCGTCTGACCCCGCCGATCCGCATGACGCTCGACCGCGCGCTCTCCTGGATCCAGGACGACGAGCTGATGGAAGTCACGCCGAAGTCGATCCGCCTGCGCAAGATCTATCTCGACGCCAACGACCGCAAGCGCTTCGACAAGTCGAAGGCTGCTCTCTAAGCTGCCTCAAAATCCCGCTTCGAAAGCCCGGCCAAAAGCCGGGCTTTTTTCTGTGCCCTTTTCTGTGCCTGGCAAATCACACGACTTGTGGCGGAGGTTAAAAAAGCGTTAACTTGGCTGGTATTGTCCCCATCAGAACTCTGTGGGCAATCCGTCTGGTTAATGAATGACCGATGGCGGAGCCCTCATTGCAGGACCTAAAGTCGCGTTATGAAGACGTTGTCTATCGATGTTCGGCGGGCCGATCCGCAAGATGCCCGATCCATCTCGGATGTACACCGGCAGAGCTGGGTGCAGGCCTATTCAGGCCTCATTCCGCACAAGCCGCTGATCCAGATGCTGGAGCGTCGCGGTGAAAAATGGTGGCGCAGGGCAACGGACGGGCCGGCAACGCTTCTGGTCGTCGAGGTTGCCGGGGAGATTGCCGGTTATGCAACGGTCGGCCTCAATCGCGCCCGTGCACTGCCTTATGACGGCGAGGTCTACGAAATCTATCTTCGCCCGGAATTCCAGGGTGTAGGTCTCGGCCGCCGGCTCTTCGGCGAAAGCCGCAAGCTGCTGACGTCGCTCGGCTGCAGGGGGCTCGTCGTGTGGTGCCTGGAAGACAGCGAGCATGCGATCCGCTTCTTCCGGCGTCATGGCGGCGCCGATACTGTCGAGGGGATGGAGGATTTCGGCGGTTCCCAGCTGAAGAAGGTCGGCTTCGTCTGGCCGAATTGATGCGTCCTCGTCGCGGAGCGGGGTATATCTGCAGTCTGCCGGCGTGACCGGCATCCATCAATTCAATGGCTTATTGCCTTGGAGCCGGATTCCCGCTATCGACGCTTCAGTGAATTGAACCTAATTGAGGATCACGATGCGTATCGATGCAATTTCCATCGGCAAAAATCCGCCTGAAGACGTCAACGTCATCGTCGAGGTGCCGGTCGGCGGCCAGCCGATCAAGTACGAGATGGATAAAGAAGCCGGTGCTCTGGTCGTTGACCGCTTCCTCTACACGCCGATGACCTATCCGGGTAACTACGGCTTCATCCCGCACACGCTTTCCGAAGATGGCGACCCGTGCGACGTGTTGATCTGCAACACCCGTCCGCTGGTTCCGGGTTGCGTCATCAACGTTCGTCCGATCGGCGTGATGATCATGGAAGATGATGGCGGCAAGGACGAAAAGATCCTGGCTGTTCCGGTTCCCAAGCTGACCCAGCGTTACGACAAGATCAAGAACTACACCGATCTGCCGGAAATCACGCTGAAGCAGATCGAGCACTTCTTCGAGCACTACAAGGATCTGGAACCCGGCAAGTGGGTGAAGATCGGTGGCTGGCAGGATGTCGACGTCGCCAAGAAGCTGATCGTCGAAGCGATCGAGCGCTACAAGGCCTCGAAGTAATCGGGCCCAAAAATAATCAGGCCGTCAGGCTTTCGATTTTTGCTTTCAAATCCTCCGGGTCGCCCTCGATCCGGAGGATTTTTTTGCGCGCCGTTTCGCCGGAGAAGAAGCTCACCGCGCTTTTCGGAACGCGCAGTTTCTTTGAGAGAAGCGCGATCAGCGCCTTGTTGGCCTTGCCGTCTTCCGGCACCGCAGAGACACGAGCTTTCAAAAACGCATGGCCCTCGGCATCAGTCTCCATGCCGTCGATCGCGTCGCGGCCACCGTTCGGAGTGAGTTTGATGCTCAGCCTGATGTGATCGGCGTGAACGCTTGTCGCACTCACACGAAGAGCGGGAACAGCGAGTTCCACATGAAGGAGCGCAGGAAGAAGATGATCAGCAGGACGATGATCGGGGAGATGTCGATGCCGCCGAGGTTCGGCATGATGCGACGGATCGGGCGCAGCACCGGTTCGGTGACGTTGTAAAGGAAACGGCCGATCGCTTCGACGAAGCGGTTGCTCGAATTGATCACGTTGAAGGCGTAGAGCCAGGAGAAAATCGCGCTGGCGATCAGGATCCAGGTGTAGAGGTTCAAGGCCAGGTCAATGGTCTGAAACAGGGCGAGCATTCACGTCTCCAATCTTGTCGCCAAGCCCTATCCTTCGGGATAGCAGCGGTCGGCCCACAAATTCCAAGTTGACAGACATGTAGACATTGGAGAACTAACGGGCAAGTGTTGCACCCGCCGCAGTTTCAGCATGTTTAACAGCGGCTGTGCACGTTTTCGTTCATGGCGGTCCGCCGAAAGTCTCTCGCGATGTCCATTCCCGCCTCCGGCGACCGTTTTGCAGCTTTTCGCCACTCGTCCTATACCCGCTTTTTCCTGTCGCGGTTCTTCGCCGCCTTTGCCATCCAGATCATCAGCGTCTCGGTCGGCTGGCAGATGTATGACGAGACCCGCAATCCGCTTTATCTCGGGCTGATCGGTCTGTTCCAGTTCCTGCCGTCCCTGCTTCTGATCCTGGTTACGGGGACGGTGGCCGACCGGTATAATCGCCGTATGATCATGGCGATCTGCATGGTTGTCGGCGCCGCATGTGCCGCAGCGCTGCTGGGTCTGACGATTGCCGGCGCATTCACGCCCTGGCTGGTATTCGCCATTCTCGTCGTGTTCGGCATCGAGCGCGCCTTCATGGGGCCGGCGGTCCAGTCGCTCGGGCCCAACCTCGTGCCTGAAAAAGACCTTGCCAATGCGATCGCCTGGAATTCGTCCTCCTGGCAGACCGCATCCATCCTCGGGCCGGTCTTCGGCGGGCTGCTTTACGGCGTCAACGCGACGGCCGCCTATATCGTCGCACTGGTGCTGCTGACGCTTGCGGCGCTTCTCGTCTTCATGATCCCGAAACCTGCCCAGCGGACATCGGCGACCAAGGTCGACGCGGCCCATCTGCTCGCCGGTTTCCGTTTCATCTTCAGCGAAAAGGTGGTTCTCGGCGCGATCTCGCTTGATCTCTTTGCGGTCCTTCTCGGCGGAGCGGTGGCGCTCATGCCGATCTTTGTACGCGACGTGCTGGAACTTGGCCCCTGGGGTCTCGGCTTGCTACGTGCCGCGCCGGGGATCGGTGCCATCGTCGTGGCGATCTGGCTCGCTTTTCACCCGATCCGCCATCACGCAGGGACCGCAATGTTTGTCGGCGTCGGCTTTTTCGGCCTCGGCACGCTGATATTCGGCCTCTCCTCGACGCCCTGGCTGTCGATCGTTTCGCTGATGATCATGGGGGCTGCCGACATGATCTCCGTCTATGTGCGTGAGACACTGATTGCGCTCTGGACACCGGACGAGGTGCGCGGACGGGTCAACGCCGTCAACATGGTGTTTGTCGGGGCTTCCAACGAGCTTGGCGAGTTCCGTGCGGGAACGATGGCGCATTTCATCGGTGCCGTGCCGGCGGTCGTCATCGGCGGCGTCGGCACGCTTGCCGTTACCGTTATCTGGGCGCTCGGTTTCTCCAAGCTTCGAAAGATCGACACGCTGGAAGCGCCGCAGCGCGATTAATTCGGCAGCCGTTTCAGCTCTGCGCCATTTCCGTCGCAGGCATCGATGCGCCATAGCGCAGGGAAGATGCCGTATCTGCCTGCTTTTTCAGGAAGACGAGATCGAGAAATTCCGACAGCCAGGCCTTGAGCGGCGCGTCGAACATCATGCGACCTTCCAGATGCTGGCTGCCCTGCTGGGCGTTCGGCATGGTGAAACGCTCGGCGCCGTGCACGACCCAACGCTGCATCATCGCCCGCGTCAGTTCCGCGTGGAACTGCACGCCCCAGGCATTGTCGCCATAACGGATCGCCTGGTTGGGATAGGCATCACCTTCCGCCAGAAGTTTGACGCCGCGCGGCACGTCAAAGCCTTCGCGGTGAAAGTGATAGACCATCTTCGGCCATTGCATCAGCAGCCGGCCATGCTCGGTGGGGCGCAAGGGGTACCAGCCGATCTCGGTGATCTCTCCCTGCTTGGCGCCGACCTTGCCGCCGAGATGGCGCACCATCATCTGGGCGCCGAGGCAGATGCCGAGATAGGGCTTGTTTTCCTTCAGCGGCACGCCGATCCAGTCGATTTCCTGTTTGACGAAGGGATCGGGATCGTTGGCGCTCATCGGGCCACCGAAGATGACGGCGCCGGAATGGCCGGAAAGGGTCTCGGGCAGTGCCTCGCCCAGAACTGGCCGGCGGATATCGAGCGGGAAACCCTTTTCAAGAAGCATCTGGCCAACCCGTCCGGACGATGACCGCTCCTGGTGGAGGATGACGAGGACGGGGAGGTGGTCTGTTGTTCGAGGAGGCAGAACGAGCATCGGTTGGTCCTTACTCTCCTCCCGTGTTTTCTTCCGCAAGGCGCGCCGCGGCCTCCTGGCGCTGCAGCACGCGGTCCCGTGACGACACGCCGAGAAGATCCGCGATCCTCCAAATCACATGATCCTCGATCTCGCTCCTTTGGCCATCGGCATAAACGATGTCCCAGAGAATGCCGAGAAGTTCGACCCGGTCGTCTTCATTGACGAGATGACGTCTTAGATCGGACGTGAAACGGTAATAGTCAACCGCTTCATGGCCCGCCTCATGTCCGGCCTCGATCAGGGCCTTCAGCCTGTCTTCGCTCAGATCGTAGCGTTCGCGGATAAGCTGGCGGAATTTTTGCTGTTCCTTTTTGGAGACGGCGCCGTCGGCCTCCATGACCTGGAAACAGAGCGCAACGAAAGCGACCCTCGGATCGTCCGGGGCGAATTCCTTGTCGTCATGGGAAGTCAGGGTATGGAGAAAGGCCTGTATGCGGTCCAACATCGATAGGCCTTGCTCCATCTTTCCTTAAAACAGCCGCAACCTTGTCTTGGTCGGGTCGGCGTTTTGATCTTTCACACCCGGATCATCCGGTGGG
The DNA here is from genome assembly GCA_900466875.1 of Hyphomicrobiales bacterium. GTDB lineage: Bacteria > Pseudomonadota > Alphaproteobacteria > Rhizobiales > Rhizobiaceae > Neorhizobium. The sequence continues at coordinate 8,770 of UBNQ01000001.1, read as the reverse complement.
CGTCCGAAAAATGGAACCGGCTCGGCTTCACTTTCTTGCGTTTTGGCAGGTGCCGGCGCGACTTTCTCGGGCGCTGTTGTCTTTGCTGCAACAGCCGGCTCGGGTGTCGGCTTTGCCGGCTCCTTTTCGATGACGATTGTCGGCGTGACGGGTTCCTCGCGTCTTGTCGTTTCCGCCGGTGGTCGATCGTTCACCACGACGGGCGGAAGTGCTGCGATCGCCTCGTCTGCGGCAAGTTTGCCTTCAACGACCGGGGCCTCCAGCTGGCTGAATGGTATCTTCCATTTGAAAGCGTCAAGCTTGCCCGTGACCGGGGACAGGGGAAGCCAATTTTCCGAGACGAAACCGTCAGCCACCCAGGCCGCATTGCGCGGCGCACGAAGCGCCTGCTGCATCCAGTGACGGATACGGCCCTGATCGCCTGTCTCGGCCTCCTCGATATCGGCCAGCAGCAGATAGACCCGTTCGCTCGGCTCCACAAGCGCTGCTGCTTCCGCCCTTGCGCGGGCCTTGGCAAAGTCCTGTGCGTCGAGCGCCGCCTGGGCGACGGCGAGAAGGGATTCGATGTTGTTCGGGCGTATCGCCTCCAGCTTCTCGGCACGTTTCAGACGGTCGAGCGTGCTGTCGCCACTGCGGGCGCGAATATAGGTGCTGGCGATATCCGGATGCGGGGAGAGCTTCCAGACACCTTCCAGAACCGATGCGGCCTTGCGCACATTTTCCTGCCGCAGCAAGACTTTGGCGGATATGACAGCGGCTGGCACCAGATCCTTGGCCAGTTTCAGCGCATCGGTGGAATCCTCGCGGGCGCCGCTCGGGTCGCTTTCCAGACGCTCGCCGGCGCGCGCGGTCAGGAGAACTGCCCTCAGGCGTTCGGCCTCTGACTTGCTGACGATATTGGCGGCACGCTGTTGCGCCAGCGTTTCAAGCGCCTCGTCCCAACGGCCGGATCGGCTCTGGGATTCCAGCGTCGCCTGGGAGGCCCAGGGGAGATAAGGCGCGTGCTCGACGGCCTTTTCGGCATATTGCCGTGCCGCTTCATTGGCGCCGAGCCGGCGGGCTTCCATGTAGAGGCCGCGCAGGCCGAGTTCCCGGGTTTCGGGATCGTTCGACATGCTTTCGAACTTGGCGCGGGCGTCGTCGTATTTGCCTTCGATGAGGGCGGCCTGTGCATCGAGAAGATGGATCAGCGGTTCCTGGTCAGCGCTGAGCAGGCTGCGGCTGCGGATGCTCATCTTGCGGGCAAGAAGCGCATTGCCAGCACCGGCCGCGATCAGACCGGTCGACAGCGCCTGATATCCCCGGTCACGCTTACGGGCGCGGAAATAACGACGGACCGAAAAAGGGGAGGTCCAGATGATGCCGATAATCCACCAGACAAGCATGACGGCGCCGATCAGCGCGACCAGCATGGTGGCCGCAACCATCAGGCTCGTCTCGATCAGGTGGTCCTGCCAGGTGATGGACAGAAGGCCGGGGCGATCGGCGAGCCATGCGAAACTCCAGCCGAGACCTAGAACGACGAGAAGGAAAATGAAAAGTCTGACCATTCCGTTTTTCGTCCTCAGCCTTGAGTGCCGGTAATCGCGCGGGTCAACGCGCCGCCGACGAGATTTTCGACCTCTATGCGGGCGTCCAGCTCCTGCTTGAACGGCTGGGACGCCGTCTTGGCCGCGTCTGGAAGCGTGTCCCATTCGCGGGCGGCGGCGGCAAAGTCGCCGGAGCGAAGCCGGTCCTCGAAACGGGCAACGATATCCTCGGGCGTGTTGCCGGTGACGTCGCCGACCTTGCGGACCTTCACCACCGACAGGGCGGATGAATACAGCCGTGAGGCAAGACCCTCATCGGGATTGGGCTGGGCGACCGCCTCGACCATGCTGTCCGCCACGCTCGAGACCTGGCGTTGAAGCTCGATACGCGACTGGACGCCCTTGGCGGCAAACGGCTGGAGACTTGCAATTGCGGGATCATCGCCGGCTACGGTCTGATAGGTCTGCAGCTCGGCCTCGAAGGAGCCGCCGCGATCGACGGCGCTCTTCAGGGCTGCCGCGGCCACGGCGCGCGCCGCCTGCTGCTCGGGACCCTTGTCGTTGATCTGGGCTTCCGCCTGCTGCAACCTGCCAGCCAGCTGCGTGGAGCTTGCGGCAGCCGCCTCGCTTGCCGATTTCAAGGCTGCGAGTTCACCTTCGAGGACTGCGAGCTTCTGATCCATCTCGGCCGATCCGCTGCCGCCCGAAGCGGTGCTGCTTTCCAGCGCTGCAAGACGGCTAGCGATGTCGGTGGACGGTTCAGTCGGCCGGCTGGCGAGCGCAGCGATTTCCTGGCGAAGCGAGGCGATTTCGGCGGAGACGTCGCTGTCGCTCGACGCCGAAGAGGACGCGCCACCGGGAAGGACGCCCGCATATTGCATGCTGCCTGCCAGAAGCAGGGCGACGATGCCGCCGAAAATGCCGGATGCGACCAGCGTCGACGTTGCCGTCTTGGACGGTGCGGGCGGAGGGCTTTGGGTCGAGTAATATTCGGTCCGTGCGGTCGACTGGAAAGGGTCCGGCTCTTCCCTGATCTCTTCCTTCGCGGGTTCGGCAGATGCCGTTACCGGCTCGGATTCGGGCTCGTCGAAACGCGGGGTCTCGGGCGCAATCGTGTCCGGTTCGGCCTTGGCCTCGGTCGATGCAGCCTCTGACGTATCAGCCTTTTGCGGAACGTCGGTCGCGACCGGTGTCTCACCTATGTCGTTCTCGCGTGCGTCGATCACATCATCGCTATCGTTGGCGCGAACGGGCTCTGCCACTGCGGCGGTTTCCTCCGCCGTCAGGTCGATGGTGACCGGTTCCTTGTTCGGGTTGGACCGGCGCGGTGGTTTTTCGGATACCATCTCGACCTCTTTTCTGCCTGCGTTCACTAAAACCTAGTCGGTGCCCCCGGTTAAGGAAAGGGGCGCAGAGGGAATTAGGATCAGGCGCGGGTTAAAGAAGCGCCAACAGGGCGTTTTCGTCCGGGCTTTCTGCGATCCGGATATGCGCGCGAAATGCCGCGGGCACGGCATCGGCGGTGCGCTCGCTGATGCAGAGGATTTTTGTTTCTGCAAAAGAGAGCGCGTGGCGCTCCACGATCTCGAAAAACCGAACGGCGTTTTCCCGGGAGTAGAGTAGCACCGCCTGGGGCGGGCGGGTATGCAGCCGCTCGTAAATTTCCTCCGGTGGATACCCGAGCGGGATCATGTCGTAGATTTCCGCCACGCGGACGGGCAGGCCCAGTTCTTCGAGCCTGTTTTCAAGCGATCCGGCGCGCGGCCTGCCGGCGAGATAGAGGAGCGGAAGGTCCGGCTTGTCGAGTGTCGAGGCGATCAGGTCGGCCAGTCCGGTACCGTCGCCCGAGCCGATATGGATGTTGCGGAAGCCTGCCGCTTTTGCCGCCGTTGCGGTTTTTTCGCCGACTGCGAAGAGCGCAAGATCAATCTCCGAAGAGAAACCGATATTTGCGAGTGCCCGCAATGCTTCGGCGCTGGTCACGATCAGCGCCGAATGGGGCAGGGCCAGAGCATCCGCCGCGGCCTGCGGGTGGTGCACCGCCTCGCTGAGCGGTAGAAGCACGGGGTCATGGCCCATCCGCTTCAACCGCTCGGCCGTTGTTGCGGCCGAGGTTTCGGGGCGGGTGACAAGGACCCGCAAGTGTCAGCTCCAGCTGTCGAAGAAGCTGGGACCGGCTGCGGCACGGACGGCTTCGCCGGCGCGAAGACCGAGCGCTTCGGCATCTGTCCGCTTGCCATCGACTTCGATTGCATGTTCGCGCCGACCGTCGGGTGTCAGGATCAGGCCGGAGAATTTGAGGTGATCTCCGTCACAGATCGCATAACCGCCGATCGGCGTACGACAGGAACCGTCGAGCGCGGCCAGAAATGCGCGTTCGCAGCTCACGGCGTCGTAGGTCGGGCGATCGTTGATCGGGGCGATGAGGGCATCCGTGCGCGGATCACCGATGCGGCTTTCGACGCAGATCGCGCCCTGTGCCGGGGCCGGCGGGAAGTCGGCGGGATCGAGAAGTTCGGTGACGACCTCTTCCATCGACAGCCGCTTCAGGCCGGCAAAGGCGAGCAGGGTCGCATCGACCTGGCCTTCGTCCAGCTTGCGCAATCGCGTGCCGACCGAGCCGCGGAAGATCGTCAGCTGGATGTCGGGGCGAAGGCGGCGGATGAGGGCCTGGCGGCGCAGCGAAGCGGTGCCGACGGTTGCGCCATCGGGCAGAGCCTTGAGCGTCGATGCGGTCCGGCCGATGAAGGCGTCGCGGAAATCTTCGCGCGGCAGGTAGGCAGCGATATGCAGCCCTTCCGGCAGCTTTGTCGGCATGTCCTTGGACGAATGCACGGCGATATCGAGTTCGCCGGAAGACAGCTGCTCTTCCAGCTCTTGGGTGAACAGGCCCTTGCCGCCGATCTCGGAGAGCGAACGGTCGGTGATGCGGTCGCCGGTGGTCGACAGCACGACGATCTCGAACATCTCTTCCGGCAGGCCATGAGCCGCCATCAGCCGCGACCGCGTTTCATGGGCCTGCGCCAGTGCCAGCGGGCTGCCACGCGTGCCGATCCGGAAAGGTTTTGTTTGCATCCGTCTCATTCCGTTGTTACCGGAAGCTCTCGTAAACCGGATCATCCGGCATCGCAATGAACGAGAGGTCTATGGCCCAATTTCTCCGCATCCTCGGCATCGAAACAAGCTGCGACGAGACCGCTGCTGCGGTCGTTGCACGCCATGAGGACGGGCGCGGCGAAATTCTGTCCGACGTGGTCCTGTCGCAGCTCGACGAACACTCGGCCTATGGCGGCGTCGTGCCGGAAATCGCGGCGCGTGCGCATGTCGAGGCGCTGGACGAACTGATCGAGGAAGCGTTGCGCCGAGCGAACGTGACGCTCAACGATGTGGATGCGATTGCCGCGACTTCCGGCCCCGGCCTGATCGGCGGGCTGCTGGTGGGTCTGATGACGGCGAAGGCGATCGCGCGTGTTTCCGGCAAGCCGCTTCTGGCGATCAACCATCTCGAAGGCCATGCGCTGACGGCGCGGATGACGGACGGGCTTTCCTTCCCGTATCTGATGCTGCTCGTCTCCGGCGGCCACACGCAGCTCATTCTGATCCGCGGTGTGGACCAATACGAGCGCTGGGGCACGACGATTGACGATGCGCTGGGCGAGGCCTTCGACAAGACGGCGAAGTTGCTCGGCCTGCCTTATCCCGGCGGTCCGGCTGTCGAGAAGGCGGCTCTTTCCGGCAATCCGGACCGGTTCTCGCTGCCGCGTCCGCTGGTGGGCGAGGCGCGTCTCGATTTCTCCTTTTCCGGCTTGAAGACCGCCGTGCGGCAGGCGGCGACCGAGATCGCACCACTCACCGATCAGGATATCGCAGATATCTGCGCCTCGTTTCAGAAAGCCGTGTCACGCACGCTACGGGATCGCATCGGGCGTGGACTTCTCCGTTTCAAACAAGAGTTTTCAGGTCTCGACACCGAACCGGCGCTGGTCGTTGCCGGTGGGGTCGCGGCCAACCAGGAAATCCGGCGCACGCTGCAGGCGCTTTGCCTCGAGCACGGGTTCCGCTTCGTCGCGCCGCCGCTCAGGCTCTGCACCGACAATGCGGCGATGATCGCCTGGGCGGGGCTGGAGCGGATGGCGGAAGAGTTGCCAGTCGACGATCTCAATGTGGCGCCGCGTTCGCGCTGGCCGCTGGATAGCCAAGCGAAGACCTTGCTCGGATCCGGCAAACGAGGGGCGAAGGCATGAGCAACGAGCGGATCGCCGTGATCGGCGCGGGCGCATTCGGGACCGCGCTTGCGACCGTGTTTGCACTGGAAGGCCGACATCCGGTGACGCTGGTCGGACGTCAGCCGAACCTGATGGCCGATCTGCGTGACGACCGGATGCATGATGCGGCACTGCCCGGCGTTCCCTTGCCGGATGCCCTGCGGTTTTCGGCCGAGCCGGATGCGGTGGAGGAAGCGAATGTCGTGCTTTTCGCCATGCCGTCGCGGGCGCAGCTCGATGCGGCGCGGCATTACGGGCCTTATCTTTCGAAAGACGCTGCCGTCGTCATCTGCGCCAAGGGACTGGATCGGGCCGAGCGGCTTTTGACCGAGGTCGTCTCGGCCGAACTGCCGAAGACGCCATTGGCGGTGCTTTCGGGACCGGGCTTCGCATCCGACATCGCCCGCGGCCTGCCGACGGCGATGTCGCTCGGCGCGCAGGATCCGGTGCTGGCCGAACGGCTTGCGCAGATCCTTTCCGGCCGCAGTTTCAGGCTTTACGCATCGCCCGATGTCATCGGCGTGCAGCTCGGTGGGGCACTGAAGAACGTGCTGGCAATTGCCTGCGGTATCGTCGAAGGCGCGGGGCTGGGTGAATCTGCCCGTGCGGCGCTGATTTCCCGGGGCCTGGCCGAGATGTCACGGCTGGTCGAGGCCATGGGCGGCAATGCGGATACGGTGCGGGGCCTGTCCGGTCTAGGCGACCTTGTCCTGACCGGCACCAGCCATCAGTCACGCAACCTGAGTTTCGGTATTTCGATCGGGAAAGGCGAGCCGGCGCAGGCCACCGGTGGTCCGCTGGTCGAAGGTGCCTTTGCTGCTTCGGTCGCGGCTCGGCTCGGGCGGAAGTTCTCGGTCGACCTGCCGATCACCGATGCGGTGGCGGCGATCATCGACGGCCGTCTCGACGTGATGACCGCGATGGAACAGCTCATGACCCGGCCGATCAAGGCCGAATAATTTTTGCGCAAGACTGGACGCAAGGCCGCGCCCAGTCTTGCTGGAACTGCTTCAAGAGGAGACCCCAATGCTGTTTGCCTTTCTCTGCACCGACAAACCCGGCCATCTGCAGGTTCGCATGGACACCCGTCCGGCACATGTGGAGCATCTCAACAAGCTCAATGCCGAAGGCACGCTGAAATTTGCCGGCCCGTTCCTGGATGACGACAGCAAGCCTAATGGCAGCCTCGTTGTGGTCGAGGCCGCCGATATTGCAGCGGCCCGGACGATTGCAGAAGCTGATCCCTATTACCTTGCAGGTCTGTTCGAGAAGGTGGATGTGAAGCCGTGGAACTGGGTGTTCAACAACCCGGCCAACGCGGCGAAGTGAGGCGATAGATGGCCTATTGGCTTTACAAATCCGAACCGAATGTGTGGTCCTGGGAGCAGCAGAAAGCCAAGGGCGATGCCGGCGAGGAATGGACCGGCGTGCGCAACTATCTGGCGCGCAACAACATGCGGGCCATGAAGATCGGCGACAAGGGTTTCTTCTATCACTCCAACGAGGGGTTGGAGATCGTCGGCATCGTCGAGGTCTGCGCACTGTCGCATCCGGATAGTTCGGCCAAGGGCGATCCCAAATGGGATTGCGTCGATATCCGCGCCGTCGCCGACATGCCGAAGCCGGTCACGTTGAAGGACGTCAAGGCCAATCCGAAATTCGAGAAGATGGCGCTCGTCACCTCGATGCGGCTTTCGGTGCAGCCGGTGACGGACGAGGAATATTTCGAGATCTGCCGTCTCGGCGGTCTCGACAATCCGCCAAAATCTCCCGCCTGAGTTCACAAGCTTGAAGACCGAGCCGAAGGCCTTCATCCTCGACAATACGGATCTCATGCGGCCGCCGCATGTGCCGGAGATCCAGCTTCATCTGGCAACGGAGGCGCATGATCTCTGGCTGAAGACGGAGGAGGACCTGCAGGCTATCGGCCTGCCGCCGCCGTTCTGGGCTTTCGCTTGGGCGGGTGGCCAAGGGCTTGCCCGGTATGTTCTCGATAATCCTGAAACTGTAGCCGGCAAACGGGTTCTCGACTTTGCCAGCGGCTCCGGGCTGGTGGCAATCGCGGCGAAGCTTGCGGGGGCAGAGCATGTGCTGGCGACGGATATCGACCCGTGGACTGAGACGGCGGTGATGCTGAATGCGGCGGAGAACGGGGTCGAGATCGGGTTCACGGGTCAGAACCAGATTGGCCTTATGGTCGATGCCGAGGTCGTGCTGGCGGGGGATGTTTTCTATGACCGGGATTTTGCGGCGGCGCTGGTGCCTTGGTTCTCTGCGTTGGCCGATGAAGGCAAGGTGGTGCTGGTCGGTGATCCGGGGCGCAGTTACCTTCCGAAAGAGCGACTGGAGCGGCTGGCCGTTTATGAGGTGCCGGTGACGCGGGCGCTGGAGGATAGTGAAGTCAAGAGGACGACGGTCTGGCGGTTCGGGTAGGGGCGACTTGTCGCTACCGGCTGCCTCTCATCTTAACGCACGCCCCTCACCCAGAGCGCAGCTAGCTGCGCTCCACCTCTCCCCGCAGGCGGGGCGAGGGGACGTGCCCCGCTCGGTGCTTATGGAGGCCGAGAGGTTGCGGCTTGCTTCCTTCTCCCCGTCATTACGGGGAGAAGGTGCCGGCAGGCGGATGAGGGGCGGACGGGGCCGCAATATTCAGAGCACACCAATCCAACCCGCGCAGTCTCCTGCCGTGGTTTTCAAAGATCATTCCGGAGAAGCGCACGCATATGCGGGACCTCTTTGGAATATAAAAATATGGCTCCGCATATGCGTGGCCCTCGGCGTTCTTTCGGGACTTCCGGTCCCTACGGGTGATCCTCTCGCCTCGCTGCATGTGGTTTCACACTTGGACGGCTCAACCGAACCCGGCATGGCTGCCGGGGGGAGGCTTGATAGGGAAAAGGTTGCCCCTCTCCCATGCATTTCACCCCTTTCGCCCTTGCCGCACGTTACGGTTCAGACGAAAGCGCCGGCTCCCGC
>UBNQ01000014.1 GCA_900466875.1 Hyphomicrobiales bacterium | reverse complement strand
CCCCCCAGCCTTCCCCCGCCCGGTCGCTGGCCGGCAAGCTCGCCGCGGGACTGGGGCTCGCGCCAAGCGCTTCCGGGGATAACTGGGAAGAGTTCTGAGCTACCGCGTTCCCTCGGTTGCCAGCTTCAGGCCAAGAGCAGCAAAGGATGCGGCGAAGGCGCGGCGTATCCAGTTCATTGCGGTTTCGCTCTGCAGCAGATACTGGCGCCCGGTGGTGGCCACTCCGGCATAGGCCATGAAGGTGACGAAGGTCATCGCGGTAAAGCCGAGCCCGAGTTCGACCAGAAGGCCAACCGGGCTTCCGGCCGGCACGAATTGCGGGATGAAGGCAACGAAGAACAGCGGCAGCTTGGGATTCAAGATGTTGAGCAGGATGCCGCTGCGGACCAGCAGCATCGGCGATCTGGGTTCTGCGGGTCGCACCGACAATCCGCCGCGATCCTTCAGCACCGCCCAGGCCATCCATAGCAGATAGGCGACACCGGCGAACTTGATGGTCTGGAAAAGGACGGCGCTCGTATGGAGGATTGCGGCCAGCCCAGCCATCGCGATCGCCAGATGGATGATCGTTGCGATGGTGCAGCCCACAGACGCCCAGAAGCCGGCACGCATACCGCCGCCAAGCGTCGAGGACAGGGTGTAAACCACACCGATGCCCGGCGAGAGGCAGATGACAAAGGCTGTCAGCAGATATTCGAAGCTCATGGCATCCCTCCCACAGGCACGCCGCCACGACGACGGATCGGGAGGATGGATCAGGGCACCGTGTTTATCAAGCTGCAATATCGACCATGCCGGAACGGAAAAGGGCGGCCAGAGCCGCCCTATCCGGTATCTCGAAAGATCACGACCCTGCCGTCAGTAGACGTAACGGCCGTTATGGGTCTTGCGATAGATGTTGCGCGATGCGCGATCCTGCATGCGCTCGATCTTCTGGCGCTCACGGCGGGTCACGTAGCCATCGCGGGCCGCACGCGACTGGGCACGGTCGACGCGGTGCTGCTGACGCTGGATCTGGCGCATTTCCTTACGTGTCAGTTCACCGCGAACCGCGCCGCGATAGATGCGGGAATCCTGGCGATACTCGCGGGCTTCGCTGCGAGCGGTCTGTGCCTGCGACAGGGTCGGAACGGTTGCCGCCATGATAAGCGCCAGTGCGCCGATGATGATCTTCTTCATGCCTTACTCCTTTTGACGCTCATCTCGCTTCAAGAGCGAGGCGACGATGGCGGGATAACGGTGAACGGGGCCTGAAGGTTTCATTCACAAACGACAACGATGTGAAACGAATCGGCTCACATTTTCGCAATAGAGCCGTGATCTCGCGGGGACGCCAGTTCCACCGGAGCCTTGCAATTCAATGGGATGGCTGAAAAATCGCGATCAATCGTCCCCGCCTCGGGCGCCGGTCACATAATCGTCCTGCTTTCGCCGCCGGAGTGTTTCGCGAGACGTTCGCGGGCAGGCGCAAGCTGGCATAGAAGCCTGTCGCAACTTGCCCTGCGACACGCGAAGGCATGTCCGTCAGCCTGTCGTCCAGATGAAAAGGAGGATGAACGAAAGGAACAAGGCAGGACATCGACCGATATGCCAAGGCCGCGCAATTGCAACGCCGCACTACCCCAAAACCCATGTCCCGCAATTGCGCGGTCTCTCCCCTTTACGCCGAACTGCGCCTTGTCGCGCATTCATCGTTCACTTTTAGGGAACGATTTGTCTCCATTCGTTCATCTTTCGGGACGTCGTTGAAAATGGCACATAGCGCTCCAGAGAATTCATGGCTGGCCCGAGACACCGGAGCACAGCCCATTTCCGGAGATTTCCATGTCCAGCTCACAAAACACCATTATTCTGATCGCCCGCATCCTCCTCTCCTTCATGTTCATCTATGCCGGTTTCGGCAAGCTGACCGATCCGGTCGGCACCGCCGGCATGATCACCGGCGCCGGCCTTCCGGCTGCAACGGCGCTTGCCTATCTTGCCGGCCTGTTCGAATTCGTCACGGGACTTGCCGTTCTCGTCGGTTTCCAGACGAAAATCGTCGGCTGGGCGCTCGCGCTGTTCTGCATTTTCACCGGCGCCGTTTTCCATTCCGGCACCGTTGCGGTTCCCGGCTGGCCTGACCCGGCTCTCGGCTGGATCAATGCGCTGAACGGCATCATGCTGATGAAGAATGTCACGCTTGCCGGCGCCTATATCCTGCTCGCAACCTTTGGCCCTGGCGCATATTCGATCGACGCCCGCCGCGGTTCTGTCGCAATTGCCGCCTAACACTTATCAAATCCCTGCCAAGACACTCCCGCCGGACCAACATCCGGCGGGTTTTTTATTGCAGAAATACGGGATAAATCAGCGGCGTATGTTCTTTGCCAACCACACGGTCGCGCCGCCGCAGGCCGGGTCCTGGGAAATCTGGGCCACGACCTGAAAGCCGTTCCTGGCCAGAAGTTCTTCATATTCGGCCTTGGACAGGCTGGCGTGATAAAGTGGCTCGCCGCCGAACTCGCCCATCGCCTCGCCTTCGAAATGGCCGGACGTGAACATCAGCACCGCACCCGGCCCTGCCATTGCGCCGAAGCGGGGAAACACCGCCCGCTGGTCCTCGGCATTCAGATGAAAGAAGCTGTGCCAGGCGAGAATGCCGGAAAACTTGGTCGGGATGTAGAATTGCCGCATGTCGGCTTCATACCAGGCCATGCCCGGAAACCGCTCGCGGGCCAGCCCGATCAACGTCTTCGATGTATCGACACCGGTGACGTGAAACCCTCTGCCGACCAGATGCGCCGCCATCGGCTCGGCGGCGCCGCAGCCGAGATCCAGCACATGGCCGGGTTTGGGCATCAGCCCGGTGAAATGATCGAGCCACGGCCGCTCGAACAGGTTGCGCCCGCGCACCTTGTCGAAGGCCAGCGCATGCCGTTCGTAAAGACCGATGATATTGGCGTCTGCGCCCGACATTTTAATCACACGGCCTTGCGGACCGCCTCGACGATCGCGGCGATACGGTCATCTCCCTCGTGTTCGGCCTTGCGGGCGCGAACGAGGCAGGCTTCCGATTTCAGGATCACGCCATCCGACAGGATTTTGAGGTGATTGGCCTTCAGCGTCGAGCCGGTCGAGGTGATGTCGACGATGATATCCGCCTGACCCGCTGCCGGAGCGCCTTCGGTCGCTCCGAGGCTTTCGACGATGCGGTACAGCTGGATGCCGTGGCTTCCCGAAAAGTGCTGCTGCGTCAGCCGCCAATATTTGGTGGCGATCTGCAGGCGGCGGCCGTGGCGCGAGCGGAAATCGGCGGCGACGTCGCCGAGATCGGCCATCGTGTCGACATCCAGCCAGATTTCCGGCACGGCGACGACGACATCGGCATGGCCGAAGCCGAGGCGGGCGGCGATCTCGGCCTTGCGGTCGGCATCGGCCAGGCCTTCGCGGATCAGGTCTTCGCCCGTCACACCGAAATCGACCGTGCCGGCGCCGATCTCGCGGGCGATCTCGGAGGCCGACAGGAAGGCAATCTCGATATCGTCACGCCCGTCGACCCGGCCGCGATAGGAGCGTTCGTTGCCGACGGCGACGATCGGAAGGCCGGCGCGTTCGAAGATCGCGGACGCGTCTTCCTTCATCCGGCCCTTGGAGGGAAGAGCGATGGTAATGGTGGACATCAGCGCGCCCTCGCCTGTTCGATCCGGTCGAGCCAGAGCGAGAAGCCCACGGCCGGAATATCTTCCTGCGCACCCAGCAGCGTCAGCAGCCGGTCGAAACGGCCACCGCCGGCCAGAACCGCATTGTCACGGCTGACCTCGAAAACCAGCCCGGTGTAATAATCGAGCGGACGCCCGAAGGCGGCGCGATAGGTGACCTTGGTCAGATCGACGCCGAGATCGGCAAGCGCTTCGGCCCGCGCCTGGAACGTCACCAACGCCGCCCCCATGGCAAGCCCCGCCGCATCGGCAAAGCCGGCAAGCGCTGCGGGAGCCTCCGACAGCGGCATTTCCAGCGACAGGAATTCGCTCAACAGAAGGAGCGCCGAGCCGTCGAGCCTCGTTTCCGCCAGCGACTGCTTTTCCTTCAACCGGGCAGCGATCTCGCGTGGCGAACGGCTGGCATTGGTGGAATAGCCGGTCTCCTGCATCGTCCGGTCGATATGGGCGATCAGCGCCGCATCGTCCTGCGTCAGCAATTGCGCCAGTTCGGGCGACAGGCCGGACGGCACTTGCGGGCTCGCGAGCGTCATCAGCAGCTGGCGCAGATGGGCATTGTTGCCAAAAGACTGGATCAGCCGCTTCTGCCAGCCGCCAGGCAGGCCGAGCGCACGGACAACAGCCTCGAACACGGCCTGGTCGCCCAGGGTGACGCTGAGGCGGCGGCCGGGAATGAGGTTTTCCAGGATCTGCATCGCATCGTTGACGGCACGCGCATCGGCATTGGCCGTGGCGGTCTCGCCTAGATCCTCGATGCCGGCCTGATAAAATTCGTTGTCGCCCTCGCGGCGCTGGCGAAACACCTCGCCGAGATAACAGTAACGCCGCGGCGTGCCGGTGGCGTTGGAAATGTGGCGCAGGCACACCGGAATGGTGAATTCGGGCCGCAGGCACAGGCTCTCGCCCGTCTCGCTTTCGGTGAGGAAGATACGGCGGCGCAGGTCTTCGCCGGCCATATCGAGAAACGGCGCTGCCGGCTGGATCACCGGCGTATCGATCCTTGCCGTGCCACGGGCTGCAAACTCGTCGAGCAGGCGGGCGGAAAATTCGGGCATGTTGATCAGAGGCATGGACGCACCTCAGCGGATTTGGCGTAGCCCCTCATCCGGCTGCCGCCACCTTCTCCCCGTAACGACGGGGAGAAGGGATATGCCGCTCCCTCCGGCCCAGCCATCAAGGCCGAGCAGGGCACGTCCCCTCTCCCCGCAAGCGGGGAGAGGGCTAGGGTGAGGGGCGGCGCCGAGGCCAGCGAGAAGTAGGGTGGGCACGACGAAACCATAGGATCAAACATCTTTCGCACGCCTGCGATCTTCCGCCTGGGCGGCCAGAATTTCCTTCACCTTGGCGACCAGATCGGCTTCCGCAACCGTCTCCTGCGCCACGCGGGCTTCGCGCCAGGAGGCGTTGTCCTCGATCTCGCCCGACAGGCGCTTGCCCTCGATCAGGTCCTTCAACTGCACCACGCCTTCCGCACGCTCGTCGCCGCCCTGGATGATGGCGATTGGGCAACCGCGGCGGTCGGCATATTTCAGCTGGTTGCCGAATTTCTTCCAGTTGCCCTGGTACATTTCGGCGCGGATGCCCTCGGCCCGCAGTGCTTGCGTGAACCGCTGGTAACGACCCATGCTCTCGACATCGCCATCCATGACGGTGACGAGAACCGGGGCGATCACATCGTCCTGCCCCAGCTTGCCGAGGTTCTTCAGCGCCGTCATCAGACGTGATACGCCGATGGAAAAACCCGTGGCCGGAACCGGCTGCCCCATGAAGCGGGACACGAGACCATCATAACGCCCACCGCCGCCGACCGAGCCGAAAACGACCTTTTCGCCCTTTTCGTTGGTGACCGCAAATTTTAGCTCCGCTTCGAAAACCGGACCAGTGTAATACTCCAAACCACGTACGCAGGACGGATCGATCATGATTCGACCACTTTCATATCCACACGCGGTGAATATGTTTGCCATAGTAAGAAGTTCTTCAGCACCTTGGCGACCGATGTCGGTTTCGGCGAGCGCCAACAATGCCTCGGCATCTGTAATGTTATGCGCGTACGAGGATGGCTCAGTATCTTCAGGATTGTTGAAATACGGTTGAGCATCATCAACGTTGCCTGGCAGGATATCGTCGGAAGGAACCGCAGAAGTTGCCCCGAGCAAGTTTAACATGACTTTTGACACTTGCTCGGCATTTAGCCCTGCGCCTTTAGTGAAGTCGCCACTCTCATCCTTGCGACCTTCGCCTAGAAGCAGGCGAACTCCATCGGTTCCGAACTTGTCGAGCTTGTCGATGGCACGCAGCACGTTCAGGCGCTGGCCGGCCTTGTCTTCACCGCCAAGCCCGATAGCTTCCATCACGCCATCCAGAACCTTGCGGTTGTTCACCCGGATCACGTAGTCGCCGCGCTTGATGCCGAGCGCTTCCATCGTGTCGGCCATCATCATGCACATTTCGGCATCGGCCTGGACGCCCGGTGCGCCGACGGTGTCGGCATCGAACTGCATGAACTGGCGGAAACGGCCCGGGCCCGGCTTTTCGTTGCGGAACACGTAACCGGCGCGATAGGTGCGGAACGGCAGCTGGATCTCGTTGAAGTTTTCGGCGACATGGCGGGCCAGCGGCGCGGTCAGGTCGTAACGCAGCGACATCCACTGGTCGTCATCGTCCTGCAGCGAAAACACGCCTTCGTTGGGGCGATCCGAGTCCGGCAGGAATTTTCCCAGCGCATCGGTATATTCGAACAGCGGCGTTTCCACCGGATCGAAACCGTAGCGCTCGTAGACCTCGCGGATTTTCGCGGTCATCTCGTTGGTGGCATGGATATCGGCAGCCGAACGGTCGACAAACCCGCGCGGCAGGCGGGCTCTGAGTTTCTGCGGCTTTTTGCTCTTGTCGTTCATGATCGATATCCATTGCTTTGTGGCCTTCGGGAAAGGCCGAAAATACGAGCGGTTTCTTAGAGGATGAGGCCTCACGCGGCAAGGGCGGCCGCTGGCGAAGTGTCAAGCCGGATGGTATATCTGAGCCAGCCCTGAAGGATTAATCACCATGAACAAGCGTGTCACCATCGAAATGCCGGATGAGATGCACCGCCTTATCCTGCGATTTGCCGAGGAAGCTGGTACAGACCCCAATGCCTACATGATCGACCTATTGGAGGCGAAGCTGGAAGACGCCTATTTTCTGAAGCGTGCAGAAGAAACTATGGCCGCACAGCGACGTGGCGAAAGCCGGACCTATACGCTTGAAGAAGTGAAGCACGAGCTTGGCTTGGGCGATTGAAATCGACGACAAGGCTCGCAAGCAGCTGCGCAAAATGGGAAAGCAGAATGCCGAGCGCATCATTTCCTACTTGGGTACGCGTGTCGCACCCCTTGCCGATCCCCGTACGCTTGGCCGCACCCTCGAAGGTCAGCAATTCAACCATCTCTGGCGCTACAAGGTCGGCGACTATCGCATCATCTGCGACATACAGGACAAAAAGCTTGTTGTCCTCGTGGTCGAAGTCGGCCATCGCAGGGAAATCTATCGCTAAGTCATGATCCTCGAAGCCATCCAATATACCGCGACCGCTCTGGTCACGCCGAACGAATTCCGTCCCTTCATCCGCTCTTCCCTCGGCCTCTGGGGCCGTGCGGGACGGTGCAAAAAGGCCTGGGCGGCGCATGAGCAGAACTGCCATGCCTTCATCCGCGAGACCATCGAACCGATGAAGCAGAGGCGAACCGCCGTAGTTCTCGGCTCGGGCCTGCTGCGCGATGTGCCGATCGGCGAGTTGTCAAAGGCCTTCGATACGGTCGTGCTGGTCGATCTCGTGCATCTTGCCAGTGTCAGGACATGGCTGAAGCTCAAGCGTTTTGACAATGTCAGGCTGATCTCGCGGGACTTGTCCGGCCTTTCGGAGGCGCTTTCCGGCGAGCTGCCGGAGCCGCTTTCGTTCCTGCGGCAGGTGCCCTATCTCGATCTCGTCGTCTCGGCCAATATCGTCTCGCAGATCGGCGTGGGCTGCCGACGGGTGCTGGACCGATCCGACCATGCGCAGCCTGATGTCATTCTTTCGCAGCTCGTCCGGGCGCATCTCAACGGCCTTTCCGCCCTGCCCTGCAAGACGGCCCTGCTGACGGATGTCCGTTACGAGGTGACCGACCTGCAAGGCAAGGTGATCGAGAACGACGACCTGCTCTGCGGCGTGCCGGTGCCTTTGGCAAAACGCGAATGGGACTGGCCGGTGGCGCCGTCCGGAGAACTTGGGCGGGACCGGCAGGCCGTGCATCGGGTGATTGCGGTCTGATCGCCAGCCACAGCGCTCTGCAAACGGAACCTTTGCGCTTGCGTTTTGTCGCAGATCGCCGCCGTAAAACGGCCTCACAATCCTCGACAATCGTTTCTCGATCAGCGCGACGTGATGCCGGCTGCGCTTGATTTCCGATGCCCGAAGCTTAGAATCGTTGCAATGAAACAGCTCGCCGCCATCATGATGTTTGCCGCATGGCTCCTGTACGGGGCAATGCCGGTCATGGCGATGCCTTCCATGCCGCATGACATGTCGGGCCAAGCCGAGGCATCCGGTTCCGGCATGACGATGCACGACCACTCGCAAAAGGCCAAAGACACGGCGAAGGCGGGTTCAAACCACAGCCATGACGATGCCGAACAGAACTGCGCTCACGGAAACAAGATCTGCGTCGCGCCTTTCTGCTCGGCCTGTCTCGTTGTCCTGCCGGATATCGACTTTGCCGATATCGGCCGTTTCATCCATCGCTATCCCGCGCCGGAAACAGGTCCATCGCTTGTCGTTGCCGGTCCCGCACCACTGACGCCTCCTCCCCGCGCCTGATCGTTTTCGACACCTGACCGAAGAACGAAATTCCAGGACACGGAAGGATATATCATGTCCAAGACCACGCTTTTTGCTGCAACTGCAATCGCCCTCATTTCCGCCACCTCGTTTGCTGCAGCCGCCGAGACGACCTGCAGCCAATCCAGCATGAAGATGAACGGCGAGATGGGGCATGCCGAGCATCACAAGGGTGATGACAGCGCCTCGACCACGGCATTCAAGGCCGCCAATAAAAAGATGCATGAGGGCATGGCGATCGAATTTTCCGGCGATGCGGATGTCGATTTCACCCGCGGCATGATCGCCCATCACCAAGGGGCGATCGACATGGCGAAGGTCGAGCTCGAACATGGCAAGGACCCGGTGCAGCGCAAGCTGGCGGAAGCCATCATCAAAGCGCAGGAAGCCGAAATCGCCGACATGCAGGCATGGCTGAAACAACACGAGAAATAACCGCCTGAACAAGCCGGTGCCGGGTGAGCTTGCCGCTTGCCCGGCATCCATGTTCCTCGATATGATGGGGCCGGAGGCTTAAGACCATGCGCCCGATTACCGCCATCGGCTTCGATGCCGACGATACGCTGTGGCAGAACGAACACTATTACCGGCTGACGGAAGAGCATTTCCAGACGCTGCTCGGCGATTTCGCCGAGGGAGCAGATATTTCCGCAAGGCTGCTGGAGGCCGAAAGGCGCAATCTCGAATATTACGGTTTTGGCATCAAGGGCTTTACCCTGTCGATGATCGAGACCGCCGTCGAGATCACCGAGGGCAAGGTCCCGACGCGGACCATTACAAAAATCCTCGATATAGGCCGCGATCTGCTGCGCCATCCGGTCGAATGTATGCCGCATGTAGAGGAGACGCTTCAGGCGCTCAACGGGCATTACCTGCTGGTGCTGATCACCAAGGGCGACCTGTTCGACCAGGAACGCAAGCTGGCGCAATCGGGGCTTGGCGATTATTTCGATGCGGTCGAGATCGTCTCCGACAAGAATGCCACCACCTATCGCCGGATATTCTCAAAACTGGCCGAGGGGCCGGAACGGGCGATGATGGTGGGCAATTCGCTGAAATCCGACATAGTGCCGGTGATTGCCGCCGGCGCCTACGGCGTGTTCGTTCCCCACGCGCTGACCTGGGTTCTGGAACATGTGGACGCGCCGAGCGATGCGCCGCGGTTTCGCCAGATCGAGCATCTGGGCGAGCTCTGGGGTGTCCTGAGCGGGATCACTTCGGCATCGGCTTAAGCTTCAGGGTCGCTTGAACCTTAGCCGCATCTCGTCGACTTCTGCCTGGCAGAAGCAGCCGTCGATATGGTCGTTGACCATGCCCATTGCCTGCATGAAGGCATAGATCGTGGTCGGGCCGACAAAGGTCCAGCCGCGTTTCTTGAGGTTTTTCGACAGCGCGACGGAGACCGGCGTTGTCGGGTTGGCGCGCAGCGTTTCGAGATCGCGGACAGCGGGGCGCTGGTCGGCCGCGGGTTCGAAACTCCAGAAGAATTTGGCCAGCGAGCCGAACTCGTCCTTCAACTCGATCGCACGTTTTGCATTGTTGATGGTCGAGACGATCTTGCCGCGATGGCGAATGATGCCGGCGTCCGCCACCAGCCGCTCGATATCGGCCTCGTCGAACTGCGCGACCTTATGGAAATCGAAACCGGTAAAGGCTGCGCGAAAATTCTCGCGCTTGCGCAGGATGGTCAGCCAGGACAGGCCGGACTGGAACCCTTCGAGGCAGATCTTTTCGAACAGGCGGATATCGTCGGTGACCGGGCGGCCCCATTCCTCGTCGTGATAGCGGCGGTAATCCTCCAGTCCGCCATGCCAGAAGCAGCGGCCCTTGCCGTCATCGCCCAGAATGATACCCGCCATTTCCTTCTCCCAGACCATGCTTCTCGCTCTTCAATACCAATCGTTAACGGCAGTATCGTCCGTTTCAGTTTCAGGCAACCATGTCTCGAAACGGCTAAGTAACCCTGCCGAAAGCTATATCGTATCCGACGCATGAAAGACGCCACCCGTTTACCATTCGCTTTGAGCTTGCGTTCACCATTCGGGCCAGTTGGCGGACGTCTTAATTGGCGCATCATACTTTCCGAAAATCGATTCCGATTTTCGGGTCGATGCGCAGCCGCCTTTCGGTGATTGTAACGAGTGGATCCGACCATGAAGGCGAGATTTCTTCTTGCGCTAGGGCTTTTAGCCCTTGCCTCCCCATCTGCATTCGCAGACGACCGTTATCGCGAACGGCCTCCGGTCGTGGTCAGCCCGGATCTCGCCGCCCCATGGTTGATGCAGCTCGGCGCGCAGCCACAGGCGGGCCAGCGACAGGTCCGGCAGCGCCCGGTACAGCCGCGTCAGGCCTACCAGCAGCCGCAACGGCAGATGAGACCTCAGGCGGTGGTGACCGGCCAGCGCAATTATTACCCAGCGGCGCCGAACCGGCCCGGTGTCGCGCGGCAGGCGGATGTCCAGCAACCGGCCCGCACGCCGGTCGTGCGCCGCGGCATCTTCGGCGACAACAGCCAGGTGCAGCAGGCAGCCGTACGTCCCAACCGGGCTGTCCGCAGCCAGATCGAGCCGCAGTTCCTGCCGCAGATGGTGGCCTATGACACGAAGGAGAGGCCGGGCACGATCGTCATCGATACCAATAACCGTTTCCTCTATCTCGTGATGGAAAACGGTCAGGCCAAACGTTACGGCGTCGGCGTCGGCAAGCCGGGCTTCGAATGGGCCGGCGAGCACAAGGTGACGCGCAAGGCCGAATGGCCGAACTGGGTACCGCCGAAGGAAATGATCGCCCGCGAGGCCGCCAAGGGCCATTACCTGCCGGCGCGCATGGACGGCGGGCCGGAAAATCCGCTCGGTGCGCGGGCCCTGTATCTCGGTTCGACGCTTTACCGCATTCACGGCACCAATGCGCCGTGGACCATCGGAAGCGCGGTTTCCTCCGGCTGCATCCGCATGCGCAACGAGGACGTGACGGACCTTTACGGGCTGGTCGATGTCGGGACCAGGGTCATCGTGATCTAGTTTTCCTACCGCTTCTGCAGGTATTTATGTGGCCGGATCGACACGATCCGGCCGTTTTATTATCCACACCCTGCTCATATTCTTGCCTCTTTGGCTTGCTCTGCCGGCCAAGCCGGGACATTTTGCCTCGGCTTGAAGATCAGATCTGTATGAGGGGTAAGGATGAAATCGCGTCAATTGCTGCTGGCCGTGGCCGGCATGATGTTTGCAGCCATCGCCACTGCGGCACCGGTCGAGACCGCCAGCGCACAATCCCAAAGCACGGCCAGCGACGTCGCGCCGAAAGTCCGCAACAAGGAAGTGCCGGCGAAATTCCAGCGCCGCAGCGTGCGCTTCGCCACAAACGAGGCACCGGGCACGATCATCGTCGATACCAACAACAAGTTTCTCTATTACGTCGACGGCAAAAACCGTGCGACGCGTTACGGCATCGGCGTCGGCCGCGAAGGTTTCGGCTGGTCCGGCGAGGTGAAAATCGGCCGCAAGGCGGAATGGCCGACATGGACGCCGCCGGCAGAAATGCGCGCCCGCGAAGCTCGCCGCGGCATCAAGCTTCCCGTCGTCATGCCCGGCGGCAAGGACAATCCGCTCGGCGCCCGCGCGCTCTATCTCTACAAGGGCGGCCGCGACACGATCTTCCGCATCCACGGCACCAACCAGCCCTGGTCGATCGGCCTCAACCTGTCTTCCGGCTGCATCCGGATGATGAACAAGGATGTCGAGCATCTTTATGCCCGCGCAGCCGTCGGCACCAAAGTGGTCGTGATCGGCCCCGGCTCGAAGACCGGCGATGTCGCCTTCAAGGACCGCGGCATCGACATTTTCCGCACGATTTTTGGTGGGTAATGGAGACAGGGGGAAGCATAGAAACTCCCCTCATTCCTGTGCTCGTCACAGGAATCCAGCCAGCCCAAGTCCTTAGGCTGGAAAGAGTCCTTTCGCCGCGCAGACGCGCGTCGGCTGGATCCCTGTAACGAGCACAGGGATGAGGGTTGAGAGTGTGGCCACGCCCATCACCTCTTCAACTTCACCGGCTTCTCCCCGCCATAGGCCCAGTCCAGCAATTCCACCGTATGAACCACCGGGATGGCCGTGCCCGAGCCGATCTGGGTCATGCAGCCGATATTGCCGGTGGCGATGACATCCGGTTTCGTCGCCTCGATATTTTTCACCTTGCGGGCCTTCAGCTCGTTCGAAATTTCCGGCTGCAGGATGTTGTAGGTGCCGGCGGAGCCGCAACAGAGGTGGCCTTCCGCCGGATCGCGGACGGTGAAGCCGGCGTTTTTCAGAAGCAGTTTCGGGGCAGCCACAATCTTCTGGCCATGCTGCATGGAACAGGCCGAGTGATAGGCGACATTGAGCCGTTTCGGTTCCTGTCGCGGCAGATCGAGCGTGGCGAGATATTCGGTAATATCCTTGGCCAGCGCCGACACCGTCGCCGCCTTTTCCGCATAGGCCGGGTCCAGCCTTAGCATGTGGCCGTAATCCTTGATCGTCGTGCCGCAGCCGGAGGCGGTGATGATGATCGCGTCGAGGCCTTTCTTGTCGATCTCGCGCATCCAGACATCGACATTGCGGCGGGCGAAACCGAGCGCCTCGTCCTCGCGCCCCATGTGATGCACCAGCGCGCCACAGCAGCCTTCGCCTTCCGGCACCACCACCTCGACACCGAACCGGGCAAGCAGCCGGACCGTCGCGGCGTTGATGCCCGGATCGAGCACGGACTGGGCGCAGCCGGAGAGGATCGCCACCCGGCCGCGCCTGATACCGCGGATGGGCTGCGCGCCGCGCAGAACCGTGGCGGACTGCGCCGGCGCTGATCGCGGCGCGAGATCGAGCATGGCGGCAAGGGGTTTAAGCACTTTGACCCGTTTCAGCAGCGGCGCGAAGGGACGGCCTAATCTGGCGAGCGTCAGCGCCGTGCGGAACCGCGCCGGGTAGGGAAGGACCGCGGCCAGAAGGCTGCGGACCAGCCGGTCGATCAGCGGGCGCTTGTAGGTGTTTTCGATATGGACGCGGGCATGATCGACCAGATGCATGTAGTCGACGCCGGAGGGACAGGTGGTGACGCAGGAGAGACAGGAGAGGCAGCGGTCGATATGGGTGACGACCTGCTCATCTGCTGCGCGGCCGTTTTCCAGCATGTCCTTGATGAGATAGATGCGGCCGCGCGGGCTGTCGAGTTCGTTGCCGAGCGTCACATAGGTGGGACAGGTGGCGGTGCAGAAGCCGCAATGGACACAGCGGCGGAGAATCTTTTCGGATTCGGCGACCTGCGGGTCTTCGAGCTGTTCGGGGGTAAAGGAGGTCTGCATTTATCGAAGCGCCTCCTTGCCGACATCGCCGAGCATGTGATTGCCCCTCATCCGGCTGCCGCCACCTTCTCCCCGTAATGACGGGGAGAAGGGATATGCCGCACCGTCTGCTTCTCTCTCTGCTTTATCGTGGGGCACGTCCCCTCTCCCCGCAAGCGGGGAGAGGGTTAGGGTGAGGGGCACGCAATGAGTAAAAAGCCATCTGCTAACGTTCATTCTCATCACCCCATCTTCCCCGGGCCAAAAATCCCCGCCGGATCGAGTTTTGCCTTGATGCGGGCCGACAACGCTGCGACCGCATCGGGCAGCGGCTCGAAGGTCGGGATTTGCGCCCTTGCGGCTTCCGAAGCGCGGATCAGCGTGGCGTGTCCGCCACCGAGCGCGCGGATGTAGCGACGGACGAATTCGGCTTCGGGATCGGCTTCCATGCGCATCCAGACCAGTCCTCCCTGCCAATCGTAGAAGGCATCGATACCGGCTTCCAGCCGAAGTGCTGCGACGAGGTGATAACCCGCGCTCGGTGCGACGGAGACGCGCCAGAGCGGCTTTTCGGTGCCATCGACATAAGGGGCGACGTCGCGGATCTGCCGCCACAGCGTCAGGCTGGTCTCCATGCCGAGCTTCGTCACGGGTCCGAAGGCTTCCATGACGGCGGCAAGTTTTTGCGCGCGCACGTCCACCGAAGCAGAAAGGCCTTCGAGCCGCAACACCGTGGCTTCGCCCTCCGGCAAGGCGCCATCGATGAAGCGGGAGCGGACGCTTGCGGGGAGATGTGCCGCACCGGAAATTTCCACCGGCAGCGCGATTGCGGCGGCCATCGCCTTTGCGGCCATCTCGTCGTCGAGGCCGGAAATGACGATGGTTTCCGTTGCGGGCGGCACGGGCAGGACGCGAAACGTGACTTCGGTCAGGAACCCGAGCGTGCCCTGCGAACCGGCAAGCAGTTTGACCAGATCGAGCCCGGTGACGTTCTTCATCACTCTTCCGCCGGCACGGATGATTTCGCCGCGGCCGTTGACGAAGCGGATACCGAGCAGGCTGTCGCGCGCGGCACCGGCCGTCAGGCGGCGGGGGCCGGAAATGTTGGCGGCAAACACGCCGCCGATGGTGGGCTCGCGGGAAGGCGTTCCATGGGGACCCAGAATGCCGCGGTGGTCCATCGGTTCGAAAGCCAACATCTGGCGGTTGGCGGTAAGCGCTGCCTCCACCTCGGAGACCGGCGTGCCGGATCTGACCGTCATCACCATTTCGGCGGGGTCGTAGTCGACGATGCCGGACAGGCCGCGGGAGCTGATCGGTTCGGCGGGTTGTATCAGCCGGGCAAAGCCACGGGTGTTTCCGCCGCAGATTGCGAGCGGCGTGTTATCGGCTGCGGCATTGCGGATGACGTAAGCGGCATCGGTTTCGGTGTTGGGGATCAGCATGCGGGGGATCTCTCCCGCTGGCGTCGAGGGGGCGGATACCCCCCTCTGGCCTGCCGGCCATCTCCCCCACAAGGGGGGAGATCACAAGAGGCATGTTCCTCGCTCCTATCTCCCTTATCGTCTCGATACACATCCAGTATCGATTGGGGCAAATGGGTGTGACTAGCTGATCTCCCCCCTTGTGGGGGAGATGCCCGGCAGGGCAGAGGGGGGGGTTCGGCAGATGAGACGTATATAATCGGTCCCATCACCCCCTCCCCTCCAACGGAAACACTTTCGACGGGTTCAAAATCCAGTCCTCGTCGAACGCCGCGCGCACCGCCATCTGCTGGGCCAGCTCAGCCTGGGTATACTGATGCCGCATCAGGTCGCGTTTTTCGATGCCGACGCCGTGTTCGCCGGTCAGGCAGCCGCCGGCGTCGACGCAGAGTTTCAATATCTCGTTGCCGGCCTCTTCCGCCTTCATCGCCTCTTCCGGATCGTTGGCATTGAACAGGATCAGCGGATGCATGTTGCCGTCGCCGGCGTGGAAGACGTTGGCGACGCGCAGGCCGAAACTGTCGGTGATTTCCGAGGTCTTCTTCAGCACGTAGGAGAGCTTGCTCAGCGGTACCGTGCCGTCCATGCAGATGTAATCGGCAATACGGCCGGTGGCTCCGAAGGCGGATTTGCGGCCTTTCCAGATCAAGGCGGCCTCCGTTGCCGACTGGCATTCGCGCACGGTCAGAACCTTGTGGCGACGGGCGATGCCGACGATGTTTTCCAGCATCGCATCCATCTCGGCTTCAGACCCCTCGACCTCAACGATCAAAAGCGCGCCGACATCGAGCGGATAACCGGCCTTGGCAAAGGCCTCGCAGATCTCGATCGCCGGCTTGTCCATGAATTCGATGGCGACCGGGATGATGCCCGAGGCGATGATATCGGCAACACAGGCGCCCGCCTCTTCCGACGTCTCGAAACCGAAGAGAACCGGTCGGGCGCCTTCGGGTTTGGCGATCAGCCGCACGGTCGCCTCGGTAACGATGCCGAGCTGGCCTTCCGAACCGCAGAAGAGGCCGAGCAGATCGTATCCCGCCGCATCCAGATGCTTGCCGCCGAGTTCGACCACCTCGCCATCGACCAGAACCAGCTTGACGCCGAGCAGGTTGTTGGTGGTGACGCCGTATTTCAGACAGTGGGCGCCGCCGGAATTCATCCCGATATTGCCGCCGATGGTGCAGGCGAGCTGCGAACTCGGATCCGGGGCGTAAAAGAAGCCATCGATGCCTACCGCATCGGAAATGCTCAGATTGGTGACGCCGGCCTGCACGGTTGCGGTGCGATTGGCATAATCGATCTCGATGATACGGGCCATGCGCGACAGGCCGAGCACGACCGCGTCCTCCTGCGGGATGGCGCCGCCGGACAGCGACGTGCCGGCACCGCGCGGCACGACCGGAATGCCATGGCGATGGCAATATTTCATCACCGCCGCGACCTGGGAGGTGGTGCGCGGCAGAACGACGGCAAGCGGCATGCGGCGATAGCTGATAAACGCGTCGGTTTCGAACGGAACCAGTTCGCGCGCCTCATGGATGACGCAATCGGGCGGCAGAAGACCGCGCAAATCATCGATGATGGCTGCCCTTCGAGACAGGACTTCCTGTCTTGGCGGCAGAAACTGGATTGCCTCCGGCATGCTTTCCTCCCTCGCATGACTCGATCACAGCCTATTTCATGTCGCCGGGACGCTTCAACTTATTCTTGACGAATGTTGGATCGGGGCGTCTGCCGTTCACATTTACGCAACATCCAAAGGAAAGTTGAACAGCTGTGCAATAAGCTGTTGACGTCTCAGTTTCCCGACCCCTTATATATTTAGCTGAGTAAGGGTTTTTAACGGGTGATTCACGATCAAATTCGATCACGATGCCTCGTTAATCCTGGCGCAAGCATTATATTAGTAAAATGAAACTCTCGGAGGTGTTTTCGAAATTGGGCCTTATGAACCGCATCGCCAGCAATCTTCGTCTCATGGTGCAGCGCCCCCCGCGCCAGCAATATGCTGCGATCTGCTATCGCGCCACCAAGCGCGGCGAATTCGAGGTTCTGGTTGCGACCAGCCGGGATACCGGCCGGTGGGTAATCCCCAAGGGCTGGCCCATGGAAAACAAAAAAGCCCATCAGGTGGCCGAGCAGGAGGCGCTTGAGGAAGTCGGCGTCAAGGGCAAGGCCGAGAAGCTTCCGTTCGGATTCTATCACTATCGCAAGGGTCTCGATAACGGCATCAAGGTGCCCGTGCGCGTGCAGGTGCATCTCCTGAAGGTCGAAGGCAGTTGCAAGGACTTCAAGGAAAAGGGCGTGCGGCGCATCGAGTGGGTTTCCGCCGAGGAAGCCGCCAACCGGGTGAACGAGCCGGAGCTGAAAATCCTGCTGCTGCAGTTTTCCGAGCGCATGCGCAAGCCGGTGCAGGATGCCGTTTCCGTCAGCACGCTTGCCATGAAGGCCACGGGCTGAGCGGATCGCCCTGCCCCACATCATAATCTCTTCAAAAGCCGGCGCTAAAGTCCCATATCTGGAAACAGGGCGGGATTGCTCCTAGCGCCGCTCCCTACCGATAAACGAAGCATGGCCCCACAGAAGCCGCGTCTGGCAAAACCGACGCTCGACAAGGATCTGGAGAAACTGTCCTCGGTGGAAGACGCCGCGCGGCACACATCGCGCGGGCTTGCCGGTCCGGGGGCAGCACTTGTCTTCATTATCCTCGCCGCAATCTTTGCTTCCTCCTATGTGACGGGCACGCCCGGCTCGGTGATCGTCATCGCCGCGGCGGCGCTAGCCGGCTACATGGCGATGAATATCGGCGCCAACGACGTGACCAACAATATCGGCGCGGCCGTCGGTGCGCGTGCGATGACGATGGGTTTCGGCCTTGCGCTCGCCGCCGTTTTCGAGGTTGCCGGCGCGGTGCTTGCCGGCGGCAGCGTGGCACATACGATCGCCAGCGGCATCACCAACGGTGCGCTGGTTTCCAGCCCGAACATGCTGATCTGGTCGATGATGGCGGCACTGCTGGCCGCCGCCGTGCTGATCAACGTCGCCACCTGGGCCGGTGCGCCGATCTCGACCACCCACTCCATCGTCGGGGCGGTGATGGGCGCAGGGATTGCCGCTGCCGGTTTTGGTGCCGTCAACTGGGTTATGGTTGCCGGGATCACCGCCAGCTGGGTGATCTCGCCGCTGCTTGGCGCGGTGATCGCCGCCGGTTTCCTGCTGCTGGTGAAGGAAACGATCATCTACCGCGACGACAAGATCGCCGCGGCAAAGACCTGGGTGCCGGTGCTGATCGGCATCATGACGGGGACATTCGGCGGATATCTGGCGCTGATCGGCCTCGGCCAGCTGATGACGGTTTCCGCACTCACGGCAACGGCAATCGCCATCATCACCGGCCTCGTCTCCTGGCGCGCACTGATCCCTGTGGTCGCCGCGCAGGCGCAAGGGTTGGAAAACCGCAACCAGTCGCTGAGGAAACTGTTCCGCATTCCGCTCATCCTGTCGGCCGCGCTGATGTCGTTCGCGCATGGCGCAAACGACGTGTCCAACGCGATCGGGCCTCTGGCCGCAATCGTCGGCGCGGTGCAGGACATGGCGTCGGAGAGCCCGCTGCACTTTCCCGGCGTGCCCTTATGGGAACTGGTGATCGGGGGCCTCGGCATTTCGCTTGGCCTTTTGCTCTATGGTCCGAAACTGGTGCGGCTCGTCGGCGCGGAGATCACCAAGCTTAACCCGATGCGGGCCTATTGCGTGTCGCTGTCGACGGCGCTGACCGTGCTCGTGGCCTCATGGATCGGACTGCCTGTATCCTCCACCCATATCGCCGTAGGCGCCGTGTTCGGGGTCGGGCTGTTCCGCGAATGGTACACGCGCAATTCGAAGCGCCGCTATGAATATATGCGGGTGCGCGCTGCGAAGGATGCCCGCAAGGAACCCAGCGAAGAGCCGGACGAGAGCGAGGCTTTCGAGCGTAATGAAGACGAGGTGAAACGGCGGTATCTGGTGCGCCGCTCGCATATGCTGAGCATCCTCGCCGCATGGATGATTACGCTCCCGGCCGCCGCAGGCCTTGCGGCGATCATCGCGACGGTTATGTTCGCGCTGTTTTTGTAAGAGAAGATCATGCGCGCCAATTTTCGCCTTCAGCGGCTTTTTATCGACATATCGCTTTCTGCCGACACCCGGCATGAAATATCAAGCGAGCAGTTCAATTATCTCGCCAATGTGCTGAGGCTTGAGGCTGGCGCGAACGTGCTGGTGTTCAACGGGCGCGACGGCGAATGGCTGGCGCAGATTGTCTTTCCGAGCCGCAAGAAGATCGTGCTGGAACTGACCGAGCAGACCCGGCCGCAGCCGCAAACCCCGGACCTGCATTACCTGTTTGCGCCGCTCAAGGTGGGACGGCTGGATTATCTGGTGCAGAAGGCCGTCGAGATGGGTGCCGGCCTGTTGCAGCCGGTGATGACGCAGCATGTGCAGGGCAAGATCACCAATCTCGACCGCCTGAGAGCGAATGTGACCGAGGCTGCCGAACAATGCGGTGTGCTGTCGATCCCGGATGTTTGCGAACCGCGCAAGCTGGCGGAGATCCTGGAGCGCTGGCCGGCGGAGCGGCGGATCATCTTTTGCGATGAGGGCGACGAGGGACAGAACCCGCTGCCGATCCTGGCCAAAGTCACAGAGAGAAAACTGGCGCTTCTCGTCGGTCCGGAGGGAGGGTTTTCGGAGGAGGAGCGCAATCTGCTGAGATCGCTGCCCTTCGTGACGGCGATCCCGCTCGGGCCTCGGATATTGCGGGCCGACACGGCCGCTGTGGCGGCGCTGGCGGTCATTCAGGCGGCGATCGGGGATTGGCAGTGATGAACTGCCGCTGCAGACTTGCCAAACCGCAACAGATACCCTTGTTTTTCTGAACCGATCTTGAAAGAAATTCGCTTGCACCGCAGATGAATTCGGTTCAATCAGCCGGACGATTATCAGTCTGGCTTATCATTCCAGAACTTCGACCAAGGTATCTTTATGGCGCGTGACACGACCGACCAGACACCACTTTCCTCGGTATCTGAGCTTTCCGCCTATCTGGCGGAGGGTTCGCGCCCGAAAGACAAATTCCGCATTGGCACCGAACACGAGAAGTTCGTGTTTTTTGCTGCCGATAACAGCCCGGTTCCCTATTTTGGCGATGCCAGCATTTCCGCACTGCTGAAGGGCATGCAGGAAAGGCTCGGCTGGGAGCCGATCATGGACGGCGACAACATTATCGGGCTTGGCGAGCAATCCGGCATGGGGGCGATCTCGATCGAACCCGGCGGGCAGTTCGAGCTGTCCGGCGCGCCGCTGGAAACCATCCACGAGACCTGCCGCGAATCCAACCGGCATCTGGCGCTGGTGAAGGAAATCGCCGAGCCGATGGGCATCCGCTTCCTCGGGCTGGGCGGCAGCCCGACATGGTCTCTGGCCGAGACACCGCGCATGCCAAAATCCCGCTACGACATCATGACCCGCTACATGCCGAAGGTCGGCAGCCACGGCCTCGACATGATGTACCGCACCTGCACGATCCAGGTGAACCTCGACTTCTCCTCGGAAGCCGACATGGCCGCCAAGATGCGGGTGTCGATGAAGCTGCAGTCGATCGCGACCGCGCTGTTTGCCTCCTCGCCGTTTACCGAGGGCAAGCCCAACGGGCTCGTCTCCTGGCGCGGCGATATCTGGCGCGATACCGACAACCGGCGTTCCGGCACCCTGCCCTTCGTTTTCAACACGGATTTCCGTTTCGACGACTATGTGGAATGGGCGCTCGACGTGCCGATGTATTTCATCGTCCGCGACGGGAAATATCACGACTGCACGCATGTGACCTTCCGCCAGTTCATGGCCGGTGCGCTGAAGGGCGAAGTGGCGGACTGGCAGCCCAATATGGGCGACTGGACCAATCATCTCTCGACGTTGTTCCCGGATGTTCGTCTCAAGCGTTTCCTCGAAATGCGTGGGGCCGATGGTGGCCCATGGCGCCGGATCTGCGCGCTGCCGGCCTTCTGGGTCGGATTGCTGTATGACGATGCGGCGCTTGCCGATGCCGAGACACTGACGGCCGACTGGACGTTCGAGGACGTGGTCGCGATGCGCGATGCCGTTCCGAGCCAGGGTCTTGCGGCAACAATCAGGGGACGGCCGGTTCTGGACGTTGCGCGCGACGCGGTGCGGATTTCGACGGCGGGCCTGAAGGCGCGGGCGCGGCTGAACGGTGATGGGCAGGACGAAAGCGTCTTCCTTCAGCCGCTGGAAGAAGTGCTGGCGAAAAAGGCGACACTTGCCGATGATCTGCTGTCGCTTTTCAACGGCCGCTGGAATGGCTCGGTCGAGCCGGTTTTCGACGAATACCAATATTGATTTGGCACCCTCCCTCATCCCTGTGCTCGTCACAGGGATCCAGCCGCGCGTCTGCGCGTCGAAAGGACTCTTTCCAGCCCAAGGACTTGGGCTGGCTGGTTTCCTGTGACAAGCACAGGAATGAGGGTGGTTGCGCTGTCCGAACGCCCAAAGCAGACTTTGCCCCTGTATCCAGCTCCCAAACAAAAAAAGCCCGGCGCGGGTGTCCGGGCCGGGCAAGAGGCAGGGTTATTGGCTCACCCTGCGGGGAAAATCATAGACGTCACGAATGGTGCACGCGGTCAGCGAGCTGGCGGCCGGGCGAACCGCGTGCGGGCGCGCTCGCGAGCGGCTCTGGCAAGAAGCAGAGACGGATCATCCAGGGCGCCGGAACGATCAAGCGCGGTCACGACATCACGGCGGCTAAGTCCGATATCGTCAAGCATCTGATCATCCAATTCAGAAATCGGATAGGCCGCAATGCGGTTACGGACGGCGCGCCATGCGGATTTGATGCGTACGAGCACGGCGGTCTGCACGGCAGCCGGGGCTGTGGCCGGAGCCTTCACGAGCTTCAAATCGGTTCCGCATTCGGTCGTGCTCATCGGGGTATCCTTTCATCGGGCACGGTCAAGGCTTTCCGGGTGCGACAGCGCACGGATTGCCGGTGAGACATTTGCGCCGTCTGAAACAGCGCCTCTGTTCGAGAATTGCTGTCGTTATCGGTTAATCGTATTGATCAGTCCAACGAATGTTTCTAATGATGATTATCAAGTTCACTGATGGATTGCGCTCATGTCCGCTCCGCTCGATATCGACCAGTTGCATACTTTCATCGCCATCATCGACACCGGCAGCTTCACCAAGGCTGCAGACCGGGTGTTCAAGACGCAGTCCGCCGTCTCGATGCAGATGCGCCGGCTGGAGGAGCGGATCGGCAAGCAGCTGTTCGCCAAGGACGGGCGCGGCAACCGCCTGACCACCGAGGGCGAAAAGCTGATGAACTACGCCCGGCGCATCATCCGGCTGAACAACGAGGCGATCGCCGCCTTCGATGACAACCGGCTCGAAGGAACGATCCGGATCGGCACGCCCGACGATTATGCCGACCGCTACATGCCGGAGATCATCGGCCGGTTTGCCAAGACCCATCCGAATGTCGAGCTTTATATCGTCTGCGAGCCGTCCGTCAGCCTCGGCGAAAAAATGGCACGCGGGGAGCTGGATATCGCGCTCGTGACCCACAATCCGCGACAGAGGATTTCCGACGTGGTGCGGACCGAACCGCTCTGCTGGGTGGGATCGGCCAACCACCCGCTGAAGGATGATGCGCCGGTGCCGCTCGCGGTCGGGCGTCGCGACTGTCTGTGGCGGCAGCTCGCCTGTTCGGCACTCGATGCGGACGGGCGCGAATATCAGGTCCTGTTCACCAGCTGGTCTTCGACCGTCATTGCGGCCGCGATCCTTGCCGGCATGGCCGTGTCCGTGCTGCCGGAGTCGGCGCTCAGGCCGGGTATGAAGGTGCTGACCGCCGCCGACGGTTTTCCGCCGCTGCCGCCGGTGCAGATCGGCCTGATGAAACGGCCGGGGCTTTCGCCGTCGCTGATGAACGCGATCACCGACCACATCACCGCCTGCCTCGACAATATTTCACCGGCAGTTCTGCCAGACGATCTCGACGGCGAGGTGAAGAGCTTTGCCCGACAGTCACGGGCGCGATCTGGCCAGGCGATGACGGGGTGGTAAAGCGACCACGTTGACTTTCGCTCGCACGAAGAGCACGCTTTCCATACTGCCAGGGAGAACCCCTTGACCGAAGAGATGTCCATTGTTCCGTTGTCCCTGCCATCCGAGATGATCGAAAGAATCGATCAGCTTGCGGCCGTGGTCGAACGGGATCGCAGCTGGATCATGCAGCGCGCACTTGAAACCTATCTCGTAGAGGAAGGCGCTGATCTGCTGGAGGATGCAGCCGGTCTCGCAGAGCTCGAACAGGGGCAATTCAGCGAACTCGACGAGGTTTTGAAGAAGGCGTCCGCCATTATCGACCGTGCCGAGGCCCGGAAGGCACGACGCGCAGGGTAATATGGCAAAACGTCCGGTCCGACTTTCTATCAGGGCCGAGCGATGGCTCCTCACCTATATTACAACGCTCGCAGAACTGAACCCGCGGGCTGCTCGTGACATTTTGCTCCGCCTCGAACGCCTCAAGGATACACTTGAGGATTTTCCGAACATGAGCGAGCGCGGGCCAATTCCGGGCACACGCCGGGTTGTGATGCGTCCTCTTATTCTCACCGCGCGCTTGCGTGATGATGTCCTTGAGATCGCGGCCATCCGGCACGAGAGGCAGAAAGCGCCGGATCGAAAAGACCATAAGAGTGAGCGGTGACTACTACCGAATGAGCATTCTGCAGTTGAACCGAAGCCGGGCATCCCATAACTTCCGATCGCGACATCATCCCGTTACGATTGGAATACCTAATCATGCTCACGCTTCGCCAGATGCGCTATTTCGATGCGCTGGCTGCTACGCGGCATTTCGGCAAGGCGGCGACGATGGTGCATGTCAGCCAGCCGGCGCTTTCCACCCAGATCATGGAGCTGGAGGATCATCTCGGTGCGCAGCTGGTGGAGCGAAACCGCGCCGGCGTGCTGTTGACCGCCAAGGGCGAGGCCGTGCTGTCACGCATCCGTATCATCCTTGGCGCGGTCGACGAGCTGGAGGAAACGGCGCGGCGCAAGAGCGGCGTGCTGGCCGGGCCGATCCGCATCGGCATCATCCCGACCGTCGCGCCCTATCTGGTGCCGAAGCTCATTCCGCATCTTCGCAAAGCCTATCGCGAAATCGAGATCGAGCTGAAAGAGGCCGTGACCGACCGGCTGGTGGCAGAGCTTACCGAAGGACGGCTGGATGCCGTGATTGCGGCCTTGCCGGTTGAGGCCGAGACACTCGAGACACGCGCGCTGTTTGCCGACCGGTTCTTCATGGCGATGGCGCGGAACGAGCATGACGTGCTGATTTCGCCGATGACCGAAAATCAGGTGGATGCGGACAGGCTGCTGCTGCTCGAGGAAGGGCATTGCCTGCGGGACCAGGCGCTTGCGGTCTGCAGTTCGGCCGGCAAACGAAGCCTCGTCAATTTCGGCGCGACCTCGATGGCGACGCTGCTGCAGATGGTGTCCCACAACATGGGAATGACGCTGATCCCCGAGATGGCGCTTTCCTCGGAGACGGCGCGCAACAATCTGAGGATCGTGCCCTTTGCCGATCCCGCGCCGGCGCGCGAGATCGGGCTGGTCTGGCGGAAATCCAGCGGCCGGGTAGAAGACATGGCTGCGCTGGCGGACGCCGTCATCGCCTGCGGATTGCCGTCAGATGCCCAAGCACCGCTGCCGGCAAATCGTTAGGCCAGATACTTCTTGAAGAAGGCGATCGTCCGGCTCCAGGCGAGATCGGCGGCGGCCTTGTCGTAGCGAGCAGCCGAGGTATCGTTGTTGAAGGCGTGGTTCACGCCCGCGTAGACGAAGATCTCGAATGTTTTTCCGTTCTTCTCCAGCGCTTCGCGATAGGCCGGGATGCCGGCATTGATGCGCTCGTCGAGGCCGCCGTAATGCAGCATCAGCGGCGCCTTGATCTTCGGGACATCGGACGCCTGCGCCTGCTGGCCGTAATAGGCGACACCGGCGTTCAGCTCCGGCGAGTTGACCGCCAAACGGTTGACGAGACCGCCGCCCCAGCAGAAGCCGATGGCGCCGACCTTGCCGTTTGCGCCTTCATGTTTGGAGAGCCAGACACGCGCCGCCTCGCCATCGGCCGTCGTCTGTGCCGGATCGAGGGTTGAGAACATTTCGCGCGCCTTGTCCTCGTCGGCCGGCGTTCCTCCGAGCGGCGACAGGAAATCGACTGCGAGTGCGTTAAAACCTTCGAGTGCAGCGCGGCGGGCGACATCGCGGATGTGCTCGTTGAGTCCGCGGTTTTCGTGAATGACGATGATGGAGCCTAGCGGGCTGGTCGCCGACTTCGGGCGTGCCCAGTAGGCTTTCATTTCTCCGGTCGAACCGGGAAAGGTAACGTCCTGCGTGGTCAGTCGGTCGTCGCCGGCTTCGACCACGGCAGCACGTGCGCCATTGGCAGACAGCATCGGGGCGATGGCTGCGGCTGCGGCACCGGATCCGGCCAGCACCGTCAGCCGCTCCATGAACTTGCGGCGATCGAGATGGAGATGCGTGTATTCGTCATAGGCGTTGATCATCGCCTGCGTGACTTTCGGCTTCGTGTCCATGATGCCTGCTCCTCTCGCTTCAAGTGAAGCGAAGGTAGGGCAGGCTTCCAACATGGCGATAAAATGCGGAGTCGGCCGCGCTACACATGTGCGTGAGAGCGAAGCGAGATCAGGAAGTGGCGAGCCAGATCGCCAGCCAGCCCCACATCAGTACCGTGGCGAGGAAACCGAGGATGAACAGCGGACGGCGCAGCAGCAGCCTGTTGCTGGTGACGTGCACATAAGAATGCGCATAACGCGAGATGACAAAGACCCAGGCCAAAACGATAGTGATGATGTTGTCGGCATTGCAGATGAAGATAGCCAGAACACCGGCATGAAACAGCATCGGCAGTTCGAACTGGTTCTTCAGATTGTTATGAATAAGCAGGCTTTCTGCCGGTTCGGCAAGGTTTTCCTTGAACTGCCGGGGATCCACATTGCCTGAGCGGACGCCTGCCATACGGCGCTTCGACAGCAGGTAATAGAGGATGAAGACCAGAAAGGCGTGGGCGATCATCGGCCAGAACATGGCGGTCGTGTCGGTCATCATCGTGCAGGTCTCCTCAGGTTTTCAAGACCTTCTGACACGAAAACGGGCCGGGTAAAATGCCCGGCCCGCCTGAAATCGGTGGAGAGTTTCGCCACTCTTTAAGAGCTGGCGCCCGGATAGTTCGGGCTTTCGCGGGTGATCGTGACACCATGCGGATGGCTTTCGCGAAGACCGGCGCCGGAAATGCGCACGAAGGTCGCCTTTTCCTGGAAATCCTTGATGTCCTTGCCACCGACATAACCCATGGCGGCCTTGAGGCCACCGGCCAGCTGGTGCAGCACGGCCGAGACGGGGCCCTTGTAGGGAACCTGGCCTTCGATACCTTCCGGCACGAGCTTCAGCGTATCGCGCACTTCAGCTTGGAAATAACGGTCTGCGGAACCACGCGCCATGGCGCCGACGGAGCCCATGCCGCGATAGGCTTTGAACGAACGGCCCTGGTAGAGGTAAACCTCGCCCGGGCTTTCATCGGTGCCGGCGAGAAGCGAGCCGACCATGACGGCGGAGGCACCGGCTGCGATCGCCTTTGCGAGGTCGCCCGAGAACTTGATGCCGCCATCGGCGATCACCGGAATGCCGTGCTTGTTGCCTTCCTCGACAGCCGCCATGACGGCTGCGAGCTGCGGAACGCCGACGCCGGCGACAACGCGGGTGGTGCAGATGGAGCCCGGGCCAATGCCGACCTTGATGCAGTCTGCGCCCGCATCGATGAGCGCCTTGGTGCCTTCCGAGGTGGCGACATTGCCGGCGATGATGCGAATGGCGTTCGACATCTTCTTCACTTCGGCAACGGCATCCAGAACCTTCTGGGAATGGCCGTGAGCCGTATCGACGACGATGACGTCGACGCCGGCTTCGATCAGGCGCTCGGCGCGCTCGCGACCGTCATCACCCGTGGAGATGGCAGCGGCGACCCGCAAGCGGCCCTGAATGTCCTTGGCGGCATTCGGGTTGAGCTGCGACTTCTCGATGTCCTTGACGGTGATGAGACCAACGCAACGGCCTTCATTGTCGACGACCAGCAGCTTTTCGATGCGGTGCGAGTGCAGCAGGCGCTTGGCTTCCGACTGTTCTACGCCGTCCTTGACCGTGATGAGGTTCTCACGGGTCATCAACTCGTAGATCTTCTGGGAAGGATCAGACGCGAAGCGAACGTCGCGGTTGGTGAGGATGCCAACCAGACGACCCGGACGACCGCCGTTTTCAACGACCGGAATGCCGGAAATGCCATGCGATTTCATCAGGGACAGGGCTTCGGCCAGCGTCGCGTCAGGACCGATCGTGACCGGATTGACGACCATGCCGCTTTCGAACTTCTTGACCTGCCGGACTTCCTCGGCCTGTTCGATCGGGGTCAGGTTGCGGTGGATGACGCCCATGCCGCCGGATTGCGCCATGGCAATGGCGAGACGGCTTTCGGTGACCGTGTCCATGGCCGAAGACAGGATCGGCAGCGAGAGGTCGATGTCCTTGGCGATGCGGGTGGCGATATTGGTCTGACCCGGCATGATCTCCGAGTGCCCCGGCTGGAGAAGCACGTCGTCGAAGGTAAGCGCTTCCGCGCCGGTTGCCGAGATTACGATGCGTGCCATTGCCAGTTCCTTCAGTTGGATAGGCAGAATCCACCGGAAAAAGGAAAACCCTCGTCCGGTTGCTTCTGCATGAAATACATGGAAGTTGGCGAGGGCTGGTAACACGTTCATGACAGCAAGGGAATAGGAAAACCCGGAAGGCTGCCCCTCCGGGTTTGCATGGCTTGACGAACGCGAGCAACATTCAGGTTGATCCGCAAACGGCAAGCAATACAGTTTCCATATTGGAAACTTCGCACTTGTTTCCAATATGGAAACTCATTAAATAGGAGCGAAAGTGAACGTGATCGCCAAATCCGCTCTGGTCAATTTCTGGAAAGGCCTGCCGAGCGGTGTCCCGAGACAGGCGGCCCAGGCTGCGATGACGGAATGGTATGCGACGGCATCCAAGGCGACATGGAATAATTTCGGCGAACTGAAAAAGACGTTCAATTCTGCCGATATGATTTCCGGCAGTAAGGTGGTCTTCGATGTGGGCGGCAACAAATACCGGGTTGTAGGGCTCGTAGCATTTCGGTCA
Source organism: Hyphomicrobiales bacterium (assembly GCA_900466875.1). Classification (GTDB taxonomy): domain Bacteria; phylum Pseudomonadota; class Alphaproteobacteria; order Rhizobiales; family Rhizobiaceae; genus Neorhizobium. Next base: position 33,191 of record UBNQ01000014.1, on the reverse strand, counting down.
AAGCGGATTTTCATCCTCTTCGTCGGCACTCATGCTCAATATGATGCGATCGACGTGAACAAGCTTTGAGGAGACAATGGTGCTGAATTTGAAAGCTTTCCGGACACTTCAGACCGAGGCCGAATACAATGCCACCCTGAAAGAGGTGCGGCCGTATTTCGAAAACGAACCCGAACAGGGGTCCGAAGAGGCCGCTCATTTCGACGCGCTTGTTCTCCTCATCGATGAATACGAAGCCAGGCATTACCCGATCCCGGTTGCCAAGCCCGTGGACGTGATCAAGTCTGTCATGGCCGCAAACGATTATAGCCGCGCTGATCTGGTGGCCGTCATCGGCTCCAAGGCGCGCGCATCCGAACTTCTCAATGGGAAGCGGGAGATCAATCTCGACCAGATCAGAAAACTCAGCAGGGAATGGAATATTCCTGTCGGCGCATTGATTGGCGAGGTTTCCAGCTAAGCGCTCAACCCATAGTTAAACATCAAAAGACAAAGCCACCCTCGCGGGTGGCTTCGGTCGTTGGCGCTATCCGACAACTACGTCAAATATCGAACTGATAGCTCTTCGGCACGAACCGATAGCCGGTTTCCTGCTTTTCCGCGTATCCGACAGCCGGGAACGGCATGTGGTAACCGAGGAATGCGACCTTGTCGGTGGCGATCATGTCGAACACCTTTTTTCGCGTTGCGGCGGCAGCGGCCTTGTCCATGTCGAATTTCACTTCCCATTCCGGGCGCTGCAGCGAGAGCACGAAATGGTTTGCCGTATCGGCCGTCAGGATCAGGCGTTTTCCTGCGGATTCGACGTTGAAGACCAGGTGGCCCGGCGAATGGCCGAACGCCGCCATGCTGGTGATGCCGGAAACGACATCGGCGCCATCACCGATGAAGGTGATCTTTTCGGCAAGCGGCTTGACGTTGGCGAGCACGCCCTTGTGGCCGCCTTCCGCCGGGGAGCCGACACGGGCGGTGTCGGTCCAGAAATCATATTCCTTCTGTCCCGCAACATAACGGGCATTTTCGAAGGCCGGCTTCCCGTCTTCCATGATGCCGCCGATATGGTCGCCGTGCATATGGGTCAGAACCACAACGGTGACGTCAGCCGGCATGTAGCCTGCAGCCGCCATGCCTTCGATGAGGCGACCTGCCCCCTGCGCGCGGCCGGCTTGGCCGAAACCGGTATCGAACAGGATCACGTCGCTGCCGGTATCGATGAGCGTCGGCGAAAAGCCGTTAACGAACTGGTCGGTCGGCAGGAAGTTTTCCGACAGCAGTGCGCCGACGGTTTCCGCCGGCTGGTTGATGCCGAAGGTTTCGTTCGGGACGCCGGAGGCACGGGCGCCATCCTTGACGACCAGAACCTGGAAATTGCCGACCTTGAACTTGTGAAGATCGGGCGGGGTGACACGATCGATTGCCAAATTGCTGCTCGCTTTGCTGCTGTCCTGGGCGAAAGCCGCCCGGTTACCGATGATTGCCGGTGCCGCGAGAACAGTAAGGCCCGCGGTACCCAGCAAAGTTCTTCTTCCAATACCTTTTCCAGCCATATACCGTTGCCTCTCGACTGATGACGTTGACGCCAAGTTAGCGCAGCCGCTCGAAAAGTTGACGATGATCAGAGAGTAAAAGAGAATTTTCACGCAGACGTGACACCCGGCCCGATGCGCGACAGTGACGAAAGACGCGGAACGTCCATTGGCAGAAGAGGTTTAGAGGTTTACAGGGCTTCAATCCCTCGGGCCTGTCATTCAACGGCATCCGCTTTCATGAACCGCATCATTCCGCTCATCCTCGCCGTCGCGCTGTTCATGGAACAGATGGATTCGACCGTGATCGCCACCGCGCTGCCGACGATCGCCTATGATCTGGGCGTCAGTCCGATCACGCTGAAACTGGCGCTGACCTCCTATATGGTGGCGCTGGCGATGTTCATTCCGATCAGCGGCTGGATGTCGGATCGGTTCGGCGCGAAAAAAGTGTTCCGGCGGGCAATCTGCGTGTTCATCGTCGGATCGATCCTCTGCGCCATCTCCGAATCGGTCCTCCAGTTCGTCATGTCGCGCTTCCTGCAGGGCATGGGCGGGGCGATGATGACGCCGGTCGGACGGCTGGTGCTGTTGCGCACGACCAAGCGCAGCGATCTTGTTTCGGCCATGGCACTGCTCACCATCCCTGCCCTTGTCGGGCCGCTGACGGGACCGCCGATTGGCGGTTTCATCACCACCTATTTCTCCTGGCACTGGATCTTCATCATCAACGTGCCGATCGGGCTTGCCGGCCTTTATCTGACCGGAAAATACCTTCCCGAGGTCCCGCCGATGGAAACGGGGCGGATGGACTGGATCGGCTTTCTTCTGACCTCCGTCGCAGCGTCGGGCGTCGTGTTCGGCCTTTCGGTCATCGGCCTGCCGGCATTGCCGCCCGCAGTCGGGATCAGCGCAACGCTCGCGGGCTTTGCCGCGTGCTTTCTTTATGTGCGGCACGCAAGGCGGCACCCTCACCCGATCCTCAACCTGAACATATTCAAAGACCGGGCTTTCAGGGCCTCCACGACCGGCGGCACGCTGTTTCGCATCGCCACCGGCGCGATCCCCTTCCTGATGCCGCTGATGCTGCAGCTCGGTTTCGGCCTCAACCCGTTTCAATCCGGGCTTATCACCTTTTCAGGCGCGATCGGCGCGCTGACGGTGAAATTCATGGCGCGACGGGTTTTCGCGCTGACCGGTTTCCGCACGGCGCTTCTGGTCGCCGGCATGCTCGGCGCAGCGATGACGGCGGTGAACGGGTTCTTCACGCCCGAGACGCCGCATATCTGGATCATCGGCGCGCTGCTGACCGCCGGCTTCTTCCGCTCGCTGTTCTTCACCGGCGTCAATGCGCTCGGCTATTCGGAAATCTCCGACGAACTGGCGAGCCAGGCCACCTCGATGGCCTCGGCACTGCAACAGGTGAGCCTGGCGCTTGGCGTGGCATTCGCCGCCTTCATCCTGGAAATGTCGTCGATGTCGTCCGGCAGACATCTGCAGCTTGCGAATTTCCACCTGGCCTTCTTCATCGTGGCCGCGGTTTCGGTCTTCTCGATCTTTCCGATCTTCAGGCTCGATCCGCTGACCGGCGCAGATGTTTCCGGCCACAAGGGCCGGCGACCGGCTGACGTGCAGGCGGAAGCGGGAGAATAATCAGGCGTCGTCGCCTGCCTCTTCTTTCGACGGCTCTGGCCTGCGGCCCTTGAAATGCTTGGCAAGCAGAAACATCTCGACCGATTCCTGGCGCGACGATGCAGGCTTCACGTGGATGACCTGCTTGAAGTTCTTCTTCAGGAGATCGAGCAGGTCCTTTTCCGTGCCGCCCTGGAAGGTTTTTGCCAGGAAATGGCCGCCTTCCGCCAGAACCTCGATGGCAAAATACGCCGCGACTTCGCACAGATGCATGGTGCGCAGGTGGTCGGTCCGGTGATGACCGGTGGTGGGCGCCGCCATGTCGGAGAGGACGAGATTGGGCACGCCGCCGATCGCTTCCTTCAGAAGCGCCGGAGCGGTATCATCGAGAAAGTCGAGCTGCAGGATTTTGACCCCCGGCAAAGGATCGACCTCGAGAAAGTCGATTGCGGCAACGCGTGGGTCGTCGTCCGTCGAGTTCGTCACCTTGGCGGCGATCTGCGACCAGCTGCCCGGTGCGGCGCCAAGGTCGATGATACGGCGGGCGCCTTTGAGAATCTGGTGTTTTTCGTCGATCTCCAGCAGCTTGAAGGCCGCGCGGGCGCGATAGCCCTCGAGCTTTGCCCGCTGGACGTAAGGATCGTTGATATGGCGCTCCAGCCAACGGCGCGACGACGCCTTCAACTTGCCCTTCTTGACCTTCTGGCCGAGCTTTCTGCCCGTTCTGTTTATTCCGACCGGTGTCTTCGTCATCGCCGTCTCAAACCTTCTCCGGAACCTGTCGAGCCCGATCTCCTCGGGCGAATGCGTCGCCACACACCATCATCGGCCATCATATCGGTCAAAAGCCCTTCGCGCAGCCCGCGATCGGCAACCCGCATTCTGGGGCTCGGCCAACGACGGCGGATCGCTTCCAGGATGGCGCAACCGGCAAGTACCAGATCGGCGCGATCCGGCCCGATGCAGGGATTGGCCGCGCGCCCGGCAAAATCCCAGGAAAGGAGCTTTGCCTGCATGGCGGAAACTTCCGCATCCGACAGCCATAGGCCATCGACACGGCGGCGATCATAACGCGGCAGGTCGAGATGGACGCCGGCAAGCGTCGTGACCGTGCCCGACGTGCCGATCAGATGGAAATCATAATCGCCGCTGTTGCCGACGGCATCGAGCGGCGGGCAATCGAACTTTTCCAGCATGCCCTGAACTTCGCAGATCATCGCCTCGAACACATCCGGCGTCACATCGCGACCGCCATAACGTTCCGACAGGGTGACGACGCCGACAGGCAACGAAGTCCAGTGGGTAATGTGGTTGGCGAGCCTGGACGAACGATTTTCGCCGATGCGGATGACGGCGATTTCCGACGAACCGCCGCCGATATCGAAAAGCACGATCGAGCGCGCCTCGCGCCCGACCAGCGACGAGCAGCCGGAGACGGCAAGCCGCGCTTCGGTCTCGCGATCGATGATTTCCAGTTCAAGCCCGGTTTCAGCGGTGACCCGCGCCAGAAACTCCTCGCCGTTTGCGGCGGCGCGGCAGGCTTCGGTGGCGATCAGCCGCATCTTGCGGATCGGCTTGGCGTCCAGCTTCAGGGCGCAGATGCGCAAGGCCTCGACGGCGCGATCCATCGCGTCGCCCGACAGACGGCCGGTCGCGGCAAGCCCCTCACCCAGGCGCACGATGCGCGAAAAGGCATCGACGACACGGAAATGGCCGGGACGCGTCGGCTGGGCAATCAGCAGGCGGCAATTGTTGGTGCCGAGATCGAGCGCGGCATAAAGATCGTCATGGAAGGGAAGCGTGGCCTCGACCGAATGGAGCGCCGGCGCAATACCGACGCCGTGTTCCGACGACGACATGGCGCGCGACAGAGCCGGCTGCGAGACGCCGTTCAGGGCGCTCTTTGCCTGCGTGAGCGGACGCCCCTGAAGACCACGGCCGTTGCGGTTCTTCTTGCGGCGATCGCGGCCCTTGCCGCCATGATGCTTGCCATCCGGGCCAATTGCCGGATGCGCCGCGCCGTCATGGGCATTTGCAACGGCTGCCACAGGTGCGGGACTGCCCCGACCTTCGGCATGGGACTTGTCGCCCGCATGCACAGCGGCGTGGTCCGGAGCCTTGTCGGGGTGGGATCTGGAACGCCTGCGCTTGCGTTTGCGCGCAGGCTGGTCCTGTTTCGCGACACCCGACTTTGCGGCATCGCGTTTTCCCACGTCCGGGCGTGACGAGTCGTGCTTTTTTTCTAGGCGCGCGGCCGGGTCGGCCTGGACGGCCGATGACGCGTGTTGAGAAGCACTCGCATTGCGGTTTTTGCCGCCGCGCTTCCCTTTTCTGCGACGGGGCCGCTTGGCTGCCCCATGCTCTCCGGCCGACGCCCCGCCATCTGGCGGCAGGTGGCCGCTATCGGGGTCCATTGGTCGTTCTATCCATTTCGCGGCGCACCGCCTCCTATAAAGGCGTGCTGCTGCGTCTGATTGCTTCGTTGGTCCAAGGATAACAGCGCGGGCGTCATTCGCCAATGGCTTTTTCGGAACGGCGACCAAAAGTGGCCATCGCAAGGGCATGTGAATTTTTTCCGAAAAAACTATTTGCAAGTCGCGAAGGTTTGGCTATAAGCGCCGCACACCGATGAGCCGACCAGTGGTCGCTCCTGCTGGGGAATAGTTCAACGGTAGAACGACGGACTCTGACTCCGTTAATCTTGGTTCGAATCCAGGTTCCCCAGCCAATCTTTTTTTGCTTAATAAAATCCGCTATTTTATCCATCTATGGATTGTTCATGGAGATCATCCGCGACGAGATTTTCGTCGCGTGCGATGTGCCTTGAATGACAGCGACCTTGAGTTGAGGCGCAGTCCCTCGCTTCCCGCATAATAGCCGCCAACTGCGCCGCATAGTTTTTCCGGCTGTCCACACTCTGCCTCTCGTGAAGCAATAGCCGCTCGGCCCGGTGCGCGACGCTGCGGATCCGGAGTGGCTACCAGATTTTCGCTCCGCCATCGCTGTCAAATTTCACGCAGGTCGTGGCATAGGGAAAACTTGCCTGACGCCGGGAGGCGAAAATCTGCGCCGACCTGACAAAATCCTCACCAAGCGTGGTGCCCGTCTCGGAATTGTGCAGGCATGGTGCATCGACGATAACCGCTATTTCGCCGGCATCGCGAATCTTGAGGCACGCTTCCGAGCCGTACATGTGAAATCCCAGATCAGGTTCCAGTCCGGCAATGGCGCCGTTGCGCACGGGAAAGGTCAGGACGATTTCGTCGAGGCTGACAGCTTGCGTCGGCAGTCGATGCGGCGTGTCCAAAGTGGTGTGGCGATCAACCACTTTTCCGGCTCGCTCAAATGTATTTGAGGAGGCCTGGATCACGCCGAATACGCCAGCAATACCGACGGGGCCCAGAGATTGTTCCGCGGCCTCGATACCGGCAATCAATTTGTCATCCCATCCCTCGGGAAGATAGATGTCCTGATGCAGGAGGACGATCAGATCCTTTATCTCCGCGGCCCGGGAAAGGCCGGAGCGCAGCGCATCGGCAGCGTTTTGGGCACCTGTCACACAGACAACCTCGTGACGCGCGCCTCGGAAAATCGGGGAGGCGAGCAGATTATCCCTAGCCTGGCGGGGATTGTTGACGGCAACGATAAACGTGATGCCTCGGCTGCCGACCTTAGCCCTGGGCATTGCATGGCCTGTGCAGATATATTGCTGGGTCGCCAGTTTTCGCAGGAAGAAATCAGGATTGAGCTTGAGATGCTCGACAATAGGCGCGAAAGCTTCGGCCATGCCCTGCGGCACCGGATTTCTGGCGCCACCGGTGAAACGCGGCATCAAGCCAGCATCGAGGAAAAGTTTCTGGATATTGGCCGCCGCCAACAACCGGACATTTTCGCTATCGAGTGGCCCTTTGCTTGGCTGGGCGTCTCCGGCAATCAGCGAGGCAAGAGTGTCGAAATACTGTCCATTGTCGACAGCGGCGACAATGCGCCCCCCAGGCCTCAAAAGCGGAGTAAGCTTGCGGAGAAGCTGCACCGGATCACGCGCAGTCTGCAGCGCCTTGTCCAGCACGATGCAGTCGATACTTTCTGCAGCCACAGGCGGCATTTCCATCTCGACATCGAGCACATGCACCGCGTCCAGAACCTCGCGCGCAAGCGATGCGGAGGCTTCATCGGCCTCCACGCCGATGACAACGACATCGCTGCGTGTATGTTTTAAACAATGACCAAAGCGGCCATCACCGCAAGCCAGCAACAGGACGGTGCGATCCTGCGGAAGGATTGCACGCAGAAGATCTTCATTGAGGTTGCCAAAGTATGCAGGATCCTGCAACCGGTTGGTGCCACGAAAGCTTTTCTCGTCCAATGGAATATCACCTCTGTTCACGTCTTCGCACATGAGCGCAAGAGGCTTGTCTGTGGCTAACGTCCCGCAAGACAGGCAGCCACAATCTTGGTAAAATAGTCAGAAACGGGGAGACACGGTCGCCTTGCTCTGCCCTCTCAGATCCTCAAGCTCGGCATCCGTCAACGCGCGCACCGCGCCCTTTTCCAAATCGCCCAGAGCAAGATTGCCGATGGCGACGCGGATGAGGCGCAATGTGGCGATGTCGAGGGCTTCGAGCATGCGGCGGATGTGGCGGTTCCTGCCTTCATCGAGCTCGATTTCCAGCCAGGAATTCTTTTCACCTTCGCGCAGCTTTATCGCACGGCGGGCTTTCAGGATTTCGCCGTCCTGCTGGAGGCCTTCCGTCATCGATTTCAGCATTGCGTCGTCCATAAGCGTGTCGATCTGGACGTGATAGGTCTTTGGCACATGCGTCTCGGGGTCGAGCAGCGCGTTGGCGAATTGGGTGTCGTTGGTAAAGAGGAGCAGGCCTTCGCTCGCTTTGTCGAGCCGGCCGACGGGGGAGAGATGCGCGTGGTCGAAATCTTTCAGGCAGTCGAACACGGTCGGACGGCCTTCGGGGTCGTGGCGGGTCGTGACGAGGCCGCGGGGTTTGTTGAGCATGAGATAAACCGGCGCTTCGGCGGCGATCGGCTTGCCATCGACGGCGAGTTTGGCGGTATCGAGGTCGATCCAGGCTTCGGTGTCGGTGATGATGTGGCCGTTGACGGCAACATGGCCGGCGCGGATCAGCTCTTCACCTTGCGTGCGGGAGCAGAAGCCGAGTTTGGAGAGGGCGCGGGGGAGCGTGACGCGCTTGCCGGAGGATGGCGGGGCGGGTTTGCGGGCAGAGGCGGATGGCAGGGCGGATACCGTCCTGCGGTTCGGTGTGGGTTTGGATCGCCGGGGCTTATCTTTCATTTCATACGGTTCCTGCGCAGGCGGCTACGCCTTCGCTTGACTCTAAGTTTGCGGCGCCCCCTCTGGCCTGCCGGCCATCTCCCCCACGGGTGGGGAGATCACAAGCGGCACCGACCCGCTCTATCTCTAACCTCGACTGAACAACTACGTTGAGCCATTTGCCTTGTCAGTAAGGTCAGGACGGGTCTTGTCCTGTGTTCCCTGTTGACCCATCCGCCCTTGCCATTCTATGCCCGGCTTCGTCCAGCCCTATATGGTCCGGACAGGATGAAAACCCAGTTCAGAGCCAAGAGAGACGCCGGTGAGCCAGGATAATATTACGACAGACCTCGTGACGTTGCGCGATTACTGGCGGTATGCGATCTCGCGTTTCAGTGCGGCCGAGCTAGGTTATGGGCACGGCACAACGACCGCGGGGGACGATGCGGCGTTTCTGCTGCTCGATTCATTGAACCTTCCGATCGATGCGCTCGATCCGTTTCTCGATGCGCGGCTTCTGCCCTCCGAGCGCCAGTTGCTTGCCGAGCGGATCGAAACGCGGGTGACGACGCGCAAGCCGTCCTCCTACATTACCGGCCATTCCTATATCCAGGGCGTGCGCTTCCATGTCGACGAGCGGGTGATCGTGCCGCGTTCGCATATCGGCGAGATCCTGTTTTCGGAATATCTGGGCGAACAGGGGTCCGCCTATCTGCCCGATCCGTTTGCCGTGGAAAGCGCCGTCGATATCTGCACCGGTTCGGGTTGCCTTGCGGTGCTGGCGGCAAAGTTCTTCCCCAATGCGGCGATCGATGCGGTCGATCTTTCGGCCGATGCGCTGGACGTGGCGAAGATCAATGTGGCCGAGCATGAGGTGGGCGAACAGGTTTCGCTGTTTCAGGGCGATCTGTTCGGACCGCTCAAGGGCAGGACCTATGATCTGATCATCACCAACCCGCCCTATGTGGACCATGCCTCGATGGCCGGCTTTCCGGCAGAACATCAGGCGGAGCCTGCGATGGCGCATGATGGCGGCGAGGACGGGCTGGATCTGGTGCGCCAGATCCTCGACCAGGCCGGCGACTATCTCAACCCCGAAGGCGGAATGATCTGCGAGATCGGCTCGGGCCGCGAAATTCTCGAAGAGGAATATCCGCATCTGGAATTCCTCTGGCTGGAAACGGCGGAATCGCAGGATGCCGTGTTCTTTATTTCGGCCGACGCGCTGAAAGGCTAAACCACCGCCATCTCGGCATTTTTCGTTTGCGCGGCGATCACCGGGGCGGCATGTTCCGGTGATCGGTTTGGCGTGGAGACGAAAGATCATGGCGGCTGCGGATGTCATCGTGCTTGGAGCCGGCATTGTCGGCATTTCAACGGCGCTGCAGCTTGCCCGGCACGGCAAGGCGGTGGCGCTCGTCGACCGCGGCGAGCCGGGGCGCGAGACATCCTATGGCAATGCCGGGCTGATCCAGCGCGAGGGCGTCGTCCCTTATGGTTTTCCGCAGCAGTTCGGCCAGATATTGCGTTATGCACTCAACAACCGGATCGACTCGCATTTTCACTGGCGGGCAATCCCATCCGTTTCTTCCTTCCTGGCAAAATACTGGTGGCATTCGAACCTCTCCCGCCACCAGCTGATCGCACGTGCCTATGCACCGCTGATCGAACATTCGATCTCCACCCATAACGAGCTGATCGAGGAGGCGGGTGCGCAGGCGCTGATCGCCAAGGACGGCTGGACGGAGCTCTTTCGCACTCCCGCCAAACGGGATGGCGAGCTTCGCGAGGCCGAACGGCTGGCGCGAGAATACAGCGTGGCGTTTGAAGCACTTTCGTCGAAGGATCTGGCGGCGAGTGAGCCCCATCTTTCCGGGGATTTCGCCGGTGCACTGCGCTGGGAGGACCCCTGGTCGGTGAAGGATCCGCTGGCGCTGAGCCAGGCTTATGTGCGGCTGTTCGAAAAACTGGGCGGACGGGTGCTGAAGGGTGATGCGCGCAGCCTTTCGAAGACGGCGACCGGATGGCGGGTGGTGGCCGGCGACGGGACCGTCGAGGCGAAGGACGTGGTGGTGGCGCTCGGGCCGTGGTCGGATGTGGTGACGAAACCGCTCGGCTACAGTTTCCTCGTCGGGGTGAAGCGTGGCTATCACATGCATTACGCACCCAAGGGCAATGCGGCGCTCAACGGATGGCTGATGGATGCGGAGCGCGGTTATCTTCTGGCGCCGATGAACCAGGGGATCAGGCTGACGACCGGGGCCGAATTTGCACGACGGGATGCGCCGAAGACACCGGTGCAGCTGGCACGCGCGGAAGCCGAGGCGAAAACCATATTTCCGCTTGGCGAGAGGCTGGACAAGGAGCCGTGGATGGGCGCCCGCCCCTGCACGCCGGACATGATGCCGGTGATCGGCAAGGCACCGCGGCACGACGGCCTGTGGTTCGCCTTCGGCCACGCGCATCACGGGCTGACACTGGGGCCGGTAACGGGCCAGGTGATCGCCGAGGCGATCTCGGGCGAAAAGACGCTGATCGATATTTCAGCCTATCGGCCGGAGCGGTTCAATGCCTGAAATTTCCGGGCCTGAAGTTTCTTGGCTTGAAGGTTTTGGGCTTGAATGACGATCGCAGCCGGCGGGCTGGCTTTTGGCAAAAAGGCGGGTTAGGCTCGCTTCAACAATCAGAGGGATGAGGCCCGGAGATAACCGGGCCGCAGTGATCATGGCACGGTATCTGATCTACGACGCCAGATTTTTCGACCGTTAGCGCGTCTGGCTTCAGGCGCGAGCGGGCACATATGTGCCCAGTGATGGTGTGAAATTCCGGTGCTTTATGGATGATGTGACAAAGCTGAACTCCCCTCTCGACAATCAGGCTCTTTTCGACGCTCAGGCGTTTTTCGGTGCCAATCCCGATATCGAGGTTCTCGAAGCCTTCGTGATCGACGCAAACGGCGTGCCGCGCGGAAAATGGATACCGCGCGAACGGGCGCTCGACGTGCTGGAAAAGGGCATGGCGATGCCGCGCTCGGTTTATGCGCTCGATGTCTGGGGCCGGGACGTGAATGCGGCGGGGCTGGCGCAGGGGACAGGCGATCCGGACGGATTGTGCTTTCCCATCCCCGGCACGCTATCCCGGATCAGCTGGCTGAACCGGCCGACGGCGCAGATCCTGCTCGGCATGCGCGACCCGGACGGCGACGGGTTCTATGGCGATCCGCGGCAAGTGCTCGCCAATGTGCTGAAAGGGTTTTCGAAGATCGGGCTGACGCCCGTCGTGGCGACGGAACTGGAATTCTACCTGATCGATCCGCTGCGTTCGGCGCTCGATCCGGTTCGTCCGCCGAATTCGCGTGAGGGGCGCTGGCATACGGGTCAGACCCAGGTGCTTTCGATCTCCGAACTGCAGGATTTCGAAGAGGTCTTTCATGGCATTGCCAGTGCAGCAAGGGCGCAGGGAATACCGGCCGACATGGTGGTGCGCGAAAACGGGCCGGGACAATACGAGATCAATCTCAACCATGTGCCGGATGCGCTGAAGGCTGCCGACTATGCCGTGCTTTTGAAGCGGATCGTCAAGGGCGTGGCGCGGGCGAACGACCTCGACGCGACCTTCATGGCGAAACCCTATGGCATGCAGGCCGGAAGCGGCATGCATGTGCATTTCTCGCTGATCGACGAGACCGGGCGCAATGTCTATGCCGGTGAGGACGGGCCTTCGGAAATGCTGTTCCATTCGGTCGGCGGGTTGCTGGAGAATATGGGGGAAAGCATGGCGGTGTTTGCGCCGCATGCCAATTCCTACCGAAGGCTTCGGCCATCGGAACATGCACCGACCTATGCGTCCTGGGGGTTCGATAATCGGTCCGCAGCGGTCAGGGTGATTACGGCGTCGAAGCCGGCGACACGGATCGAGCACCGGGTGGCAGGCGCCGACGTGAACCCCTATCTGGCCTTGGCGATGATCCTCAATGCCGCACTTTCCGGCATCAAGGAGAAGCGCAACCCGGGCGGCGCGATTACCGGCGACGAGCACGCGATCAACCATGATCCGCTGCCGACCAACTGGGACTATGCGCTGCGGCAGTTTGCCCGATCCACTTTCGCCTATGCCACACTCGGCCCGAAATACCGCTCGCTCTATAGTGCCTGCAAGGCACAGGAACTCGCCGAATTTTCGCTGCGCGTCACCGACGTGGAATATGACGCCTATATAAGGACGGTATGAGATGACGTTACCGAACAGCGCCAATCCCGGTCATGCCGGCTCCTGGTATGCGGCGAGCGCCAACGACAAGCGGGTGCGCCCTGCCCTTGCCGGCGATATCGAGGCCGATATCTGCGTGATCGGTGCGGGATTTACTGGCATCTCGGCGGCGCTGGAGCTTTCAGAGCGCGGGTTTTCGGTCGTCGTGCTGGAGGCGGCACGCATCGGTTTCGGCGCATCCGGGCGCAATGGCGGACAGATCGTCAATGGATACAGCCGTGATCTGGAGACGATTGCCGGGCGCTACGGGAAAGACAAGGCGATCGCGCTTGGAAAGATGTCGCTCGAAGGCGGCAATATCATCCGCGAGCGTGTGGCCAAATATGCGATCGACTGCGATCTGCAGCATGGCGGTTTTTTCGCAGCCTTTACCGACAAGCAGATCCGCGAGATGGCCGGGAGCAAGGCCGACTGGGAGCGCCATGGGCATCCTGGGCTGGAGATGGTGTCGAAGGCGGATGTCGGCAAATATGTGAAGACCGACCGTTATGCCGGGGGAATGATCGACACGCTCGGCGGGCATATCCATCCGCTGAACCTCGTTCTCGGTGAGGCTCGGGCGGCGGAAAGTCTCGGTGCGAGGATTTTCGAAGGATCGCGGGTGATCGCGGTCGACACGGACAAGATCCGGCCTGTCGTCAGCACCGGGGGCGGATCGGTGACGGCATCCTATGTGCTGGTCTGCGGCAATGCCTATCTCGCGCCGCTGTTTCCGGAAGTGCATGGGCGGATGATGCCGGTGTCGAGCCAGGTAATGGTGACGGAGCCGCTCGATGCCTCGCTGATCGAAGACCTGCTGCCGGCGAATTACTGCATCGAGGATGCCAATTACATTCTTGATTATTATCGCCGCACTTCAGACAACCGGCTGCTTTACGGCGGCGGCATAGGGTATGGCGGATCCGATCCGAAGAACCTGACCGGCGTGATCCGTCCCAATATGCTGAAAACGTTTCCGCAGTTGAAGGATACGAAGATCGACTATGCCTGGAGCGGCAATTTCGCGCTGACGCTCACCCGTATTCCGCATATGGGGAAATTGTCGGACACCGTCTATTTCTCCCATGGCGACAGCGGCCACGGGGTGACGACGACGCATCTTTTGGGAAAAATCCTCGGCGAGGCCGTGGCCGGCCACGCCGAGCGGTTCGATGTCTGGGCATCACTGCCCAACCTGCCCTTCCCCGGCGGACGGATGTTCCGCGTGCCGTTCACCGCGCTTGGTGCGTGGTATTACGGCCTCAGAGACAAACTCGGGGTCTGAGGCCTTCCAGCCTCAGGCTACAGCTTCAGGGAAATGTCCCTTGAGGAAATAGGTCGCGTGGGTGCGCACGATCGACTTGAACTGGGCGGAAATCTGCGCCGCCTCTGCCGGAACCATCAGGGCGAGGCGCAGGGTGGCGCCAGCCATATGGAACATGACGAACAAGGTCTGCGCATAGCTTTCGCGCAACGGTTCGGCGACAAAATGCTGCGTTACCTGGAAAAAGCCTTCAGCCTGAGCGCGCGTTTCGGCGATATCGAGGTCGGCAAGCGCCTTGTCGGCCTGGATGGCGTTCAGAAGGTCCTGGGTCGCGGGTTCCTGGCGCATACGCTCGTAATACATGTCGAACAGATCATCGGTGGCGCGAAGCGCATCTTCGGCAGTCTCGATGCGCGACACATGGCCGGCGATCAGTTCGCGAACCTCTTCGACATACAGCTCATAGAGCATGGCGATAATGGCGGACTTGTTGGGGAAATACTGGTAGACCGAAGCGATGGGACCGCCTGAAAGGGCTGCGATCTCCTTCATCGTAACGGCATCAATGCCCTTTTGTCCGATCAGTTCCTTCGCGACTTTCAGGATATCGCCGATACGCTCGCGACTTCTCTCCTGTTTCGGCACCCGGCGAAGCGCGGCACGTCCTGCGCCCTGGCTCGAATCCTGCATGCGATCTCTTTTCCACCAACACTCATTGACCGGACGTCATCGGCCAAACCGACAACGCTAATTGAGCGTTATACGTAAAGAGGTCAGGTTCAGATCACCGGGCCAAGCAAAAAATGTGAATAAAAGTTTAATTCGGCAAGAATTGCCGATCCGGACAAGTTATCGTTCAAATATCTTCGCGCCAAAGTTTTTCAAGTCTGTCGATTGCATCTTCTACGATCTCCGGCACAGACGCATCGATATCGACCGTCACCACATTCGTCTCACCCTCTGGACTTTCCAGCGTTGCAAGCTGGCTCTGCAACAGCGAGGTCGGCATGAAATGGCCCTTGCGTGCGCCCATGCGGGAGGCCAGCAGTTCCGGCGAGCCCTTGAGGAATACGAAGTAAAGCGGCTCTCCGCCAGCGGAACGAAGTCTTTCCCGGTAGATCTTCTTGAGTGCGGAACAGGTCACGACGATATCTTCACCGGCGGAGCGGGCGGACTTCAGTTCTTTGCCGATGATATCGAGCCAGGGCCAGCGGTCTTCGTCCGTCAGCGGCGTTCCCTCCGCCATCTTCTTGACATTCGCTTCCGGGTGCAGCCGATCGCCCTCGACGAAACGGCAGCCAAGACGATTGGCCAGAAGATCGGCAATCGAGGTTTTGCCGGCGCCGCTGACACCCATGACGACGATCGCTTTCGACATTCGTTTCTTCTCCCTGCTTTCATCTGCGCATCCTGCGCGACGAATTCTATTTCAACCGCGCATCCCTGCCGATGACAAATGGCATCAGCACGGACAGGAACATCAGTCTTAACACATGGTGGGCGCCGACATAGGTAGGATCGGCGTTCAGCATGACGGCCATGGCGGCCATGGTTTCCAGCCCGCCGGGCGAAAACGCGATCAGCGCTGCATCAAGCGGAACATCGGCGAAATAGGAAACCGTTACCGCGAGGCCTCCGGCAAGCGTCATGACGACGACAGTCACCACCAGCCCGGAGACGATGGCGACGCGCAAGTCAGCAAAGGACAGGCCGGAAAAGCGCGATCCGATCAGCGAGCCGAGCAGGACGTAGATCGGGATCAGCAGCCAGTTGGGCACGGTGCCTGACACGAAGCCGGTGATATGGGTGGAGATGGAGACGAAGACGCCGCCCAGGAGAAGCGCTGCGGGAAACTTCCAGCGCCGGAAAAGCAGGCCGAAACCGGCAGAAACGATCACCATGACGGCGAAGATCGGCATGCTCATCGCTTCAGGCAGAACGATTACGTCATTGCCGGCGAGATCGAAGATTTCCACGATCAGCGGAACACTGATCGTCAGCGCCAGCACCCGCACACTCTGGGAAATGCTGACGGCACGAAGATCACAGCGCATTTCGGCGGCAAGGCTCAGGACGTAACTCAGATGGCCGGGCGAGGCGGCGAGAAGTGCTGTCGTGCGATCGTAACGGAACAGCTTTTGCAGCACCCAGGCCGCGGAGAAAAGCAGGATGACGACCGCGACGAAGACCATGACGAAGCTGAGCGGCCATGTGCGTGCGGCGACGAAAATCTCCGGCGTGACCGTGGAGCCCATGGATATGCCGATGATGATGAAACAGGCATTGCGCACGACATGCGGCACACCGAGGCGAAGCCCGGCAAGACCTGCCACGGTAACGGCAACTGCCGCACCAATCAGATAGGGAGCCGGGAAACCGATGACGATTGCAACGAGCGCGCCGGCCGTTCCAATCAGGGACGTCATCAAAAACTGGCGCAATTCTGGAAAATTCATAAAGACCGGTCCTGACACCTGCCAGCGCGACCGGCCACCAACACGGCAGGCTGCCAACACGGCAAGGTATTATCGGTTCTAGCCGCCACAGCCGGAAGGTCAACCAAGCACAGTTGGCGGAAACAAAAAACGCCGGAGAGACCGGCGTTTTTTCGTCAGATAAAGCGTCTGATGGATCAGGCGGCGGGAGCGACAACCCTCATATCGACCGGATCGAGGCCGAGAAGGAAGTTGATCTGCGGACGCGCCTTGACCAGATCGTCGATCGTGTATTCGGCAAGAACGTCGAAAAACGCATTCAGCGCCTTGCGGAGCGCGGAGTTGAGACC
Organism: Hyphomicrobiales bacterium; assembly: GCA_900466875.1. Taxonomy (GTDB): domain Bacteria; phylum Pseudomonadota; class Alphaproteobacteria; order Rhizobiales; family Rhizobiaceae; genus Neorhizobium. The sequence goes on along the minus strand of UBNQ01000014.1, from coordinate 16,449 downwards.
GCAGCTGTCGACCAGCGGACATTCGATCGCACCGTCGTCCTCGAAACATTCCGCCATGGCGAAGCTGTCTTCGGTTACGCGCACGACATCGAAAAGGGTAATCTTGTCGGCAGCGCGGCCAAGCTTCACGCCGCCATTGCGGCCACGAACGGTCTGGACCAGACCCGCCTTGTTGAGCGGCTGGAGGATCTTGAACAGAAACAGTTCGGATACGCCATATGCCCTGGCAATTTCCGGAATGCGGCTGAGATGCCCGTCATTCGCCGCGCAATACATCAGCATTCTTACGGCATAATTGGTCTGTTTTGTCAGGCGCATGATGGTCTCCGAAGACTCGAGAGAACTCTATATAGACGCTTCCCTAGTTTTGAACAATTCCAAAATAGGAAAATCGGGATCATGTTTTCAAGTGCACTAATTCACCGAATGCATGAAAAAGCAAATCCTGAATGCAAATATCAACATAAAGCAACCACAGGGCGAGCTTCCACCCCTGTTGTCAGCCCTGCTTACACCCGCTTCAACGGGTCATCCTTGATATAAGACATTTACGGATGAGCTGTGACAATCGGCTCGAACCGACACGACGCTGCAGCAAGAGGCTACAGTCACTCATCTGGCCGGCCATTCCGAAACCTCGGAGCCGGCCTTTTCTGTACAAAAAAAGTAAGTTTCGCGGCTTTGCTCAGCCCATAGACATCGCGATGGCAATGGCTGCGGATACGCCCAGAGCTGTTGCCGCTGCAAGGATACTCAGGGCAATACGCGCCCAATGCGTGCGACGGGCACGCTTTTCGTCCCACTCGTAAACCATGACACAACTCCCACTCCTACCCGCTCCAATTTAGGGCAACCGGCGGCTACGTCAATCTTTCGTGAGGGATAGTTTATATAGGAGAGGTCTTATGGCGGGTGTAGGAGCACCCGCCATCGAGGATGTTTCGGCTACTTCATGACCGGCATGACGAACTCCGCACCGTCCTTGATGCCCGAAGGCCAGCGGGCGGTGATCGTCTTGGTCTTGGTCCAGAACTTGATCGAATCCGTGCCGTGCTGGTTCAAATCGCCGAAGGACGACGCCTTCCAGCCGCCGAAGGAGTGGTAGGCGAGCGGAACCGGGATCGGCACGTTGATGCCGATCATGCCGATATTGATGCGGGACGCGAAATCGCGGGCGGCATCGCCGTCACGGGTGTAGATCGCGACGCCATTGCCGTACTCGTGCTTCATCGGCAGCGACAGCGCATCCTCGTAATTCGTCGCGCGGACGACGGAGAGGACCGGACCGAAGATTTCCTGCTTGTAGATTTCCATATCCGGCGTGACGTTGTCGAACAGAGAGCCGCCGACGAAATAGCCGTCTTCATACCCCTGCAGTTTGAAGCCACGGCCATCGACGAGAAGGCTTGCGCCCTCTTCGACACCCTTGTCGATCAGACCGTTGATGCGCTCCTGAGCCGCCTTAGTGACGACCGGACCCAGGTCGGCCTTGTCGTCCGTATACGGCCCGATGCGCAGGCTTTCGATCTTCGGGATCAGCTTTTCGACCAAGCGGTTGGCGGTTTCCTCGCCGACCGGGACGGCGACCGAAACGGCCATGCAGCGCTCGCCGGCGGAACCGTAGCCCGCACCGATCAGGGCATTGACGGCCTGATCGAGATCGGCATCCGGCATGATGATCATGTGGTTCTTGGCGCCACCGAAGCATTGGGCGCGCTTGCCGTTCTGTGCGGCGGTTCCATAGACATACCGCGCGATCGGGGTGGAGCCGACGAAAGAGACCGCGCCGATATCCGGGTCGGTCAGGATCGCATCGACGGCCGCCTTGTCGCCGTTGATAACGTTGAGGATGCCGGCAGGCAGGCCTGCCTCGATCATCAGTTCGGCAAGCCGGATCGGCAGCGACGGATCACGCTCGGAGGGCTTCAGGATAAAGGCATTGCCACAGGCGATCGCGGGAGCGAACATCCACATCGGGATCATGCCGGGGAAATTGAACGGGGTAATGCCGGCACCGATGCCGACCGGCTGGCGGATCGAATACATGTCGATCTGCGGACCTGCACCCTCGGTGAACTCGCCCTTGGAAAGATGTGGGATGCCGATAACGAATTCGCATACTTCGAGGCCGCGGACGATATCGCCCTTCGAATCCTCGACCGTCTTGCCGTGTTCTTTCGACAGCATGACGGCCAACTCATCCATGTTGCGGTTGAGCAGGTCGACGAACTTCATGAAGACGCGGGCGCGGCGCTGGGGATTGGTGGCCGCCCATGCCGGCTGGGCCGCCTTGGCGTTTTCGACGGCTGCGCGGATTTCAGACACGCTGGCGAGCGCGACCTTGGCCTGCACTTCGCCAGTTGCCGGATTGAAGACGTCGGCGGTGCGGCCGCTGGTTCCGGCGACATGCTTGCCGCCGATGAAATGACCGATTTCCTGCATGGGTTTCCTCCTGTTTTATATGGCAGGCAGAATGTCACTCGAATTTGCGCAATTCAACGCGATAGTTTACGCAACTGTTGTGCAAATTTCGACATTAGCATGAGGCATGTCGTTGCCGCAAAACCGCTGCACACTTTTGCGCGACATACCTGAAAGGTGGCACCTGTGGACTGGGATGATGTCAGGATGTTTCTGGCGGTGGCGCGCACCGGTCAGATTCTGTCCGCCTCACGGCGTCTCGGCATCAACCATGCCACGCTCGGTCGGCGGATGACGGCGCTGGAGGATGCGCTGCAGACCCGGCTTCTGGTGCGCCGGACCAATGGCTGCACGCTGACGGCGGAAGGCGAAGTGCTGCTCGCAGCCGCCGAAAAAATGGAAACCGAAATGCTCTCGGCGCAGGCGCGGACGGCCAGTACCGATACCGTGGTTGCCGGAACGGTGCGGATCGGCGCGCCGGACGGTTTCGGCGTTTCGTTTCTGGCAGCGCGGATGGGCCATCTCACCCGCCGACATCCGGAACTGAAGATACAGCTGGTGCCGGTGCCGCGACATTTTTCGCTATCCCAGCGCGAGGCGGATATCGCGATCACCATCGAGCAACCGGAACAGGGCCGCCTCGTCTCCTCAAGGCTGACGGATTACACGCTCGGGCTTTATGCGTCGCGGGCCTATCTGGACGCGGCGGGAGAGCCGGCGGCGGCCGAGGATTTGAGACGCCATGCGCGCGTCGGGTATGTGGAAGACCTGATCTTTTCACCGTCGCTGAATTTTACCGGCGAGATCATGCGCGACTGGGATGCGGGCTTCGAGATTTCGAGCGCGATCGGCCAGACCGAGGCAGTGAAGACCGGCGCCGGAATCGGCATCCTGCATGATTACGTCGCGCGGCAATATCCCGAGCTTGTCAGGATCCTGCCCGAGATCTCGCTGAAGCGCTCCTATTGGACCACCTATCACGAGACATCCCGCGATCTTGCGCGGCTTCGGATCGTCGTCGACTACATCCGCGAACTGGTGGCGGCGGAAAGCCAAATCTTCGTCACCACCTGACGGCAGAGACGAAAAAGCCCGGACGAAGCCGGGCTTTTTTGAAATCACGAGACGAGAAGCGCCGATGGAGGCAACTTCAGCGCCACGGCAATACGTTTCAGTTTGGCCGGATCCGAGTTCAGACCGTTCTCGACGCCGACGATTTCCTCATGGACAAGGCCGGTGGTCAAGGAAAGATCGTCGATGCTGTAGCCCGCAGCGAGACGCGCTTCGGCCACGGCTCTTGCCACCTGACCCGAAAGAACTGCGCCGCTCTGAGATGCCTTAATGTTGCTAATTGAGACTGTCATGGTTTCATCCTTCTTGAAAAAACCCGTCGCAAGCGCCGGGTGAAGGGGGCCAAAATGACCCAGACTGCGACATGCGGTCGCGGGACAAACATAGGCCATAATCCGCGTTGTGCAATAGGCAATGGTGCATTGCACAACATCGAATGCGAAAAAACGGCGGCGCCTCCGTATTTTCGCGCCTAAAATTCCGGCAGAACCAAAGCTGATCCTGCGCGTTTGTAAGGCAAACGAGGACAGTTTCATGCCGTATTCCGACTTTGCCAGATCACCATATGACAGAGATCACAGCTTCGGCACGGATGCGCAGTTGCTTCAGGCGGCGCATCATCTGGTCGATGTCTATCTCGTTTATCTGAGAGAGCATGAAACGGGCAGCGATCTTTTCGACACCGGCGAGCTTCCGGCATCCAAGGGCAGCCTGATCAATGCGTTCCGCGTGGTGATTGCGACAGAAAGCCGTTCCGGCGTTCGAGCTTTGCTGGTGAAGGCCGGAATGACCCTTGCGCAATTCCAGGACAATATCGGCCCGCGCATGTCGGTCACGCCTGTGAAAGTGAAACCGAAGCTGGGTGATGGATACTGGCGGCCCGACCCCGGGCAGATCCGCCGCTTCGATCACGCACTGATGCGGCTGGGCGAAGACCGGATCAGGCTGGTGCGGATGTTCCGGCATGCTGCCGATATCGCCGAGCACAAGCCCGTCCACCATGCCTGAGGCGATTTTCGCCCGACCGCATGTTGCGTTGGGTCAATGAAGTCGCCTGCCGTTCGCATAGGCTCGTCGTCACAGGCATGACACCGGTGGCGCTTCAAGGCGCACATCATGTTTGCCGCCGAGGGCCAGGTGATGCCCGGGATCCGCGACCCCGCTCGACGCTATCAACGATATGTGCGGGCGGCTGAAGGACGGCTCTAATCGGAGCCGGATGGTCACGGATTTCGCCGCCGACGCATGAACGGTGGGCTGGGGGCGGCGTGGCGGAGGCCACGTCGTCCAGGAGGGACCCGGCCCAACAGTCATGGGCCGGGTCTTCCCGTCTGAAGCCTTTTCGACTTTATCCGAGACGCTTCTCCACCGCCCCTTTTTGGCGACCCGGCTGCGCAGCTCGCGAACGTGGGTCACGATCTTCCTCCTTCAAAACATCACCCAGGCATGGAAGGAGCGCGTCGACCGCATCAAAGCGTGCGACGGTGTACCGCACGACATCTCAGCAGGGCCTGCCGCTGGAAAACGGTCATGGCCGGATTGCGACCGCAGACAGCGGACACGCAAAAAATCGGCCTTGAAGCTGGCAATCGTCAGCCCCTACCCTATCCTCCCGGCCATTGCGCAAGAATTGATTGATTGTCACATAAAGCGTCCACATTACCGCAAGCGCGATGCCTCTTGAGAGACGGACAATCCGCCGGTCCATGATCCATGTCATGAAACGCATCATCTAAATCGATTAGTATCGGAGATGAGGAAAAAAGAGGAGTTTTCAATGCAGCAACATGTCGTCCAGAAGGACACCACATTTTCACAACCCGAATATTTTGATCCCACTCGTCCCCGCACTGAACTTTCACAGGCGGAAGTGACGCTTATGGACCGCTATTGGCGGGCAGCCAATTATCTTTCGGTCGGGCAGATCTATCTACTCGAAAACCCGCTTCTGCGCGAGCCGCTTCAGCCGCTGCACATCAAGCCGCGACTCCTCGGCCACTGGGGCACGACCCCGGGCCTCAATTTCATCTATACGCATCTCAACCGGGTGATCAAAAGCCGCGATCTTGACGTCATCTATATATGCGGTCCGGGCCATGGCGGACCGGGCATGGTCGCCAATACCTGGATGGAAGGCATCTACAGCGAAGTTTATCCGGATATTCCGGAAGATGAAGCGGGCATGCGCAAGCTGTTCCGGCAGTTCTCCTTCCCCGGCGGCGTACCGAGCCATGTGGCGCCCGAAACCCCCGGATCCATTCATGAAGGCGGCGAGCTGGGTTACGCGCTGGTGCATGCCTTCGGGGCTGCCTTCGACAATCCGGACCTGATCGTCGCCTGCGTCGTGGGTGACGGCGAGGCCGAAACCGGGCCGCTGGCCGCAAGCTGGCAGTCCAACAAATTCCTGAACCCAGCCCGGGACGGCGCGGTTCTGCCGATCCTGCATCTCAACGGCTACAAGATCGCAAACCCGACCGTGCTTTCGCGCATTCCCCACGACGACCTGAGGAAGCTGTTCGAAGGTCACGGCTATGCGCCGATCTTTGTCGAAGGCAACGAGCCGGAGGCGATGCACCGGCTGATGGCGGATGCAATGGATCTCGCAACCGACATGATCCGCGCGATCCAGGAAGAAGCCCGCTCGGGCGCCGCACTGACCGAAGCGCCGCGCTGGCCGATGATTATCCTGCGCAGCCCGAAGGGTTGGACAGGGCCGAAGGAAGTCGACGGCAAAAAGGTCGAGGACTTTTGGCGCGCGCACCAGGTTCCGGTTGCCACCTGCCGCGAAAACGACAGCCACCGCAAGGTTCTCGAAGACTGGATGCGGAGCTACAATCCGGAAGACCTGTTCGACGCGGACGGTAGCCTGAAGGCGGAACTGAAGGCGCTTGCCCCGACCGGCAACCGCCGCATGGGCGCCAACCCGCATACCAATGGCGGCATCCTGCGCAAGGACCTGAAATGCCCGCCGATTGCCGACTATGCCGTCGACGTGACGGTGCCTGGCGAGAAAATCGTGCAGACGACGGAGGTCCTCGGCAAATACCTGCGCGACGTGATGAAGCTCAACGATGTGGAAAAGAATTTCCGCATCTTCGGACCCGATGAAACGGATTCCAATCGTCTGGGGCCGGTCTTCGAAGCAACCGATCGCGTCTGGCTGGACAAGATCCAACCCTATGACGTGCATCTTTCGCCCGACGGGCGGGTGATGGAAGTGCTGTCCGAACACCTATGCCAGGGGTGGCTGGAAGGCTATCTGCTGACCGGGCGTCACGGGTTCTTCTCGTGCTACGAGGCCTTCATCCACATTATCGACTCGATGTTCAACCAGCACGCCAAATGGCTGAAGGTGACGCGTCATCTGGAGTGGAGGAAGCCGATCAGCTCGCTCAACTACCTGCTGACCTCGCATGTGTGGCGGCAGGACCATAACGGCTTTTCGCATCAGGATCCGGGCTTCCTCGATCACGTTGCCAACAAGAAGGCAGACGTGGTGCGTATCTATCTGCCGCCGGATGCCAATACGCTGCTGTGGGTGGCCGACCATTGCCTCAACACCTGGGACCGGATCAACGTGATCGTGGCCGGCAAGCAGCCGGAGCCGCAATGGCTCTCCATCGAGGATGCGGCCAAACATTGCCAGGTCGGTGCCGGTATCTGGGACTGGGCCAGCAACGAGGATGACGCGATCGCACCGGATGTGGTGATGGCCTGCGCCGGCGACGTGCCGACGATGGAGACGCTGGCAGCCGTCATGCTGCTGCGCGAGGCGATCCCGGAACTGAAAATCCGCGTCGTCAACGTCGTCGACCTGATGACGCTGCAGGCGAAGGAAGAGCATTCGCATGGCCTGACGGACGAGAAATTCGACAAGCTGTTCACCACCGAACGGCCGGTCATCTTCGCCTATCACGGCTATCCTTACCTCATCCACCGCCTCACCTATAAGCGCAACAACCATCGCAACATGCATGTGCGCGGCTTTGTCGAGGAAGGCACGACCACGACGCCGTTCGACATGACGGTGCTCAACCAGCTCGACCGCTACCACCTGGCGCTCGAAGCCATCGAACGGGTGCCGGAACTGAAGGAAAAGGTTCCGCATGTGGTCGAGATGCTGAACGGCAAGCTTGCCCTGCACAATGCCCATGTGCGCGAATATGGCGAAGACATGCCGGAAATCCGCGACTGGAAATGGTCGGCCAAGTAAGGTCCGAAGTCATAAGCCAGAATAAGACAGCCCGGCCGGTTAACCCCGGCCGGGCTGTTTCATGTAACGAGGTCAGAGAAGGCTCAGTCATCGTCTGAGGAATTCGAAGACGAATTCGACGAGGAGTTGCCGGAAGAATTCGACGAGGAATTCGAGGACGAGTTAGACGACGAATTGGAAGACGAGTTCGAATTGCTGTTCGAGCTACCGTTCGAATTCGAATTGCTCGAAGAGTTCGAGGAACTGTTGGAGCTGGAATTGCCGTCGGAATTCGAGTTGCCGTTCGAGCTGGAATTGCGCGACGAGTTGGACGAACTGTTGCGGTTGGAATTCGAGCTGGACCAGCCGCGGTTGTTGTCGTGGTCGCGGCGGGAGCTGTAGCTTGCCCGGTCGTTCTTGAACGTCTTGTCGAGGAAACGCGTCAACGGATCATCGGCAACGGCCGGAGTCGGGGCGGACACGCCGGCGGCAAGAAGTGTGCTGAGTACGGCGAAAATCTTCTTCATGGTGTTTCTCCTAGAGAGCACGCAGTCTTTTCGACTGCATGGGAGAAACGCGACACAAGGCAGGTTATTCCGGATAAAATAAAATAATTTCAAAGACTTAACTGATAAACGCGGACGCGCGCCGGCATCCGGCGGGATGCCGGATATCGACGCGCGACGATGACGGATTTTTCTCAGCGCTGAGCGCGGGCGAACTTTCTGTACCAGCCGGCAGAGGCCTGGGTCTTGCGCAGGATGGTCTTGCGCGTCGTCGCCTCCTCCTCGCTTTCGGAGCGGATGTCGGCCGCAAGATCGGAGGTTTCGCGGCGGAACGGGATGACCTGAACGATCGGCGTGCCGCGCTCCAGCACATGCAGCCCATCCTCGCCGGTGGCAAAAAACGGGAAGTGGATTTCAGACTGATAGGTATCTGTATCGACAACGCCCGAGACGATCTCGAAGGCGCCGTTCGGCCGGTTGAGCGGCGGCACGAACAGGCAGCTCCAGCCCGGCGGGGTGACGATGGTCCAGTAATTGTGGAACTTGCAGGGCGGCATCGGATCACGGGGATTGCCGGCCACTTGGTGATTGGCGTGATTGCTGACCAGCGTGCGGTCGAAATCCCAGCCGCAATCCACCGTGCGGCCTTCATCGGAAATCTCCATGCGCACCGTTGCGGGCAGGCCGATCACCCAGCCGGTGGTCATGGCATCGAGGAAGGGCATGCAGCGCTTGACGGTCAAGCCGCTGTCATTGGCCGAAACACGGGATTCCGTGACGGGCGGCAGCTTGCGGAACCATTCGGGCAGCGCAGTCTTGGCGCGCACCGGCGCCGGGATGATGCCCTCATCCTCCTTGCGGCAGAGAAAGGTCAGTTTCGGTTCGGGCTTTTTCAGAAGGGACAGTGCCATGATCGTTCTCCTCGCGGCTCATGTCGGGAAGAACGGTGCGGCGGAAAACTTATTCCCGCCGCTTCTTAAAAAATCATTCGGCCTTTGCGAGGGCGCTCTTTTCCGCGTCGGCCGCAAGCGGTTCGCCGGCTTCGATCGTGGTCAGATAGGCATCGACCATGTCCTGCGAGGACGCCGGGACATACCCTTCGGTGCGTGGGGATGTCAGCGCAAGCCGCGTGACCCAGGCGCCGTTCGCGCGGCAGGCGACCGTCGTGGTATTCTCCTGCGCCCGCCGCAGATCGTACTCGCGGCAGAGCTCGCCGCGGCCATCGGTGAAGGTCGCAACGATGTGCAGTGTCTGCGTATCCGTGAGCGCGACTTCGCTGCCGGAAGGTTGTGCGTCGAGCGCTGCGAAAAGCGCTGTGTCAAGCGAGTTGCCCGGTTGCAGGCCACTTCTGCCGGCCACGAAACCACCGACGCCGGTGATAACGGCCAGAATGGAGGCGGCGATCGGCAGCAGCCACTGGCGGCGTTCAACCTGCTGACGCGTCTCGCGACCGGGGAATGCCAGGACGTTCTTTTCGCCGGTTGCCACCTTCGCCGCTTCGGCTTCCTGCACCACACGGCGGACGGAGTCGGCGAGCGCTTCGGGCACGGGCTCGTCGATCAGCGGCTTGACGGCAGAGGCGACGGCAAGCCGCGTGTCGAGGAAGACCGCAAGCCGTGCGGCCAGCGCCTCGTCATGGTCGAGCGCCGCTTCGACCCGCAGGCTCGTCGCCTCGTCGAGTTCGCCATCGGCAAACGCCATCAACGTTTCGTCGTCAAAATATTCGATGTTCATGCAACGCCGCCTTTCGTACCGGACGAACGTTTCTCGCCAAGACTTATTCCCGTCAGCTCGGCCAGATTTTTACGCGCCCGCGCCAGACGGCTCATCACCGTGCCGATGGGGATGGAGAGAACGTCTGCGGCATCGCGATAGCTCAGTTCCTCGACACAGACCAGAACCAGCACTTCGCGCTGTTCATCCGGCAGTTTCTGCAGGGCAGCGGTGACTTCCTGCAATTCCATGCGGGCATGGGCTGCAGCCTCTCCCGACGGGACGGAGACATTTTCGGCCTTTTCCAGCTCGTCCTGCGGACCGGCTGTCCTTGCGCGGCGCAGATGATCGATCCAGAGATTTCTGAGGATGCGAAACATCCAGGCATCGAAGCGCGTATCGGGCGCAAAACTGTCGGCGGCAACGATCGCCCGTTCGCAAGCCGCCTGGACCAGGTCATCGGCAAGCTCACGCGAATGGCAGAGGGAAATCGCGAACCGCCGCAGGTTCGGCAGGAAGGCGACCAGTCGCTGCGGCACAGTCTGCATTTCACTCGTCATGCGATTTGTCTGGCACGACTTGGAATAATCTGTCCACCCAAACGTCTACTCAAGGTAACGATATCGGATAGTATCGCCGGGATTCGGCCAGCATTTCTACCGGAGATAGAGAATTGTCCAAGCTTGCACATTCTGCTCTGCGACTGTCACTGGCATTCATCATCGCATTGGGCGGCATGGTGAGCCAGCCGGCCCTTCAGTCGGCGGGCTTTCTGCCGGGTACGGCGGTCGCCTTCGCTGATGACGATGACGGCGGGGACGACGGCGATGATGGCGGTGGAGGTGGCAATTATGGTGGCGGAAACGGCGGAGGCGGAGGTGACCGGGACGATGACGATCGTCCGCGCGGCGATCTGCGCTCGCTCTTCCGCTGGCCGTTCCAGCGGGCGGAACGCAGCCCGCCGAGGCGGCAGGCGCCGGCAATCCCGGACCGCGCGCCGAACGAGATCATCGCCACCGGCCTCAGCGAGGCATCGATCGCCGACCTGACGCAGGATGGTTTCGTGGTGGACGACCGGACGCCGATCGCGCTGACCGGCGGCGAACTGATGCGGTTGACGATCCCGCAGAGCATGACGCTTACGACCGCGCGTCAGGCGGTGGCGGATGCCGCGCCTTCGGCCTCGGTGGATTTCAACCATTTCTACCAGCCGGAGCAGCAGGAAAGCTCGATCTGCACCGGCAACGGCTGCACGCTGATCCGCCATATCGCCGGCTGGCCGATGCAGGCGGCGCAGCCAGGGGCGGCAAGCTGCGCCGCGCCGGCGCCGATCGGGCTTATCGATACGGCGATCAACGAAAAACATGGCTCCCTGGCGGATGCCAGGATCGACGTCGTGCGGCTTTCGAACGATACGGCGCCACAATCGGCAGAGCAGCACGGGACTGCGGTCGCCGCCCTTCTGGTCGGGGCCTCCGGCAGCCGCGCGCCGGGCCTTGTTCCTTCCGCGCAACTGGTGGCGGTCGATGCCTTCCAACGATATCGCAAGGCGGCCGATATCGCCGATGTCTACGATCTGGTCAGGGCGCTCGACCTGATGGCGGAACGCGGCATCAGGATCGTCAATCTGAGCCTCAGCGGGCCGCATAACCTGCTTTTCGAACAGGCGGTGCGGGCTTCGATCGACAAGGGCACGGTCCTGATTGCCGCCGCCGGCAACGAGGGGCCGAAGGCAAAGCCGGTCTATCCCGCCGCCTATCCGGATGTCATTGCGGTGACGGCTGTCGACAGGCAGATGAAGCCCTATCGACGCGCGGTGCGCGGCGACCATATCGACATCGCTGCGCCGGGCGTGGGCGTGTGGACGGCCGCCTCCATTTCGGGCGGGCGGCAGAAGAGCGGCACATCCTTTGCCGCTCCCTTCGTCACCGCTGCCGCAGCGATGATGCTCGGCGCCAACCCGCAGATGGGACCGAAGGAGGTGGGGGAGGAACTTACCCGCATGGCAAGCGACATGGGCGAACCGGGCAAGGATGCGGTCTTCGGCTGGGGGCTGCTCAACGTGCGTGCGCTGTGCCAAAGCTGAAGCCCCAGCCTTGATAAAAGATCGCTCTCGCGAACGCAAAAATGCCCGGCTCAACACCGGGCATCTGATTGTCGGACAGCCGACGAATAATCAATCGTCGTCGTCATCATCATCGTCATCGTCGTCACCGCGGGAAAAACCGCGGTAGCGGGGCCAGTCGTCATCATCATCCCGCTGGCGATGAAAATAGCGGCGACGATCATCATCATCGTCGTCGTCATCGATCAGGATGATCCGGGCTTCCGTGTTGGACTGGATGGAAATTTGCGGCCGTGCATGGGCTTGCGGCATCGATGCCGTCAATGCCACGGCCGCAAGAAGTGCGGCGGCACCGGCAGTGGAAAAACGTCCGGCAAGAAACTGGCTCATGGCTTTTCTCTTTCGTTCAGCTCGTGTCGTTACAGGCTGATGAACGAAGTGGGACGACGTTTATTCCCGACCGGCGTGATTTTTAAATCTGCGGAGCGACGGCAAAACGCGGCCATGTCCCTGCGCAATGCGTATGCGGCGGGCAGTATAGCTAGCACGATTGAAGGAAAAATTTGCCTCTACTCGTAAGCCCTTGCGACTATTAGCTTATCGGTATGGACAAAGAGAAAAATGGTACGGTTGGGGGGAATTGAACCTCCGACCTCAGGTGCCACAAACCTGCGCTCTAACCAACTGAGCTACAACCGCATAGACCGCCGAAGCGATGTTGACCGGTCACATACGGCCATCGAATGAAGATTGCAAGTCCTTTCAATCCGACAAATTCGATCCTTGCGATCAAGTCTGCCGCGATCATGTGGACAAACATCGACAGACCATCCGATCAGGATGGCTTGAAGGCGTCCATGGCCTTTTCGGCGGCCTGTCTGCCGGGCTTAGCGACGTCATCGGCCATCTTCTGCGCGGCCTGCTGCATGGTCTTTGCTTGCTCTACGGTAAATTCGGCCTGCTTGCGCACGAAGGCGGTCTGCAGTTCCACCACTTCGGAAAAGGATTTCGCGCCCATCAGCCGCTCCATGTGGGAAAACGACATTTCCGTATTGGTGCGCAGCGCTTCGATCGCCTTCAGGCCGAATTCCATCGTGCCCGCCTGGGCCGAATGGATTGTGGATTCAACCGTGCGGGAGGCTTCCTCCGCCGCCGTTTTCATCTTACCGTAGGTGTCGCGGGAATGGGTCGTGCCTTGCTCTGCAAATTCGCGCCAGCTTTGCGTCAGCTTTGCCGGATCGAACGCCGAGAACGAGAAGATATCGTCAGTATAAGCCACAACCTTTTCCTCCAAAAAGATCCGGTCCGGCGAAAAAACAGGCATCGCCGAACCTGTTCCACAAATATAGCCGATACCATTGTGCATTGCAATATATGCGACGCAGCACAACCGACCGACGTTAACCCTGTTTGCGCGTTCCTGTTCTCCGATGTGGACCCTTTGAAGGGGGCGGGATATTAACAAGAGGTTAATTCCATGGCCTTATGGGCCGACACGTAATTTCACAGGTTTGCCCATGTCGGACGTGCAATACCCATTCATCGACGTCGCAGTACACGAACGTGTCAGCGAGGCCTTTGCCGCGGGTATGGCGGTCGTCCTTTTCTCGCCGGATTTGCGGTCGGTCTCCTGGGCAAACGGTCGTGGAGCGGCTCTTTTCGGTTTCAACTCGATCTATGATTTTCTCGACCAGGGTCTCGATCGCGGCGAACTGATGTTCCGCCAGGTGGAGCCGATTGCGCGCTCCCTGCAATCCATCGGCGACCGGCGCACGTTTACCGTTCGCATCGCCTCCGGTTTTCTTCGGGTCGCGGTGCAGGCGCGTTGCGAGATGATCAGGGTGCAGAACAAGCCCTGTATTCTCTTGTCGGTGCCGGTCGACAACCAGCGCCTGTCGCCCAAGGACTGCGCGGCCCGGCTGATCGAAGGGTTCGACGATCCCGAAACGCATATGGCCGTGCTCGATGCCGAGGGTAACATCCTTGCCGCATCCGGCCAGTTCTCGGCGCTTGCCATTTCGATCCAGACGACGCGGATGCTGGTGTCGATGGTCGGCAATGACCGCCACCGGCTGATCAAGCGGCCGATTGCCACATCAGGCGGATATCTGCCCGCCGCGATCGGTCAGGTATCGGAGGAGCCGGCGCTCAATCTTCTGTTCGTCGTGGGTGCCGCCAAGGTGCAGGCCGCCGCTATTGCCGCGTTGCCGGTGATCGAAAGCGCGGGCACGGATAGCGGATCTGAAGACGCAGGTGGCGATCAAGCCGATATTATCGACGTCCCGGATTACGACGATGCCTTGAGCGCCGTTGCGGCGATCGAGGACAATCCGGATGTCGAGGAAGAGATTTCGCTCGAGGATACGGACGAGCCTGATGCTGCGGATGTGATTGCCGCACCCGTGGACGAAACGGACCTGGCAGAATCTCCGATGCCTCAGACGGATGAGAACGTCATCGAGTTCGAAAGCGCTGAAGATACCCGGGAGGATGTCGCAAGCACTGCCGTTGCCGATATTGCGGCTGACATCGATGCGTCTCCGGCTTCGCAGATCGAGGAAGATCCCGCGGAGGACGAGGCCACGTTGCCGGCGACGGACGAGCCAGTCTTCGAACAGGCCGAAGCGGACCAGAGTGACCGTGTGGAAGCGTCCGCCGAGGAACCGGTCGAGGAAAGCACGACCGAACAGGACGTGATCGAGGAATACGAAGGCGCGGCCGGCACGCAGGAGATTTCTGCTGGGCAGGAAGAGCTTTTTGCCGACGAGCCTGAAGACGAGGACTTGGAGGAGGAATCACCGGTCGAAACCGATGAGGATGATCCCACCGCCGAAGAAACGCCAGCTGTCGAGGCAGATGAGCCTGCTGTGGCGGCGGCTTCGTCGTATGATGAAGACGATCTGGCGCCGCCTGCCGTTGCCCAACCGGTGCGACCGCTCAGGACGGTGCGCTTCGTCTGGAAGATCGATGCAAGCGGCCGGTTCAGCGAGGTCTCGAAGGAATTTGCCGAGGCCGTCGGCCCGCATGCTGCGGCCATTTCCGGCATGGCCTTTTCCGATCTTTCGGCACTGTTCAATCTCGACGCGGACGGCAAGATTGTCGAACTCTTGAGCCGCCGCGACACGTGGTCCGGCAAGACGATATGGTGGCCGGTGGAAGGCACCTCGAAAGTGGTGCCCGTCGATCTCGCAGCACTTCCGACCTATACGCGCGCCCGTGAATTCGACGGTTTTCGTGGTTTCGGTATCGTGCGGATGGGGGACGCCGCCGAAGACCCGCATGCTGCCGGCCTTTCCTTCGGAGTGGCGCAAGCGGACCGCATCGCGGAGCCGGTCGATGCCGGGCTGAACGAATTGCCGGATGATGACGTGGCTTCGCTTGGGGACGTGGCAGAGGATCAAGTTCTTGCTGCCGACGACATTTCGGAAACGGAAACAGCACCGCTCGAACCGGCTGGCGACGAGCCTGATGAGGCGCCGGAGACCGACATCACGCTTGCTGCAAACGACGACAAGCCAGCCGATGCCGCACCGGACGATCGCGACGATGCTGCGGAGGCGGCCGAAGACGAGACGTCGGCGCTTGAACTGCCGGAAGTCGAGCCCCCTGCCCTGACGCTCGTCGACAATGCCGACAGGCGGAATTCAGACAAGGTCATCCGGCTTGAGGAGCGACGCCAACGCCTCAGCCCCGGCGAGCAGGCCAATTTCCAGGAGATTGCCCGGCGGCTGGATACGTTCGTGAAATCCGGCGAGGAGATGGAGGCCGAAAGCGAACAAGCCGCCAACGATGTGGCTGGCGCCGCAGATACGACTGCGTCCGCTTCTCCGGAAGACGATGCGGCTTCGCCGGTATCCCGCGACGCGGAATTCGTGGGGGACGAAAAGCTCGCTTCCGAAACGGATCTCGTGGCTGAACAATCCTCATCGATCGATGACGACGAACCTCTGCAGCTCGACGCGGAACAGCCGGAAGAACTTCAGGCTGTCCGTGAGGATAACGACCTTGAGGCATTGGATGAGGCGGAAACGCCCGATGATGCCGTTGCCGCGGCACTTGACGACGAAACGGCAGAAGCATCCGACGCCACCGCGGAAGACGAGACCGAGGAGGAGGTCGCTGGAGAGGTCGATGCCGCAGCACTTGCCGCGATGATGCCGGGCCGCGACCGCACAGGGCTGTCCGAAGAGATCATCGATCAGATGCCGGTGGCATTGCTGGTGCATGCCGGCGACACGCTGATCCATGCGAATAGCGAATTCCTGAAGCTGACGGGTTATGCCTCGCTCGAGGCGCTCGGCGATGTCGGCGGGCTCGATGCGCTTTTGCAGCGGCAGGAACTGGAAGACAAGACCACGCATGCCAGCGGCATGGTTGTGGTGCGCGCCGACGACGCGGTCGTGCCCGTGACGGCGCGGCTGCAGTCGATCCGCTTCAACGACGCGTCGGCGCTGATGCTGGCACTGATGCCGGTCGCCGCC